>PSPW01000001.1 GCA_004195615.1 Methanobacteriota archaeon | reverse complement strand
AGGGACAACATGACCCGGTGGGACTGGGCACAGGACCTCTTCGAGTGGTTCGAGTACTACCTCAAGGACAAGGGTCCCAAACCCGACCTCACGGCGCAGATCCAGCGCTCGGACGGCGAGTGGAGGATCGAGGAGACATGGCCACCCACAGACGTACAGTGGCTCGACGTTCCCATGGGCGAATGCACCAGCCTAGGCAACAACTGGGTCGGCGGAGCCCCCATAATCGGGGGCATATCTGAGGTCGTGGTCGAGTGCCCGCCATTCGACGAGGACATCCACATCGCAGGACTGGTCAGGCTCCACCTACTGGCGTCCGCAGTCTTCGACGGTGGTCAGGTGTTCGTCGAGATGCAGGACTCGGCCACTGGCACCAGGATCGGACACGCCACCATGGACATCCGCTACCACGAGGGCGGCAACGAACCCACGGGAGTCATACCCGGAGAGACTGTGACCATGATGATGGAATTCCAAGGAATAGACCACCTGCTCCTCTCCGGTTCGGGAATCAAGCTAGTGATGACCACTTCCGGCAAGGACTACCTCGCTCCTGCTTGTGGGGCTACGTGCCCCGTCCACGTTCACATCATCGACGACAGCGTGCTGTCGCTCCCCCTGATTGACAGGGATGGGTCCAACGTGCTGATCACCCATCAACGGGAGTAGATTGATTGCATGGGCCAAGGTGAACAGTGACATGTCCGAGGCAATCTTACCCTCAGTCCCCCCGGTCAGCCCCTTCGAGGCCTACACGCTCATCATCATCCTGCCATTCCTGATGCGTCTCATCTTCGTCGCCCCCCCGCTGCTCGATCTATCTCACAAGCTGATGCCGAAGGAGGACAGGGCCAAGCACGCGAGGTGGGTGCTCGACCGCATCAAGAGACTGAACGCCGAGAGGTTCTGGCTCATCGTGCTCAACGAGATGTTGGCCATACTGCTCCCGGGCGCGATAGCCCTGACAGCGCGCGTATACATGGGGCCCATAGGCTGGGAGAGCTGGGAGATCCCGTTCCTCGGACTGACCCTCCTCGTCATGGCCGGGCTGGTCTGGGTGGGGTTCGACTTCACCAGGGTGGCCAGGACCAGGAGCGACGTGCGTAGGCTAGCCACGATCGACATAGACAACGCGAAGCAGGCGGTCGACACCGCCGTGACTGGCCGAGACTTCCTGAAGTCCCTGCGCAGCTTCTCCATACCCCGTCCTTGGAAGGGGGAGCCGGAACCCGAGGAGGAGCAGGGCAGCTACTCGGTGTTCGGAGCGGTCTCCTCAGTCCTAGATCTGGGAGCCGACGTGCTGGACATGGCACTAGACCAGGTCAGAGTCCCAGCGGGTGATGCGGTCGACAGGATAGACTCCGAGATACAGTCCAGAATACAGGAGAGGGTCCAGGCCTCGAAGCGGTCGATGATGGTGGGAACGCTGTTCGCAGTCTTCCCGCTAGTAGTCCTGCTGGGCCTTCCTAAGCTTCTGTAGTGGCTATGTACGACCTCTCCCCCGGAGAGGCCAGCAGCAGCCAGAGCATTCCAACCGAGATCTGGATTCCCGCAGTGATCAGCAGCATCTCCCTCAGCGTCACCACCTCGTGCTCCATGGCCAGGCCCGCGAAGATCGTGGACACCCCCATGGTCAGAGTGATGACCAGGTTGTCCGTCCCCGCGACGCGACCCATCCACTCATCCTCTGAGCGCCTCTGCAGGAGGGTGGTTGAGAAGACCCAGGAGACTCCGGAGCATCCGTGGCTGAAGAAGATGCAGACGAGCGTCAACATCCCCCACTCGAAGGTAGAGACGCCGATGTAGAGGAGCCCCGATCCGGCGAGCGCGAAGCCGATCAGGTACGGCATGACACGAGGCATGGCCATCAGCGGGCGTGCGACCATCGGACCGAAGCCCGAGCCGAATCCACGGCACAGGTAGACGATCCCTATCCCGGCAGCCACCTCTCCGAATCCAGCCTCCATGCCAATCAGGATCAGCAGGAACACCTGAGCTCCCCCACCAGTGGCCCATCCGCCCTTCGCCAGGAGGAGCCTCCTGATGTGCGGGCGGGCGAGGATGTAGCGCCATCCGGAGATAATCTCCCCGAACATCTCGATGGGGCTGGATGACTTCTTCTCCGACCGGTCGGGACCGCCCTGGGGGAGGGTCGAGATCATCAGGGCCGCGAACAGGAAGGTGACCGAGTCAATCATCAGACCGACCTCGATGCCGTACTGGGAGATGACGAGGCCGCCTATGCCCGCCCCGAAGCCCATCGCGGCCGACCAGACCCCTGAGACGAGCGCGTTGGCGGTGAGCAGCTCGTCCTCGGTGCACACGTTCGGCAGGTATGCGGTCTGGGCTGGGTCGTACACAGCCCTGCCCACGACTAGGGCCATCGCCAGGAGGTAGACGGAGATCAGGCTGCCCATAAGGTCCAGGGCCAGGAAGGCGCAGAGGATGCAGAACGACAGGAGGTTCGAGCCGAGCATCAGGGCCTTGCGCGAGTAGCGGTCGGCGAGCATCCCGGTGATTGGCTCGAGGGGTGCGAAGGTGAAGCTACGAGCGACGAGCACCCCTGCTATGGCGAGCGGCGAGTTGTCAGTGGCCTCCGCTGCCAGGAGAAACATCGCGATTACGGAGAACCAGTCCCCGGTGAACATCACCATGTCGCTGATGAACAGTTTTCGAAAGCTCCTGTTGCGTCGCAGGAACTGGATGTATCCCAGTGAGGTCACGGCCTCCGCACGACAACGGTCCTATCACTGTCATCCTCCAGCCAACATGAATAAGTGCGGGTTTCCGATGGCGGGTCCGTGAAGGAATCGCGCATCTGTCTGCTTGACCTTGAGATGTCGGGTCTGGACCCCGACAGTGAGCGGATTATCGAGGTGGCATGCTTTGTCGTCGAGGCCGATTTGTCTCCCGTCCCGGGTGCCGAGATGTGTCTGGCGGTGATGCCCGACGACCCCGGTGTCCTAGACGCCATGGACGAGTGGAACACTAGGACGCACGGGGAATCCGGCCTGGTTCGCAGGGTGAGGGAGGATGGCGTCTCGATAAAAGAGGCCGAGGATGCCGTCATGGAACTGCTGAGAGAGCACATGACGAAGGGTGCGATTATCGCCGGCAACAGCGTACATCACGACATGCGCTTCATCAGGCGCGAGATGCCAGTGGTGGCGGACTTCTGCACCTTCCGAATTATCGACGTTAGCTCCCTCAAGGAGCTCCTCAGGAGGGTCGCACCAAACGGGCCCAGATTCTACAAGAGGAGCGACCACACTGCTCTGGCAGATGCCAAGGGGAGCCTAGATGAATTGAGATTCTACGTGCAGAACTACATCCGTCTTGACTCGGATCAGCCCTGAGTCAGGTCCAGCCCTATCGGCGAGCCATCATCAGTCGTTATCAGGAGGTTGACTCCCTCTCCATTGCGCAGGTATCCTATCAGCTCGAAGCCATGCACCTTCCTGCCAGCGACATTGGTCAGGACCGGGAGGTTCCCTCCCTGATCGGGATTCAGGTCCCTCCTGTGACCGTCCCCCTGATCGTACCACTCGAGGCCGAGCGGCGCGGGACTGAACCTGACTCCGAGGATCATCTCGACGCCCTCGGTCCAGTCAGCTGCCTCAGCATCGGCCTGGCTCGGATGGGCGTAGGCGTTGGGGTGGCTGTGCAGGAAGCTGGCGAACCTAGACCCCCTCGTGCCACGCTCCTCGGAGAAGACCTCGTCGGTCCACTCCTCTGGGACGTGGTGGACGCTGTACGAGTCCCCTATGTTGACGATGTGGGGCGTCCCCAGTAGGAAACCGCATCCTGAGAAGGTCATCTGGGACGGGCCGAATACCCTCTCCACGTTCTTCGGATTCGCCCTCTCTGGGTCGGGGTCGAAGCCGATGAGCACCTCGTCGGGTATCGACTCCATACTCCATTGGATCACCGTCCTCATCGTCTCGATTGGAATCAGCAGGTGCGTAGAGTACCTCTCCCTCTGCTCGTAGGAGTCCTGGTTGTACGACGCGGCGGCCTCTAGCAGCCAGTCACTCATGATTTGCCGCTGGCGTGGCCGCGTTTGAGCCTACGCCACCGATAGGTCCAGCACTACGTGGTCCCAGTGGGGTGCGTACGACTTCACCCTGGTGAGCGCGTGGTCAAGGGTCGAACCGGGCCTGATCTCGGAGACTGACGAAAGCACGTCCCCAACCCATGAGGTGTGGTCCTTGGATGGCGCAAGACCGTGTATGTGGAGCGTCCCGCCCCCAGATACCAGTACTCTGAGAGCGGCTCCCAGCCCCTCCACGGAGCTCGGCAGGAGACCAAGGATGACTCGGTTGGCGACTCCCTCCAGCGATTCGGTCGTGACCCTGTTGTCTCCCTCATGGACCACGCAACGATCCTCGACTCCGTTTGCCTCCAATCCCCATCTCAGCGCTCTGACGGCCTCGGGGTTCCACTCACAGGCGTGGACCGATACCTCGCCGTGCACCAGTGCGGGCAGCGTGTAGTAGCCTATCCCCGCATAGAGGTCCACAATCACTTCGTCCTCTCCAGCGACCTCGCCCATTCTCCGCCTCTCGTTCACGTTTCCAGCAGAGAACATGCAGCGGGTCATCGCGTACCCGTAGTCGACCCCGCTCTCCCTGCGCACAACCCAGTCGTCCTTGCCCAGCAGCATCTCGACCCCGCTCTCGCGGAACTCGCCGCTCACCTCTCCCATCCTAGCGAGGCGCTTGGCGCCAAGGGCTCCCGCCACGACCTCCCATAGGGTTCCATCGTGAGCCCAACCAGGTCCTTCGAAGGAACCTTGCGGCATGATCGCTACGTCGGAAAAACGCTCCCATCGCCTTGGCAGTTCGCCGGGGAGTCTCCCGGCGTACAATGCGGACACGGCCTCCTCGAGCTTAGAGTGAGGCCCCCTTCCAGACATCAGATCACCTATGCAGATGGACACGAATCCTCTCGGCCATCTCCTTGCCTATCCCGGGTACGCCGCGCAAGTCCTTGACGCTGGCGTGCTCTATTCCCTTCATCCCTCCGAAGTGACGGAGCAGGGACTGGATCTTCTTCGCACCCAGTCCCTCTACCTCCTCGAGCGGGTCGGCCAGGGCTCCCTTGCCCCGGCGCTTCTTGTGGAAGGTGTTGGAGAACCTATGCGCCTCGTCGCGAGCGTGGACCAAGACTCTCCCTCTCCGGTCTAGGAGTATAGGCTCGATGCCCCTCATGTGGAGGGTCTCCTCCCTCTTTGCGAGTGCCGCTATCGAGAACTCTCCCAGCAACCCCATCTCCTCGAGCGTCCGCTCAATCGTGGAAAGGTGAGTCTCTCCGCCGTCCAGCAGCAGCAGGTCGGGCCACTCGTCCTGTCTCTTTGCCCACCGTTCCACGACCTCCGACATCATCCTGAGGTCGTCTTGTGCATCCGACCTGACTCTGTAGGTCCTGTACTCCTCCTTAGAGGGCCTGCCCTTCCTCATGACAACTGACGCCCCCACTCTCTCCTTGCCGAGAGTCTGGGACATGTCAAAGCAGACTATGTGATCCAGAGTATCGAGGCTCAGAAGGGCGGCTCCCTCGTCGGCAGCTGTCTTCTCCAGGTCACCCGCTCGGGAGCTCCTGATGAGGTGTATCTCGGCGTTCCTGTCCGCCATCGACCTGAGCTTCGCAAGCTCCCCTCGCATGGGGACTCTGACCTCAACGGACGCAAGCCTCCTCTTTGACAGCCATTCTGTCATCGAGTCGCCGAGGGGTGAGGGGACTAGCAGGCTCTTCGGGGGCCGCCTGTTCGCGTAGTGCTCGGAAAGGATCAGCGAGACCGAGTCCGATACGTCTCCCCGATGGATCAGCTGGTACTCGACCTGGCCGCGAATTATCCCCTCCTTCGCATGGAGGATTACCAGACACCCGCTGTCGCCACTCGATGAGAAGCCCACGGCATCGCAGTCCTGGTAGAACCTGCTGGATATCACGTTCTCCGACTTCGCGCCCTGGACCGAGCCGATCATGTCCCGTACCCTAGCTGCCCTCTCGTAGTTCAGCATCTCTGATGCCTTGTCCATCTCGGACTGCAGCCTTTCAATCAGGGCCCCAGCATTCCCGTCCAAGACGCTCTCGACCGCCCTGACCCTCTCGGAGTACCCCTCGTCCCCACCGGTCTCTACGAACCCGAAGGGGGCCTTGTCGGTCTTGTCCCGCATACCGAAGTGGCGACGAAGAAGCTTCACCACGAGCTTGGCAGCACCGGCATCAGGGAATGGCCCCCATATCCTCGCGTCTTTCGGTGGGTGCCTGGTGTACATGATGCGAGGCTTCTCGTGCGAGGTCATCGCGATGAATGGGAAGGACTTCCCGTCCTTCAGATCGGAGTTGTACCTCGGTTGGTTAGACCTGATCAGCTCCCTCTCTAGGACGAGCGCCTCGGAGGGGCTCTGCGTGACGATGAAGTCTACCTTGTCGGCCTCCTTAACGAGCCTCGGTACCATCTCTCTGTCTGGGTTCTGGGAGAAGTAGGACCTAACCCTCGACCTGAGGTCCGTCGCCTTCCCGACGTACAGGACTCGGTCGTCTGATCGCTTGAACAGGTACACCCCCGGCTCCCTCGGGAGCTCCAAGTTGCTGTGGTCTATGCCCATGGCCAAGTGAAGCGACGGCCGCCGGGTTTGATTTACACTTTGCAAGACGGAGCACCGTGCTTAACCAGCGCCAACTCGCCATTCTGGTCTACCTATCCGACTTCGGGAGGGATCTCGAGGAGTCATGGGATGTGCCTAGGGCGATCTCGCTCGCTGGCCTAGCCGAGCACTTGGGGGTCGTTCGATCGGCCCTCCACCCCCCGCTGAAATTTCTGAAATCAGAGGGACTAGTTTCCTCCAGATCCGCTCACGTAATCGGAGCACCCCGGCGCAGGAAGGTGTACCACCTGACCGATAGGGGTAGGGAGGAGGCGAGGAGCGGCTCGAGCCCGACTAGGAAGTCCAGAGGGAGGTCAGTGGGTCCAGTGCCAGACTCGATCACACTGCATGGCAGGGACGAGGTCGTCAGCAGCATCTCCTCTGGCCTCTCAAAGGGGTCGAACTATCTCCTTGAGGGGCTACCGGGGATAGGGAAGACCAGTGTTGCTACTGCAGTCTCCCAGTCCCTGCTCGATGACGGATGGCTAGTCAGGTGGGCTACCTGCCAGACCGACTCTGACTCATCATCGATAGCAAGAATGTGGCTAGGTGTCCGCGCACCGTCCTCGAATGATGCAATAGTCGCTAGAGTCGACTCGAAGAAGACCCTTCTCGTGCTCGACGAGGCACAACAATCTAGTGATAGGCTGGTGAGGGGGATACGAGAGTTGCTCGAAGCATGTTCTGGCACCTCAGCCATGATTCTGGTTGTCACTAGGGCACCCAACCCATTTCCGGAAATCTCTGGTTTCGACTCAATTAGGTTGGAGGGTCTGGAAATCACCCTAGCCAGGGAGCTCCTGCCAGAGGAGATGTCCGACACCGAGGCTATCGAAGTGTGCAAGGCGATGGATGGCCATCCACTTGGAATCAAGCTATGGTCGCCCGACGACAAGCTACCAGGTTCGGGTGCCGTTCAGGAGTACGTCGAGTCCCAGGTCCTTCGAAGACTGAGCCAGTCCGGAGCATCGTCATTGGACGAGCTTTCCCTATCTCCACTCCCCTTGGAGGTGGACGAGATGCTCGAACCAGACGGAACCGAGGAGTTAGACGAGTCAGCCATACTTCGTTGGTCGGGGTCACTCATCGAACCCCATCATCTGGTTCGAAACGTTAGGAGGGCCACCCTCATAGATGAGGGCGCAGGAGAAATGCACTCGAAGCTTGCTGAGATGTGGTCGAAGAGGACCGGCCCCAGGGCAAGGAGGATGGAGATACATCACAGGTTGGAGTCCGGCACCGAGGTCGAATCGACATGGATCACGGAGAGCATCAATGAGATCGTTAGCGAAGACTCGGCAGCTGCCGCAGTTGTACTCCAGCAGGCTATCTCGGCAAACCCTGAGGAGGGGCTCTTCGAGTTGGCCGCGGACATCGCATTAGAGAGAGGGGAGTCGACGGTAGCTTCAGAGTACATCGAATCGATGGACGAGGGCCCCAGAAAGGACCTGAGGTTAGCTAGACTAGCTAGGGTCGAGGGTGAATTGGATCGAGCTGACGAGCTCGAGGCTTCTGCGATTTCTAGATTAGACCCCGGAGACAGGGTCAGAGCCGAGATCTCCTCATTGGTCCGGAAGTACGACGACAGGCTCCCAGGTTCCGATAGTGAGGTCATCGCTCAGACCCTGCTGTCCGGGGCTGATTCGGTGAACCTATCCGATCTGGAATCAGAGGATAGGGAGCTTGCCTCTCTGGTCCTGGATTTGCTGAGGCACTCGCTCGCCCTGGAATCCGGTAACCTGGAGGAAGCCTCACGAACTCGCGATTCCATAGAGAACCGGATAGGTCCAGAGGATCCTAGGTTACCAGCCCTAGATCTCAGGTCCAGGCTATCTGCTGGTACCGAAGCGGAGGAGTTCCTCGACGAGGCACTAGAGGCAGCAAGATCGCACATCGGGTCGTCGACAGATCCCTTCGACAAACTGCGTTCCATGCACATGGCACTCGAGGCTTGCTCCGAACCCCCGAAGTGGCTCGTAGAGGCCCATTCCGACTTCGACCCCGGATCCCTGAGGGATTCACTAGCCCCTCATCGTCGTGCCAAGGCGCACTGGTGGTACTGGAGAGGGGTGATTATTAGGGACGAGAGACTCTCTAGCTGGAAGGAGTCCATCGTCCGTCTTCGTTCCACGGGTTGCGGTAAAGCATCAAGAGAGTTGACTCGCAGACTTAGCAGGGAGCTCTAGATCTCGGCGCCAATCAGGGTCCTAGTGTCGACGATTCCTGGAACTGACCTTATACCCTGAACTATCGCTTCAGTTAGCTTCGATTCTTCATCCGCCTCCACCTTAACGAAGCAGTCGAAGCTACCAAAGACGACCCAGATGCCCTTGACGCAATCTATCTCTGCGACCTTCTCCCTTACGCGGATCTCCTCTCCGGGCTCGGTAGTGATCAGAACGAATCCCACAGCCAAATCTCACACCTCCACAGCGATCAGGGTCTCAGTCTTTCTAATCCCTTTCACGTTCCTCATATCCTCGATTAGAATCTTGGACATCTGCTTCTCGCTCTCAAAGTCAATCCTCGCAACCATGTCGAGCTCCCCGTATACAATCGAGACCTCCGACACCACTGGTATGTCCAGAAGCTGGAGGTACACATCCCTCTCCCGTCCGGGCTCGCATGAAATCAAAATCCACGCCAGTGACGTCATTAGTGCGGTGGGCCCAACTGGATGTTTATGACTCCTACTGTGGCATATTCAGAATGGGTCAAATCACGCAAGTGATTAACGCTGATTGCCAACGGCAGGGCTCATGCGCTTGGGAATCACTCTGGTGCTAATGCTCCTCATGGCACCCATGCTCTCCGCCGTATCGACCGGCTCATCTCGGACGACAACAGTCTGGAGTGGAACGGTTTCTCTAGAAGACGGCTATCTGGTGCAGTCCAACCAGGTCCTTGTGATCCAAGCAGGAACCACCATCCTTCTGGGTGATGGAGAGAGGCTGGGTGTGGATGGCAGGATTACGATGGAGGGCACGGAGTCCTCACCGGTTTCCATCGATTCCATCTCGGGGGACCATCAGGGGATAATCTTCAACTCCACCTCGAATAACAAGGGCTCGACTCTGGACAACCTCACGATCTCAGATGGCGAGTACGGAATCACGATTTACGGAAGCAACCCGGTAATCAGCAACCTCCGAGTCAACAATGCAGACAAGGTCGCGATCGATCTCTTCGACAGCGCATCACCAACGCTCAGGGACATTGTAATCGATGGGGGCGGACAGGACGTGCACGGGTCATCCACTACGTGGAGATACGGGATCGGGATTTCCGCGGGCAACTACTCTGCACCGATTATCCAGGGTGCCACGATAGGAAATCTGATGACTCGCGGAGTTAACCTCTGGTACAACTCAGGTGGACTCTGGAGTGACATCTCCATCACCAACGTGACAGGGGCGACGTTGGCTGCAGCAGCTGGAATCTGGGTCGAGGACTCAATTCCGCTCTTCACTGACTCAAACGTCTCCAACTCTGACAACGGGATCATCGTCAGGCACATCTCAGAAACGACAACCAGACCCACTTTCCTCAACACGAAAGTCGAGGACTGCCAGTACAGAGGGGTTCTCGTGGAGCGCCTCGACCACACGAACTACTCCAACCTGCAAACCAACGTAGTATTCATCGGACTCGAGATACGAGGAACTGGAGGCCCCAATGCAAAGACTCCCGGACTCGGTATCGGTGCAGCCTTCGATGTCAACACATCCGGAGCTAAAGTTACTGATGCCGTAATCGAGGACAACGCCATTGTGGGATTCAGGGCTTACACGACAGATTCCTCCACATCCCTGACAAACATCACTATTCGTAACAACGGCCCCGAGTCGCCCTCCAATCCTCACGAAGGTGCTGGCATCCTCTTCCGTAGCACCAGTTGGACCAGCAAGGGGCCAGCAGAGATCTCCGACTTAGTCGTGGAGAACTCCTCTGGGTCAGGAGTTGTGATGGCCAAGGGCGGAGTTATCGGTAGCAACTGGACAATTCGGGGCAATGCCGCAAATGGCATTTCCTTCGTGGAATTCCATCCCAAGGTGGAAAACGTGGTCAGCGAGGAAAACACCGGGAACGGAGTTTTCGTTACCGATTCCAGCAACGTGGAACTCTCCAATGTTCACACTTCTGGAAACGGGATCGGCTCCTCCGATGCAGCCGGACTCTACTTCCAGGAGTCGAATTACGTGATGAGCGGAGGGAAGAACGTCTCATGTCACTCCTGCTCATCAGATGGTGATCAGAGGGGGATAGTTGTCAGAGACAGCATCGATTTGCAATTGATCTCCACTACCGTCGAAGGATCACTATCCGGGCCGGCTCTGGACATCGACAACAGCGGGAACCTGTTCCCAGGAATTGTCATCCTCGACGATATCGCAATCCACTCTCCCTCCTCTAACTACTCGATCAGACTCAAGGGCGTAGATGCCGAGATTAACGGCCTTGACCTCAGTGGGGATGGTGGGGGGATGTACTGGGAGGCAAAGGGATCTCTCCCATCTAGAATTTCTAACAGTGTGATCTGGGACAGCTCGTCAAACTGTCTGGACCTATACTCACACACCGAGTTTATCGCCGACGGCGTCTCACTTATCTGCGACGCACTTCCTCAAATCGACCATAGTTCAGCTAATTTCACGGACTCATCCCTGACTAAACGCTCGGGCTCACCGAGCACATTCTCATTGAACTCCAGCTCTCACCTGCGTTGGATTTCTTCTGGAAACATCCTCACTCCAGAGAACTCCGAGGATGATGTCATTGTGGATGTCATGTGGATGGTCGATGTCCACACAACCAATCAGAACCTCCTCAACATACCATTGGCCGCGGTAAACATCTCCTTCCAGGAATTCGAGAGCGAGGTCTTTGCGACTCAGCCCTATCAGGGAATGTTCGAATACGGACCATTCGTGGGTGAGAGATGGACCCCTCTTCAGGGATGGTCCTCTACCAATACAGCCTACGTGGGATGCGATTACGACGGGGTTCACAATGACTCCGAGCCAATGCAGATAGATGGTGATAAGAGGGTCTACTGCAGACTCGAACTCAGCAATCAGCCTCCATTCATCCTTTGGGAGTCGCCATTGGACGAGATGGAGTTCTCTAGCGAGAGCGAGATTACTTTCGATTCAAGGGAGAGCTGGGATCTGGACTTCGACTCCCTCACTTACAGCTGGACAAGCAGCATCGATGGGGACATAGGATCCGCATGCTATCTTCAATCAAGCAACAACTCATTCTTCATTGCGAACCTAAACGAATCGGAGCCATGCCTCTCAGATGGGAGCCACATCATCACCCTGGAGGTATGTGACTCCGAAGGCCACTGCGTAAACGAGACCCGTGGTTTGGAATTGGTAAATCTCCCTCCGGTACTTACTGTGGATACATCACCCTCAATCTCATCAAATGGCACTCTCTCCTTGGGGCAAACAGCGAACGTGACCATCGATCTGGATGGGACCTACGATCCTGAGGAAGGGGATCTGTGGTGCTGGGTAACCGCATCGTACGAGTCAGACCCCGACCCCGACCCCGAAAACCCAAATTGTCCGACGGAGATTATCAGGTCTTTCATAGGGGCTCCTGAAGACACCTTCACTGTGGCAGTGAAGGCATGGGACGGAGTCAACAACATAATTTCATGGACATTCAGAGTAAAGCTATACAACGAGATTCCAGAACCGGTGATGGAGATTTCCAGAAACGGCCAGACCTCAGTAGATTGGGTGGCGTTGACCGGTTACGAGACCTTCGACCCTGAAGGGGATGACATCAGATTCGAGTTTCACAGTGACATCGATGGACTCCTAGGAGCAGGGTCATCCCCAGAACTACTCGAGTGGACAGGCACCCTCAGCAAGGGAATCCACACTGTCACTATGAAAGTCAGTGATATCAGGGAGGAGCACGCTAATGAGTGGAAAACTCACTCCGAGATTCTGGAAGTGACCAACTCAGTTCCAAATGTCATAATTTCTAACCCCATTACTGGGACTTATACAGATTCGTCGGAGTTGATTGTCCTCGACTCTACCGGCTCTGGAGACTGGGACCTTTCTTGCTCAGAACTTCCAGACAACGGTAGTGGGCTATTGTGCAATCCAGGGCCAGGAACTAGTAGCGACCTGGTCTCAGTACTATGGGAGTCAGACCAGATGGAAAATCCTCTTGGAAGCAGTTGGGATGTGTTGACGAGACTCCCTGCTGGAGAGCACACCATCACCCTCACCCTCGATGATGGGAGTGGTCCCGAATCGGACCAGATTGAGATATTTGTGTCCGAGTCTGCACCATTGTTGATTCTAGACTCTCCAGTTCCGAATGCGCAAGTCTACTCAAATCTCCCTGTCCTCTTCGACTTCAGAGAGTCCGTCGACATGGATGGCGACGATTTCTCCGTCACGGTCACTTCTGACCTGGATGGAATGATACTAGATTCCAAGACCGCTGCCTACTGGTACAATGACTACCTATCTCATGGGATTCATAACCTGACTTTCCTACTAACTGACGAGAAAGGAATGGAGCGTACTCACTCTCAGAGCATCACCGTCCTAGAGACAGGCCCAGTAGCAGTGATCTCTGGAATGGATGATGGCCAATACTTGCCTCCCGGTCAAGAAGTCATTCTAAGCGCTGCAGATTCCTTTGACTACGATGATGACATCGTGCTTTACGAATGGCGAGTCGACGGGCAACTTGTCAGCGATAGCACATCCCTCAACATTTCATTCCAGCCCGGACCAGTCAGGGTGGATTTGCTGGTCAAGGACTCCAGAGGTGAAATTTCTGTCGCATCAGTCAATCTAACAGTTGGCTTCAGTGCTCCGGAAGTTTTCGACCTGATGGTATCCGTGAATAGGGTTGAGGACGGTGTTCCCACAGAGGTAACTACCACAGTCCGAGTTCAGGATGCAGATGGGACTACCGAGATCGTTCGCGGAGAACTAATAGCTGGCGGAGTATCTGTTGCAATGTACTTCTACGACGATGGAACAAACGGGGACTCAGTGGAGGGCGATGGCATATGGACGTCGAGGTTTTCTTGGGTGGTCTCCGGGGGTTCTTGGGCGAGGGTCGAAGTCTGGGCCATCGATGCTGATCTAGTATCTCCTGGTGCAGTTCACACAGTTCCTATCGTTGAACCGGGCAATGATGGCCTGGAGGCTTGGGTCTCATCTCTGGGGATTCCCTTGCTCGTAATCACCATAGTATCTCTTTCGATGGCGGGAATTGCCTACAGACGGATGAAGATGGCAGAGATAGCCAAGGATATGCAGGTCATCGAGTCATGGTCATCGTTCGACCCTAGGGAGATGGACGAGGAGTTCGACTCCGAAGACTAGTTCTCAGGTCCCCAAGGGGTTCTTTCCCTGTTCAGACCGACCCTCTTAGAGAATAGGAACTTGAAGTTCTTCCACCCGTCCCCCCAAGTGTGGATTTCAGCGGTCCCCACTCTGGACCTATATGGGACGGAAACCTCCACTGTTTCATCACGACTGAAGCACTTCCTAGCATTGATCTTCATCTCCTCGGAGAGGGGCATCCCATCGTTAGTGGGACGCATCCTCGGGTTTTCCATAATCTCCTTGTGGAAGACCCACATCCCTGACTGAGAGTCGTGAATGCCATAGAAGAACAGCATCTTCGCAGTGAATGAGAGAGCCCAATTACCGAATCCATGGAGGCCGGACATCGCTCCATCCTCAGCCCTCTTCAGACGATCGCATGTGATGAACTTGAGGTCCTCTTCGATTAGTTTCCTAACTAGTCTCGGCACCTCCTCTCCGGGATAAGTGCAATCAGCATCCATTGTGACGATTATTTCCCCAGGGGCAATGGCGAAACCCGTCCTGTAGGCTCTCCCATACCCTTTCCTCGCCTCGAGATACACCTCGGCCCCTTCTTCCTCAGCGAGCTCGCGAGTACGGTCCTCGGAATTTCCGTCGATTATTAGGAAGTCCAGCTCCTTGCACCAGCCGTCGCTTGGGACTGATCGAATGGTATCCACAATGGCCTTCTCCTCGTTTCTCGTAGGGATTACCACGGTCACGTGGACTGGCAGGGGGTCTTCCATGGGGAATTACCCATCATGGGTCCTATTTTTGAACCATTGTAGAGGCATTTCCACTCCCGTTCTCTTCAATAACGCCTCCCTAGACCGGTTTACCGGTGGAACCATGCACATAGCGATGATATCGGGAGAGTACCCACCTAGATGGGGGGGGATGGGGTCTACCGTATACCACCTATCATCCAAACTGGCGGCTATGGGACACAGGATTTCAGTCATTACTAGGAAATCTAGAGAAAACTCCCCTATTCTTGAAGGAGTCAGCATCATTGAAGTTCCATGGGTTAAGATACCCCTTGAATTCACGCGCTCTTACGGCAAGACAGCTCTGAAAGAATTGGTCCTCCTTCATGCAGATGAACCAGTTGATGTCGTTCATCTCCATTGCCCCATGGTATCTTGGTCATCCAAACAACTCGACAGATGTCGGAGAGAAGTAGCGCCCGTGGTATCATCAATGCACGGAACTTGGCTAGGGGAGAGGGACGGACTGACTCTAGCAGCGAGTTTCGGGGAACCAGCGGTGTGGTCGAACCCAAACGACATAGCAATTCGCTTCATGGCAAGTAGGTATGCCCGTTTTGAGAAATCAGCAATCCGACATTCTGCAGTGGTAGTTCCAAACTCCAGGGCAACAAAGTTGGACCTTGAATCTAGGTACGACGCACCCTCGGATTGGGATTGCGAGGTCATTCATTGGGGGGTAGATACGAGCATGTTCGTTCCAATGCATCTGGATAGCGAGGAAGACACTCACAAGAAGAACGAGATCAGGAGGAAGTACGGTCTTGGACCCGATACTCTCCTCCTACTTGCTGTAGGTAGACTTGCTGCTCGAAAGGGGCATGGATTGCTTCTGAAAGCATTCGCCAGGGCTGCCAAATCAACCGATTCACACATGGTGATTATTGGGCGTGGTTCTCTTAGAAGGAAGCTATACCGTCTGGCTGCTAAGTTGGGGATTAGTCACAGGGTTACCATCGAGTCTGGAATGGGTTTCGAGCAAATCTCCGAGATGTACAGGGCCTCTGATCTGGTGATTTACCCTTCATACTACGAGGGCCAGGGCCTAATTCCCCTGGAGGCCATGAGCTCTGGCACGCCAGTCGTGACGGTTGACCACGGCCCTCTGCCTGAAATGGTAGACGACAGTGTCGGGGCACTGTTCGAAATCGGCTCAGTAGATTCTCTCGCCAAAGCCATTATTTCTGAGGTATCTTCTAAGCAATCTCTGCTCAAGAAGGGCGCCGAGGGAAGGAGAAGAGTCCTCGATCGGTTCACTCTCGATGGCAACGCTGAGGACTTCCTGGCAGTTTATCGACGAGCCATATCCTGATTAACGTCCGGGGAAACTCTTGATTGCTCATCCGTCTTCCGCTGCTCGATGGAGAGCCGAATTACTTCACCGCGGAGATCGAATAGCGCTACGATAGCAAATTTTGGAATCATCACCCTAGTGGGCTATCTCGTACTGGTTAATCTGAAACCAATCCTGATGCCTCTCGCAATTGCAGTTCTCATCTATTTCCTAATCAGGGCACCTGAACAGTACCTAATCGAGAGATTCGATGTTGTCTCAAGAATGCCAATGCTGGCCTATGGAGTGATTCTTGCCTTCGGTGTAATGGCCTCGTATGCCGTTTCTATACTGCTGTACAGGAATATCGATCAATTCAAAGATGAGATGAACAAGGAGGGGGGCTTGATTGACAAGTTCGACGAAAAGTGGACAAATCTGGGCGAGGCCAACCTCTATGGTTTCGAAGATCTGATTACCAGCCAGAAAGCCATCGAGAATGTCCTTGATCCGCAGAACATCCAGGATTTTGCCACACACATACTCGCCGATCTTGCTTCATTCATGACCACAATGGCCACAGTAGCAATCTTTGTCATATTCCTGATCCTTGAGGAGAAGAGCCTCCCTGGAAGATTCAAGGCTGCCTTCCCAAGCTCCTATAGCAGGGTTAGGAACATCGTCTCAAACTCATCAGAGGCAATATCGACTTATGTCATTTCGAAGGCAACTTGTAGCGCCGGCCAAGCAATCATTCTGACTTTCCTTCTCTGGTACATGGAAATTCCAGGTTGGTTTTTGTTCGGAGTCCTATGCTTCATGCTCGACTTCATCCCCATCCTCGGGGCACTTCTAGCCACCATACCACCGATGATGATCGCCCTGATAGTACTGGACCCAATCCAAGCCCTGTTTCTCGGAGTAGCCATGATCGGCAATCAGCAACTCTTCGGCTCCTTCATAGAGCCAAACCTCTCTGGACAGAGACTTGGGATTTCGCCCCTGGTTCTCCTCCTAACGGTCATGGTTAGCGCCTCAGTGTGGGGGATTTCCGGGGCAATAATTGGAGTTCCAATCATGATAATTGCACGAATAGCACTCGAGGAGGATGAGAGGACCCGTCCGATTGCCCTGATGCTAGCTATGAAAGTGCGCGAGGAAGAGTAGTCATCGTAGTGAGATGATCGCTAGAACCCCGTCGCTTCTTACTGAGACCATGCCGCCCATTCCTTCGTTGTGCAGCCCCCTTGTGGAGAGGGAAAGTAAATCTCCGGACATCTCCCACTTGGCTCCTGAAATCCACACCTTGCTCGGCTCAAGAGCGAAGACCGAGAAAACCTCCCCTAGTCCGATTTCCATCGACACTTCCCCCTCTTCGGGATGAATCCTTGTGGTGACATGATTCTCGTGATGAATACGGATGAGGGCCCCGGGAGGGGCATCATGCATTGCTGCCCAGTTTCCGAGGATATGGGCGGGCTCGCCACCATCGGCACCGACAATATCAATCTCATCGAATCCTCGGTCAATCAGAAGGACGAGTGATTTTGCCAGATCGCTGGTCATTTGCTCGGCCAACTCCACCGTTCTCCCTTCCCAGGAAAGAACGTCCACAGAGTCTAGGTCGCCGAGAATCTCTTCAACTTCAATGCCAGATTCAGTGGCGCGATCACCACCACCATCCACTCCGAATACTGGTACATCACCAGAGATTACCGAGTCAATTACTGTGGAAGGTGGCATTGAGCCGTTGCACCAGAGTACTGCACGCACTAGATCACCTACCGAACAGATATCTTCCCTTCAGAAACAATCACAGAATCCTCTAGGGTTACCTCAGGGTCAATGAGCGAACCTCTGAGGTGAATCCCGACTCTGGCATCACCACCGATGTGGGAATTGTCGCCGAACCCGAAATACGATGATCCTCTGACAACAAGATCCTCGACTTTGTTTCCTACCAGTTTCGTGGCCTTCGGATTCATACCGAATCCGAACTCAGCAACAGTCCACACTTGATCTCTCTTGGTGTTCCTTACTCCAGATTTTGCAACTTCGAAAACCGCACTAATTTCCTCAGCTAGCTCCCCGCCAGAGATGCCGGTAACTAGACCTTCTTCGATTTTGAACGAGATGGAATCTTCCAGCAGCCTCCCCTCCCACGACCCATCGATTACAATGGTACCATTCATGCTCTTCTCTTTGGGGAGGACGAACACCTTTCCTGCAGGTAGGTTGGCAATCTGCCCAGGTCTGTTGCAAATTCCGTTGTCTTCTAGAATCCACCTGTTACCGGTGGTGAACTCCACATCCGTCCCTGCTTTTGACTTGACGCGGACCCTCCTCTTCCTCCTGAAGACTGAACCCATGCCGCTAATCTCTCTTTGCAAGGCGTTGTAGTCCGCAGTCATGCCACCCGACTCGAAGGAAATACTCCCAATTCCAGGCATGGAGATTATTCTAGCTCCCTCTTTGGTCGCCTGCTGCCTTGCCCTGGTGTGCGTGAGGGAATCCTTGGTTGCAATGATGATCACCCTATTTTTCCTCATTATGTCCGAGACTGGAAGGGGAGGTTCCTTCCCAGTTTTCTGGGTTGGTGGCATCATTACCAGGAGTATCCGGTCTGTTACTCTTGCAGCCTCCTCGTATAGCGCCTGGCCCACCTCCGCTGTATCTGGATCAGTGATTACTAGGACGTCCTCCTCCCTCCTGACTTGGAGGCATGTGCGAATCACAGAACGTGCTGTTGACAGCATCGCCTCCGAGTTATCGGAGCTTCCAATGCCATCCTTGGTGACCATTGTGGATATTCCTAGATGGGGTCCAGTATTGATACTTCACTCGTCCAGTGAAAGCTCTCTACTCCGATTGGAAATCTCGGCAAAGATGTCTGAAACGAACTCTTCCAGTTTCACACCTTTCTTTTGACTCCCGCTCCGCCCCCTAATCGAGACGGTACCGCCACTCATCTCCTCGTCCCCTAGGATTAACATGTAGGCAGGCCGATTCTTCCTGTGCGTCCTAATCTTCTTCCCAATCGTATTGTCCGAGTCATCCACGCTCACTCTTACTCCTGCCAGTTCTAGGGACTCCCTCACCTGGTCGGCGTATTTCTTGTGCTTCTCGGAGATGGTGATTACCTGTGTCTGCAATGGTGAGAGCCAGGTCGGAAGATTTCCCGTCCACTGTTCGAGGAGGAAAGCCACGAATCTCTCGTGCGTTGAAAGAGGTGCTCGATGGATCACGAAGACCTCGCCATTCTCATTACCCGTCTCATCCATGTAGGATAACCCGAACCTTTCCTTGGCCGCGAAGTCCAGCTGAATTGTGGCCAGCGTCTCCTCCCTTCCAAGAGTCGTTCTGAATTGAATGTCTATCTTCGGACCATAGAATGCTGCCTCCCCGACTGCCTCGGTGTAATCCACATCCAAGCCATCCATAATGCGTCTGAGATGGTTCTGAGTGGACTCCCAATTCTCGGGTTGATCGATGTACTTGTCCTTGTTCGCTGGGTCCCACAGGGATAAGCGGAAGTCATAGTCCTCGAAACCGAATGTTTTGTAGTATTCCTGTGCCATCCGAACGTTGCTCTCAACCTCCTCTGCAACCTGATCCAATGTACAGTAAATATGGGCATCATTCATCGACAGCATCCTGACTCTGAGAAGTCCGGTTAAGGTGCCGGATAGCTCGTTTCTGTATACGGTTCCGTATTCAGCAATCCTAATCGGCAACTCTCTGTATGAACGCTTACTGTTGGAGAAAATCAGATGATGCATTGGGCAGTTCATCGCCTTGAGGTAGTACTCTCCGTCGTCCATCTTCATGGGAGGGTACATCCCATCGGAGTAGTGGGGGAGGTGTCCGCTCATTTCGAACAATTCTTTCTTCCCCAAGACAGGGGTGGTCACTCTGACGTAGCCATAGGACTCCTCCGTTTCTACAGCGAACTTCTCTATCTCGGATTTCAGGATCTCACCATTGGGTAGCCATACAGGTAGGCCCTTGCCGATTAGCTCGTCAATCATGTAGAGGCCCATCTCCTTTCCAATCTTCTTGTGATCCCTTCTGGCGGCCTCTCCGATCTGCCGTTCTCTCTGCTTAAGGCCATCCTTGGAGGAATAGCACATCCCGTAAATCCTGACTAATGATTCACGATCCCTGTCTGCCCTCCAGTAGGCCTGGCTAGTGCTAGTTAGCTTGAACCACCTCAACTGTGAAGTGAGGGAAACGTGAGGCCCCCTGCACAAATCGACGAACTCGCCCTGCCGATATGCGGAAGAGCCCACATCATGACCAATCTTGTCATCCATTATCTCCAACTTGAAGGAATTTGCACTGAACAACTCCCTTAGTGAGTCGTTGGCGTACTCCTCTCGTTCTATTGCTATGTTCGATTTAACCAGCTCCTTCATCCTCTTCTCTATCTCACGGAGTTCATCTTCACCAATAGGGTCCATGTGGAAGTCATAGTAGAATCCGTGTTCGATCGGAGGACCAATTGTCGGCTTTGCATCGGGGTAAAGTTGAGTCACAGCTTGAGCGAGTAGGTGGGCACAACTGTGCCTCAGGATGTAGAGTCCCTTCTCGGAGTCACCCAGTATTGGATTAACCTTGCAGTCTTCCTCCAGAGCGTAAGACATATCTCGCTCTTCCCCGTCAACCAATGCGGCTACGGCTCCGGACTTTCTTCCATGTACGTTTTTGATTACCTCTCCTGCGCTAATCCCACTTGCATACTCGTGTGGCCCGTCCTCGCCAACATCAACAGAAATCATGCCCACTGGTATCCCTCTTCGGCTTCGCCGACGTCCAGTCGATATGAAGGCCTTGGCCGTAAATTGACACAATAACCCTCATTCAATGGTGATTTGTGTGCCCGAAGTCCCGTCTACCATTCCCGTTATTTCAGATAGCGAACCGATTACGGCACGCTCGCCAGTTCTACTGACGAAGTCACATGCTGCCTCTACCTTCGGTCCCATTGAGCCCGCATCAAACTCTCGCCCGGACATCTCCTCCGGAGTCGCCCTTCGGATAATCTTCGCTTTGTCACTTCTCCAGCCATCGTAAACGCCATCCGCATCCGTCGCAAGAATCAGTAGTCTGGCCCCTAGCTGTCTAGCGAGTAGTGCACTTGACCGGTCTTTGTCTATGACAACCTCGATTCCTTCTAGTATCCCCTCGGAGTTGTATGCAGTCGGAATCCCACCACCTCCAGCACAAATCACCACAACCCCCTTCTCAAGAAGCCAGTGGATGGGTCGCAACTCGAAAATTCTGTGAGGTTTGGGCGAGGGCACCACTCTCCTCCAGCCATCACCGTCTCTGGCTATCGACCAACCTCTCTTTTTCGCTACTTTCTTCGCCTCCTCCTCACCGTATAGAAGTCCAATTGGTTTGGTGGGGTTCTGGAATGCAGGGTCATCAGGATCAACTTCAACCATAGTCAGAATTGTCGCGAAAGCAGACTCTGTTGGCATCATATTGCCCAGTTCCTGTTCGATGAAATAGCCGAGCATCCCCTCTGTCTGGGCCCCAAGGACATCCAATGGGTATTCCTCTACTTCCTTGTACGAAGCAGACTGCATCGCGAGAAGTCCCACTTGAGGGCCATTTCCATGTGTGATTACAAGTTGGTGATTCTCTGCAAGCGGTACTAGAGACTTGCAGGCAGATCTTACGTTCCTCCTCTGATTCTCCGAAGTCGGTTCCTCTCTCCTCTTGAGAAGTGAGTTTCCTCCAAGTGCGACCACGACCCTCATTGAACAGTGTCCCGAGCGTGAACCGATAAGAACACGCTCCCTCTGGGCGAGTCATGGTGCGCATTGGCCTACTAGCTAATCCCGATGCCGGACTAGGGGGTAGACTAGGCCTCAAAGGCTCAGATGGCCAGGCTGAGTTGGCTCGTTCGAAGGGGGCTGAAGATAGGTCAGGACCACGTTTAGAATCAATGCTAAGGCATTTCTCTAGCATTCACCGGGGGGAATCAAATCAGCTAGAGTGGATAACCAGCAGAGGTAGGATGGGAACTGACTGGATTCCCGAGGAACTTCAGACTGGGACTATTTCTGAGGTTCATGAGTCATCTGGCGAAACCTCGGCTACCGATACTGAAGATGCTATTGAGAGGCTTCTTGAGAATAGAATCGATATTCTAGTCTACTCTGGAGGGGATGGGACAACTAGAGACATCGTTGCTTCTCTAGGTAATTCGCAATCCTCTGAACTACCGATTATAGGTGTCCCCTCCGGAGTGAAGATGCACTCGGGTTGCTTCGCCAGCTCACCCAAGGCAGCCGCCGAGGTCCTTTCAGCATGGCTTCATGGAGATCTCCTAGTATCTTCCACCGAAGTACTGGATCTAGACGAGGAACTCTACAGAAAGGGAAAATGGGTCGTTCGACTCTATGCTGAGGCTTTCTCCCCAAATTCTCCGAGGTGGATGCAGGGATCTAAACAGCTGATTGAAACAGAATCAGAGAAAGAAATCATCATTGGCATATCAGACCATATCGAGGATTCCCTAGTAAGTGACGACCGTCTAATTATCTGGGGTTCGGGTGGGACTCTCCGTGAGATTGCGGGCAACATCGGTTTTGAATTGACGACTCTTGGAATTGATGCTACTATTGGTGGGGAGCAAGTTGGCACGGACCTGGATGAATCGGGAATACTCGCACTCCTAGACTCTCATGTGGGACCCACCACGCTCCTCCTCTCACCAATGGGGGGCCAGGGTTTCCTGATCGGGAGGGGAAATCTGCAACTTTCTCCAGCCGTGCTTGGCTCGATTGGTATTGACAACATCCTCGGAGTGGTGACACCTGCAAAACTCCTAACAGTCAGAGCACTAAGGATTGAGACTGGCGATGAGGATCTCGACCAAGAATTCGCATCCAAGAGGTACATGAAGGTACTACAGGGATTTCGGACGACAAGGATCCTACCAGTTTCTGTTGATTAGATTTCCATTCCTGAAGCCGCCATCAGGAGGCCTAGGAATGGAGGACTTGGCCGGTCCGGCCTTGATTTGAACTCTGGATGGTACTGGGTGCCGACGAAATAAGGATGGCCTTCTAGCTCCATAATCTCGCAACGCTCCCCAGTCTCGTCCTTGCCCACGTAAATCAAGCCTGAGCTCTCGATATCTTCGATTAGTTCTGGATTAACTTCGTATCTGTGCCTGTGCCTCTCATCTACGTGCTCTACCCCGCCGTATAGGCGCTTGATTTTACAGTCATCCACTAGGAATGGAGTTGGCTTTGTCCCAAGCCTCATCGTCCCGCCCATGTGAGTCTTGGATATCTCTGGCATGAAGACAATGGCAGCGTGAGGGGGATTTTCCTCGAATTCGGCGGAATTCGCCCCTTCCATACCCAAAACGTTCCTGCAGAACTCGATTGTCGCTACTTGCAAGCCCAGGCAAACCCCCAAGTAAGGGACATTATTCTCTCTAGCGTACTCTGCAGCCTTAATTTTCCCCTCTATCCCCCTGATACCGAATCCTCCAGGTACTAGAATTCCATCTGCTGCTCGAAGGATTTCCCAAGCTTCATCATGCGATTCTTGTTTCGTCTTCCTAGCATCCTCGTCCAGTACCGATGACTCAATCCAATCTATAACCAGCTTTCTGTCTACCTTGAAAGATGCATGTTGAAGGGCCTTTATTACACTGAGATAAGAGTCTGAGAGGTCGGTATACTTCCCAGCAACTGCAATATGCACTTCCTCTGCATCCTCTAGCGAGTCGACGTGATCAGCCAGCTTTTTCCAATCTTCCAGTATTTCCCTCTTGGCTGGGATTTCGAAATCAAACCTCTCCGAGAGCATCCTAGTTACTCCCTGGGTCTCAAGCATTATTGGGACTTGGTAGATGTTCGTAACATCGTGAGCTGAGAGAACCGCTTCCGGAGGTACGTGACAGAATGCGGAAATCTTCTGACGAGTGTCGTCAATCAAGGGACTCTTTGATCTGCAGACAAGCATATGCGGATTAATTCCAAGGCCCCTGAGATCTTTCACAGTATGTTGGGTTGGCTTTGTCTTCTGCTCCCCGACTGGGCCCATTACTGGAATCAGACTGACGTGAACAAAGCAAATGTTCTCTTGCCCGACTCTGAATTGGAACTGTCGCAGTGCTTCGATGAAAGGCGCACTTTCGATGTCCCCCACAGTCCCGCCCAACTCAATCACACAGGCATCTGGTTTCTTCCCGTTGCCATCACTTGGAGCGTGGGCCACTCTCTCTATCCAGTCCTGAATCTCATTGGTAATGTGAGGGATTACCTGTACAGTCTTGCCAAGGTAGTCTCCCCTCCTCTCCTTCTGAATTACGTTATCATACACCTTTCCTGTGGTTATGTTGTTCTCTCTCGTCAGACACACGTCAAGGAATCTTTCGTAGTTTCCTAGATCTAGATCAACCTCTCCACCATCGTCCAGAACGAAGACCTCCCCGTGTTCAAACGGAGACATCGTTCCCGCGTCTGTATTCAGATATGGGTCAATCTTGACTGCAGTTACTCTCAGTCCAGCGCTTTTTAGAAGAACGCCAATGCTACTAGCAGTCACTCCTTTGCCTAATCCGGAGATCACTCCACCCGTCACAACGACATACTTCATCTCATCAACGGGGTTCAAATCAGTTGCCCCTCCTCTATCAACGTTGGCCAATATAATCCTGTTTGCTTATTCTTTAATTTCAAGTAGCGTCAGAATTACGGTTACACATGTCGGACACCACGGGAGACAAGGTGCTGGTCACCGGGGCACTGGGTCAGATTGGTACGGATTTGGTTCAAGCACTTCGTGAAAGGCACGGAAACGAGTCGGTAATCGCCTCTGATATTAAGGAATCAGCAGGGCATTCTTCCGTTGAAGGGGGCCCATTCGTGATTCTGGATGTTCTTGATACCGATGGGATTTCCAGAATCTGCCAAAATGAGGGGGTTGGCACGATATACCATCTCGCAGCACTTCTATCTGCAATAGGGGAGCGTGATCCGGATTTATGCCGCAGGATAAACATAGGTGGGACAATTTCAATACTAGAGGCAGCCAAGGTTTGCAACCTCAAGGTGTACTCGCCATCATCAATAGCGGTTTTTGGCCCAGATTCACCAAAGCATGCCACTCAGGGTGCAGCACTCAACCCCACAACGGTTTATGGTGAGACGAAGGTGACCGGGGAAGCCATAGCTCGTGAATATCTAGGACGCTTCGGAGTCGACACTCGAGGCATTCGTTATCCGGGTCTAATATCATACAAGGCTCCTGCAGGAGGGGGGACAACAGACTATGCTGTGGAAATATTCCATGCTGCACTAAAGGAAGGTCACTACGAGTGCTTCGTACGTCCGGACACCCGTCTCCCAATGCTCTACATGGATGATGCAATCAATGCAACGCTCACTCTTATGGATTCTAGCGATGTCTCTCTCGGAGAGTCCCGAGCTGGATACAACATCCCCTGTCTTTCGTTCTCAGCGGAGGAGCTGGTGAACGCAATATCAGAAAGAGTCGAGGGATTTACTTGTGATTTCGTCCCCGATGTTAGGCAGGAATATGCTGACTCATGGCCAGATTCGATCGATGGTTCTGTTGCTGAGAGAGAGTGGAATTGGTCCCCAGATTTCAATCTTAGTTCCTTGGTCGATGAAATGCTGAGGGGAATCTCGAGTTCCTAGTCCTCAGCTTCCTCTTCCCAATCGGGAGTGCTAGGGTCCGTTCGAGCCCAGAGGACGTCGTCAATTCTGAGCACACCGATTGCGGCTTCCGTCGCCCCGGAAAGTGCGTGCTTCACTACGAATTCAGTATCCAAGATACCCATCTCCGCCATATCGCAGTTCTCTCCTCTCTGAAGGTCTAAACCTATCCATGCACCCGATTTCTTCTGATCGGCTGATAGAGAGAGAATCACTTCCACTGGATCCCTGCCTGCGTTTTCAGCAAGAATCCTTGGAATCGACTCAAGCGCTGAAGCATATGCCTCAATGGCAAGCTGCTCTCTTCCCGACTGAGTCTGAGAGAAAGGCCTCAGATGCCTAGCTAGGTGAGACTGTATAGCCCCCCCTCCAGGTAGGACCCCGGGTCTGCTGTTAAGGCGATGAGCAACTCCAATTGCATCGTCGAAAATTCTGATTGCTTCCTCCCTTACCGCGGGTGATGATCCTCTGACTGCCAGAGTCATTCCCACTCCATCACCTTCGATTATGGTGTGCTTGACATCTGCGATGCTTTCCTCTAATCTCTTTGAATAAGTTCCGAGATTCTCCATTTCCAATGCACTGGCGTTTCTGGCAGGCTTAGCTCCAGAAATTCTAGACAATAAATCCATGTCATTTCTCTCGAACCTCCGGTATGCCACAATCCCCGCCTCAGTCAGTTGCATTATCGCTTCGTCAGCTATTCCGTCCCTAACTATGAGCAAATCTATCCCAAGGGATGCGAGATGCTCAACTTGCTTTTGCATATTTTCTCGAGACCTTTCGTGGAACTCTTGGAGAACTCCGAGGCTGCTCACCTCGATCGATGCATTTGCCTGTAGCTTGGGCGGTTCCAACCCTCCGTCAATGATTGCGATCACACCTCCTCCGGAATTCGCTGGACTGTTTGCATCGACTCTTGATTTTAGTAGCATCAAACCATTGACCAATGAGGAGTCCATGACACTACCTTCCCTAATCTGTAGACGCTTCACCACCATTCTTTCCAAGTCGTCCCCTCCTTCCACGTCCACTAGTCCGTTTGCTGCCTCAACTGCTAGGTTTGCAATCAGTCCACATATCGAAGAATCTCCCTTGCCCTGCAAGGACGTTTTCACGACTTGCGACTTCTGAACCTCATTGGATTCTCTCGAGACTCTCTCAATCTCGCTGATTGATTCCTCCAATGCAATTGAGTAGCCATTTACGATAATGGAGGGGTGAACCCCCATTCTCACTAGCTCCAGAGCGTTCTGCAACATCTCCGCAACAAGAAGAACCGTCGTAGTAGTCCCATCTCGCGCCGACCTATCTTGAGACGAAGAGGCATCGATAAGTAGTCTCGCTGTGGGATGTTCTACGTTTGCCTTCTCCAGAACCGTGACTCCATCGTTTGTAACCAAAGCAGAACCGTCCCCGTCAACAAGCATCTTGTCAAGCCCCTTCGGACCTAGAGTGGATCGAATCGCCCCCGCAAGAGATGAAGCAGCCTTGACGTTGTTGACTAAAGCAGTCCTTCCATGAATTCTGTCTGTGTCTTCCAGCGCCATATCGTGATCAGACTCGACCATTCTGTAATCACCCACTCAAGCCTCTTTTTTCAATACGTTCATACGTAATTTGGCACAATCTCGTCGAGGGATATCCGTTTCATTCAAATACCACCCATCCATCGCACTATACAACTAAAGGTTGACTAGTGATATTATGACTGGAGAAAATTGGGACGATTTCGACGAGGAATCCATGGAGGAGATGGCCAGAATGTTCGAACAAATGGGCATGCCAATCGACGTAAAAACCCTGAAAACAATGATCAAACAAGTCAGAAGCCAATTCGAGGAAATGGGCATCGATCCGGAGAAGGTGTCCATGAGTGAAGTCAAATTAGGGCTAAACTCTAACCCAGAGGAACTCATGAAGAACTTCGAATCTATGCTAAGTGGACCTCATGGGCTCGGTGAGTTTCTGAAGAAGATGGGCGTAGATATTCACATCAAACCCTCGATATCTGAGGTCAGAGTCGATGTAGACGAAGGCCAGCACACATCGAAAGATGACTCAATTCCCGAGGAAGACGTGTACGTCCAAGATAATCAGATGTTCGTGACCATCGACGTTTCCAAGTACGATGACATCGGTCCCGATAACCTTGAGTTGAGCCTCACTGGAGAAGGGGAGGTGCTACAGATGCTTAGAACCAATCAGATTAGGCCATTCAGAACATTCGTACTCCCTAATGCATCATCAGGGGATTTCCAATGGGAGATTAACAACGGTATTCTTGACATCACATTCGAACTGAAAGTAGTTTGGAACACAGAATAGGAGAAATGGAAATGGGATCTGCAGTAATAGGAATTGACCTAGGAACGACAAACAGTTGCGTAGCGACAATAGAAGGGGGGAAGGCAGTAGTCATTCCCAACTCTGAAGGCTCTAGGACTACGCCCAGCGTAGTGGCATTCACCAAGGAAGGGGAGCGCCTGGTGGGCGTTACCGCCAAGAGACAGGCAGTAACCAACTCTGAGAGAACAATCATCTCGGTAAAGAGAGAGATGGGCACAGATTGGACTAAGGATATAGATGAAGACAATTATTCTCCCCAGGAGGTTTCTGCATTCATTCTCCAGAAGTTGAAGGCCGATGCCGAAGAGTACCTCGGCACAGAGGTGAAACAAGCAGTAGTGACTTGTCCTGCCTACTTTTCTGACTCTCAGAGGAAGGCTACAAAGGACGCTGGAAGAATAGCAGGACTAGAGGTTCTAAGAATAATCAACGAACCAACCGCCGCTGCACTAGCCTATGGTGTGGACAAGGAGGAGGATCAGACCATTCTTGTATACGATCTTGGCGGGGGGACCTTCGATGTGTCCATCCTGGAGATCTACCAAGTCGATGGTCAACCACAGATCGAAGTCAAAGCAACCAGCGGCGACAACAGGCTCGGTGGAGATGACTTCGACGAGGCTGTAATGGGCTGGATAGTCTCCGAGTTCAAGAAGACGACTGGTATCGATCTCGAGAAGGATCTGCAGGCCATCAGCCGGATACGTGAGGCAGCAGAGAAGGCGAAGATCGAGCTTTCCGGAACACCATCAACCCAGATTAATCTACCATTCATAACCATGAGGGACGGTCAGCCAGAGCATCTTGACATGTCACTTTCCCGCTCAAAGTTTGAGAAGCTAACCTCCTCCTTGGTCGAGAGGACGATGTCACCGACTCGCCAGGCCATGAAGGATGCAAGCATAAAGAAGGGTGACGTGGACAAGGTCTTGCTTGTCGGAGGCTCAACCAGAGGCCCAGCAGTACAGCAAGCCATCGAGAAGGAGGTCGGCAAGGCTCCGTTCAAGGGAATTAACCCCGATGAGGCGGTTGCTATGGGTGCCGCGCTCCAGGCAGGAATCATTGTCGGTGACGAGGGCGTTACCGATGTTCTCCTACTCGACGTGACACCTCTCACATTGGGTATTGAGACACTTGGTGGCGTTACCACTACTATGATCGAGAGGAACACCACCATCCCCTCAAAGAGATCCGAGACATTCTCTACCGCTGCAGACAACCAGCCAGCAGTCGAGATTCACGTATTGCAGGGGGAGAGGGAGTTCGCTAAGGACAACATCACTCTCGGGAGATTCCACTTGATGGGAATCCCAGCAGCTCCACGCGGTATTCCTCAGATTGAGGTGACATTCGATATCGATGCGAACGGGATCGTCAATGTCTCTGCTAAGGATCTTGGAACAGGGACGGAGCAATCGATCAAGATAGAGAGCCAGACCTCTCTGTCAGAGGATGAGATTAAGCAGAAGATTGAGGATGCTGAGAAGTTCGCTGACGAGGACAAGAGGAGAAAGTCAAAGGTAGAGATGAGGAATTCAGCAGACAGCATAGTCTACCAGACAAGGAAGATGATTGATGAAAACGAGGAGAAACTCTCAAAGGACGATATCAAGCCAGTCCTTGAGAAGCTAGATGAACTCGAGTCTCTGATAGTCAAGGACGAGACTCCAATCTCATTGGAGGATATCGATGAGGCTGCAATCCAGGCAAAGATGGCCGAATTGGAGCAGTCGATGCACGCAATTTCTACCAAGCTCTACGAAGCAGCTGCCGCCGAGATGGCCGAGGATAAGGAAGAGGGCGGAGACGATGGGGTTGTCGACGCCGACTTCGAAGTCGTTGACTCAGAAGAGGACCAAGACTAATCACTCTTCGGTGATAAGCCTGTGCAGAGTTCTCACATGAACTCCAGAAGTACCGTACTGGAAGAGTGGATTTGCCCCCTCAGATCGAGCCTTGGAACCAGGACCCCAAGCCGTCCCTGCAATGTCCAGGTGCACCCACGGAATCTTCTCAGCTTCTTCATCGAACCCCCTGTGGGGGACGAAGAACTCGAGGAATGAAGCGGCTGTGTTCGAAGATCCAGCACGACCCCCTATCGAACCGTTTCTGATATCGGCAAAGGCAGAATCAGTCATGTATTTGCGGAATTGCGCATTCAGAGGCATCCTCCAGACAGGCTCCCCGCTTCTCATAGAAGCGGCCTTGAGTCGCTCGGCAATCCCCTCTTCGTTTGCCCACATGCCAGAGATTTGATTCCCCAGGGCAGTCACCACGGCACCCGTCAGAGTCGCTAGGTCTACGATGTACTCCGGGTCCATCTCGCCGGCCTTCCATAGTCCATCGGAAAGCACATTTCTCCCTTCGGCATCGGTACTGAAGACCTCGATTGTCTTCCCGGAGTATGTTTTGAAAACGTCGCCCGGTCGATAGGCTCCAGAACCTGGCATGTTCTCAGCGAGACAGGCAATACCGTTCACTCTCCTCTCATAACTAGTCGATTGGAGAGCGGCCATCAATCCGAAGACCGTCGCAGCACCACACATGTCGTACTTCATGTCCCACATCCCTCCGGTTGGCTTGATCGAGATTCCTCCTGTGTCGAAAGTAATCCCCTTTCCAACGATGCAGGGTCTCTGAATCCCTTCATCGGAATCTGGATTCAACGTGAAGAGAACCATGCATGGCTTTCTCTCACTGCCCTTGCCTACGTTGATGAGGCCACCCATCCCCAGTTCCTGCAGTTTGTCCCAGTCGTATATCTCGACCTCTACGTTGGCCTTCCCCTTGGACCATTCCACAGCCCTTCTGGCATACTCCATAGGGTAGAGGACGTTGGCTGGCTCGTTGCCCAGGTCTCGTGCCAGGTGAACCCCTCCAACGACCGAGTGAGTGATGCTAAGGCCTTCTGAGAGACTCTCCCGATGCCTGCTGCTAGCTTGGAACTCGACTCTCCAATGGTCTCCGATGTGGTCCTCTGGGATCTCCTGGTGCGAGAGGAATTCGTAGTCACGGAGCATCATCCCCTCTGCGAAGTCTATCATTCGCTTGGAAGACCAGCCGGAAGTGAATCTGACCGTGACATCAAGGCCTTTCTTCTTGGACATGGATGCAATCAACCTCGCACCTGTGTTCCTTGACCTCTTGTGGCCTAGTGATTTCTTGGCCCCCATCCCAACCAGGATAATGTTGCAACCCGGTGTCCACAACGTCATCCTCTTGCCCTTCTTGCCATCGAAGCTCCCGGAGGCCAGTGCATCCCTGACGAGGCCCCTCTGACTTCTGCTAAGACCACTGAGGGAGTTGTTTGGCGGCTTGTCGCTTCCTTCGAAGAAGGGGAGAACTAACTGCGTCCCCAATTCCGTAAATTCACCATTGCTTATTTTCATAAATAGACCAAACTGTCCGATTAGTGGTCAGTTTACAAACAATTCCACTGAAAAATCACCATTTCAGAGCAGAATAAGAATTAGCGAAGCTAGTCCTCTTTTCTATTCCTTAATGCAGCTAGGAAAACACAGATTATGGTGAGAAATACGGACGGAGAGGACAGTGCTCTCTCGACCCGACTGTCAAATTCAATCATCGAATCGTTCACTGGCTCTGAAACCCAAGTCGACGCATCGATAACCCTCTTCTGGTAGAATAGGAAGAACTGCCCCTTGGTACTAGAAATGGGTGCGTTTCCGAAATCAAGAGTGACCTTGGTACTATTCGTGGCATTCACTCCAAAACCGCATCCAGGGGAGGAGTAGTTGTATCCCGTTTTCTCACTATCGCAAGGTGAGTCTTCAGGATCAGACCCACTCGGTAGCCAAGTTTCCCCTTCTTCCGTTACGTAGGTCAGAGTGGCATTCGCCGTACTAGCTCGTCCTAGGTTGGATACGTCGACATGCACTTCCCTATTATCCACTATCAGTGAATCGACAACAAGCCGAGCTCTCCAATACCAGATATTCTCTATTAGGTACTTCATCACGTCCAATTCTTCTCCAAGCCTATCTGACAATGCCTCCATGGTTCCCAGCAACCACTGCTCGTCATCGGTCTCGAAGGTAAAAGTGGGAAAACCCATCACACCGTACCCATAGTCACGACTCGTTCCACAGTTCGGATACAGGCCCTGATTCGCATTGCGAATTGGGATTTCTGAGATGTTTGAATTGACGTCATCTCTGATGAAATGAAAAAGTTCCCAGTCCGATGGTTGTTCTGGCCATCTCCCCCATGGGTACAACATTATCCAGACCCCAGTATGCATCGTGACGTATAGGTCGGCATCTGGGACAACTGTGTTCATGTAGATGGAATTTGCAAGCGTTTCAGACTCACTGAAAGGGCCACTTCCTGGCTGAGTAGGATTATTCGGGGGGCAGTTATTCCAGTAATGGTCATAATTCCGATTCAAGTCTACTTGGTTGATATTCCAACGCGTGTCAATGTCGTTCCCATCCGCATTGAGCATAATTAGAATGTGCAGTTCCGTAGTAGTAAGCACATCAATTACTTCCTGATCCTCTGCTGCCCATCCTTCGATGTAGAACTCAGCAGTCAGGAATGCAAGCTCAGTGCCCAGATGCTCATTTCCATGATGACCTCCATCGATGTACACCACGTCTTTCTCCGTCCCATCGGGCTTGTTCTCCTCACTCCAGTCTGAAATCCGCAGGATCCAGAGGTTCCTGCCAAGCTCGGTTTGACCTGCAACGATCAAATCCACAATCTCTGGATAATCGTCTGCCCATTCGTTCACATCAAGTGTGAGTGTGGCATATGAGTGGTACCAATGCTCCTGAACAATGTCTGGCTGACCCACCTGGGCAGCAACCATTGGAGATGCCGATGCAACGGTCAACGAAGCAAGGACTAAGGCAACTAGTAAGCGGTGCATAGCGCCGCTCTAGCGTCATACGCTACAATCATTCTCCCTTTCCGTTCAAAGAATTAGCGATGTAGCAGGATACTATCTTTGTAGCAATCAATGCTGCGCTGAACTGGGTCAGGTTTCCCTCTGTGCCAGGGACAATCTCGTTGATATCAGCTCCGATTAATTCGCATTTCTCCGATGAGAAAAGCCTCTCGATAACTTCAACCGAGCCCCAGTGACTCAATCCACCAGGAACGGGGGTCCCCGTTGATGGGACCAAGGAACCATCCAAACCATCCACATCGAAGGTCAGCCAAACCGGTCCTGTTATCTCTGCAAGACTGCTTATCATCCTCTTCCACTCTGAATTGCCATCAGAGACGGCAAGGAGATCCTTTGCAAACCACGTCTGAACCCTTTCTTCGGACTCCATCAAGACTTCCTCCTCGAGGCTGAAAGCTCTGACTCCAATCTGGATCACTTTCCCCACTCCTAGATCAAGAGCCCTACGGATTACGGTTCCATGTGAGAACCTCTCACCGTTCAACTCGTCCCTCAAGTCTGCATGAGCATCAACCTGTATGATCGTAAGCTCTGAGAGATTAGATAACAGGTGATGATCGGAAAGCGATTCCACAATTGGAAGAAGGATGCCATGCTCCCCTCCAAGAGCTAAGGGGAATTGGTCGCCAACTACCCATGCTCTGACATACTCCCTGATTGAGTCCAACTGTTCCCTTAGGCTAGGAGCATCTGATGTCCAGGGCTCTGCAGTATGAATCATCGCTCCGCACGGGAGCTCCTCCGACAGTATGGGGTCATGGAGCTCGACCTGGGAGCTAGCCTCAATACATGCCTTGGGACCATGCTGGGTCCCCTCTCCATAGCTGGAAGTCATCTCCAGAGGAATTTGCAAGATCACGATGTCCCATGGTCCAGAATCAGATTCCTTGAGGCCTAGGAAAGTGGTGGAATCGGACCCTTTCATGAGTATTCGAGAAGCGCACTAAGATTAACCGCTTCGGGTGATCTGGACCAGAGAATCAGAGCAATTAGCAAGATGTTTGATATAACCTCGGCATCTAACGATGTCCGGTGGGAAGATGGGACTGACCTTGGCGCAACTAACTCATGCAATCAAGAGCAAGGTAGACACCAGCATGGAGACTCATGTGGCGGAGTCTATCGCGGAGCACGCTTTGGGTTTCTTCGGCTTCTCCAATAGAATCATCGATAATGCTCTCGAACCAACGGATAGAAACATGTTCTACCAATTGCAGGACTATGACCTGCTTACAACTGAGTCAGAGGAGACCACTCTTTGGGATGGGAGAGAATGGCGAATTCATTATTGGAAATTTAAACCAAATGCGGAGAATTTCGCAAATCTGGCGATTCAGAATGAGAAGAACAAGGGTGACGATGACCCCTATGCTGACATCTATGACGGGATGCCCGCCGGTCTCTGGAGAGAGAGGTCAGGGGTCGATGACGACTACGAAGAGCCCCTGTTCTAGTAATCCGAATCAGCATGTCGGGAATTGTTTGAAATGCCCCGGCGTACGGAGCCGTTCATGGCCAGAGGATTGTCGGTATTTGCCGTGCTATCCATTCTGGCTATGTGCATACCATCTTCTCTTGCCTTAGCCCAAGAGAACCAGCCAACAAGTTGCGAAATACTCGCTGATTGGGATCAGCAGTGGCAGTGGTCCGATGAAGGCGGCTCAGAAATCTCGTTGATTCACAGATATAGGGTAGTTTTCGATCCACCTTTCTCCAATGGTTCATCCCCAACAGACGTCAATGCTACCATACATCACTTCAGGGGGGAATCGGAGATTTCGGTAGTAAACACCTCTGTCTTTGTCGCCGGTGGGGAAATAGACATTATCCTAGAAGAAAAACCACAATTCGGGGACTCGATTTCAATATCCGTCCAATCTACCGAATCTTCTTGCAGCCGATCCCTAAATATCACAAATTGGAACCAACCAATATCTGATCACGAGATCACTAGGGAGACTCATTGGTCCTTATCCGGAATGGAAGGGAACGAACAAGGAATCACCTTTGACGGACGAGGTTGGCAGAAGAGAACAGGTAGCATATTGGAGTCAAACGAGCTTGGAAATGGGACTCTTTTACTCGACATGTCAAATGAATCAGAAGGTGCAGTGATTGATCTTGAGCTGGATAGGATTTGGCTCAATGAGTCGTACGATGGGACAGAACTGATGAGACAGGATTTCGAGATGATGGGTTCGGGAGGTCTTGTCATCAATACTGCTGACGGTGGTGAGGGAGCGACCATCAATGCCGATGTAAACGAAGCTTACGTCCTCAGATCGTACCAAGATGGCAAAGTCACTGAGAGGATGATGTTCGAGGGGGACGGGTGGATTTCGATCAACGAGGGGGATAACGAGAGCTCAGGCGGGGTTTACGGCGAGGTCTTCTTGCTGTACTTTGAGATATGGGACGAGGACGGATTCCGCAGGTTACAGGATCTCCAGGTGGAGGCGAATGCCACAGCAAGAATTTCCGTCGCAGGAGATTTCTTCTCATTCGAACTCGACGAACTCATTTTCAGAGAGAAATGGGAAGAGGGTATTCGAACGGATCAGTACTCAAGGATATTCGGAAGCGGACAGTTCGATTTCATTGCTTCCGAGGAGTCGCCGTACATAGAAGTCAACGGGACGATACCCTTGATTCACTTCCAATCAGAGGGCGGAGAAACGGTTTCCGACACAATTATTGTCGATGGAACATATGATGGGGATGCAGAGGGGTCCTTTGGTTTAGTGCGCCAGATTATTGAATCCGGAGTCTACGAGAATGCAACCGGAACTCCCTTCGAGGCCGACAAAATCAGGAACGAGTTCTGGTTCAATGTCTCTGCTACTCCTTTTGGGCCAATTGATCAGGAGTGGGAGGCAGAGCACAATCTGACATACGAGTACGTAGTCCCTCAGGATGACTGGCTAAACCGAACAATTCGCTATACATTCGTAGAAGACAATGGTTCTACGGAGGACGAATTTCCCGAAAACTCTCCGATAATTCAGAATCCCGAAGCCCCGGAGTCCAGTTCGTTTTTCTCCAATCACATCTCTCGGGAGACAGGGGTATGCCCCCAGATTCTATCCATCGGCGACTCTTTCCCCTTGGTTGGAAACGCGGCTATGATCCTGGACGTAACCGTATCCGGAAGCAACATCTATTCGATAGATGGACACGAAGTTTCGGTGGCTGAATGGGAAGGATCCTTCGGAGACATGAGTTCGGCAAATGGAAGCATCATCAACGAAGGCCCCCTATCAGGACTTCTGAACGAAATTAACAGGCTAGTCAGCATAGATGTCGGAGAAAACTCGGAAGTCTCATTCATCGAGAACCAGAGAATGGATAGGATCCTTTCCCCATCGATAGTCACATTTGATGAGAACACGCCCCCTTCACTCTCAGAGGGCCCGGGCTCCTCGGTAAGGTTCCGTGAATCCTCCCTATCAACCGAGGGAGGGGTGGCACACCTCGAAGTATTGGTGAACGATGTCGACACGGATACCAAGTCGGTTAGCGTAGACCTGTCCTCAGTAGGTCTCGGCATCGTTGACCTTTCCGATTCCGGTTTGCAGGGGGACCAGGTGATTCACGATGACGTTTGGACAGCTCGAATTGTCCACAACGGGCTTCAGAACGGAGACCTCCCAATCTCCGTCATAATGGAGGATTACTGGGTATCTATTCAGCAGGAAGCCAGCATATGGGTAGCAAACACTCCCCCCAGAGTGCTGCACGTCGACTTCTCACCGGATAGCACATTCAGGGGCAAGAAGATCGAAGTAAACCTAGGGGCGTACGATGGCCATGGGATCAAGTCAGTATCAGTTAACTTGCAGTCAATGGGAGGTACCCTGGTCCCATTGAATCATACTGGACAGGAGGACTGGAATTGGCAGCTTGCAGGCGAGCAACGGACTGATACGATAGAGACGTGGTTCGGTATCTTTGAAGTCCCTCCGAGCATGTCTCCTGGGAGGCAGAATATCCCGATTCTTCTCGAAGATCAGGATGGAGCTTCCATCTCAACTACTCTAATTGGGAGTGTCCATTCTAGCATCCTCGGCCATCAGGCTGAGAAGGTCCTAATCGGGAACCAACCCCCATTGATATCCAATCTGACTTTCCTCAAGGATGGTGTTGAGGTAGCTCAAATAACCTCCTTGGAATCAGGCGGCCAGGTGAATTATACGATGGAGGTTACAATCCAAGATTATGACGGCATATCATCGGCTCAAGCAAAGATTGGCCGATTAGCCCCAATTGGGAACTCTGAATCATGGCTGCTGATGATTGATGATGGAAGTGGTCCTGACAGAGTTGCTCAAGATGGAATTTTCTCCCTCTCATTTTCTGCCAGATCATCGTTGAGCGAGGGTGAGATGTCCCTAATGATTCGAGCAACTGATGTATTCCTATCCTCCACTCCGGTTTCCGAACAGTCGCATAATATCACCATACTCAAGTCTGAGTCTGGTTCATCTGGCCAGTCATGGGTTTCGGACAACTCCACGGAGATAATTCTGGTTTCCATGTTTGCTCTGATTTCCATTGGGGTGGGTGCATTCGTCCACATCGTCAGGAACTCGGAACTCGAGTAGTAATGGTGCGAGTGCCGGGATTTGAACCCGGGTTCCCACGTTGGCAACGTGGGGTGATAACCGCTACACTACACTCGCGTAGTCTTTTGCAAACCAGATTGGCTTTTCTAAGCGTCGGTATTCGACTCGACGAGCTCAGAGACCAGTACCCGTATCTCGTCTCGTGTTTTTCTGTACACTTCCTTTTCCCCTCTATGAGGATCTTCCAAACCCCAGTCTTCGTCTATGAGTAGGGAAGGACAAATAACACCGCATCCCATGCTGATTATCACATCATAATCCCCGGGGTATACTGAGTCTACTGATTTCGGATGAAGTTCACCTGTCTCAATCCCAATCTCCTCAAGCACTTCTATCGCATTCTTGGCAACCCCTCCGGATCCCGGTGGATGGGTTCCGGCAGGTATTGCCTACGCAAACGAATAAGAGATGCACACAATTCTTGTGTGGGAGGGTGACTAAATAACTAATCACAATATTGTCATTAGGCAGAAATCACTCAGAATAGGTTTCAATAGTGTCCCATCAAATGGAGTAATATGGGCGATTCCCCCGTATCTCACCATCATGCTGGGGGGGATTCCCCTGAACCTCCTAATGCGGATGCCTCCAATGAGCAGAAAGCTCAGATGGAGCAGGCATACCAGCAGATGCAGAGGAAGATGAGGATAAGCAAGATGGACAAGCAGATTAAGCACAAGATCATGGTTCTCTCAGGTAAAGGCGGAGTAGGAAAATCAACAGTGGCCACTGGATTGGCCCTGTCTCTGGCCCGTCAGGGCAAGAAGGTCGGCCTGATGGATATCGACATCACCGGTCCGAACATTCCAAAGATGCTGGGTCTGGAGGAAGCCGATCTAAACGTTGAGGAAGGACAGATTCATCCTGTTGAGGGTCCCAGCGGTTTGAAGGTCATCTCGATGGCATTCTTACTTGAGGATCCCGACAAGCCAGTAATTTGGCGCGGCCCGATAAAGCTGGGTGCAATTCAGCAATTCATTGGTGACGTCGCCTGGGGTGAGTTGGACGCCCTGATTATTGACTTCCCACCGGGAACAAGTGACGAGCCTCTTACTGTGAGTCAGAGTCTTCCAGGAATTGATGGAGTCGTAATAGTTACGACTCCCCAAGAGGTCGCCCTCCTCGACAGTCGTAAATCTATTAATTTCGCTAAAACAATTTCCGTCCCTGTTCTCGGAGTTGTTGAGAACATGAGTGGATACACTCTGAGAGGGACATCTACGCCCAACTCGACTGTTTCTGTAATGGGTCCGGGGGGAGCTCCTATCGACTGCCAGTCCGATGGAGAGGGCAAGTGGGAGATGACCCTTGACATCTTCAAGTCTGGCGGTGGAGAGGAATCATCGAAAGAGATGGAAGTCCCGTTCCTAGGTGCGCTCCCCTTCGATCCCGGAATTGTCAGGGGTGGTGACGATGGGGTACACAGAATTATCGCCGAACCAGAAGGAGAAACGGCAAGGGCTTTCGAATCAATCGTGAAAGCGGTCCAAGAGCAACTTGACAAAGGCTCTCAGCGTACTCTAAGGATAATCTGATGCTCCATCTTTGCGTTGGCTTGATGGCATAGTCTCATTCCCACAAGGTCGTAATGGTTGCTGAAACAGGCATCTACATCACCTGGGTGACTGGGGCTATTCTGATTAGCATAGCAATGATTCCAATTTTTAAACCGCCCTATGCAAGAATCAGTGCAGACGGATTCATCGATATGTTCAGACGATACTGGGCACACATGATTGTCGTCTTTTCGGTTTACCTCTGGAAGGATCTGCTTGATGGTCTCGATAGGGTATTGATGGCGAACACCCAACTAGACATGACCTTCCTAGTGTATGCAATCGAGGGAGACACAGTCCTTTGGGTCCAAGAAGGACTTAGGAACGATTTTCTGGACGTATTCATGACCCATTTCTATGTTATGGGATTCATGACCGCAACATTCGCTTCATTCGTCTATCCGATCTACTTCGATGACAGGCACATGGCCGACAGAGTGTCCCTTTCGATGTTTTGGGTATACATACTGGCGATACCATTCTACTTGTTTCTAAACGTCAAGGTGACTGGCAACTATGTCGAAGGGATGGAGACAATTGCATACGACCTCACTCCAGATATTCATAATTGGTTCAATCGGATTGATCCCTTTACCAATGGAATGCCGAGTCTTCACATCGGCCTACCGTTTGCAATTTGGCTCTCCATGCATAGGTGGGACGAGGATGATAGATGGAAAAGGTTCCGAGTCTTCCTGATATTCTTCATCGCATTGACTTCGGTTTCAATCGTCTACTTGGGAATTCACTGGTTCGTCGATATAATCGGGGGGATGATGATTGCAATCTTGGCGGTGAATATAACGGCGAGGACGCATGAACCAATTTGGCAGGTCGCTGACGAGCGACTTTTCACCAGGAGATTAGCCAGGACGCTTGACGACCCAAGCGGCTCCATGAAGCGAACCCTACGCTCCTGCCTCCATACTTTCGACCCTGTAAAGGAACCGGGGAAGAATCAGACCGGTGCCCTCATCCTCGCACTCATGATTTTGACTGGCTCAGTATTACTTTGGGACGTTACGCACCAGAAGATATCCATAGATGAGGCTAATTCTCCCACATCTGCTTCCGGTTCTGGAGAGTGGCTGGTCTGGATCGAAGAGTCGGAAGGAGAGGTGACAATTACCGCAGGAAATGTATCTTCAGAGACCAACCGAACCGTGGGGGGCAATCCTTGGGCAAACGCACCCAGTGTGGTTTCCTCAGGAGTTAGTTTCGTGGTTTTTGATGAATACAGAACCGACTATTTTGAGCATAATCAAGAGTCAGGAGTCCTGCAGCCTATTTTCATAGAGAACTCAGATGAACTCATTATCGACATTGCAATTCCAACCGACTCAAATGGGGGTAAGCATCTCGCAATACTCTCGCCTCAGAGTCTGCGACTAATTGACACGACGGATCAGTCAATCAGGATTGTTGACTTAGATACCAATTCTTTGGTAGTTGCATCATCCGGGGCCCTTGTGGCAATTTCAGAAACCTCGGAAGCAGGTCCACTAGTGAATATTTCTTCCATTGAATCAGATCTCACTATTTCTATTATTCTCGACCCCAGATCATCAGAACGAATCGAGAATTCAATTCTGAACTCGGGGACTTCACTAGATTTCCAGAATTCTTCGATAGTAGGGCTCGTGATGGACTCGAATTGGCTCGTCGCAACAGTTGACGTAGGTCCATTCAACAGAACTATCCTAGTCGATACACTTTCCATTAATCAAACTCTCATTTCCAATCCACGTTGGGACTCCTCATCACCTAGTATCGGGAAGGGAAGGGTCGCTTTCCTCCAGGTAACGAGAGACGACATTATCTCATCTTCAAGCTCTTCCGAGAGGAACAACGACGTCTACGTTCACGAATTGGAATCTGGTGAGACTAAGCAATACACCTTTGATGAAGAGGTGGATCAGGCTCAGCCACAGATATTGCTTGAGAGATTAGCCTGGATCGACCTCAATGAAAATGGTGAGAAGGAACTGAAACTATTCTCGTTCACCGATACCATCGAGCCAAGGAACTCCTTACTCCTCCAGGCTTCTATCTTGGCCATGATTCCACTGATATTTTTGTGGACACTCCAGTCCTACGGCACCGAGAAAATCACTCAGCGAGTATGAACATCTTTTCCAGGCTCTTCGAGGCTCTTCTGAGCGTTTCTCCGGAGATCTCTACAATCTGCTCTGGATAAGGGTCGATTAGCGCCTGAAGTATGTCCTCTAACTGCGTCTTCTTCATGTGTTTGCATATCACACATGCCCCCATTAAATTCAGAGTATCTTCAGTCTCAGCTAGAACTCTATCGGCCGTACCGCATTCGGTAATCAGCATCATGTTCCTCTTCCCTATACTGGCTAGACGAATCGCCTCGTTCATCAACAACTCGCTGCTTCCAACGAAGTCACTCTCGTCGAGTACCTCTGAATCACATTCCGGATGGCTTAGTACCATCAGATCAATTCCATTCTCGGACATGCTCTTCTTCCAGTTCCTTATTTTCGGACCCGTGAACTCTGCATGAACCTCGCATTCTCCATCATAGAGAACGACTTCCTTCTTGCCTCTGAGTGAATTCTGCAGATGCCTCCCCATAAATTTGTCAGGTACGAAGATTAGCTTTTCACCTGGCAACCTCTCGCATATTCTGAGGTAATTGCTACTGGTCACGCATACATCACACTCGGCCTTTACTGCCGCACTAGTGTTGATGTAGCAAACGACGGGAACTCCCGGATTGTCTTCCTTCATTCTAATCACGTCTTCGGCCACAATGCTGTCACTTAGTGAGCAACCAGCATCTGGGGAAGGATGCAACACGGTCTTGTTCGGGCTGACGATCTTCGCTGTCTCTGCCATGAATCGAACGCTAGAGAAGAGAATCGTCTGTTGTGGTGCGTCCCTGGCCTCCTTGGATAGAGCATAACTATCGGCAACAGAGTCGGCTACGCCATAGGTGATGTCTGGTGTCTGATATGAATGCGCAATCAGGAACACGTCCTTCTCCTTCTTTAGATGATTGATCTCAAGCGTTAGAGGGGCTAGGGATCTGCATACCTCCATACTCCATCGCATGGGTTGCTTAATCGCATACTGCAGCCTTACTGCTTCCTTGTCTATCTCCAATTCAGAATAACCGAAATTACCCAAGAACACTCTCGGAACCGGGGCGGAGGGCATGTCCAGAACCATGTCGACCAGCCAACCCTCTGAGTGCAACCGCTTTCAAGTCATCTAGCATCGGATTTGCATGGCGAGTGGGGGAATTCCAATGTGGAAGCCGGAGAATTTGCTCCATGAGGGGGCCGAGGCCACTGTAATTGGCGGTTCTTGGCTAGGAAAGCGAGCAGTACTGAAGTCCCGTAGAGCAAGAGGTTACAGGCATCCTGATCTCGATCGCAGACTAACGAGGCAAAGGCTGGCGGCTGAGGCGAGGATCCTGTCTCGACTTTCTTCAGTTGGATTCCCTTCTCCGAAACTCATGTTCCTAGATCAGCGAAAATCATCCATGCTTTTGTCTAGGATTGAAGGAAGGACTCTTCACGACTTGCTCAAGTCCGACGATTCTTCCGGGGACGAACTGTTCTCTCTTGGCGGATTAATTCGAAGACTCCATGAGATTGGAATCTCGCATGGTGACCTGACCACACACAATGTCATGGCAACTACTTCCGGGGCTCTTCACCTCATTGACTTTGGTTTGTCTAGACTTTCGCCGGAATTGGAGCACATGGGACTCGATCTCCAGGTACTGAAGGAGTGCCTGGGAGCAAGCCATTCAACTATTCCTAACGCTATTGACAAGGTCTGCGAAGGATACCTAGATGCTGAGGTCCTCAACAATGGTTCAGAGACTGCGGAAAATGTAATGGACAGATTCCGAAAGATAGCAGGAAGAGTCAGATATCACGGTTAGGGTTGACAATATGCACATTCTATTCGCTACTGGAAACGAACACAAGGTTTCCGAAGCAGCTGCAATACTTGCTCCTCTGGGTCATGAAGTGGAGCCATTGTTGATCCAAGGAAATCCTCCGGAATTCATTGAGCCCCAGGCCGAAGGAATAGAGGAAGTGGCACTTTCAAAGATTGAGCAGGCGAGAGAGTTGGTGATGGGGACGAAACTAGAGGATTCGATCATTCTAGTAGAAGATTCAGGACTTTTCATCGACGCTCTTGGAGGGTTTCCGGGCCCCTACTCCTCATATGTCGAGAGTACTATCGGTCTGCCTGGAATACTGCAGTTAATGTCCGCAGAGCCCGAAAGAGGAGCAGAGTTCAGAACCATTGCAGTAATCTCCATTGAAGGAAATACTATTACAGAAACTGGAACCTGCAGAGGGAAGATTTCCAAGCAATTATCAGGAGACACGGGTTTTGGATATGATCCAATTTTCATTCCCGAGGATGGTGATGGAAGAACGTGTGGAGAGATGTCTTCTATCGAGAAATCATCCATCTCGCATAGGGGGAGGGCACTGAAGGCGATATCAGAACTACTTAATTCCCCGTCAAAGTGAATAGAAGCACTCCTCCGTGCGGCACTAGAATGGTTACGGCCACTAGACTCCTTCTGATTGTAATGAGCATCGTTTCAATCCCCATTTATCTCGTTTTTATTGTCCCGGAGGGGCTGATTATGCAGGCCGCAGGGGCCGTTTTGATTCTGCTAATGGTCTCAACGATTCTTTTCACTGGAAGGAGACCAATCCCTCTAGCCAAGAAGTCATCCCCAGTTTTCATCGATCAAGAGTCAGATTTTGGCGACATAGAGCTCCCGACCCCGGTTCACTCTGAGGAAAGCATCTCCGAGGTTCGTGACTCAAAGATTCGAAGGAGTAGGGGCAGGAAGAAATTATCAGATCTCCCTGAACCAGTGATTCCTGAGACTCTTCCAATCTCATCTCCTGGGATTTCTCTCGATGCCCCTCAAATACCAATCGTACTCGATGAAGATGTCGAAGGGATGGCCAGCGTCCACATCGCTAGTTCGGATCCCGAGCTCCAAGCCGAAGCCGAAGTCGACCAGTACCTCACCCAGCAGAGAGGGAGGAGGGAAGTTTTCAGGGCGAGGCTTCACCATGAAAGACGGCTAGAAATGTCCAAGCGAGTAGCCAATGAAGTCAGAAAATGGACTCAGATTGAGGAGGGGGAGGATCTTTCCACTCTGACAAGTATCCCGGGACATGGTTTGGCGGTCTTTTACGAGCCAGAGGAACCAGATCCATCCATACCTCAGGGAATTTCTTATGTGAGGATTGACGATGAGAGGGTCCTGAAGATCAGAGTTTCGTTGGACGTCCCTAGGTCTGCCCCAACTTCTTCTGAAGAAGAAATGATTGAAGCACCAGCAGTTGATTCGATTCCTCCCCTCCCCACTTCTGGGATGCCAATGCCACCTCTTCCCTTGCCAGATCTACCCCCTCCCATTGGACCAGAAGACTAGCTCTGTGATACGTTGAAGCGATGTGCCTCGCTCGGCGTAACATGACGGACGAGGTTATGACTGTTGAGGACGTCAGTGTTGCAGGCTCCAGCCCAGAGGGCGGGGTGATCTCAGTTTGGACCCTCAATAGACCCGGCAAGCTCAATGCGCTAAATGCAGACTCACACAGGGCAATTAAGGAGGCTTCTGTAAGAGCAAACGCCGACGACTCGGTTCGATGTGTGGTCATTCGTGGAGCCCCTCCCCTCGAGCCAGAGGAGGGCAAGAGGCCGAAGCCACCTGCATTCGCAGCGGGGGCGGATATCTCGGAGTTCGCAGGTAAGGACTCCGATGATGTCCGTCCATTCTTCGAGAATAACGCTTGGGAGGCGATTTGGAACATCTCCAAGCCAACTATCGCGATGGTGGATGGATTCGCACTTGGAGGAGGTACTGAGCTAGCCCTCTCCTGTGACATTCGTATCGCTTCGGATAGATCCACATTCGGACAGCCCGAGATCAATCTTGGTCTGATTCCAGGTGGTGGTGGTACCCAGAGGCTCTGCAGGCTAATTGGTTATGGCAGAACCATGGAGATTGTCCTCTCTGGAGGGATGGTCAAGGCAGAGGATGCCCTTCAAATGGGAATTGTCAACAGGATGGTTTCCCCAGAGGATCTCGAATCCGAAACCATGAAACTAGCAGAGGATATCTCTCGTAAGTCTCCATACACAACAAAGGTCGCAAAGCGTGTTATCCGGGGAGCATTGGAACTCCCCTTCTCAGAAGGGATTCTCATGGAACGATCCGAGTTTGTAGCCTTATTCGACACTGAGGACAAGGAGATAGGAGTTCGAGCATTCTTGGAGCGGTCTGACGCAGACTGGGTCGGACGATAGGTACGTTAACTCAGACTATTGGAAATAATTCCAACCGCATCGTTCTCCTTTGTAGGATCTATGAGTAGCCATTCTGACTGGGATCCCGAAACAACAAAATCTTCTTGGATCTCTCTGATTCTATCCAAGTTGCCCAAGTAGTGATCTACTTGCTTTCCATTGTGCTTCTCTCGGTTGGCAATCATCCCTCTGTGTCTATTTTCGCTAGTGACGTAGAGGACCACTCCTGTGGCTATTCCTCCGGCCTCACGCCACTCGTCAATTATCTCTTTGTTTGGAAAATAATGCACTCCTTCGAGAAGCAGATCGCCCCCCTTCTCAAGTGCCCTCCAGATAACTGCTTGCACTCCCTCAGACACCGCTCCGACAGTCTCCTTCCAGTCCTCAACTGCTGAACCACCAGCCGACTCAAATGATGATCTGTATAGTGATGGGCTTTCCGGAGATGTGAGTTGAGTTCTGAGGACCTCTCTTACTGTATCTGTGGAGGCAACCTTGCTGAAATCTAGGTAAGAAGCCATTTTTGCAGACATAGTAGATTTCCCCACGCCGCTGGTTCCCACGATGATTAGGAGCCTTGGGACCATCGAATCACCTAACGTTGAATTGACTTCGTCTCAAGGAACTCTTCCATTCCATGCACCCCCAATTCTCTTCCTAATCCAGACTTTTTGTAACCACCGAAAGGAGCAGTCACATTGAATGCCCCGCCGTTAATGCTGACTTGACCAGTCCTCAGCTTCCTAGCGACTCTCATAGCCCGCGCCTCGTTCCCAGACCAAATTCCCCCTGAGAGGCCGTATTCTGAGTCGTTGGCTAGTTCGATTGCCTCCTCTTCGTTGGAGTATGTGGTAATACAGAGAACTGGACCGAAAATCTCCTCTCTGAAGACAGTCATCTCTGAGGTCACATCGGCGAAGACGGTAGGTTTGACGTAGAAGCCTGAATCCAACCCCTCTGGCATTCCCTCTCCGCCAGCAACTAATGTCGCACCCTCATCAATACCAGTTGAGATGTAAGAGGAAACACTCTCTTGCTGCTTTCTTGAGACCAGGGGTCCACACTTGCTGGTTACATCCATCGGATCTCCAACGGTGTAGCGACCGATCTTGCTTGAGATAATATCGACTACTTCGTCTCTGGATTCTTCTGGAACCAACAATCGTGTCAGTGCCGAGCATTCCTGTCCGGAATTCCCGAAGCATGAGTAGATTGCCGAAGAAGCGGCTCTTGCGACGTCGGCGTCGTCCAGAATGATGTTAGCACTCTTCCCTCCAAGCTCCAACGTAACCCTCTTCACACTAGGTGCCGCCAACTCGGATACTCGAATGCCAGATTTTGTCGAACCAGTGAAGCTGACCATGTCCACTTCGGGATGACTGACCAGGGTCTCTCCAATTTCTCTGCCATGCCCAGAAATGAGATTGAACACTCCCTTCGGGAGCCCGATTTCGTCTAGTATGTCTGCGAGGACGAATGCATTCAGAGGGGCTTCCTTGGAAGGCTTCAGAACCATCGTACATCCAGCCGCAATTGCCGGAGCGACCTTTCCAATAATCTGGTGCAGGGGGAAGTTCCACGGAGTAATCATTGCAACTACACCTATTGCCTCCTTCACGACGATTGAGTTCCTGACTTCCTCCTCCCAGACGAAACCGTCAAGAATATTGGCATATGATCTTGAGACTACCCGAGGTGTCCCGACCATAGCCATGCGGGAGTACTCAATCGGAGTGCCAACCTCTGAGGTGATTAGTTCGGCCATTTCTTCCCCTCTGCTCTTTATCGCTGAGGAAAGTAGATTGAGGTACTCCGATCTCTCTTCCACTGGAGATGCCGACCAACTAGTAAAGGCAGTTCTAGCAGCTTCAACAGCAGCATTTGCATCTGACTCGCTACTTACTGGGACTGAACCTATAATCCGTTCCGTGGCAGGATTGACCACGTCTATGGTCCCCTCTCCACTAGGTTCGACCCAAGTTCCATCGATGTAGAGGTGTTGGCGTTCGTGCATGATTGTCCCAACCTGCGTCGTCTTATGATATTCATGCAAATTCAATAGTGCATGCCCTGCCCGAGTGCCATGCCAGTTTCTACCGACATGTTGGATGGAGGGGTTGCGTTGGTCACCCTATCTCCCGATGCTTCCGCAGACACATTCGCCCCTAGAAACTTTGACCCCCTTCTTTCTTCATTAGATGAGCTCCTAGTTGATCCATCATGCAAATCAGTGGTGATTACAGGAACCGGGAAATTCTTCTCTGCCGGAGGGAACATAGACGATTTCTCCAATGGAATCGAGACTGGAGAAATTGGCGAAAGGGTCCAAGAAATGACCGATAAATTACATCCATTGCTTCTGAGGATGAGGACCTCGAAGACGATTTTTGTGTGCGCCATTAACGGATCAGCTGCTGGAGGTGGTCTCGGGTTGGCATTGGCCTCCGACTACAGGGTCTGCGTCCATCAGGCAAAACTAGCCTCTGCTTTCTTTCGCCTTGGCCTTTCTCCAGATGGGGGGATGACGTGGTTGCTTCCACGTTTAGTCGGCAATCAGGTGGCTAAGAGGTTCCTCTTCAACTCGGAGGTCTGGTCTGGTGAAAAGGCATTAGCAGTGGGTGCCGTAGATGAGTTGGTGGATGATGGCCACCTAGTCGAGAGAGCAGTGGAAGTCGCCAGAGAATGGGGAAAGTGGTCAGTAAACAGTAGGAGGGGAACGAAGCAGTTGCTAGACGCCTCCACCTCGACATTCTTCGAAACTCAACTTCAGTTCGAACAATCACTCATGGTCGCCTCTGCCAAGACTGCAGACTTCGCGGAAGGCGTCCGGTCCTTCAAGGAAAAGAGAGAACCGTCGTTCGGAGACAAAGAGGAGGAGTAGAGTGCCTCGAAGACTCATTGTAATGCGTCATGCCAAGAGTAGCTGGGAAGAGTCTGGCCTCGATGACCACGATCGCCCTTTGAACAAGAGGGGGATTAGAGACGCCCCCCGAATAGCCGATGCCATCCATGACAGAGGTTGGTCTCCCGATCTGATACTGGTCAGCAGTTCGAAAAGAACAATTCAGACTCTTTCGGGGATGTCTTACAGGTTTGGTCAAGTACCATCCCAAATCAAATCGGGGATTTATCATGCCACCGTGAATGACTTGTTGCTAGAGTTAGAGGATATGGTCCAAGAAGGAACGACAATGATTCTCGGCCACAATCCTGGCTCGGAGATTCTGGTCAACCATCTTTCTGGAGAGTGGCATACGATGTCAACCGCGACTGCAGTTCTATTGGTTGAATCGAGAGGTAAATGGACCGTTCAGGAAGTCATTCGACCCAAGGAGATTCAGTAGTCAGGGATGTGCTGGGACCTCTTCCGACCAGTGCGACATCTTGTTGAGAGTGATTGTCACGTTAGTTACCTCACCTTCTTCCCAGTAGTCCACGGCTACGAAGGTTGGTCTGTTGTCCATCTCTTCCCAGCACTCTAGGGATCTGTTGAGTAGAGTCTCATATTCGTTCACCTCATTTGCCAACAAAGGGTCAGGGAGGCCATAAATGCTAGACAGCCAGTTATTCAGGTGCCAAACTGGTTGTGATCCATCTCCACGATGCACCGTGCAAGACATCTCTTCCTTGCTACCCTCAGCATAGTTGGTGGTCCAACCGAACATCCCAAAGTCGTGCAGCCATGGGTAGTCATCGTTCTGCGATTGTTCCCAGAAGACAACCAGGTCCTTTCCATCAAGCACCATGTCCCCCAAGCTTGGCCATTCCTCACCCAGAATATGTGTGTAAATACGATCAGCCATTCCAGTCTCGTTGAATAGGAACTGCAGGTGAGAGGCTGGAACGTAGTTTTCTATCAGAAGTGTTACCACGTCGCCACTGGAGTTGTTCATCAGTGAATTCAGGAGATTTAGCCACTGGAAGGCATTCACTTCACCGTAATTGCATGGATGGAAGAACTGGCCGGTACTATGGCAAAACCTGACGTCCTCAGCAGACGTATTTTCGTAGTTCCTGTGATGTGAGTCGACCATGAATGCCCTGATTCCGTCATTCCACTGACGTTGTAGTCCAGTGTAGTGATTCACCCCAACAAGAATCTGGTCTTCCACCGTCGAGTATGCATTGTGGGTCTCTGCGAAGGTGAAGTCATCATAGGTCCTGAGGCAGAACACTGAGATCCCATGACAACTCATGAAATCCGCTGGGTCCATCGGATTGAAACCCCTCTCCAACTCCCATTCGTTAGGCAGACCGTCTCCGTCGGCATCGTCATCCCACTTGTCGCAGATCATGTCCTCATCCAAATCTTCGGGAAAAGACTCTCTGTCTATTGGGTCCGTGCCACAGGTCCCCTCGTCATCATCGCTCCAGGAATCCCCGTCGTCATCCCCATCCAAAATGTCGCACACCCCGTCCTCATCAGTGTCCGTTGGAATATCATCACCATTATTGGGGTCGGAAGTGCAGTCCAACTCCACAGAATTTTCCCAACCATCACCATCGACGTCAAAATCCTCGGAATCTTGAATCCCATCTCCGTCCAAGTCAGGAGGAGATTTCTCTACGCAACCCGAAGTGACGAGAAAAATACACAATAAAAGAGAACTAATTTTTCTTTGCATCGTCCCAGCTCTGCATATCGAATTTATCTCTGAGGACTCAATCCATTAGCGTATCGTGATGGTCCGGAACGAAGGTCTGCTCTGTCATCGGCGGCCGGACATATCCCCTTGCATTCTTCCTATCTGGGAGCTCAATGGGCTCAGGCGTAAGGTCCTCGTACTCGATTACGGAGAGTAGGTGGTTGATGCAATTCAGGTGTGCATGCCTCTTGATGTCCGAGTTAACTACGAACCATGGCGCCTGTTTGGTGTCCGTGTGAGCGAACATAACGTCCTTCGCCTCGGAGTAGTCCTCCCATCGAGTGAGTGACTCCAGATCCATCGGACTGAGCTTCCACCTCTTGTGAGGTTCGGTCAACCTCGCCTTGAAACGCTTCAACTGCTCGTCATCGGATACCGAGAACCAGTACTTGATCAGAATCGTCCCTGATCTCATCAGCATCCTCTCGAACATCGGACAGGATCTCATGAATTCGTCATAACCGTCTTCATCGCAGAAACCCATGACTCTCTCCACTCCTGCCCTGTTGTACCAGCTCCTGTCGAACATCACTATCTCTCCAGCAGCAGGAAGGTGGTTGACGTACCTCTGGAAGTACCACTCGGTCTTCTGACGCTCCGTTGGGGCTGGCAGAGCAGCCACCCTCACAACTCTTGGGTTGAGGTACTGTGCAATCCTCTTGATTACGCCGCCTTTCCCAGCTGCATCCCTACCCTCAAAGACCACGACGACCTTGAGGCCCTTTGCCTTCACCCATTCCTGTAGTTTGATTAGCTCAAGTTGGAGCCTGAATAGCTCCGCACTGTACTTCTTCTTGCCAATCCTTTCGATGTTCATATCTCCCTTGTCGCCCATTATAATCAGGCCTCCATGCCCGTCAGTGACAAAAGCCCTCTGGTCAAAATTTATTCAGAAACTACTCCCCTCAGAGTAGGCTGACCAGATCCTTCAGAGACGAAGTCGGGTCATCGGATTTGGTCACCCCACTAGCCAGAAGTACCCCTGAGGTGCCTAGATCAATTGCCTTGGACACGTCCGAGCCACTCTTCACACCGGCACCGCAAAGAATGCCAACCACTTCTGACACGTCCCTGACTGCCTGCGCAGTCCCACTGACGATCTCCGGATCAGCGCTCGTCACTGAGACGTCACCGCCAATCAATTCGGGCGGCTCGACGGCTACGAATCCCGGCTCCAAAGCAGCGAGAGCCCTCGCCTCCTCGATATCTGCGGCACAGGCGCAGACATCGAAGCCGTCGGGAACCTGCTCGAGCAGCATCGCCACGTGCTCCAGACTGACCTTGTGCTCTGCATGGTTGATTAGGGTGCCCGAAGCACCCCTCTCTATTGCGGTCGCCGGATGTAACCATCCTGTGTTTGAGCCGAATCCCACTGGGTCTAGGTGCTGGCACCAAACCTCCAGACTGGGAGCCGCGGTCACTACTGCTGACAAGTCAAACGCCGAGACAGCGGCAATCATCCTGGCATCCGTTTCTATGCTGACCATAGCCCGCGCCAGATCCTCAGCCGAAGCACCATGAGCAGTCTGATATGTCTTGAAGTTCACAACTACAAGGGGATCGCTCACAGTATCGCGAGTCGTCCGGCCTCTTTGACCGTGTTGGGGATTAGTCCAATACCTAGGACCAGTTCTTTGGTCTATGGCAGAGTCTCCAGAATGGACGCAGAGTAGCCTTTCTGAGCACTACTCAGATGGATCGGGGATCGATCTTTCGTGGTTGGATAAGCCAACCAGGCACCAGTTCCGATGGAGGACGATAAAGGGACCTTGGGTCACATCTAGGAGGAGGATTTCGTCCGGTCAGTCGCTCGTGAAGGACTTCAAGGGTTCAATGCCCAGAGACGTCTTCGTTTCGACCTCATCATGGCTCGATCCTGTCAACCTGCCTCGACTCAAGGATGGCAAAAAACCACCTCCGATTCTCCTGGATCACATGGTCGTATTCGACATAGACATGCGGCCATTCTGCATCAGAAGGCTTGAGGAGGCAAGAGTAGCTGCGATGAGGCTGAGAGATTGGATTTCTGAGGCTACTGACCTCGAACTTCAGCATATCTCATTCTCGGGGGGCAAGGGATTCCACCTAATCGCGCGAGATTCCGACAGGTCTCCCTTCTCCGAGCCAGATCCGGTCAGGAGGGAGGAGATGGTAAGGGAGCAGAGGAGGACGCTACTGGATCAGGCACTCGAGGCTGGCCATCCGGTGGATCCAGTCGTGACTCCCGACACTCGCAGAATAATCAGGCTACCCGGAACACTACACGGCTCCACCGGATTGTCTTGCACCATCTTGGAAGACGGTCTGATAGAGAATCCAGTGAAGGATTGGATAGGTGAAATCCCCAGGCATTATTCGGCTGTAAGAATCCCCAAGAGGCCACCGATAAAACTCCCCAGTTTCAGGCTTAGGATGCGTCCAAGGGTCGTTCTCGAGACGAGGGAGGAAGAAGGGGAAGAGTACCTCAGCCTGGAGGTCAGCAGCCATGTCAAGGGAACCAGAGACAGATCTGCTGTGATTGCATGGCTCCCGGAGAGATGGGGCGAGCCCAGAGAGGCGGTCGATAAGGCGCAAGAGGTGTTCGACTCTATGGATCTGGGGCCTGTCGCCTACATGTTCGATGGCAACGAGGTCCTAGCCATAGTCCCCCGAGCCATCCCCAGGGACTTCCTGCTGAGTAGGTTGAGGAAGGCAGGATTGAGGAAGTTCGAACACGAGACTAGGAGGTTCGACCATTCATGGGTCAGAATCTCCGGCAGGATTCAGAACGGGGATTGGCAGAGCGAACTCGAGCCAATCACGGTACTCGGGTACGAGGCCAGCAAACGCTGCTCCCACCCTTGGTCGGCACCACACTTAGAGCTCTGCAAGCGAGTTGGGTTGCCAATCAGGCCATTGATGGGAGAAGTCTCAGGGGCCAAAGAACCCTCCATCAGGGCAGCAATCCGGCGCTGAGTTTATTTCCTCCCTGCCATACTGGAGACATGTCCCAGTGAAGGAGCCCCCAGGGGCAATGACTCTTAGGCTACGCCTGTCGATTACCTTACTTCACCGGCCTCGGCGCCGGGACAGCGCCGAGGCCAATCTACTAGTGGTTAGCATGTCAGAACTCGACGCTGCATTTTGGTGCTGCGGAGCCATACTATGGGGACTCAGTGGCGAGGGGGGGCCGGAAGTGCAGGCTCTCTCAGTAATTGCCCTTTTCATATTCTTCTGGTTCATGGTTTCTAGTTCCGGTGACACCACAGGATCTGCTTCCTATGCCAAGGCTCGTAGTAGTGAAACCATGAAGATATCAAAAATTTTCGGAATCTCCCCTAGTCGAATCGATGGATATAACTCATTGATCGCCTACATGGGATTCCAGGGTTCCATGGACGAACCCCCTATCACGTCAATTGAGGAAGGGATATCTAGGTTCGAGAAGATAAAGGAGTCTGAACGAATAGACTCCGATGCGAAGAATTTCTTCTCCAGCCCCTATGTCATCGATATTCTTGGTTTTGGGGGGAAAGCTACTGATTCAGAAGAGGAGGACAGTTCTCCGAGAGGCACTTCGGACTACTCGAAGGAGATCGGTGATGACTGGTGGGAGGAGGGTTACGAAGAAGGAACAGAAAAATCAACCCAGAAAACAGACTCTTCTGGGGATTCATGTGGGGACCCACAGTGCTCTAATCCAGTATCCGCCTTCGACTTCCGGTGCTTCACTTGCCGCAGGAGGTTCTGCAGCGAGCACGCTGGAGCAAACATCGAGTGCAACGATTGCTCGAAGTGATCAGAGGAAAACGCTCTTCTTGTGGGTCGAGGATATGGGAGAAAGCCCCGCTCGCTTGATCTCGCTAACCATCTCCTTTCCGCTCCTGCTGTGTCCGTACTGAACCTCGCCGGGACTCACCTTCCAGTTCCACTGCCGCTCGAAGACCTTCGCATCCTCCAGGTTGCGACAGAGATTCTTGGGGACTGCATGGAACATCGAAAGGACGTTCTTCCTCCTCCTGAAGTACTTGCCAACAACCTCTGGGAGCAAGTCGCTTAGCCACGTCTCGCTCACCACCTTGACCTCCCTCTGAATGACGTACCTCGGATTTTCCAGAGGTCCGAGGACCTCCTCCATGGCCTCTGCGAAGATGGCCGACTCTTCTTTCGATGCCTCCTCCAGGTAGGTCCTCATCCAGCCTCCGCCTCTGCTGCCACCTCCAACCTTGACGTCGAACCCGATGTGTCCTAGGGCCTGCAGCGAGGAGGCGACCGCGTCCGCAATTGCTAGGACAAGCGACTCATCGGACCATTGGGCCATCCCGATCCTATTTGTCGGGGGAAAACCTCCTCCAAGCCCACTTCCTTTGATCTCTATTGCTTCCCTGGGAACCGCGCTGAAGGCCTCGCCGATGCCCCATAGGTCTCGGGTACGCCCTCGATTCCTGGATCTCATCAGCATCTCCTCGTTGAAAACGTCCATCGCCTCGGAGACTCCCTCCGGACGAGCCTCGGTGAAGGCGGCGTGGACGTGGCCGACCCCCTTCTCTATCGCACCATCATCGCAGACCCCGTAGAGCTGCTTGTGCTTCCTCTTGAATCGCAGGTAGTCGTCGAAACCCTTCTTGAATTCGTCAGCCAGGCATACGATGTCCCAGTTGTTTGCGACCTTCTCCGGCCAATGCTTGTCCAGCCTGAAAGACCTCCCTCTGAGTTGGTTGATGCTCATGCTGGTCGTGACTGTGGTCAGGTCAACGAGAACGTTGATCCTGCTGGCATCCCATCCCTCCCCCAGTAGCCCCCTTGTTCCCACGAGGCATTTCGTCACTCCTTCCTGGAACATCTCCGTGATCATCATCGTGTAGTAGCGAGGCAACCAGTCCTTGCCCTTGCCCCTGATCTCGAAGTAACCCTCATTCTCGACATAGTCGAATTTGATATCCAGGCCCCTTGATTCCACCCATTGCTCGAATCTAGGGAAGATCCTCTCCAACAGGTCGTCGTCGACTAGCACCGTCGTCCCCGTCATTAGCACGGGATCCAGTCTGTCAGTGGCCTCGCTCCCGAGGACCGCCCTGTATGCTGCGACCGCGCCGCCCGCCTCTTTGTCCAGGACCCCTTCGACAAGTGCCGTGGCCGACGTCTTCTCGAAGTCGGTGACTATCACTGCCCTGATTTCGGGTCCCAGCGCCTGCATCTCCGATTGCAGGATGTCTCGGAGCGCATCGTACTTCGCGGAACCATATGCCATTACTCTCCCAACCGGTGAGGCACAGGCTCTAGCTCCTCCTTTGGTGATCTGGATTCCGAGCATCCTGAGCTTCTTCTTCGCATCCTCAGCAAGAGCATGGTCCTCTTTGCTCTCCGACCTCATCAGGCCGTTCCTGATGTATCGATCGAGTAGCGTGATTAGCGTGTCCATGCTGTTCCCCGCAGCGACCAACTCTGGAGATGGAATTGGGACCCCATCTGGTAGGCTCAGACCCCCAGATGTCAGGTATCCCCTAGCCGCATCCGCCAGAGACGGGTCGCTTCGCCTGAATGAATTCCAGTCCTTGGCCTTACGGCCCGGCAGTGACAGCTCGTCCAGAACCCTCGCCAGCCAGATCTCAAGACGAGGGACCCTGCCACTAACATCATCAGGTCCCTTTCTGAGGGATTTGACCAATGATTCGAAGTCTTGATCCACATTCGCAATGTAGCTCAACTCATCAGAGGATGGACGGACGAAGTAAGCCAGATCCTGGTATGGCGACAGGTTGCCGTCCCTAACCAGGGCGGGTACGGGGACTTCGTAGTCCACATCTCCGAAGAGTTCGAGATATCTCCCTATTGATGGGGCATTTCCTTCTTCGGGAGGGGTTGCAGTAAGGCCGAGGATAATCGGATTTCCGAGGAACTCCCTGGCCTCGATCAGAACCTTGCCCCAGTGATCCATTAGGTGATGGCACTCGTCGAGAATAATCAGTCCGATTCCTACATCAGCGAGCTTCATCAGGTTTTCTCTGGCCGATTCATGGAGGACCCATAACGCATTACCGTGATCGGCTAGTGAGTCTCTGACCTTCTTCCGATAGTTCCCCATTCTATCTGCGTAATGTTTCGGGTTCTTCTCTTCCAGATCATTGATCCATGCCATGGCACTCTCTCTATCCTCTGCCTCTACGATTCCGTCACCAGAGGGCATCATCAGTTTGGAAATCCACATCTCCAGCGCGGACTCGTCTAGGTTATCCCCGCCTCTCTTGGGAAGCGTAATCGACTGGTAGGTTAGTGATGTCAGAATTCCCGGATTCTTGGGATCGGTCCCAATCTCAGATTCCCTTCCATCTAGGTGGAAGAGATCCTTGGCCCTCTCGATCCATTGTGCCTGAATGGCCGAGTTCGGGCTTAGTACTAGTGTTGGCATCCTGACTAGGTCGGACCAAACGTATAGTCCTAGGATAGTCTTACCAGATCCAGGAGGAGCGACGATTAGCAGCTCCTTGGAACCTTCTGAGAGGTCCTGTTTGATGACGCTTGATGAAGCGACTTGGGATGGCCTCAGAGTTCCAGAGAACCTGATACCGCCGAATTCTTCAGTCATTAGCAATCATCCTAGTGGGATCGTGACCGACAATCTCGCCAGTCATTACTGTGCCCTCTGGTATCCTTGCTCCCATGCCAATAAGGCACCCATCCAGTTTGCTTCCCGCACCTACTTCCGCGCCATCGAGGATAACCGAGTCAGAGATAGAGGACTCATCTCCTACGGTGGCCAAAGAGCCCACCGAACTTCCAGTTACTGAACCTAAGTTCTTCGAGCCTTCCCCGAACCACGAGCTCCCCCTCGCCGTACCACTGGAGAACCTACCTTCGGAGATGCAAACCTTAGTTGCCTCAACGAAGGAACGAGGGGTGCCCGCATCTACGAACCAACCATCGTAGGGGAATCCGTTCAGACCACCCGTTTCAGCTAGATCCTCGTAGATGTCCCTCTCGATGCTGTGAGCACCAATTGGCATTAACTCGAAGATCTCCGGCTCTAAAATGTAAGTTCCAGCATTAATGAGGTTGGAGAAAGCCTCCTCGATCGGAGGCTTCTCTTGAAATCTCATAATCTTGCCAGTTTCTGGCCTGTAGTCAGCGACACCGAAACGTGATGGGTCTTCTACTTCCCAGAGCGAAATGGTTCCAATCCCTCCGTTGCTTCGGTGGAAATCTAGCATCTCCTCGACTCTCAGGCTAGTGATTAGATCTCCATTAATTACGCAGAAAGTGCCACCAGAGAGATGATCCCTGCAGTTCGCAATAGCACCGCCTGTGCCAAGAGGCTCAGTCTCTTCGATAATTTCCACTTCATAGGGAAGTGGGATGTTAGCGAAGTGAGTTCGTATCTTCTCGATACCATACCCAGCAGCAATTAGGACCCTGTCGACCTGGGATTCCGGGAGAACCTCTACCACGTGCTCTATCATTGATTTATCCAAAATCGGGAGAAGCGGTTTTGGAATGCTTTCGGTCCATGGCCTGAGCCTAGTCCCGAACCCCCCTGCTAGAACGATTACGTCCATGTCACTCCCAGCACCATCCTGCCTTTCATCGCTTCGCGATTTTTCTTCGGAAAATGTGCTGCCGCATCCTTCAAGGGCACACCTCGGTTGGGGCGGCCAATGAATATTCACGAGTACCAGGCAAAGGCCATGTTCAGGGAGTCAGGCGTGTTAGTACAGCAGGGATTTCACTGTACGACCGTCGATCAGGCACTATCTGCCTACGACTCCCTTGGCTCAGATGTTGTCGCAGTAAAAAGCCAGATCCATGCCGGAGGGCGGGGCAAGGGGGACTTGTTCTGCCCTGACTCTGGAGACTTGGTAATGCAGGGAGGGGTGAAGGTGGCCTTATCCAGGGACGAAGTCAGAGATTTCGCCTCAAATATCCTAGGTCACAGGCTTGTTACCAAGCAGACCGGTCCTTCCGGGAAGATGGTCAGCAACTTGTATGTGGAAGCAGGTTGTGACATTGCTCACGAGTACTATCTGGCATTGCTTGTGGACAGGGAGAGGGACTCCATTCTAATCATGGGATCAACCGAGGGTGGCGTGGATATAGAAGAGGTCGCGGAGACTTCGCCCGAAGCTATCCACAAAGCATGGTTCGATCCATCGGAGGGCCTGGATGAAGAGGTCGCTGGTGCTCTTGCATCCTCTCTGGGGCTATCGGAGGCTTCTCACCGCTCATTCTTGGAAATGATTGGAAACCTGTCATCTTTGTTCGTCGAAAAGGATTGTTCGATGATCGAAATTAATCCGCTTGTCAGAACTGGAGAGGGGTCTATGGTGGCCTTGGATGCCAAGGTCAGTTTCGATGACAATGCCGCATTCAGGCATCCATGGTGGGACGATCTCCGGGACATCTCAGAAGAGTCAGATGTGGAAGTAAGAGCGCATGAACATAGTCTATCATATGTCGATTTGGAGGGCAACATCGGTTGCTTGGTCAATGGTGCTGGTTTGGCAATGGCTACAATGGATGTGATCAAGTTGTACGGAGGAGAACCAGCAAATTTCCTCGATATCGGAGGTGGTGCTGATAGCGAATCTATCATTGCAGCATTCGGGATAATACTGGAGGATCCTCGTTTAGAAGGAATCCTGGTCAACATATTCGGGGGGATAATCAGATGCGACATGGTTGCTAGGAGCATTATCGAAGCCTCGGAGGAGACTGGCCTACAGATTCCCCTGGTAGTCAGGTTCTCGGGCACAAATCACGAGGAAGGCAGGAAGGTTCTGGAAGACTCAGATCTCGATGTAATCACTGTTAGCACACTTGGGGACGCGGGTGAAGCAATAGTCAACACGATTGGAGGGGGGTCGTCATGAGCATTTGGATAAATGAGGAGACCAAGGTTCTGGTACAGGGAATCACCGGTAGCCAGGGAACATTCCATGGAACTCGAATGGTCGAATACGGGACCGACATTGTTGGTGGCGTGACTCCTGGCAAGGGAGGACAGATTGTAGAGCTGCCCGGGAGGTCAGTTCCAGTTTTCGATACGATGTCAGAAGCAATTTCCTCGACTGGGGCCGAGGCGAGTGTGATCTACGTGCCAGCCCGATTCGCGGCTCCAGCAATAATTGAGGCTGCAGACTCATTCTACGAATTAAATGGAGGCGGACTAATAGTCTGCATCACCGAGGGAATTCCAACTCTAGACATGATGAAGGTCGTATCTCATTTGGAAAAAAGACAGGGTGTGAGGCTAATAGGCCCTAATTGTCCCGGAATCATCTCCCCCAGTGACGAGGGCGGTTGCAAGATAGGAATCATGCCCGGTTACATCCATGCCAAAGGCAGGATCGGCATCATTTCCAAGTCTGGCACTCTGACTTACGAGGCTGTCGCGCAAACCATGAGTGTAGGAGAAGGCCAAACAACCTGCGTCGGAATCGGAGGCGATCCAGTTAACGGGACCGGATTTATCGACTGCCTTGAAGCATTCCAGAAAGATCCCGATACCAAGGCAGTTGTAATAATCGGCGAGATAGGTGGTACGGCGGAAGAGGAAGCAGCAGAATGGTCTAAGGATAACTTCTCCAAGCCAATTGTTGGATTCGTAGCCGGAGCCACTGCTCCACCCGGGAAGAGGATGGGCCATGCAGGGGCAATCATTTCAGGAGGAAAGGGTACGGCAGAGGAGAAGTTCGCGGCATTCGAGGATGCTGGCATTCACATCGCTCGCGATCCATCAAAGATTGGCGAGGCACTGGTATCAGCATTGGTTGAAGCGGGCCTGCGAGAGTCTTAGGAACAGGGACGCTCAGCGAGACTTAGTTGGTATCCATGTCGGGCATCTTCAACTCGGAGTTGGACTCGATATTGGAGAGGACCTCTCGCTCATTCTATCTCTCGCTCAAGGAGCTACCCAGGGCGATTAGGCCCCAGGTTAGCCTTCTGTATATGTTAGCAAGAACCTCGGACACAATCGCCGACTCAGAAGCAGGAGTGCCGGATGAACTCTTGGAGGCACTCGAGTCATACAATGAATTCTCACAGGGGTTAACCGACAGATCACCAGATCTGACTTCGATAGCAGAATCACAAGGCAACAAATCAGAAGCCTCACTTCTAAAGAAAGTAGAAGAAATCGTATCCAAGATTGGAGACTTCTCGGAATCGGATCAGACAGCAATTCGTCTTTGCCTAGGGATTATCATCGGCGGGCAGATTCTCGACTTACAGCGATTCTCGTCCGTTGAAAGCTCAATATTGTCATTAGAGGGGGATGAAGAACTGGATGATTACGCCTATCGAGTAGCTGGCAGCGTTGGAGAATTCTGGACTAGGATGTCCCTCGACCACCTATTCAGCCTCAAAGAGGAAAACAAAGAGTCCGAGCTCTTTGAGAAGGGCGTCAGATTCGGCAAGGCTCTTCAGATGATCAACATCCTGAGAGACATCCCAGCAGATTTGTCATTGGGGAGGTGCTACATTCCAAGTAGAAGACTAGCAGAACATGGAATAACTCCGAAAGATCTACTGGAACCGTCTAGCATGGATGTATTCAGACCCCTGTACAATGAATATCTGGATTTGACTGACAAATATCTGACTTCAGCTATCCAGTACATCGAGATGTTGCCCCATTCGCAGTTCCGTCTCAGGGGTGCTTGCATGCTGCCAGTAATTATTGGAAAGAGGACAGTTTCTATTCTGAGAGGAAAAAATGTACTTGATCCTAGCAACAGGATCAAGATTGACAGATCTGAAATCAGCGATGTCGTCAAGAAGGTGGTTTTAGCAGTCCCATTCAAAGGATATAGCAAGAAGATTCTAAGAGAGTGAGGGAGCAGAAGGCCGCCAATTTTCTCCCGTCGTAACTAACGATGCAACACACAGTCTCATTCGGGAGACATTCAAGTGGACCAAGACTCCGCCCAATTATGAAACTACATGGCCCAGGGTACCGAATCTGACAGCGAGATCATCTTCGATGCGGAGCTCGACGAATCCGTCAATTCAGAACCCTTAGGCCATAATGAAGAGCAGATAGACATCGTCAGAGCTGCAGTTGATATCACCAAGGAGGCTGCTAGAGCAATCAGCATTACAGCCCTAGAGGCAGTCCGAGAAAGCGCCCTCTTCATGGGGGTTATCGGATCTAGGGGGGAATTGCTGGACCCATTCAAGCACATTGACGCTGCCATCTGGACCGAGCCAGAAGTTCCCGAACACATGATCGAGACATCATACGAATTCTGCGAGGAACTCACTCGCAGGGAAGCAGGAAATTTCTATCACTCTTTCAAGTACCTACCAGAAGAGAAGCGCCGTTCAATAATGGCGTATTACGCATTTTGCCGTAGGGCAGACGATATTGCCGATGGCGATTTTGTAGATGTCTTCCCAGGAGGTTCCTCAGATGATCCAGAATCTGTAAGTTACAGGTCGGACATTGAAAGACTGAGCCTCAGTGGACCAGTTCTAGACAGATCTACATACAACGACAAGATGTCCCAATTGTTTTACTATCGAAAGAAACTCTCAACTGCATATGGTGGTTTCACATCAACCGATCCAATTTTTATTGCCCTCAAGGACACTGTAAGAAAATACGGAATTCAGAGGCAATTGCTAGACGACATGATCAGTGGGATGGAGAACGACTTCCACAAGAACCGATATCAGACCTTCGAAGAGCTATACTCGTACTGCTACCGAGTCGCTTCTACAGTCGGCCTCGTATGTATCGAGATATACGGATACGACGATCCCAAAGCGAAGGAGTACGCCGAGTCTTGGGGAGTCTTCATGCAACTAATCAACATCATCAGAGATGTCTCAGAGGATGCTCAGAGAGATCGGATTTACCTGCCCATGGAAGATCTGGCACGATGGGGGATATCGGAGGATGACGTCAAGAGTGGGGTGGATTTGCTCAACCATCCTGGTTGGACACCGTTTGTGAAGGAATACTTGGAAAGGGCCGATGACTATCGGCAACGAGCATTCAAACTCTTCTCTCACTTGGATAAGTCAGCTCGATATTCTCCCGCTGCGATGGCCTCATTCTACCAGTCAATTATGACTAAGATCTCCAAAAAGAATGGTGATGTTATTACGGAGAGAATACAACTATCCAAAACCGAGAAGATTCTGCTTGCTGGATACGTGTACGTGAGGCATCGATTCTTCGGATTCTGACGGCAAACGAGTTTGTGTCATCTAACGCATGGAAGATGTATTAGTCAATGGTAAAGAGGGTTAGGCATGAGGGTGGCAGTTCTATTGGAGGAACGCTGCAAGCCCAACAGCAATGCATTCGCTTATCTGAAGAAGTACTCCGCAATGTGCGATAGGGAGTGCATACAAGTAGAGGGATCGAAATGTAAGATTCTTGAGACAGCCTGCCCAGTTTGCTTCACGAGGGCAAAGCACTGCCCGGATGGAGCAGTAAAAATCATCAATCTCCCCGAGGAACTCGATACCGATCTGACTCACTCCTACGGAGAGAACTCTTTCAGACTCTTCAGACTCCCCTCCCCTCGTCAAGACCAGATTGTCGGGATTCTTGGGCAGAATGGTATTGGCAAGTCAACCGCAATCAACCTCCTTTCAGGTACATTCAGACCCAATCTTGGAGACTGGGAAAATCCTTTTCCCGATTGGGAGCAAGTCATCACCACATTTCCAAGAGGAGAATTGAGGGACTATCTTGGGCTGGTGTCTGAGGGGGAAGTTAGCATAGCAGTGAAGCCGCAGTACATCGATAGGCTTCCTAAGATTTTCGAAGGTGAAGTCAACGAACTGCTGGATCGAGTTGACGATCGAAATGAGATTGTGAAGTACTCCGAACTTTTGGGCATCTCCCATATCCTAGATAGAAAGTTAGACGCTCTATCTGGTGGAGAATTACAGAGGGTTGCCATCTGTGCCACCCTCCTAAAGGAAGCAGATGTATACTTCTTCGATGAGCCATCTTCCTACTTGGACATATATGAGAGGATGAGGATGGTGAGAGTGGTCAGGGATATGGCTGAGAGAGGAAAGAGAGTGCTTGTTGTTGAGCACGACTTGGCAATACTGGATGTACTATGCGACTTAGTCCACGTAATATATGGGGAGCGATCAGCTTACGGAATCTTCACCCCACCTAGGTCAACCAGGACTGCAATCAATGCCTACTTGGATGGTTTCCTACCCGAGGAGAATGTCCGGATTAGAGACAAGCCAATTCGATTCCTGAGAGGGCGCACACGTGGCGAGGGGGCAGGAGCTCCCGTACTAAAATGGGGGTCGATAGAGAAAACCCTGGGTGACTTCAACCTGAAGACCGGTGAAGGCGAAGTGAAATCAGCCGAAGTTGTGGGCGTAGTAGGGCCGAATGCAACGGGAAAGACAACGCTGGTCAAAATCATTGCAGGTGAGATGGACCCTGATGAGGGATGGTGCACAATGGATGCCAAGGTCTCATACAAACCTCAGCATGTTAGAACTGATTTCGAAGGGACGGTGCAAGAATGGCTTGATTCAGAGCTAGGAAGTAAATGGCGTGGGGGGGTGTTCCATACTCAAGTTACTCGTGCACTCCAAGTTGACAAGATGCTGGATTTGCATGCTACGAAACTTTCCGGGGGAGAACTTCAAGCTGTTAGCATAGCGATATGCCTAGGTAAGGAGGCAGATTTGTACTTATTTGACGAACCAAGTGCACATCTCGACGCAGACGCTCGGATGGAGGCAGCAAAGGCCATCAGAAGAACAATGGAAAGCAATGAGAAGGCTGCAATGGTGATTGATCACGACACATATTTCCTAGATATTGTCAGCGATTCATTACTTGTTTTCCAGGGTGAGGGTGGCAGCCATGGCCAAGCAGTGGGCCCCCTCTCCCTCCGAAAGGGGATGAACCTGTTCCTTTCTGATGCCGATGTTACCTTCCGAAGGGACGTAGAGTCTCATAGGCCAAGGATAAACAAACCCTCGAGTAGGAAGGACCGCGAACAGAAGTCATCCGGCGAATACTTCTACTCAGACTAGAATCGACCATTGGATTCTTGAGGGGGCATTCCAGCCCATTGACGTGAAGGAAGAGATGCCGGACGACGAAAAAGAGATTTCTGTTCCAGAGGAGCACGACCTTGAATCAAGAGTTTCTGAACTAGAAAAGGAGATTCAGTATGCTAAGGCGGAGACTGCAAACGTCATTCAGAGGGCAGCCAGAGATAGGTCAGAAGCCCTGAAGTATGGCGGCGCTTCTCTCGCAAGGAGACTTATTCCAACCATCGATCACCTATCCAAGGCAGTCGATGCATCAGAGGGAGGAGATGGATTAGAGTCCATAATCGAGGGCGTAAAACTAACCCTAGACGGAATCAAGTCATCCCTAGAAGCCGAGGGAATCTCCCAGATTGAAACTCTAGGTAAGAAATTCGATCCTACTTGCATGGAGGCAATAGCAACCGTCCCCTGCCCGGAAGGAGAGGAACCGGGTAGCGTCATAGAGGTAATAGAGAGCGGTTACAGGATGCATGATCGTGTCCTTAGGGCATCTAGAGTTATTGTCGCCGAGGGGGACTCGTGACCAAGCAAAGCAGACTACCATTGTTCGTATTGGGTATTGTATCGGTATATTTGATCTCCATTATTTCCATTCAAATTGCAGCACCGGATGAAGTAATCGAACCCGATGCCTTTCCTGAAAGGTGCTCCGATGATTCGCTAAATTGCTCAATAATAGGTCCTAACACTTACAGGAGTGGAAACCTCACTGAATTGAGACTCAATTCCAGTCTTGAAGATGTAATGGACGAGGTAAGAACCTGGATTGACTCCCAGTCTGGGACCAGTGTAATTGGTGACTGGTCCGAACAAACACACTCTGTTTTCCGAACACTCATGTTCCGATTTCCAGATGATTTCGTAGTCAGGGGCTTCTGCGAAGATGGCAAAACAGTGCTTCATGTATACTCAAAATCACGTCTAGGAGTTTCCGATCTCGGTGTCAACAAAGCGCGAGTTCAGAGCTTCGCAGAATACATGTCAAACGTCGAAATGGCTACATCGGATTGCGTCTAGGGGTGATTGGCGCTAACCTTGTCCACCCTCATTGATTCAGACATCAGGAAGGCTCGAACCCTTCCATCTTCATACTATGTTGATCCCGACAGATTCGTAGAACTGAAACTCGGATTTAGGAAATTATGGCATTTCGCGGCACATAAAAGCCAACTCGCCAATTTCTCCACAATTGAATTGAGCCATATGGAGAACTTAATTGACGAGCCGATGATTATGACGATGGATGGAGAAATTAGATGCCTTTCGAATGTCTGTACCCATCGGGGGATGCTGGTCGTCGATGGAACCTGTTCTAAGAACGCCATTCAGTGTCCCTACCACGGTCGAACCTTCGATCTTGATGGGGTGTTGAGATCAATGCCAGAATTCGATGGAGTAGAAGATTTTCCCAGTGAACTAGATGACTTGAGGAATTTCCCAACTCTCAGTTGGAAGGGACTCATATTCACGGGAGTCGAACCTTCAAATCTGAAATCATGCCTAGATGAGATGGAAAAAAGAGTTGGTTGGATGCCAATAGAGACATTTGAATACGATCCTACTCGAAACCGGAGCTACGAAGTCAAAGCAAACTGGGCGCTATATGTTGACAACTATCTGGAGGGTTTTCACATACCATTCGTTCACAAGGACCTCAATAGAGCATTGGACTATGATAATTATCAGACGGAACTTTTTGAGGGTGGAGTTCTCCAAATTGGAATCGCCAGCGAGGGTGAGTCTACATTTGACATCCCAGAAAATTCTCCTGATTTTGGTCTCAGTGTAGCTGCATACTACTTTTGGATATTCCCTGGTCTGATGCTAAACTTCTACCCATGGGGTCTTTCTGTTAACTTGGTAGTTCCTTTGTCAGTTGATCAAACCAGGATCATCTATCACGGTTTTGTCTGGGACAAGAGGATGCTCGGAAAGGGGGCCGGTGGTGACTTGGACAAGGTCGAATCAGAAGATCAGGAAATCGTCGAGACAACACAGAGGGGAGTTTCATCTCAAACTTACGATCGGGGACGGTACTCCCCCACCAAAGAGACTGGAGTTCATCACTTTCATCAAATCCTCACATCTTAGATTCAATTCATAACCGGTCCTCTGTTCGTAATAATGTGAACCGAATCTCGAAAAGAGCTATCGCAGCATTAATAGTGGCCTCTTTGATACTGCCCGGATGCCTAAGTGACGAAGTATCAGAGATTTCAGAAATTGAAGATTGTCAAGACGATTCATCCTGCGAAATTACTGATTCTATTGTCGAGGACGATGCCATCGAGGAAGAGGAAATCTCCATCCCAGGAAACAACTTCTGTGATAATACAAACCCAGATCATTGTCTGCTTCCCTTCCCATCGTCCGCATTTCTTTCGAGTGATTCGACATCATTGACCGGATTCAGAGTAAATATCCTCGGAGAGGCCATTCCGGATTCTGCATCAGCTGCTTCCAAAGAATTCCACATGATTAATTCCAGGGACGGACACTCCCCCTCGTCTCAGATTTTTACCACCTTCAGTAGCCTTCCCAATATCTCCAGTCTGGCGTCTCAGGACAACATCGCACCCTCAATAGCAAATGGACATGGGAGTGTCTTACTAAACATGGATTCTGGCGAAATTGTCAAACACTGGGTTGAGATTTCTTCAAGGACCCAGGAGGGCGAGGCAACTCTGGTCCATATTAGGTCTCTAAGAGGTCTCGAACACAACACACAGTATGCTGTTGCTTTCAGAGGTTTGATTGATTCAGATGGGGCAGAAGTGGAACCATTTGACGCTTTCATGGCACTCAGAGAAGAAATCTCCACAGATTCAGACCAAATTGAGAACGCTCGTCTAGGTTACGAGACTATGTTTTCCGCACTTTCAGAAGTTGGCTTCGAAAGGGCTTCACTCCAATCAGCATGGTGGTTCCACACAGCTTCGAGTCAATCACTGACGGAGAATCTAATTTCTATGCGAAACGATGCAATTCAACGTCTGGGAGATGATGGAATAGGTTGCAACGTTACTTCCGTCGATGAGAACTATGGCAACGATAACTCCACACTCAGAAGAATCAGCGGAACCATCACGACCCCTCACTATCTGGAATCCACTTATCCTCCAACTCCAATGACGCGAGACGAAGATGGAAAACCAAAATTTAACTTCCTCAGCGAAGTTGTTTTCACACTCACAATTCCGATGTCAGCTGCAGAGAATTCACAACCTGCCCCACTAGTAGTCTTGGGACATGGTTTTTTGGGTAATGGAGAGGGCATGGTTTCAGGATTTAGGGGATGGGCAAATCAGTCGGGAGTGGCCACAATAGGAACCGACTTCAAGGGCTGGAGTTCGGATGGAGATTTTGATGCAGTTACCTTTGGATTGATGAATGTGAACTATCTTCAGCACCAGTCCGAAAGGCTTCAGCAATCTGTGATAAACCATCTAGCAATGATCAAAACGATCAAGGGAGTATGCTCTGAATTGTCAGAATTCTTTCACAATGGCACCAATCTTGTAGATACTTCCGATGTTGATTACATGGGAGTTTCATTGGGTGGCATTAGAGGTCCCTCAATGCTATCACTAATCCAGGAAATAGATCGCGGCGTGCTTTGGGTGGCAGGATCATCTTTCGGATTCATCGTCGAAAGATCAACTCAGTACACCCAGTTCGAGGAGCTATTCGCATCACCTCTGGCATACGAGTCGACAATGGATCGCTCAATTCTATTGGCATTGATGCAGTCAATGTGGGACACTACTGAACCCGAGACATACCTTCCCTTCAGGGATGGAGGCTTGGAGGGGGAGCTCCACCCATTCGAGATTCTCTACTTGGTCTCTATCAATGACGCCCAGGTAACGACTCTCTCCGCGGATAGGGCATCAAGAACTTCGGGGATTCCCGTTCTAGCAAACTCAACATATCACCCCTATGATCTTGATGTGGCTCAGGCTCCAATATCAGGTTCAGCAATTGTGTACTTTGACGGGAATTTCCCTGAAGTTCCGCCGGGAAACATTCAGGGCCCAATGGCTTACCACTCTCTTGCGCATAACCAGGTTCTGGGCTTCGCACCCGCAATTGACTTGGCCACAGACTATCTCCTCAGTGGAACGATTACAGATACCTGCTCTGGGCAATGCTACTTCAATGGAACATGGTAGTCAGCAATGGGGTGAATTCACTCCCTCTCTACTTTCTCACCTGAAGTCCAATCGTAGATGCCCCTACCCGTCTTCTTTCCTAGATCTCCCGAATCCACCAACTTTCTCAGAAGTGGGTGAGGCCTGTAAGACTCATCATCAAAAGCATCTGCAAGACTGTTCAATATGTCCCTTCTAACGTCCAGGCCCACAAGATCTGACAACTCTAGCGGTCCCATCGGGTGCCGATAGCCCAAGCGCATTGCAGTGTCAATATCACTTGCCGAAGCCACTCCCTCTGCCAACATCCTGATTGCCTCATTTCCTAGGACCACTCCCAATCTGCTCGTAGCGAATCCGGGTATATCTCGTACGATAATTGTCGTCTTACCCATGGCCTCTCCAACTTCCTTCGCCGTAGAGACTGTACTTTCGTCTACCAATTCATGGCGAACGATTTCCAGAAGCTGCATCAATGGAACCGGGTTAAAGAAATGCATCCCTATCACTCTCTCTGGACAACCTGTATGCGACGCAATCCCCGAGATTGGGAGTCCAGATGTATTCGTTGCAAGTATCGCACTCGAAGGTGCTAGACCCTCTAATTCATTGAAAATCATTCTTTTGAGCTCCATCCTCTCCGGAACCGCTTCTATTACAATATCTGAATCTTCCACCGCGTCTGACATTTCACTGGTGGCTCTAAGGTTGGCTGACCAAACCTCCTTCTGCTGGGGACTAGTCTTCCCCTTGGAGATTCCTTTATCCCAGAATTCGTTAATTTTCTCCATGCCATTCTCCAGTGAATCAGGAAAGGCGTCGAAAAGCCGAGTATCCCATCCAGTCTGAGCACTAACTTGGGCTATTCCTGAACCCATGGTGCCAGCACCTATTACTGCCACTCTGCGAATCGTCATGAGTGCCGGATAGTCTGTCGGGAAATAAGCAGTGCTAACCTTCGCGGCCATATGCGGCCAGAGCAGACTGGAACAGCCTCTGCCGAGGGACGTCGTGCTCTAGGAAGCAGGTGAAAGGGGCGACGTCCTTCAGAAGCTCGATTGAAGAAATGTATGCTCCGTAAACGAATGGATCAGCCTCCTCCATCTTTGGTAGGTCAATCCCTAGTCTGCCCAGCCCCTTTCTTGTGTCCTCGTCCCAAATTGAGTATGTGTGATGTGTGAAGTGTAGGTATGCGGAGAGTCTACGGATGTCAGATCTAGCATTGTCAGTGAGACTCTCAATCAGCAGTGTGTCCGGATAGCGGATAGCGTACAGGGATAGAAGAACCTCCCTTTGCGTCTCCGCACTCCATGTCCTCTCTCCGAGATCCATCCACCGATCAATTGTGTCAAGCATCTCTGGAGTGTATGGGCGATAAACCCTGTACAAGAGATTCTCGTACCCACTAGGATCCTGTTCAATGGAGTGGTGGTGTTTGTGAAATAGTGTGGTGACCCTATCGAAGAATGGTCGACACAGGTCCTTGTCGAATAGTGTCAAAGCGACATGCTGCATGGAAACCTCTCCGGATCAGTTGCCCTTCCACTCTCTATACTGGATCCATTCCTGCTTCAAGTAGTCGTTAATCAGCCTATCCTCGTCTTCCTCTGTTGGTAGCACGGTGGCTAGGTATTCCTTCCATTCTTGGTCGCTGCCCTCGAAAGGGGCACCCTCTACGGTGAAGTTCATTCCAGAGTATTTCCCGATTCCTCTTCGGAACTTGTCGGATGGGATGTAGAGCTCTGGTTCACCTTCTTTGCGTGCATTACTTATCCTCCGCATCTCCTCTCTCAACTCTTGGAAGTAGAGGTCCCTACTGGCTTCGTTCAGATGCTCCCTGTCCGCTGACACTCCCGATTCCCTCTCGTCGTATCGCCCTTTGATCCCGTAGACGTAAGCCCATTGCGCGCTGGTCGAGTCATCCGTTCCGAACAAATCTAGTCCGGTACTGACCCACTTGTTCACATACTTCTGGACGAGAGCACATGGAATCACACCCCGCTTTACTATTCTCCTGAGCCCATTTGCTCCTGTGCCTAGGTGAAAAGATTCCTCCTTGAGCATCGGACCCATACTGGCAGCTAGGGGCTTGAAAGACGAAGTACTGAGCATCTTCAACTGATATTTGCCATCTCTGTCAATGAAGTGCGTGAACATGAAGAAGTCGAGCCAGTGATCTATTGGCTCGTTGAACGAACCTAGGATCCTCGTTCCCTCTTGTGCGTTTCTCTCTAGTAGCTTCGCAGCCTCTCTGACTCCCTGTTCCCCGAAGAAAGTGCAAAGAAGGTAAGCCATCTGCCATCCGTGCCTCTGCTCCTCGCACATTATCCGAAGTGCTGACTTCTTGTCATACTCTGTGGGCGCAGTATCCAATAGGTGATTCTGCTGCTCAACGCTTGCAAACTCAGTATCTCCTTGGACACTCACCATGGTGATTATCGCATCCATGATGTTCTGTTGGGGGATCTGCATCCTCCGATCCCACTTTGGCATCCCTTCGAAATCTCCGAACTCAATCTCTTTTCCTGCTGTGTCCCAATCGAACTTGATATCAAACCTGTAATCTCCCAACCACGAGGGGTCGAATCCAATCCGTGTCTGCCAATCCTTGAATTCATCTATCCATGTTTCAAAGTTCGTAGGATAGTTCTGAACTACCTCTGAATCTGCCATATTCTTTCCACTCCGATTCACTATATTAATCACTCTTTGTTACATTATTACTATGAATTTTTTTTTCCTTGGGACTCCTTCTTCTGATGTCTCCCAGGTATTCGTGAACAATGTGATTCTCGATTAGCTGAACCATCTCGCATAGTGTCGATTTCGATACTCCGGAAATATCTGCGAGACTTGTCAATGTTATTTTCCTAGGAGAATCGTAGAATCCCGATTCTATAGCCAAATCGAGAACTTCCCGCTGCCGGGGCGTCAGCAAGCGTTCTGTAACCTCCTTGGTCAATGAGTGTATTTTGTGAGGCAATCCACTATTCTTGAGATGTCCAACCAATTCTTTGACGTGCTGCCTGTCAGTAGAAAACTCCCATTCGACCCAACCATCGCTAACTGAGAAAGGAGTCTGCGGCACTACTTCCGCTTCAATTAGAGGACGAACGAATCCACCTCCTCCTCTCGATACAACGATATTGAATTCTAAGCACTCATCGTTCTGTCCGAAGAATGAAATCGACTCTATCCCTTGATGCTCTTCCAGAGTTGACCTGATTCTAGATAGGTCTCTTCCATAGATTCTACCAATTGCAGAACCACGTCCCTTTGGTAGTGGCATGTGCTCATCAATTGTGATCTTTATGTGAGGGAATTGCCTCGTGGAGTCTCCTGCCCAGTGGTTTTCTGGCAGTCGAACCGAAATCAGAATGTGTTGCAATTTAGTTAACCATTGTTTGGTCAACATGAACCTATTCAATGCATCCCCTCCTGATTTCAGAGGCCGGCAGTCCTTTGAAAAACAAATGTGAAGTTACAAATCCCCTCAATGAGTTGTTTTGGTGTAGCTCCATTGTCATCGGACATGTTAGGGTCGTCCCGGTCGATTACTTTCGTCACGAACATGTTCGGGACCGAATTCTAACTATTGATCTCTGAAACAATAATGTGCTCAACTGGACCATGATTTCCTTCTTGCACCTCATTGGCGCAGCAATCTGGATCGGCTCAATGATTTTCTTCGTCACCATCCTAGTCCCGTACTCCAAGAAAAAGTATAGCCGAGAGGAGTATCTTATCTTCCTCAATGATGTAGGATTGAGATTCCGATGGTTGGGTTGGGCATGCCTCCTGACCGTCTCAATTACCGGAATCTTCCTCTCTGATATTATTGTTGGATGGGATTCTTTCACCAATGCAGGGGGTCATTCTAATCCACCAGCTAGCACAATCGCATGGAAGATGATTGGAGGGGCTCTGCTTTTCATATCGGCGGCATTACATGATTTCTATTTCGGCCCCAGGGCAATCAAGTGCCTTACAGAGAAGGGTGACTGCGATGAGTCAAGAAAATTAAGAAGACGCGCATCAACTTTTGCCCGCGTAAATCTAATACTTTCTCTTACGATTTTTCTCCTAGGAGTTTCCGTAATCCGAGGGGGCATAATCTGACTAATTCATTTCTGGAAGTTTCTCGAAGTTGTGCTTCGGCGGCGGAGAAGAAGTAGACCATTCAAAGGTCGTGCCCCCCCATGGATCATTCCCAGCAACTTCCCCTTTGTGCATGCTTCTCGTGAAGTTCCAGAAGAAAATTAGCTGAGCCACGAAGACAATTATTGACCCTATTGTTGAGACTAGTTGCTGATCTCCCCATCCTGCACTTTCTTGATATACGTAGATTCTCCTTGGCATGTCCCACAATCCGAAAAGAGGGATGAATGTGATATTAATTCCTAGAAAAGTCAACCAGAAGTGCCACCAACCGAGACCCTCGTCCAACATTCTTCCGAAGATCTTGGGATACCAGTAGTAAATCCCCCCTAGCGTCATAACGGCGACTGAACCAAGGGTGTAGTGGAAATGGGCCACGAGATAGTAAGTCCCCCTTAGTTGCACATCCATGGCAACACTGGAGAGGTAAACTCCTGTTATTCCACCTATCAGGAAAATTCCAATCGCCCCCATGACAAAGGCTAGTGGAAGTTTGCTGAAATCCGGTTTTGACTTGTAGAAGGTTGCAAGTAGACATAGGTAAATCAGTCCAAATGGGACGCTGACCAGTTCAGTACCAATCGTCTCAAGCTTTCGGAATGTCGGATCAATTCCTGTAATGAACATGTGATGCGCCCATACCAATACGCTGATGATGCTTGCAACAGCCAATGACCAGATAATGACATTCCGTCCATAAAGCTCTCTCCTCACGAAAGTGGGGACGACTTCCATCGCCATCCCAAGTCCAGGTAGGAGGACGACATAGACCTCAGGATGACCGAAGAACCAGAAGATGTGCAACCACCACGTAGTCCCATCGATATCTGGATGGAAGAATAGAGTATCGAAGAAACGGTCGCCAATTAGCATCAGAACAGCGCCAAATAGAGCTGGGAAAATTATCAGCATCAAGATAACTGTGAACAGGATGTTCCAAGTATACATGGGCATCTGCCGCATATCCATCCCGGGGATTCTGTGGCGGAGAATGGTGACTAGGAAGTTTATCGTTGAACCAGTTACTGAGATAATCAGGAGCACCAATCCAGCCCCAGCTAGCGAGACCCCTGACCCGGGGGTGTATTCAATATCGGTTAATGGCGAATAGAACGTCCAACCAACATCGGCAGCACCACCAAAGAAGAAACCAGATGCAGCCGTAAGCCCCCCCAGAACCAAAGTCCAGAAAGAAAGAGCATTCAATCTCGGGAAAGCCATGTCCCTAGCTCCAATCTGTAGAGGGACAATGTAATTTGCAAATGCGAAGGCCATCGGAGAGATGGCAAAAAGAACCATCACTGCACCATGCATGGTTACTGCTTCGTTGTATAATCCCCCCGTCATGAACGAGTTATCAGGGATAACTAACTGTAGCCTAATTAACACGGAAAGTGCCAGTCCAATGGCCGAGAAGATTATCGATGCCCATAGGTAAAGCACTCCGATATCCTTGTGATCAGTAGTGGTGAGCCAGTGTTTCAACTCATTCATCCCAAAGACTTCATTCCTCCAGAGTGCCAATATGATGAGAATAGCAATCGATAGTAGGGAACCAACAATGACTAGCCAAGCTGGCTCATCGATATCAATTTGCAATCCAGAACGTGCATTCTGCCCAGACAATTCGAATTTTTGTATATTCCAGGAGTCATCCTGATCATTGATTCCATCCCCGTCCACGGAATTTCCAATGACTACGAATGATGCCCATTGAGAATCCGAATCAGGGGCACTCCACTGGATATCCCAGGTTCGCTGGTCGTTACCCGATTCAGTGTGTGTCGCCTCCCCATCAGAGATTTGAACCGAATTGTCGAGTGTGGACAGTGTCCCAATATCCACGCGCATATTGAATCCCCCACTATTTTCACCCCCTTCTTCTGGACCTCCAATGATGGAAATTTCAAGCACGTATTCCTCACCGGCAATGAAACTCTCAGGAAGTCCGTTGAGAGATATCTCAACCTCCTCGGAAGCAAACCGATCATGGCAGGTACACCCGTCATGGTAAACTGCCCCCGTGGTTCCTGTCGGATATGCAGATAACTGGGGGAGGAAAACCGTCGCCAGAGAAATTGCCAATGCGAAAACTATCGTCCGGATTCTTCTATTGCTAATCATGATGACATTCCTCCTGAGTACCATGCATCGAATTCCTCCTGTTCCATCACCTCGAGATGTCCGATCATGAGAGAGTGATAGTCTCCGCATAGCTCAAAGCAGCGAATTGGATATTCTCCAGTTTCTTCTGCCAGAATCCAGCCAATGTTGGCTCGACTCGGAAGAGCATCAATTTTGATGCGATGCTCGGGCAAGGCAAACGAATGAAACACATCACCACTGCTTACTTCGAAGACGACAGGGACGTCTACGGGGATTCGTAATGGCCCCCCATTCGAACTTGTGTAGTTTAACCCATTTGGATAATGGTATTCCCAGTAGTACTGGTATCCAGTTACAAACACTGTGAATGAGTCCTCATTGGTTTCGGGTTCTTCGAAGAAATCGATTGAATCGAATGTAGCATCAGAGAGAATAAGGAGGAAGAATGTGATTATCAATGCAATTGCGAATGCTACTTTGCTGTCCCCTCTTACTACGGGGTCCCTCCCAATCACCATTTCATCTACTTCTTCATCTGTTGAAGTCGTCAGTAACCAGAGAAAGTAGGAATATACTCCGATGCCAATAACAGTTCCCAGGCCCCAATATAGGGTGAATAGATCGTCATAAACATCTGCGTGCGCACCAGTCCCACCAAGCCCCCGCCCCCAATTGAAAATGGAGAAGAAAGTCAATATTAGGACTCCAATGCTTCCGGAGATGAGTCCGAACGTTTTCTTGCTTAGGTACACTAAATCACCTCCAAGTAAACAACAAGGAAAAGAAGAACCCAGACAAAGTCCACGAAGTGCCAATACATCGCTACCGCTCTGAATCCATCATGTCTCTCTACTCCTAGGATTCCACCTTTAACCAATACCAGAATGACGGCCAATGCAACCAATCCTGCTAGGACGTGTAACCCATGGAGGCCTGTAAGTGAGTAGAATGCAGTCCCATAAGGGTGATCACTCCACAAAAACCCAGATGTACTGTATTCGTACAATTGGATTATTAGGAAAATTACGCCCATAGATATGGCTCCCATTAAGGTCCCGATTGATCCATTTGAATTTCCATTCGCATGCTTCTTTTTCGCATTCTCCACTAGAATGCCGGAAAATATCAGAATCAACGTGTTGAGTGCAGTCAGCTCCAGATTAAGGTCCACTCCGTCAGCAGGCCAAGAGCCTCCAACTGCCCCGTCCCAGCTAACCGTGTGCCATCGTGCCCAGAACCAATAAGCAAAGAAAGATGCGAAGATAATGCACTCTGTGACAATAATCCAGAACATCGCCCAAGATGCATCCCCCCATTCACCAGTTCCCCCTTGATTCCGACGGTGTGGCCAAAGGTGAGTCTCCTCCCTCAGCCAGGAGAAGATCGAAAATGCCAGTAGTGGCAAACCGATAACTGCCAAAGGCCAGAATAGAAGGCCTCCTAAGCACAATGTGATTGCTAGGGCCATCATTATCGGTGCTGCACTATTGTGTACCTCTCCAATACTCTTCATTTTGTTTATTCCAACTTCTTCGACTATTGCAATCTTCAGCATGCTCAAAGCGCTCCCTGCGGATTCGAATAAGCGTAGACCCCATTATCGAGATGCCTTACTTGTTCGGGACTTACGATAACACCGAACATGTGAGGTGAGAATGTAATCTTCAATACCAATATTACACATTGAAGGGACGATTCTGAATGCTAGAAAAATTCAACTTTATTCCTATGATCCTGATTTTCATTCCAATTTTCCTGGCAATCTCGCCTCTGTTGATTTTTTCTGGAGCAAATGCCTCTATTGTGGTTTCTTCCAATGAACTTTCTGAAGAGCAACTTAACACTCTAAGGGAAATGGAACTAGCTAGAACCCCTGCCGAAGTAAGAGAAGGGAAGATGGCATTGAACCAAGTGATTAGACTTGGGGGAGGAGAAATAGTAATCGCAGGAACATGGGAAGGGGAAATGAAATTGGGGGAAATCACTCACCAATCAAGAGGTTCTAGGGACATTTTTTTCGCCACTCTTAGCACTGAAGGGAAATGGGAAAATATCAGCGTTGCCGGTTCAAAAGGATTAGATTCAGTTTCTTCAATGTCATTGTTCGGAGAGAAATTCACATTATCGGGAAAGGTGAATGGAGAGTCTAATTTCTCTCATTTCTCACTGGACCATGATGGGGGGTGGTCCCCTACTGCATTTGAAGCACACTTAAGTTTGGATTCAGGATGGACAGGCGTTTGGGAAATTGATCTAGCACTTCTCCCAATAAATTCCAACTCTCTTTGGTGCGGATTTGCATAAATATAATTCTTCGAATAATTACCGAAGAGCCATAATTATTTCAAGTGTCCCCTTGAGGCATTGCGTCTGAGTGACCCTGCCTATTATCTCTCCTTCACTATCTTCTACGTACGCCCTTCTGATCCCATCCACCATTAATAGGCCCAGAACCGAACCGATCGTTTGACCCATTTCTATGGTCACTAGGGGATAACTCATTATCTGCCCAACTTTGACTAAATCCGGGTCCAATCCAGGTCTGAAGCATCTTCTCAATAGATCCCTCTCAGTAACTACTCCTTCAGGCCTCCCTTCCTTTGTTACTATTATTGACCAAACCCCGGCTTCGTGCATTGCATCCATCGTCTCTGTGACGTTGGCTTCCATATCCATGGAAACTATACGTTTGTCCATTATTTTGTCAATATTGAATTGCAACATTTCCATTCCTATCAATTCCTTATGCTCCAATTCCACATTCTAGATCTCAAACATCCTCAACTTCGCAATCAATTACTGACATCTGCTTGTTCAAATTGTCAATCCCAAACTGCAACCATTAACCCCTCGTTCCTTCATCCATTACAGAAATGACTCCTGCTCTCCCATTCTCTGTTTCACCACAGAAGATAGAACAATCCACCATTACCTCTCCAGCTCCTGGGATATCTATGCGACACAATCCCGAACTCGAATATGTGAAATTGCCAGTTTTATCTGCTAAAAAATCTAATGTTCTTACTTCATTGGGAGGAATCTCCTGTGAGATTTCATAACCTTCTAAATGGAAGCTATTGGGGATATAATGCCCATAGGTTGCCGGATCAAATACTACTCTTACTAGATCGCCTTCCGTCACTTCAAATTTGTCATTACTTTGGAAGTCAATTCCAACAATGTTCCAGCTCCCAGGTGTGCATCGGCTGTTCAATTCAACAGACTCATCATCGCAATCGAAACCTTCAATCATTTGGAGGCAGCCGGAAGCCAATGGAGAAATAACGATCGCCATTAGCCACCATGCTGCAATTCTCATTGGATAAACCCCAATAAATACCAACCTCAGTTTTCACTGTCGTCAATTATCGTTGGATCTTCACTTCCAGTGACAGATATGATTCCCACTGCACCCTTGTGAAATGCTCTAGTTAACGAATGATCGACCAAGATGTAATTCGCAGGTACGTCGAAGGTCACGTCTACAACTACTGCGCCACCAGGAGCAACAAGCACAGTCTGGACACTCTGTAGGGGTGCACTAACCAAGTCTCCGAGATTGTAAACACTGTCAAAGATCTCTCCAATCAAGTGGAACGAAGATACAGTGTTTGGCCCGCCGACTCCGAAGTATATTCTCATCGTTTCCCCAACTTCGGCTTCGATTGTAGACTCCCCAGTAAATGTGGCGAATTTTCCGTTGAACACCACATATGTCGGCATCTCATCGAAGAGAGCGTTGTCATCGAACTCCTGATGTCCCGCACTACCCGGCCTCCATTTGGTGTAGATATCCCCTTGCATAATGTAGATTTCTTTGTCCACTGTAGGCAGAGGGTTCTCAGGTTCTATCATAATCATCCCATACATGCCCTTGCTGATATGAGTAGGTATGTCGGGGGTGGCGCAGTGGTAGACGAACAGACCTGGATGCATGGCTTTGAACGAAAAAGTAGAGGTTGTTCCAGGGGCTGATTCTGTGGCTGCAGCTCCACCACCTTGCCCAGTAACAGCATGGAAGTCTACGTTATGGTGCATGGTGCTGTCTTCATGATTGGAGAAGTGAACAAATACGGTGTCACCTACTCTTGCTCGGAACATAGGTCCCGGAACAGTCCCATTGTAAGTCCAGTATGTGAATGTCGTACCTTCTTCTATCTGAGCCACAACTTCTACAGCTTCCATGTAGATGTGAACTTCGGAAACCTCACTCCTCCCAGTGGGGGGTGGCACGTCCAATGGATCCCGGGCAATATCATCTGTATCAACATCCAGTGCTGGACCAATTTGCGCTTCCACGCTCTCACTCCATCCCTGGCCTGTTCCAACAATGATGTTCCCTGTCATCCCTCCTGCTCTATGCCCCGGAACGCTACAGTAGTAAGCAAACGTCCCTTCTGCATCTGCAATGAAAGTTAACGAATCTCGATCGTCGAGGGCGGATAACTTTGCAGTGGCTACGTTGAAATACTCCACAGAGATGTCATGCAGATTCACTTCCCCCATTATCAGAGTAATCGAAACCCTGTCTCCAACTTGTACCTCTAAATCGGGATTTTCCACCTCATCAATAACCCCTCCCACGCCGAAATATGTCATGGACTCTCCACGTAAGAAGAAGGATACCTCATTGTAGCCAACACACTCATTGCCAACTAGATTTGTTCCCTCTCCGCAGTAGACATTGTCCCTATCTCCTCCACTGCATCCTGCTAGGAGCGGAGCTCCCATCATCAGTACAGTCATCAATATTGCATTCTTCATTCTGTAAGTTAGTTTGGGTTTCATTTTCTCTCACCCCTCCGAATGATGGTGCCACTATTACCCAATCCCAGAACATGTTAGGTGTCGACAATTACACCATGTCCTAGTTCGTATATGTTCGGAGAAGGTCCCAGAACATGTTAGGTGTCGACAATTACACCATGTCCTAGTTCGTATATGTTCGGAGAAGGTGTTTAGGAGGTCGCCCACCAATAATGGCGCAAATGGGTAGATTTGATTTACACACAATTAGACAAGCTGAGAGTAGGGTTGCTGCTGAAATTGCATCAATTCAGGATAATTGGGCATTGGTTGGGATTGATGGAGGAGGAGAGGAAACCATCTATGAATTATCAGCATTCCTGGAAGAACTAGGTAAGAATGTGTTTCTGATATGTCCAGAGTGTGGACTCTGCAACGAATGTAGTGACCCCATGACTACCATCGGCAACCGACCGATTTTCAAGTCAGTCGAGTTGATCGATGAACCCGTAGATGTACTCAGTATACATGGGAATGTTGACTATTGGTTTCTCACGACTTCAATTTCTCAGAGAATGCAGTGGTATGGTGATATCAAGGTAATTTGTTCTTCAGCACCAGAAGACGAGAGATGGGTCTCTGAGATGTTTGACTACGGGATTGCTGTTGCTAATTTCGATGAAATCAGCAATCAACTAGAGAATCAGTTGTGAGCTACTTCCCTTCGAATCTCGGGGTCTGCTTTTCGACGTAGGCCTTGATCCCCGTCTTTGCGTCGTCTGACTGGAACAAGTCAGATTGCAATTCCCGCTCCAATGCCAAGTGATACTCTAGTGGGATCTCCATTCCGCTCTGCACGCTACGCTTGATGTTCCCTATGGCCTTCGCCGCAGCGAAGGGTAGCGTGAAGCGGCTTGAATAGTCAAGGACGTCCTGGTGGAATTCCTCGAGAGTCATGCTATCGTAGATGTCATGCACCAAGTCCATGTCCTTTGCTTCCTCGAAGGAGAACTTCCTGCCAGTGACCATGATTTCCATTGCCTTTGCCTTGCCGACCAATCGTGAAAGCCTCGCAGTCCCCCCAGTTCCTGCCAGTACCCCCAATGAGACCTCTGGAAGGCCAACCTGGAAGTTTCCCTTCCTAGCGATTCTGATGTCTGCTGCCATGGCGATCTCCAGGCCTCCTCCAACTGTGTGGCCATTCAGGGCTGCGATAACTAACTTGGGTGTTTGCTCCAGGCGAGACAGGGTCTCGTTGGCATGCAGGCAGAAGAAATATTTGTACCCGGGAGTGAGTTTGTTGAGGTACTTGATGCTAGCTCCCGCGGAAAAGAACTTCTCACCATGTCCGGTTAGGAGTATCACTGAGACATCATCATCGAATCTAGCGTTTAGAATCGCATCGTCAATGTCATGCCACATCTCTCTTGTGTAGGTGTTTACCGATGTTCTGTCTCCTTCCAATGGCTCTCCGTCGGAGTCCGAAACTAGTTCGATAATCGCTACTCCGTTTTCAGTCACTCCGTAGTTTACGAGGCGGTTCTTCATGGGCTTTAGTTCGGGCCACGATGTCATGCTCACTCGAGCGAGTTCCGCCATATCAATCAAACGGAGGCAGAACTAGGCTAAGCATCCGACTCTTTGAAAGACAGCGTTCCACCGCCTTTCCTCACCGATTTCCAATGTTCTCGGATTTTTACTGCTTCCACACTTGGCTCCCAAGAGTCTCTTTTGAGAGGGCGCCTGAATGGCATCCTGTGCACTGTTCTTCCATCGGTGAGAACCTTCCTTCTCAGCATGCCAATTTTCACAATCGGCCACAGTGCTCTTCGCACCAGTCCTGGCTTGTACAGCCAACGCATGAAGCTGAGACCATCTCCTTTCTTCTTCTGATCCCTCATCCACTGGTTTGCCACCATCTTGAATCCCCTATCTCCTACTCTGTTCATCAGGAATCGGTTAATTGCACTGGCCCTAACTAGTGGTAATAGACGCTTCCTGACTTCTTTCTCGTATTCGAACTCTCCAAGTATGGCTTTGGCAGATAGAACTCCGCTGGTAATCGCGTACCTCATCCCGAAACCCCACATGAAGTCCTGCAATCCTCCTGCCTCTCCAACGTAGAATCTTCCTTCATGCATGTATTTCGTTGGAAGTCCAAAGTCACCCTTGCCCCCAACTCTCTTTATCGGTTTCCTATTCAGTTCGTAGTTCTGCTCATACCACGCAATAGTCTCGTCAAGATAGCGTCCACTATTCCTCTGCTTCCTCCACAGGCATGTGCAAATAAGGCCGATACCATCGATGATGATCAAGTATGAGTACGCCCCTGGAGCCAATTTGTCATTCAGTTGGAAGGCCACAATGTTTCGATGGTCCGTCTCAAAGATTTCGCCATACGCAACTGCGCTGGATTCTTTCGGCCCAGCAGCAACAATGTCGCAGTCTTCTGGAGATCTCCTTACGCCATAGTGGATTATTACGCCTGATTCCAAAGCCATCCTTTTGAATGCCTGGTCTATTGTGTGACTTGCTGTTCCCCTCTCCACTACTCTGAATGCCACACCATCAGTCTCTGGGTGGGTTATCACATCATCCGGATGGATGAGGTCAATTATCCCGAATGCATCAGACTTGAACTCACTAGAATCAAAACCCCATTCTTCCAACTCGTCGAAGAAGTCTACTTCGCTAGTCCAATTCTCAATTCCTTGGAAGTCACCATCAAATCTCGCGCCGCTGTCTTTCCGAATCTCATGAACATGGACCTCCTTTCCAGATCGCGCAAGTATTGTTGCGGCGGACAATCCAGATAATCCAGCGCCTAGGACGTGCACTTGGTCGCTCACAATATTGCGAATCATGATGCTCGCTTGAACAGTTGGGTCATCCGTCGATTTCAAGCGAGAAATCTCATAGGGTGCTGTGGCCGTCCATATCGAGGTAGCCAGCAAACCACTCAATATCGCTAAATTGAGAGGTCTGATTGATTCACAGGGTTGTGGTAGCATCGTGAGCTTCGTAGGGGTGACCAGGGGGAAAGAGGATGGCTTCGCTGTGAAGAGTCTAGAATTTGATGCATGGGCGGAAGAACTGCCAAACGTTCTTCGGGGACTCGCAAATGAGGCATTATCTGAGTTCGGGGTTAGATCTGTTGTCATGGCCCATCGAATTGGTTCAGTCGAGCCAGGTGAAAACATAGTCTGCATTCATGTTGGTTCCGCTCACAGGGAGGAGGGTTTCACAGCTTGTGCATGGCTGATTTCTGAGTTAAAGAAACAAGCCCCTTTGTGGAAGAAGGAGATTCGTGAGGACGGTGAGTTCTGGAAGTCTGGTCTGGGATGAAGCATTGAATCCTGGATTCTTGCTTCGACTCCGAGCTTCTGAATAGTGAGTGCCTTCTCGGAGGCATAGTGAGACAATGGATGAGGCTTGGTCTGGAATAATTGATGTCGGCTCAAAACCAATAGTTGAACGGGAAGCTACCGCTACTGGATTAATACGTCTCTCTGCCGAGTCTGTTGATTTAGTCATCAATGGTAATTCTCCTAAGGGAGATGTCCGAGAAGCCTCAACAATATCAGCAATTCAAGCCGTCAAGGAGACATCTCGCACCCTTCCTCATTGCCACCCAATTCCTATTGAGGGTTGTAATGTCGATTGGAAAATAGAGGGGCGAAATCTGCGTTGTACAGTTACAGTTCGGACACACTGGACTACAGGAGTGGAGATGGAGGCCCTTTGTGGAGTAAGTGCAGGACTGCTTTGCGCATGGGACATGTTAAAGCCAATTGAGAAGGATGAAGATGGACAGTATCCAGATGTGTCAATTGAGGATATCAGAGTTCTGAGAAAGAAGAAATCTCACCCGCAGGATTGAATTCCCTAACCCTCTCACATGGCCGTGTCAACAGCGGACCTGATACCTGAATTGCTGAAGGCTACTGAGGCCGCAGCCATTGCTGCCTCCAAATGGAGGGGTCTTGGGGATGGTAAGGCTGCGGATGGAGCAGCAGTTGAAGCAATGCGTGCAGTCTTCGACTCAGTACCATTCGATGGCAGGGTTGCCATTGGTGAAGGAGAGAGGGACGATGCCCCAATGCTATGGATCGGCGAGCCTCTAGGATCAAAGCAGGGAGACCCGACTGCCCCGTCGATAGACATTGCAGTCGACCCTCTAGAATGTACAAATCACGTAGCTTCGGATTTACCAAATGCGATGTCTGTACTCGCGGCAGGTCCACGCGGTTCTCTTTTGCATGCTCCAGACTGTTACATGGACAAGATTGCAGGACCTGCAGAAATTTCTGGTGCCACTAGTCTGGAGGCAGACGTTGACTACAACATCGAAGGGGCCTCTGGAGCACTAGGCAAGAGACCCGAGGAAATGCAAGTTGTAGTCATGGATAGGCCTAGGCATGAGGAGCTAATTAGGGACTTGAAGAATCTCGGAGTCAAACCTATATTGATTGGCGATGGAGATATCACTGCAGCCCTAAATGCTGCTGATCCGAATTCAGAAATAGATATGCTAATGGGTATTGGGGCCGCCCCTGAAGGAGTGATCACAGCTACTGCATTGAGGGGCCTAGGTGCTCCCTTCGAAGGCCGACTTGTCTTCAAGAACGATGGACATAGAGAGAGGGCAGAGAAAATGATCGACGGAGATATCGAGAGAATCTGGGCCCGAGACGAACTTTGCTCTACCGACGATTCAGTCTTCATCGGTTCTGGGGTATGTGATGGTCGGACAAAGTGCGTGGAAATCCTGGAAAATGGTAGCCACAGGGTCAATTCAGAGATAATAGATGTAAATTCCAACAATCATTACTTTTCTTCAACAATAGTTCCGACATAGGCCCCGTTTTATATCTCTAATCCGTTTGACGATGGTTTCTTTTCTCAGAACGTTTTCCACTTTATCGAGGTAGGCATATGGACAGGCAATTATTGGAGAAAAATGCGAGAGAATTAGTTTCTCCCGGAAGGGGGATTCTGGCTGCTGACGAGAGCAATGGAACCATGTCAAACCGCCTTGAGGCCGTTGGCGTGAAGCCTTCTTCCGATGCCAGAAGGAAATATCGCACAAACCTCTTCTCTACTGATGGTTATGAGTCAGCAATCAGCGGAGTGATTCTATTTGACGAGACAATCCGTCAATCGATGAATGATGGGACTCCAATTCCCGAAGAACTGTCTCGAAGGGGAATTTTACCAGGGATAAAAGTTGACACCGGGGCAAAGGAACTAGCTAATCATCTAGGTGAAAAGATTACCGAGGGCCTAGATGGACTTAGGGAACGATGTGCCGAATACTTCTCAATGGGGGCAAGATTCGCCAAGTGGCGCGCAGTAATTAGAATAGGTGACGGTCGTCCGAGTTCGGCATGTATTTCCACAAATGCGCATGCCCTTGCAAGATATTCTGCAATTTGTCAAGAGCAAGGGTTAGTCCCCATCATTGAACCCGAGGTTCTGATGGATGGCGATCATGATGCTAGCCGGTGCCAAGAAGTAACATCCTCGATTCTCGATGCTACCTTCTCAGAATGTGAGAAACAAGGGGTCCATATTCCTGGGGCGCTTTTGAAGCCCAACATGATTATCGCGGGAAAGGATTGCAATAACCAAATTTCCAGAGAGGAAGTGGCTCGGATGACCGTCGAGTGCCTTACGAAGCATGTCCCGCATAACCTCTCTGGGATAGTATTCCTTTCGGGCGGTCAGTCGGATGAAGATGCTACAGCCCATCTCAATCTGATGAATAAAATGAGTGTCGAACATCCTTGGCAACTATCATACTCCTACGGACGGGCACTTCAGGCCGATGCACTAGTGAAATGGGCTGCAGAAAACGTAGAAGATCCCAACTCTGCTAGCCGCTTAGCATTCTCCCATAGAGCGAAGATGAACAGCTTGGCCCGAAGTGGCGATTGGAATGAAGAACTAGAGACCTAATCAGGCCTTTTCATCCAATGCTCCAGGGCGAACCTGCCAGACGCATATTTCGTACCTGCCAGAGAGGGCCCCCCCTCTCTTGGTGGTTGCAACCTTGAGGATGTCCTTGTCTTTAGAAAGTACATTTCCAAGTTGTTGAGGGGTTGTTCCATGCCTCATCGTCGAGTTCACATGCTCGAGTATTTCAGTGGTATTTGCTTCTCCTCTTTCGTCCAGGAATTTCTTGATCTTTTGTCTTAGTCTTGTAGTCCTCATATTTTCACTCTACTCTTTTCGGGATTACTATGTTGTCCACTTTTTACAGGATAGCGGATGGTGATATAATGCTTCTGTATGTATTTCTTCTTCTTGGTTACAAATAATGACACCTTTATTCCAATATTCTATCTATTTCTTCCAGTGTATGTTGGCAGCTTCCTTATTTCCACTGGAAATATATAACTAAATGTAACAAAAACAAACATTTTATTACTATCTTCCTCATAGACTTATTCTGAAGGTGTTTCTTGATGTCAGAACCTTCCTCTGTCGACAAGCAAAAAACACCTAAAAAAATTAGAAGCAAGCACCGTCGAAGATTACTTTCAAGACTCGCACAGAGTGAAGCTACGGTGTCAGAATTGTCTTCCGACTCAAAGCTGAGGATGCCCCACGTTTCTGCTGAGATTAAGAGGATGAGAGACGACGATCTTGCAACTAGTGACCTCCCTCCAGGTTCCAGAGGAGCCAGAATCAGATTAACCGAGCGGGGTTGGGAGATGCTGGAAGAGGACGAGTGGTCGAAAGTATTGGAATTGCAAGACCTACCACTAGACAGAGATAGTTGCTGTGTACTTTTTAGGGACGAAGAAAATCTAACACTGTGTTTTTTGAGTCCTCCAAAGGAAACAATGGTGCAAATTCCAAACCGGACCCAGAAGGTTTCCCCAGAAAATGCAACATCTACCAGAAACCAATGGGTGTCTTGGAACTGGGCAGTTCTCTCCGAACGTTTGCCAAGGTGGTTTGATCGAACCAATTTTGAGGTTCTAAATGCACCACCAGAATTAGCTGGCCCGGGAAGTATTGAGTCATATGCCGACAAACCTCCGATTTTTGGATTAGTTAGGGCCAAACTACTCGATTCCCAGGCAAGCCCAATCATAACGCCCGGAGTTTGGTTTACTCAACCAGATCAAATCCAACGAGCCCCCCTTGATGAGCCAACATATCACCGAGGTGAATGGATTCTGGGTTCTCCACATAGTAAATCTCCTGACATTAGGCCATCCCAGCCAGTTGCCGCGATCATTAAGGAGAGACTCCCACGTTCAGTGCTGCTTAGGTCGGCAAGGCCAAACTCCCTAGTAATTGCCGATCTGAGTGGCTTGGATATGGATGGAAATGAGTATCCAATTGGTGCTCTTGATCATTGGATTGAGATTGTTCATCCAAGACTCTCAGAAACAGAAAGGAAGAGGAGATTAAACTCTCTCCGGGATCGCATTTCCACTTCGAGAAGAGTAAAGGTAGAGGAATCAACACTTAGGAAATTCAGAAAGGAATGGGGCAGACGAACTTTCGCCATCGATGATTCCAGAATTAAATCGATAGATCTCAGGGGACTTGGCAAAGCAGTAACCGAGTCCCTAATTCGATGGTCTATTGAGACTAAGAGCACATCTTTGGTAATGGAAATAAAGCACCAATTGCCAGAATCATTACTATCCCGAATCGCTTCCAATCAGAGTCTTAGATTGATAATTATGGATAATATGACTAGTCACTTTTCTTCATTCGACACTCTAGAGATCGATCGAATCAGAACCTTGCCATGGTTGAGTTACCGCATAAGTTCTGGAGAAACGATCCCCGTCAGAATGATTGAACAGGGAAAAACAACAAATTTCTCTGAAGAAGTTGAGAGTACAACGATTTCTCCTTGGGAAATATTGGGAATTTCTTCAATGAATGAAGAATTCCATCATGAAATTGATTCTTCATCGGTAACGATAGTTAGGTCCGCAATATCTCAATACCCCAATGGGGATGAAGAGTGGGCAAATCAGATGGAGGCAAGATATCCACTAGCAGCTTGGATTGCATCCCCAAAAAATAACAGATGGCAAAGATGGCAGCGAGTATCTACAAGATTAGAATCCGAGTGGATGGCACTCTTAGATCTGGACCATCTGCCAATTGAGAGAATTTCCGAACTTGCAGATCAAGCCCCAGAATCTGTAAAGCAGGTTTTCTCGAAAGCCATCACCTCAAAACTTAGAGCTGACCCAGACAATCTTCTCAGATCATGGCCCGCAATAGATCCTACTCAGGCCAATAGTGGGGCAGCTTGGTTAGCATCTCACTTCATACAAAACTCAGCATGGTTGCCCACGGAGGCTTATTCGGACATTCTTGGCTGGGCAGTCGAGGCTTGGCTTTCTCATCCTCCTAGAGAATCCCTAGGTGCTCTAATCGGCCTCAAGTGGTTGTATAGGATTGAAAACAGGTCTCAAGATGAGTTTGACAGAACTGTTCTCCGAATAAGGGACATAGGGTCCGGTCTTCCTGAAGGGCATCATCTAAACACTTGGTCAAGACTACACGACCACTCTTCGGGAAAAAAAGAAGCTAACCTAGATGATATTTCACATTTCATTCGCGACCTCCCAAATTCTTGGTGGGCCCCTTTCTCCTCAGAATTCTTAGTAATGATATTGAATAGTCCAGATGTAGATAAATTCCTCGACATCGAAATTCCATGGTGTTCAGCAGTCCTTCGTCCGATAGGTGAGATTTCCGAGGCCCCTGGACTTTCATCAACAAGACACCATGGTTGTGATCCAGGATTAGTTGGACCTCTGCAGAGCTATCTTCGCCCATTCAAGGGGATTTCAGAACCCTCCCTCAATCATCTATTGGACCTGCTTGATGCCTTGGAATCTGTAAAGGCAAACAGAACTCCTTCGGTTGGCCGAACTCACAAGCTTTCGGGATGGTTGGCACAACCCGGTGAGAAATGGCCAGATTTTACAATGACGATGATGATGGAGGGGGACATCAATATCTCAGAAAGACTCATTCTGAGAAAGTCTGGCTTCCACTCGGAACTATCAGAAACCGATGATTCGGTGCAACCGTTGGGTTCTTGAGCAAATCTGCCCGCGGAGTATTGCCCAACCGGCAACACCGTGTGGACGAAACCCCCTCGCCGGAGGTGGAGAGTGAAACACGGTACCACGGATTGGGTGACCACCCGTCGAAGACCATCAAGACTCTTCCGAGAGAATGATCGATGGCGCAAATCGGGTGGCCGGATTGCGTAGGTCCCCTGAGGACGGAATAGAATGAATCAAGGGACTACCCCGCAGTTCGACAGACGTCCTGGGGTGGGTCAGGAGCCTGAGCGAAGCAGTGAAGGTTGCCGTTACGCCCCGGGGCACACTTACTAGAAAATCCACAAATAGGTAGGAAGACGATGCACGGAACCGGACTGATTGGCGGTACTTTCGATCGATTTCATTCAGGTCACATGTCTCTAATTGAAACCGGATTATCTCAGTGTGAAAAGATTGAGGTGTGGATTACAGATGATGAGATTGCCCAGCCAAAGGATAGACTAGTAAAGAATTGGGAAGAAAGAAAGGCCGATTTGGAACATGCAACATCTACGCACTCCTCCCGAATTTCAATTCATTTACTCAGTGACAAATACGGCCCTGCTCTTGAAAATCAGCATGCTACAGCAATAATTTGTACAAATGAGACAATAGATAACTGCCTAGAAATAAATTCACAAAGAGGGGAAAATGGCCTTGAGCCATTGGAAATCATCTCCGTTGACAGAGTTATATCCTGGAATGGCAACCCAATCTCAAGCTCTCAGATTAGGGCCGGAGTGATGGATAGGGAAGGAAAACCCTGGATTCCAGAGTCATTCAGGGGTTCAGATGCAACCTTGACGCCTCGGATTGAATCCGAGCTAAAGAAGCCCTTCGGACAGCTGATTGAGGGTCCCGAGGAAGATACTTCAATTGCGATAATAGAAGCACTCTCTCAGATTTCACAAGTTACAGATTTCACCGGTCCGATAATAGCCGTGGGTGATGTAACAGTTCTGGGTTTCCAAAAAGCAGGGAGGCCAGCAGATTTGGCATTTATTGATGGGCAAACCAAACGAGTCGAATGGCCAGAGACGAGTGACATCAATGCTGGATTGTATGATAATCTCATGGAGTGCGCGAGTCCGGCTGGCTCGTTGACAAACTCACTTCTAGAGGCTTGCAAAGCCTCAATCTCGTCTTGGCTGGACAATGGTGAAACTAGCTTGATTGTGGTCGCCGGTGAAGAAGATCTTGCACCACTTCTTCTGCACCCGTTGGCCCCAATTGGATCCGTAGTAATCTACGGCCAACCAGGTAAAGGGGTGGTGATTAGGTGGTGTGACGAGGACTCCAAGAATAGGTGTAGGAATCTTCTGATGGGTTTCGAAATCAATTAATTTTCCGAGGTTGCATCCTGAATCAAATTTAGACCCAGTCCAACCATCACGAAGGAAATCATTACCGAGTAAACCCCTGGATCAACCCATGTCGACTCTATTGCACTCCAAATCAAGTAATACCCAGCACCCGAAAGAATCATCCAACTAGCTATGGTTCTCCCCATTCCATTCTTTGTGGAAAAAATGCTGGTCAACATCCGATCTTGAGGCAAACCGGAGAACCAACCTCCGAACCCATCTTCCCTGGCTGCACCCATCCCCAGAATTCCAGCACCAATGAGCAAAGAACTCAGCAATCCGAATAGAACATCATCCGGAAATGCCAATGCAATTTCATGTGTTGAGTTAGTGTTCTCACCATTGGTGATGAAATCAATCCAATTTACCTTCCTACCGTTGGAATATGCCCCTACTGCGATATTAATTATCGTCAGAAAAGCCATCCAAACTCCAACAATAAAAAATCCAGCCGAAAGCGTGCTGCTGGGCCTCATCAGGGCTTCCTTCCACTCTTGACCTTCCTCTGACATCGAGCCGCCGTCCTGAAGCCTCGGTTTAATCGTTGCCGGGACTAAACCTAGAGGTGCCCCTGAAGATTGTACTTAGACATCGCCGCCTCATTTACCAGTGATTCACTTTCACTCATCAGGCCGATTGCGTCAATTGCCTTCGGAATCGCCGAGTTAACCTGCTTGCTCCTGCCTCCCCTACCCTTGCTTACATTCCTAGCCATAATCAGCCCCATTGTGTCTAACTCGTTTAGTAATGAGGAGACTCTCCGGGTAGTCAGTGGTTCTGTGCCAATCTTTGAGCAGGCTTCGGCATAGGTCCTGTAGACCTCACCGGTCGAAATATTCCTCAACCCGTTTTCCTCATTTAGACAAATCGAGAAAAGCACTAACTTTTGATGTAGAGGAAGCGTCTTGATCACTGGTGTCACCTGGTCATATTCTAGTTGGCTTTGTGCCAATCTTACATGCTTGGTGTCCACACTGCCTTCCGATCTCTGCTCTGCTTTTTGCACAGAGATTCTTAGCAGATCCAAAGCCCTCCTTGCATCTCCATGCTCTTGGGCCGCTAGGGCCGAACAAAGCCTGATTACTCCCTCATCGAGAACCCCTTCTTTGATTCCCATTGAAGCCCTCTCACTCAAAATGTTCTGAATCTCAGTAGCTACATATGGGTGGAAAACAATATCCTCCTGACTTAGTCTAGAACTCACACGAGGGTCTAGGTGCTGTGTGAAGTGAAGATCATTACTAATGCCAATTATTGAGCATCTACCATTCCCTAGTAGGGTGTTGAGGCTAGTTAGCGCATACAGAAGATCATCTCCTCCCTTGTTGACTAGATTGTCTACTTCATCAAGTACGATAATATGGACTCCTCCAACCCTGCTCATTCTAGAAACAACTGTCTCAAGAACACGGTCTGTCGGCCATCCAGTGAATGGAACTGGAGCATCTCCTCTCTGAGCTAATTGAGTTGCCATAGTTTGCATTACTCTATATTTGGTGTCAACGTTCCTACAGTTGATTTCGTAAGTATTTACAGTCTGCCCCATCTCTAGTCCTTTCTCTCTCAGTTGACTAAGAACGAATCTTGTTACTACGGTTTTTCCTGACCCAGGAACTCCATAGAGCAGCATATTGGAAGGAATATGGCCGTTTAACGCATCAACTAGATTCCTAACCAAAGAATCCACTTCATGCTCCCGATGAGGTAGTCGAGCAGGCTCGAATGCATGGTCAAAAGCTCTCCTATCGACAAAGAGACTATCCTGACCGAGAATCTCCTCGAAAATATTTCCTCTCATTTTTTTTCACGCCTGTAAAAACCTAACGAAATGCCATTCTCCCCCCCCTCTGGGGTTCGTTGCTTCTCGTGAGGTTTCCACAGCGACCGTGTTTGTGGTAATAAGAGTGACTCGCTTTCTGAATAGTTGAACATATTTTGATTAGGAAAGAGTATGTAATCTCAAATCACCGAATTGTGTGAACATGAGAGTCAGTATTTACTCTCAGTATCTCTCTTTTTCAATTATTTATCTGGTGACCTTTCTACATCAAATGGGGAAAATATTGTCACCCTAGTCAGCTAACTTTGCATTGAGAAAATTGCTTCTCAACTGAGATGATTATGTGGACCAATTCTAACTCAAAATTAGATTTTACAGACCTTTCTCCGTTTCAGATATATATATCGGAAAATAACTTCTCCTAATTATTTACAATAAAATTCCCATTATCATCAATATCAATACTATCTCCATCATTCAATTGAACTATCTGGTCGGGCAATTCTGGGATTTCGAACCCAGACTCACAATTGGGGGACCTTGCAAAGTTGTGTGTTACCAATACCTTCACGTCAGGAAATCTCTCACTGAATGAAATTACATCAGAAGGCCTGTGATGATGGGGAAACTCTCCAATGTCCGGCATCCCCATCTCCAATATTGCAACATCCACACTATCTGCGCGACTTTCTATCTCCGGGCATGGGCCAGAATCACCACAGTGGAGCAAGCGGAACCCACTTTCATGCACCAACTCATACCCATGTGGATCGGTTTCAGGAGTGTGATGAACTGGAAATCTCTCATACCTCCACCCAGTCTCTCCTAGCATTGCTGACTCCTTTTGGTTCCAATCGACTCTAGAGCCGAGCGAATCCCCAAGGTTGCCCGGGAATCCCATTTCACAAAGAACGGAGAGATACTCTCTCCCCCCAGGTCTAAGATGCACCTCTAGGTTGTTCTCTCCAAAAGGATCTGAGATATATTTCCTATCCAATAGTAAGAATGGAAATCCGAAGGTATGATCTCCGTGCCAATGTGTGAAAAGTACATGCCGCAATTGCCCGGGTGAAATCCCTGCCCTTCGTAACTGAGGTAGGAGAGTCGGAGGGGCATCAATTAGGACTCTGCTATCTAGTAGTGCCAAAGCATGCATTCTTCCTTGGGGTGAGAAAGCATTCCCCGTGCCAAGGAAGTCGATGCGCGCCACATATCCCGACAAGGGCTTCCAGACTTGACCCCATCGTTTGATGCTTCAAGGTCATTACCTTACGCATTTGTTCATATATCTCAGTTAAGTCGGAAATAACAGAGATATTTGTGGCAGGCAAATCAACTAAATCTAAGTGGTCCACGAAGAACCCATATTTCACCAGCATTACTGAGAATTACGTTCTAAATGGTAAATCTTCGCAGAAGGAAACCAGGCATATTGTATTCAATCTTGGCAACTCGGGTTTGGAGTACAAGGCGGGTGATGCTATTGGAGTCATTCCAAGATGTCCTCCAGACTCAGTCGAACAGGTATTACAGATTTGCGGATTTTCCGGAGAGGAAGAAGTCGAAACTAATCATGGACAATGCTCACTTAGGGAAGCGTTGACAGATCGATACGAGATTCATCGAGTCTCAAAGAAGTGGCTCATGGGACTCACTGAGAGATCCAGCGATTCTCCCGCAAAAATAGAGATGCGAATTGCCTCCAGAAGGCGATTCTCGTCCGTCGACGGAGCAATGATTGTTGACTGGGCAGCCCGTAGTGAACAAGATCTCCCAGAGGGTTACGTAGAGATGGGGGAATTGGGCGATAATTCGACGATTCTCCTACAGGAATTAATCTCTAATAATGATTCAATGGAGGATTACATTTGGTCCAGAGACTATGTTGATGCATTGGGTGATTTCATTGATTTTGTCTTCACTCCCCAGCAACTTCTGGAGGGGATGGCTAGGCTGAAGCCGAGACTCTACTCTATTGCTAGTAGCCCCGATTTTGAAAAGGGAACAGTCCACCTAACTGTGGCAATAATCCGGTACCATCATCACGAAAGGGATCGAACTGGACTTTGCACAGGTTTCATGGCCGATAGATGCGAAACCGACACTACTGAGATTGGTGTTTACATGTCTCCAACTCGATCATTCGTCCTACCAGAGGATGGTTCTAAGGACATCATAATGGTCGGACCAGGAACTGGAATTGCCCCGTTCAGAGCCTTCATCCAGCAGAGAGAAATAAACAAGGATTCGGGGAGAAACTGGCTCTTCTTCGGAGACTGGACTGAGGAGGGGGAATATCTCTACCGTGAAGAAATGGACGAATGGAAAGTCAGAGGGGTAATTTCGAAACATGATCTAGCTTGGTCACGGCAAGGTTCTGAGAAGGTCTATGTCCAGCATTTGATGAAGAAGAACGGTGAAGAGATATGGAAGTGGATTGAAGGTGGGGCATATTTCTACGTATGTGGCGATAAGCAGTACATGGCCAAAGATGTGCATGTAACCCTGATGGACATCTGCTCTGAATATGGGGGGATGTCTCCCGATGAGTCCAAGGATTTCGTAGAGAATGGATTGATGAAGTCGGAGAAACGATATCTGCGAGATGTATATTGACAGGCCGATTCACTCAAACGAAGGCGCACCTAGCATGATAATGTGTTCCGCCGTGTTCTAGTCGCTAATCGCGGGGAGATTGCACTACGGATAGTTAGGTCATTGAGGGAACTGGGCATCGAATCCGTCGTAATTCATGGAAGAGAGGATAGGATGTCCCTCCCGGTTAGACTTGCGGACGAGGGTTACTTCATTCCAAGAGAAGACCCACTAGCGTCCTATCTTGACATAGAAGCGATAATCTCTGCCGCCAAAGAGGTGGGTGCCGATGCAGTACATCCGGGCTATGGTTTTCTTTCAGAGAACGCAACCTTTGCACAACGTCTTGCAGACGAGGGAATCACCTTCATAGGACCCTCTCCTGAATCACTCAGACTTCTAGGAGACAAGATAGCAGCTAGGGAGATAATGTCAAAGGCTGGAATCCCTATAGCAAAGGGGACCAATCAACCAATTTCTGATTCTAAGGAGGCACTAAAGGTGGCTTCCGACATCGGCTTCCCAATCATGATCAAAGCAGCTTCTGGAGGAGGAGGGATTGGAATGCAGATGGTAAATGAAAAGTCTGAATTCGACTCAGCTCTGAGACTATGCCAAGGTAGGGCAGAGTCCGCCTTTGGTGATAGTAGAGTATTTATCGAGGAGTATGTAAGCTCAGCAGAGCATATTGAATTCCAGGTTGTCGGGGATGGCTCGAAAGCAATCCATCTTGGAGAAAGATGCTGCTCCATTCAGAGAAGGCACCAGAAGATTCTCGAAGAGGGCCCTTGGATTAGTCGAGACGAAAGAGAAGATATCGGGGCTAGGGTAGTAGCAGGGGCGGAAGCTATCGGTTACAGAGGTCTAGCGACATTTGAATTCCTCAGGAACTCAGAGGGAGAATTCTACTTCATGGAGGTGAATCCACGAGTCCAAGTGGAGCACACAGTAACTGAGATGTTAACAGGAATCGACCTCGTCTCTCTTGGAATCATCGTTTCTTCTGGAGCCGATCTACCAATTACCCAAGAAGAAGTGGCATTGAATGGTCATGCTATCCAGGTTCGGATAAACGCAGAGAACCCAGTAACTCTCGAACCTTCTCCGGGAAAATTGTGGGATTGCCACTGGCCAGGGGGCCCTGGCATCAGGGTTGACTCTCATGGATTCTCTGGTTATGTGATACCCGAAGCATTTGACTCGTTGCTCGCCAAAATAATTTCTTGGGCTCCGAACAGGAACCAAGCAATAGGAAGATTAGACTCTGCTTTGGAAGAGACTATTCTTCTTGGAGTAGATACTTTGATCCCCCTCCACAGGGCGATATTGCAGGAATCAGACTTCATAGAAAGGAAAATTAGCACTGACTACCTAGAAACCCATGCAGATTTGCTAGTTGGTGGTGATTAGTTGGATTTAGTCATTGTTGGCAGTATTGGTTATGATGACATAGAAACGCCAATTACCACGGGATCGGATGTCCTCGGGGGATCTGCAGTTCATGCCGGCGTCTCAGCCTCCTTTCATCTTCCAGAGATCCCAGGAGGGGTCCGTCGAGTGGGTTTGGTGGCACCAGTTGGGAAAGACTTCTCTAATTCACACCAGTCCAAACTAGAAGGCCTGGGAATCGACTTCTCCGGTGTGGAAAGGTTGCCCGGTAAGACATTTCGTTGGTCGGGAAGATACTCGGGTACGATGGAGAACGTTGAAACCATTTCTACAGAGGTCAACGTTCTAGGCGACTTTACTCCTGAAATCCCCCAACCATGGAGGTCCCCGAATATTCTCTTCTGTGCCAATACCCATCCAGCATCCCAGGTTATGGTTCTTGATCAGTGTCCTAGCTCAGAGATTACAGCAATTGACACATTCATGTTGTGGATAGAGACTGAGTTTGAGGATCTCTCTTCTGCTCTCAGAAAGGCAGACTTGGCAATTCTCAATGAAGAAGAGGTATGTGCGATTTCTGGTGAGGAAATTTTCATGAAGGCTATCAAACCAATATTGTCCGGAGCTTGCCTTCACGGAGGAGAATCCGCCGGACAAGGACCAAGGGGATTGGTAATCAAACGGGGATCTTCTGGAGTTTTTGCACATCTCCCATGTGGGATAATTGCCCTCCCATCTTATCCAATTACTGAAGTTGTTGACCCAACCGGATGCGGGGATTCCTTCGCTGGGGCACTCTTGGCGAATATGTCCGGAAGAAAAGGAGTCTTGCATGATTTAGACTCAATGAGGGATGCCATGGTTCACGCGACTGTGTCTTCTTCGTTTACAATTCAAGGACTAGGTACGAACAAACTTCAGGGTCTCGAGAGGGGTCTCTACCATGCTAGAATGGACAGTTATCGCAGAATCGTAGGACTGTGATCATCCCAATCTTCTGAGTCCTGGGAGAGGATGTGGATCTTCCTTAGAAGAGGTCGGTTTTAGTTGATTAAACCTCAATGAATCATTTGACCCATCGAGTAGACAGGAGGTGGCTTCTTCTTCTCCCGAAAGACTCCTGACAATTGAATCGAGCTTGTCCCGAGCAGTGGAGGCATGATTGATTTTCCTCATTTCTCTCAAACGAGAACTAACATCTGCCTGGTGGTCTTGGTCACTCCTCAGTCTCATGTGTTGGGTGGTCTGGAATCTCTCAGTTTCTATCTCATTAGTTGAATCTGAATCCCCACCCTTACTCCTATCGATGGATCTACCCGGTCCCAAAAGACGCGATAGCCATCCTCCCGATACCGCAACTTTCGACTTCACACCAGACGACCTGCTTCCAGACATAGTAGAGGCAAGCCCCTTCAAGGCAGGATAGTCATCCAAATTTGCAGCCGGCATCCCTCTCAGTTTATCCAAACTCTGCGACCTTAACTCTTGCTTCGCCTTTGCTTGTCTAACTACTCCTGCTTTACACTCTTCCCTAACTGCCTCTTCAGTAGGGGGGGGTAGCAAGGAATTCAAGAACGGCTCAGTCGGAGCCCCAAATTCTTGATGTGCTTGCTTAATCATCTGAGCACTCGAATGTGTTCTCTCAACTGGTTCTGGAGGAGGGTTGAACTCAAAATCGAAAAGGCCCATGTCTTTTGTATTGGAGGCTTCTGAGACTGAATTCGAGTCGAATAGTCCACCCGGGGAGAACATGTCTAGACCCTCTGCGGCATCAGAGAAAGCAGAATCAATCCTAGTGCTCCCGTTTGAATCAGACTCCTTCTCCTTGTACCAACTGGGTGCCTCTTGCACCCCCCATGCTCTCTCGTATGCATTCTGCTTGGATGAATTAGGAACAGACACCCCTTCCCCATTACTCCCTTCCTTCACCAATTCGGGAGTTTCTGGCGATAATGGAGGGCCGAATATATTCAAATCATAATCTGATCGGATTCCTAGATTTGACTCGTTACTTTGCTCTTTATTGACTATTGCGTTTGTTTGAATCGTGATCGGGAGTGCAGCTAAAGGAGCCTGCCCCAACTGCCCAGTTACATCTCTGAGTGCCGGGAAAGTTGGAAGTTCGGATTCTAGATCCTCCAGACCCAGCAAAGCCTCTTGCATATCGCTACCATGCCTTACTCTATCAACAATCAGACATAATTTCAGAAGAGTTGCCTCACTGCCAGAAACTAGGTGCCTGTCACCAGAACCAGTTTCTATAGCTAGGATAGAATAACGAGAAACTATGTTCGCAATAATTACGGATGTTCCTAGTCCAACTGCCAACCAACTCATTGGTGCAAATATGGTTGTTATTCCCAGGTAAATCGAAATAATCCCTAGAATAACTGTGCCCGATGGGAGCATAGGGATCTTGAGATGCCTCATTCTCTCGATGGCAGCCAAATTAAGTCTGATGCCCTTTCCATCGAACCTTTCTATGGTAAGCTGTTGCTCAGTAATTACTGCACAATACTTCCCTCTCGCTCCGACCAAATAGAGACCGCCGATTAACTCGGCCTGTCTCTTCTCAGTCGAGCCATTAGGCTCGGCCAATCCCATCCGAACCGCCGAGCGGTTTATTCAAGGTATAAGTTCATGGGGGGTCGCCTATTGAAATCGCTTCACTTGGCGATGCTTCTTATCCCGCCGCTCCTCTCTTCAACGCATGGCGTTCCTGGCATCGTTTGCTAGTGCCCACATCTCCTTCTCATCATCTGACTTTGGTTCAAATTGCGGAATCTCGACGGGCTTCATAGACTCGTCAATGGCAACCATGAAGAAGAATCCAGAACAGATTTCTTCTCCCACCCATTCAGAACGGGATAGCCTACAGGAAGTCACATGAACCCCAACAGTTCGTGGTGAAGTCCAAACTACTCTCGACGTGGTCCTGATTATGTCTCCTTGAAAAGCCGGTCTCTTGAACTTCAAAGCGTCTACAGAAACGGTTACGAAATTCCTGTGTGCGAACTTCGAGGCAACCATTCCCGCAGATGTATCCATGATGGCCATTAGTCTGCCACCGAATAGGGTGTTAAGCGCATTTGTGTGCCCGGGAAAAACCTCATCCAGCACCACTACTGGTTCGTCTGAGAATGGTCTGTCACTATTCATCAAACACTCTCAGCGCGACACACTCCTTGAATCCTACAGTTTCAGGGACAACAAAACGGAGATTTACCGCTGACTTCAATCGAGCGATGCACCTCGGAGAAACATGGGAGTGCCAGATCTTAGATGGGAAACTTCCGTCTTTCGGGATCCAAATGGTGGTTCCGTTTTGCTCTGGCCCTATCTCCCATGTGTGCGCATGCCTCCGAAGATGAGACCAAGAGATTGGGATGGTTTAGCACTACTGTCCTCAGCCGATGAACTAGTTTCTCTGAAGGAGGAAGAGGAGCAGGATAAGTCCAACCCAGGGATACACATGGTGGCTGCAACTTCATCTGGAACTACTCTTGGAATGCTTGTTCGAGACCTTTCGGAACTAGATCTGGAGGGCCCATCTATTCCGGATCCAGAGAGAATCAGACTTCTCAGACACGCTGAGAACTCTAGAGGTGGAATGCCCATTTATGCAATAGAACCGGGAATAGATGACCCAGAGTGGGCAGATTGGCAATCCAGATGGGCCGATGAACAAGTCAGATTTAGGAATCTACTTGCCACAATAGGAAGATCTAGGAGGTGGTCCAAGATTCGAAAGGAGGCCATTAATAAGGTCACTCACTCAAGGCTAGCAAATCCAGATTTAGGTGCCGCATCAACAGTGTGTGCTGCTTGGTGGATAGAAGAGTCACTTTGTTTGACTGCGGAACTCGTCAAGGAGAGGGATTCAAGATTTTCCTCCAGAATTAGAGGGGCCCTCTCTAATCTCAGAGATAACGGACCAAGAGATTGGGGAGAAGACGGCCCAAACCTACTAGTCCTAGTTCAACAGGCTCATGTTCCCACTCTAGAGAATAGCCTAATTGCCTGTGAGTTCGTCGAGATACTGGAGAGGGCGCAATGAGCGGTTCTGAAATCAATATTGAGACTCAGTCATTCCGAGTAATTCCTTCCGAACCGATCATATTAGCAGATGCCGTGAGATTAGCAGGAGCGAGGAGCAACGGGGCATTCGCAGTAATTGAGCACGAGGAACCCAGAGCCCTCATTGTCGTCGACACAGATGGGTCATTACTGATTCATGGAATTTCCAACCACGAAGCAGCCTCGTTAATCGCTGAGGAGACTCTTCTCAGTATCGGCATCTCCGAAAAGGGACTTGTAGTAGAAATGGGAGAGGTTCTTGCCAGTTTCTCTATTGGAAGAGCTGTATTAATCAGTCTGGCAGCAGAACGATTCAAGGATGCAGAACACGACCTCAGGCTAGATGCACTCCGAATCACAGCAAAGAGGCATAACTGTACAATCCTTCTTTTCAACAACGGCAAAGGAATTGTGTCGGGCCAGTCATCTCGAAAGGTCGCTGAAATGGCAGTCTCATATTGGATCTCGAAATTGTCCGAAGAAGGCGCGTTGGCGTGAGAAAATGTTGAATAAAGGAAAGTGGAATGGGCCTATTTTTGATCAACATATGCATCTCGATCGGTCACATCGATTCCTAGATGCAGTGTCCGACTTCTCGAAATCCGGTGGAACCGGACTCATGCTCGTACACAAACCAGCATTCTCTCAATCCTTGCCATCGGACATTTTAGGGTACAGGGAAGCCTATTCAGAAACAATTTCCATGGCCGAGGAGATTCGTATGAATCACGACCTAGATGTGGGTGTTGTTCTCGGACCCCATCCAGTGGCTTGGGAAAATCAGATAGCAGAATTGGGATTAGAGAAATCTTCAGAGTTACACTTGCAAGCAGTTGATTTAGCATTGGAGTATATTGATTCGGGGGATGCCCATTGTCTCGGAGAGGTTGGGAGGCCACATTACGCAGTTGAAGAGGAAACTTGGTATGAAGCAAACGAAATGCTGTTGGAGGTACTTTCGATGGCATCTTCAGCTAAGACATCAGTCCAACTACACGTCGAGGACAATGGCGGGGACACATGTTTCGAGTTGAGCCAACTATGTAGGTCATCAGGACTCCGTTTGGACCGTGCTATCCGACATTATGCCCCTCCAGATGTTAGTTCCGACTTCACTCATGGCCTCTCGGCTACTGTCAATGTTGGAAAGGGCAGCGTTGCAACTCTGACCGAAACAGTCAGCATGGCCAGTGCTCCTTGGGGGATGGAAACAGACTATCTCGACGATAGTAATAGGCCGGGAGCAGTATTGGGTCCAAAGACAGTCCCAAAAAGAACTCACGAATTGAGTTCCAGTCTGCTCTCGTCGGGATGGTCAGAATCCGAGGTTGAGTCTTTGCTGATAAAGGTCCATTCAGAATGGCCAAAATCACTCTATGGAGTCTGAGCGTAATCTCAATCTTGGTGTGAAGATCATCAATAAACCGGTAATGAACATGACTAGGGATACTCCTAGGAACTGCAATTCCCCTAATGGAAGTGGCATCCCCCTTGATTCCATAAGCATCCTCAACAAAGGCCCATTTATTGGAAGGAAAAATAATACCAGAAAAATACCAAACCTCTGCCTGAGCATCATGACAATCCGTGCAGGCACTCACTTTTCAAATCCCTTAGTAAACCGAATCGATTTAGAGATACTATACGTCCGCCGAGTTCAGGCGCCTGTAGTGAAGGGGTTATCACAAGAGGTTTCCAACCTCTTGTCCCGGGTTCGAATCCCGGCGGGCGCACCATTTTCCTTTCTATGAGCGTAGAAATTAGTTAATTGAGACTGAAGCATTGAAACACACCTTGCTTTACGAAACTCCGTGACAGCAACCGAGCAAGAGGGGGCCGCAATAGGTACGTCACTAAGCAAAGACATGTCGGAGATGGCAGATGACCGCCAAGTAGTCGGCAGGAAGATATGGAGGGTTGTTCCGTACATCACCAGATACTGGAAAAAGGCACTTGGAGGAATTCTGGCAAACGCCGGCGCCCGTGCATTCGATCTAATTCCGTTCATCGCAATCGGAATGGCCGCAGACTATTACCAATCCAAGACCTTCACGAACTCCACAATCGAGGGACTAGTAAAATGGGAGGCAATCCCAGACTTAGGCCCCATCGATTCCATAGAACTGGGATTCGGGCTCTTGATCATGGTCTGTTTCACTTTCCTAGCGTTTTTCCAGGGTCTTAGCAATCAAATGTGGCAATCCACTGCATATATGGCACAGCATGATATTCGAATGGATGCAACTAACTCGCTATTGAATATGGAAGCATCGTACTTTGAGAGCAGACAGACTGGCAATCTAATGTCTGTCCTCTCGGCAGATGTCGCACAACTAGAGGACATCATCTCAGATGCGAGTACTAGCATGATACGAATCACTATCACATTCTCAGCTGCATTCTTCATCATGTTCTGGATGTCTCCAAAACTGGCTGTAATCCTTTTCGCCCCATTGGTAATCATCGTGCCAATGGTCATCTGGTTCTCCACTAGGGTCCAGAGGAAGTACAGGAAGCAGAGAGAGAGTACTGGGGGGATAGTCGCAATTTTGGAGAATGTACTTACTGGTATCACTGTCGTTCAGGCGTATAACGCCAAGGAGTTTGAGATTTCAAGAATCGGAAGGCAGAGTGGCGATTACCGCGACGCAGCTGTTCAAGCTGCATTCGTTCGGAATCGCTTTATCCCTGGTATATACGTGGTTGCAGGTATTTCATTCGGGCTACTCACATCAGCAGGTGGTTGGGTGATGGAATCGGGCGAGATAACTGTCGGGCAGTTCGTTACATTCCTCCTCATTTCCACTAGAATGACTATGCCGATGTTTATTCTTGGAATGCTGATAAACCAAATCCAGAAAGGAGAGGCTTCATCCAAGAGGGTTTTTGCTATAATCGACTTGGAACCCTCAATTTTCGACAAGGAAGGAGCAGTTCCTCTCGAGGGCCCTATCGAATCCATTCGTTTCGATGACGTCTCCTTCGCATATCCAACATCGGAGAATAATGCCCTAAATGGGATCTCACTCACAGCCTCCTCTGGAGAGTTCCTTGGGGTGATGGGGCATACCGGAGCAGGTAAGAGCACGATACTGAAACTGATCGAGAGATTTTACGAGCCACAGGGTGGAAGAGTGATGATCAATGACAGGGACATCAACGAATTCCAGATAGAATCGATTAGGGAAAGAATCGGTTTCGTCTCCCAAGATCCTTTTCTTTTCTTTGGAACTATAGGTGAGAATGTGGCTTACGCTCGCGAACCAACCAATGAGCAGATTCTCAGTGCTCTAGAAGCCGCCGGCGCAACTGAGTTTATTTCCAACCTTACCGATGGTTTGGATACGATGGTGGGCGATAGGGGCGTGATGCTTTCAGGAGGTCAGAGGGCGAGAATCAGCTTGGCCCGAGCACTACTAAAAGATCCTGACTTACTCATTCTGGATGAGGCCAGCGCGGCTCTTGACGCAGAGACGGAGAAACGCATTCAGGAGTCTCTTTTCGGAAACATAAATGGTGGAAATAAGAGAATAACGATTGCAGTAGCACATCGTCTTGCAACCATTAGGAATGCCGATGAGATAGTTGCAATGGTCGACGGTGCAATCGTCGAGCGCGGATCACACAGTGATTTGATCGATAATGACAACGTCTACGCATCCCAGTGGTCAATACAGACTGGAGAACTAGGTGCCTTGGGGGGATAATCTTGAATGAAACCCAGATTCCCTGGGTTTTCGTTGAACCTGGTTCGGTTTTGGTTGGTTCCGATAATCGCTCAATTCTGTTCGGAGGGATAGGCCCTCGGCACGAGGTCATCGTAGAATACCCATTCCGAATTTCAGAACGGCCGTTAGATTTCGAAGAAGCTGTTAGTCTTACAGAAGATACTGAGATGGAACTTGTATCCGATTCTGAATGGCAGTTGGCATACTCAAGAGGTCTATTGTCGGGCGATGACGGATCTACAGAATCTTTGGCAGACTCGGCCCAAGATTACTGGGGAAAGGCCTGTGATGGCAGACCTTTCGTAAATGACCACCAAAATCCCAAGATAATCCGAAGATGGAAATCGGACCATGCAGAAACACTCACGGTATTCGTCCAGGGCAGTGCTGGAGGAACCGCGGCCGATGGAGTCAGGTTGGTAGTCAGAGAACATTCTGGATGGGGTGACAATCCCATAGAAGTCCCCAGGGAGAGCATTTACTCAAGTATACTGATTGAGGAGATATTGCTTTGTCTAATAGTAGGAATTTTCCCTTCTTTCGTTTGGGCTTTCTTCAATGCTAACCCTGGATACATCCAAGAAGGTTGGTTGAATCTGATTCTAGGAGGGGTATTCTTCAGCATCTTCACAATGCTATTTTGGCGTCCGAAGCAGCCTACCTGGTATATTGAATCTGGACGCATGGTCCCTAGGAGAGAGAAGAAATAACTTGATTGACTAGTCTCTATCTCTGTCATCTATCTGGGAAGTGTGGCTTCCTGTTGCGATACTAATTCTGGCTTTGTTTATTCCAATGCCGTAATCCCACAGTAGCATGAATGAGACTATCGATGAAAGAATGACGGTAGCAGGGCTCTTGTTAGGGGACGGTCCTAGCATTGCTCCGGACCAAGCAATTATGTTGAACAAGACTGCCAGTGTAGGAAATTGATGGACCGATGCCCTTTCTATTCCAAGTGGGACTGAATCAGTGGAGATGTCCCAGAATGACGGCCAAGCCAGGCCTCCATTTAGGCACCCCCAAACGAATGCGGCTAGGGAAATGCATACAAGAATCGGAAATATAGAAACCAAACTATGACTCCAACCCCATAGGTCAGGATATCTTCTTCCCGCCAGAGTCCTAACTAGACCGTAGTTCCTAATCTGCTTCCTGACTCTTCTGAGATTCCGTCTCCGATGCCATATAGTTGCACTCCCATCTGACCAGAGTCTATGTTCCGCTGACTTGATTCGGTGGTCAAGCATTACATCTTCAGCCCCTATTGCTCCAGGGTCAAATCCACCAACTTCTTCCAAAACCTTTCTTCTGTATGCAGAGTTCACTCCTGGTAGTTGCTCCACCTCCTCAATATCCCGTTCCGATCTTCTGCCGTAATTTGTCCCAGCAGTGAGGAATTTGTTGCAGAAAGCAACATCAATTGCCATCTGCCATATGGTAGATTCACCAATAGGTGCGAAATTTGGCCCACCCACTCCTGAAACCTCTGAACGTTCAAACCATCTCTCCAGTTTTTCGACCCAGTCCCGAGGGACAATAACATCATCATCAGTGAAGAAGACCAATTCTGAATCTGTCTCTTTGATGGCTACGTTACAGGCATCTGCCCTATTCCTAGAACCCTTGTCGTCGATATATCTGAATCCCCTGTCTTCAGTCACCTGTTTTCCAGAGTCCCCTGCCGGTCCAACAACTGCCACCTCCATTTCTTTAAATGTCTGGATCGACAGACCATCTAACACTACTGCCAGTTCTACAGAGTTGTCTATTGTGGGAATGATGACGCAAACCCTGCTTGACACGAGAAGTCCGGAGAGGGATGCATTGATGAGTTCACGGGTCAGTCATTGACAATACGTGGCGCTAGGAAATAGGTCCACCTCGCTCCACCTTCGTTACTCATCCAAGTAAGTCTGAGGGGGTACTTCTCCTCGAACTCAAGGGAGACCACATCCGTGAAACCTCCAGCAAGCTTCTTTGTCAATTCTCCTAGGTACTGTAGCGAGTACGTTGAATGAGTGGGAGATGCGCAGATGAGATCGCTTAACTCTCCTGACTCGAACTTCACATTCACTCCCTCGCCCGCCTCAACCGTGACAGACACAGCAAGTTGATTCTTGTCCATGCTAAGGTCCACTTCTCCTCCTACAAACTTCGCAGCTCTCAAAGCCCTCGAAAGCTTCTCAGAGTCAATAGTGGCCTTTGACTTGAATTCCAGAATAGGTTGGTTGGGGTTGTCCATCGTACTGGTATCAATTCCTCTGAGAATCATTAGAACCTCGCCAACTCTGATGTTTATTGCCCCAACTGCATCGTCGTAATCGATCTCAACGAGATCACTCGGCCCTGCAAGTGTAAGTAAATCTCGCATCTTCTGAAGGTCAAGACCAATTTCCACAGGCTCGACTTCGTATGTTTCGAAGCACTCGTCTGCAATCGTGGCTGACAGAAGCGCGACGTGAGAACCATCTACTACGGATACACTAAGCCCCTTTTCTCCCCAAACCAATTTTGCCTCAGAGGTCAGGACTGATAGGATATCCACTATTTCTCTCATTAGTTGCTGCTTGGCTGTAATCCTCAGCATGTGCTCACCTCGATTCTCATCTACTTTATAGGAGGCTCTTGATGCTTATTGGCACCAAGTCAGCATAATCTACTGGTACTCCCTCCACCTATGCTTGCACTCGAGATTTGCGCAAGTGCAGAACTTAGTCTCCGGTTCGTCAGAGGATCTAGTTTGCTGCAAGTGGACGTAAGCATTTCTCTCATTGCACTTAGGGCAGATATAGTCGCCCTCTCTAAGAGTTCCCTGAGGCCCATCCTCTTGTACGACCTCAGTCAGATGCTTCAGAGACTTTGAATCAGTGGTGGCGGTGGTCTTGGACAGATCGATAGTCTTTCCTGTCATGGGGTCGGTAAATTCGGAACCTTTTCCATCTTCGCCTGAGAGGGGGCCTTCATAGCTACATTTGTAATCTGGGCACTTAATCCAACCTCTCTCATCAGGGTAGGAAAGAGAACCACACTCGGGACAAAACATCTCTCTCACCTTACCGAATTAACGAGAACGGAATAACGCTAAGCCTGCCGACTATTCAACTATTCGTTTTATTCTTTCATTCATAATCCGCACCGTTCAAGCCATCATGCCTGTTGGAGGGGCCATGAAAATTCACTTCGATTGGCGCCTGTCACGTGTAGTCGATGATCAGGGAAACATTGCCGATGAGATAGTATGGGACGGCCCAATGTCTCCATTTGGCCTGGCTAAACGACTATTGAAGATCCAACAAGGTCGAAAACTTCCAGAAGTTATCACTCTTGCCGAGAGATTTCCAGATGCCGAAATAAATCCTCTTGGTTCTCTATCAGATCCAAACTGGCCGAAGGCGGAAGAATCGGATGAACTCTTCCAGAGAGCCACACTGACATTAGCGAAGATGGGAGTCGCCGAATCTTCTGGGGACATGGACAGGAGGCTTGACATGTTAGTCTCAGCAACTCTGGAAGCAAGGTCCTCTTGGACGACTTCAGAATCACGTTGTATTGAGTGGGCCGGATTTTTCATCACCGAGGCTGACCTTGATTCTCAGAGGGGCGAGATTCCCTCTGCGATCTCCTCTTCACAATCCATCGTCGAAGCATCAGAGAAACTTGGAGTAAACCCGCCAAAGCACCTCCCTTCAGATTCCGAGTGGTCATCCATGGTTTCACATGCTTTAGCCGTGACATCTTCTTCCGACATACTCGAACAATTGGAGGTCTCGATTAGGGAAATGGCAACTCTTCACGTCCCATCCCTAAGCGCTCTTCTGGGACCCATATCTGCTGCCAAGTTGGTCTCCCTAGCCAGAGGGAGGGAGAGGCTCGCTCGGATGCCTTCTGGCTCACTCCAGGTTCTCGGTGCTCATGCTGCCATGTCTGCACACAGAAGGGGAGCACCCCCTCCAAAACACGGGTCCGTCCTCTTCTCTATGCCACAAGTGAGCCGATCCCCCAGGTGGGTCAGGGGAAAGATTGCACGATATCTAGCGGGAAAGGCAAGCATTGCAGTGAGAGTTGATCACTTCGATGGAGAGACATGGGGGAAATCTCAGATAGATGAGATAAATGGTGAGATTGAGGCAATCAAGGCAAAGTTCCCTAAACCCCCCAAGAGGAAGTGAGGAATGGCTAACAAGGCAAAATCTATTGTTTGGGGGGTCAGAAGAGAAGGGCGAACCCTTTGGACTAGGAACGCAGTGAAAGGAATTTCAGTAAGGGGTGAAAGGAGGAAAAGAGATGGCAGAATTGAGTGGCGGCGATGGGATCCTACCAAGTCTAAGGTAGCCGCTGCATTACTCAGAACGAGAGCTCAACCATCTTCTCTTCTCCCAGATCCGGGTTCGACATGCCTGTATCTCGGTGCTTCCAGCGGCGGGACTGTCAGTCATATACACGATTTCGTTTGTGGTGCTGATAACCATCATGGCGGACAGGTGGTGGCAGTGGAGATATCTCCTCGGATGGTCCGTGATCTGGTAACTCTCTCTGATAGGAGAGCGGGACTGATCCCAGTATTAGGTGATGCAAGGAAGCCCGCACAGGTCGCCGCATTCATCAGGGGGAAGGCAAATTGGATTCATCAGGATCTCAGCATAGCAGACCAGGCCGAGACTTTCGTAAAAATGGCAACTACGTTTCTTTCTCCGGGGGGAATCGGTCTTCTTAGCTTGAAGGCAGCAAGCGAGAGGTCATCCGAGGGAGACGACAACTCAAGGTTCCAGAAGGCGGAGCGGATACTTAGAGATTCGGAACTAGTTCTGCTAGAGAGAATCGACTTGACTGGATTGGAAGAGCAACATGTGGTATTCTCTTGCGCTCAAGCATCTGCGAGAAGTAAGGCTGCAAACAGCCCCCCATAGAACAACATCAGCAGTATGAATAGGCCAATACCTATCCAGGAGATAATCTGTGCAGCCTTTGCCATTCCTTGGTCGGGATGTCCGGGGTAATTGCTCGTTATTGCGAGAGCCCCATTTGCCAGGATTAGGCCTGGCACTGCAGTGCATACCGAGCACATCACTAAGCCCAGAATACCAAAGACTAGGGCCAGAACTGCATTCGTCTGAGGGAGGATCATCCCGGGGCCACCATACCCCTGGACGTAGATTTGCTCTGGAGCTTGGTTCGAAACAGCCGGACTCCCTTCAAGAATCACGGTCTCAGAAGGATTCTCCGTTGACTTTTCTGAAGAAACCCAATCTGGAACATCACTCTTCTCCATGAATATACGAACAAGTATTGAGAGATAACGTTGTCGAAACTATTCCGAAAGGTAATGACCCACCTCTATGACCAATATACGTGCCAGAATTGCCTGAGGTCGAGACTGTCCGCCTTGGGTTGGAAAAGCATCTTCTCGGACGAAAGATTTCGGCAGTCGACCTCAGGCGTAGTGACCTGAGGTTTCCCTTCCCACGAGATTTCGTTTCATCACTTCGGGATCGCTTGATCCAGTCAGTGGATCGTCGAGCAAAGTATCTGCTAATTCGTCTAGAAGGTGACCTAACGTGGCTCAGCCACTTGGGCATGTCTGGGAGATGGACACTAATCGGAGAAGGAATAGAGAGCAAACCCGGGAGATTCTCTAACGGAGCTCCGATCGGTAGCGGGGACGGCCCTCATGATTGGGTGGTCGTCCACCTAGATAACGGAAGCAAGGCAGTTTACTCCGATCATCGAAGATTTGGCTTCATGGACTGCTTCCCTACATCAAAACAAGATAGCCACAAAATGCTTTCCAATCTTGGTCCCGAACCAACTCCAAATCATCTTGTTCCAGAAGAACTAGGTGACGGACTCAGAGGGAAGAGTACACCAATCAAGTCGGCCCTTCTGGACCAGCGAGTTGTTGCCGGGCTCGGGAATATCTATGTTTGTGAGATTCTGCACAGAGCAGAAGTCTCTCCTAGGAGAAAGGCGAGCAGTGTAGCCGGTCAATCCGGAGTCTCACGCAGAGTGGAAAGGATAACGGCAGCTACCCATGATGTGATTACCGAGGCTATCGATGCGGGAGGTTCGACTCTGCAAGACTTCAGAGGCGTAGATGGCGAAGAAGCGATGGGATATTTCGTCCATAATTTCCAAGTCTATGGGAGGGAGGGCCTGGGGTGCATAAAGGAAGATTGCCTCGGAACCATCAAGAGAATTGTTCAGTCTAACAGGTCGACCTTCTATTGCTCATCTTGCCAACACTGATGCCTCTTATTCATGGTGCTGGGACATCTCAATACCCCTCACCAGTGCAAGAAGAACCTCGTTCCTAGGGGTCGGGATTCCAAGTTCCTCGCCCTTGGAAACTACTGCTCCACAAAGAAAATCAATCTCTGTTTTCCTTCCTGCCATCAGATCTTGCAGCATCGAGACTCTATTCTCAGAAGTAGCAGTAACGACTTTCCTCAGGTATTCTTCGTTGTCCATCGCCCCCAAGTCAATCCCAGATGCTCGTGCAACAGATTCTGCTTCCCTCATCGCCTCGAGAGATTGTGCCCATAGCTCAGGGATTTGGGACAGAGCCCCGTTCCTAACACCTGCAATCGCACATATTGGGTTAATCGCGACGTTGATCATCAGTTTCCTCCAGATTTCTTTCTCGATGTCGGATGACCATTTGGGATTCAAACCAGCCTCTTCCAGAAGAGAAACAAACTCTGATGTAGTCGGATCCGGCTCGGATCCATCCATAGTACCTAGGAAAATAGAACCTCTTCCAGTCCAATGCACGCTACCTTCCCCATCTCTCCAAGCCGAGTGAGTGGTGGACCCTCCAATCACACTGTTCCAACCAACTCTGCTAGCAATAATTCCTGCATGTCCAAGACCGTTTTGGATGCTTACTGCAACTCCATTTTCCGACAGTATGTCTTCTGCTATGGAAGAAAGTGAAGTTGTTGAATTTGCTTTTCCAGCGACAATAGCCACATCACAAGAACCGCACATAATCTCCTCTAGTGGACCCTTCTCACTGTCAAGTAGGAAATAACGCTCTCTGGGTATCATCTCCATAGATCCTTCTGGGGTGAAGATAGTTAGTCCAGATTCGATAAGTTCAGCTGATCTTCCCCGGGATACGCATACCAACTCTGCACGAGTATCCGCTAAGCAACCAGCAATGACGCCACCCAGAGCGCCAGTTCCTAGGATAGCGACTCTCACTCAGCATCCCTCCGAGGGGCATCTCGCTGAAAGATGAACCGTAATTCCCGACTCATCCGCCGTGATCCACACCGCTCTCTCGAGACTTGAAAGGCCTACCTCCTTCACTGTAATAGAAGTGCTATCACCAGATTCAATCCAGTCGATGATGGAGACTTCCCAAATTCCGCTTTGCGGAGAGTCGCCATGCCATTCTACAGCAAGATTCATTCTTCCCGCTGCTCTGTTGAAGACCATGATTTCCTCTACATCAAGTCCACGATACAATCCATTAGGATGGACATAGACATCCACCGACTCTTTAATGCTGAATGCCTCCATGGTTTCGTCATTGTGACATAATGCAAGCCATCCCTCTGTTCCAATACCAATCGTCCCTTCACCACTAAGATTTCCCGTGATTCTCATAGCAGTGTAGTTCCCCATCTCTACAGACCAGTTCGAACTCGTATTAATTTGAGCCGCCACATCGCTAGAAGGGCAGAATGGAGAGCCAGAGTCTGAGTGGTAGAAGACGTCTCCTACTGCTACAAATTCACTCGGAACTACCCATAGTCCATCCTCGACCTGGATTAGTGGCTCTGTACCATCAATCGGAATTGCCCAAGGCCCGCTCGTCGAATTTTCTCTGATTAAGTAAACCACTGGGCCAAAAACCCTCCCTTGGCCGTCGAATAAATCAGAGTTCTGAATTGCCCCTTCGTGACCCCTGAGGCACACTTCCTGCACTCCAAAACTCAGATTGCTACCATTCATTTGTTCCCAGTAAGAACCTTCAATGGAAAGCACTCCTCCTTCTCCAGCATCCATCTCAGAACAAATAATCGGATTTTCTGAGTCTCCTGTAAGGTTCCAATAAGAATCAACAAAACCCTCATCGTCATGGCTTGAGAGTTTTATCAGATGTTCCACCTCGAAGCCAGAGATCTCAACAAGTATCTTGAGTAAGTGAGGGGAAAAATCTTCTTCCGGAGGTGTGATTACTATTGGTAGTTCAAGGATTTTATTCTGCGTCAATCCATCGAATCTGCATACTTCAGAAAACTCTGAACACGAGTAGTTCAGTCCCCAATCATCTGGGTCCGATCCCTCGACTCTGAACTGTAGCCAGCCTGATACTGGCATCACCCCCCGTGGCTCCAGAATTAGGAGAATCTCCTCTCCGACCCCTGCTTCGAAATGCAACTCCTCTGGCCATTCATCGGTAGAAATTCCAGCAATGTAGTCTTCCATTTCGTACGAAGGAACAGTTCCGGGTAATCCTGCCAGCAGAACGATTGCTGCAATTGCTACGAAACGACTTCTGAATCTCTCTTCCAGTCCGATATGTTCGTCTAGGATTATTGGCTGAGGCAGACTGTCTGGATTGAATCTCTGCCATGCAGCTACAAATGCGAGGAAAATCCAAGGGGTCCACTGTGCGGTTGCGAATACCACTACCATAACAAAGAGAACCAAAAGGAAAATCGAGGTCTGTGTGCGCCCGTTCCTCATCTCGGATGGACCGATAATTGCGTACAGCAACCTATCTCCAGGAAGTCCCGGAATTGGGAGCATTAATCCCCATCCAACGATGGAAAGGCCAACTCCAGCAATTCCGATTGGATGCAACCATTGTAGTCTAATTCCCAATTCATTTCCCATCCAAGTCTCGACCAGATAACCTGTGAATAGGCTCGTGTCGAAGACTGTCGGGGCTGCAGTGAGTTCGGGAGGGTTACTTGGCGTCATCATGAGTCCCAAAATGGTCAGAATGTTACCAGCCAAGAAAAGAACGATTGGTACTGTAACTTCGATTGAGCCCAAGGCTCGTCTATTCGGCATTGGGACAAGATCCGGTTTCCTCTGCCCCAGAGCTCCAATAATTCCGAATGACCACCAAGTAGGGATTGGGAAGACAATCGGAGTAATGTGGCCGATTTCAATTCCATACTTCCTTGCCACCAATACTCTGCAATAGCTAGCTAGGAAGAATGAAAGCATCACTGGAATTGTGAAGAAGAGGGATGACTGGACGATTTCGCTTATTCCGGATTCTCCCTCATATTCGTATTCAGAAACCCAATGCGATCCCACTAGAGTCATGAATGCTGCCATCACAGTCCATAGCACGACTTGCTGATAGCCTTCCATTACCGAACTTCCCGAAGGCATTCTTGAAATCGTCATTACTGGAGGATTGCTGTCCTCTAGCGAACCGATTAATCCCATTGGGTCCAAGTGCACATTGAGTTGGAGTAACTGTTCTCCCACTTCTCGGCCATCTATTCCCTGAACTTCCCAGGAATTCGGATAAGCACCTTCACTTCCAAGATCGAAGAATCTTGAGGTAATCACTTCTAGAAGCTCACGTGTGCCCCAAGTCTCATTATCGACCAAGATTTCTTCGGGCATGCTGCTCACTTCCTGACCCTCCTCAAGGGATGTCAGTTTTGACCCCTACTCTTGTCCAACTCACTTGTTCTTGAAGCGCTTCAGACGGAAGATTTCCTCTCTTTCCATCTCTTCAAGTCTTAGTTGGATGAAGGTCTGAGCCTCTTTCATCTCTGGAATAACTTTGAATTCAAGCGCATTAACTCTCCTCTTTGTGGCCTCTATCTCCTCCAACAGTCTCTTCAGAGTCGCTTCCATCTCGGCCGCCTTGACAACTTTCTCCACCAAAAGTGAGTATGAGTCCGCTGCCTCGTCGATATAGGGCGAGCCCCCCACCATCCCAAGACCCCTATCCTCCGCTGAGAGCTTCAGGTTCTGCCCCTCGACCTTCGGTACCACCACTCCCATTATGTTGCGCCGTGAAACTTCTACCTCAGGATGCTTGGATGAGGCTATTGCCGCACTCTTGACGGATAACCCACCCTCTATCGAGGATGCCAGGTTGATTGCCTGAACCGCATCCCTGAAGGTGCCAACCAATTCCTCCCTAGCAGATATCATCTCAGAAAGTAGGATTCGGAACTCGTGGAATAGTCCATCTCTCTTCATCTTCAGGAGATTGTATCCGCTAGAGGTCTGCTTGATCCTCCTCTTGAGGTTGATCAACTCAGATCTGGTCGGTTTGATGTCTAGGGCCATGTGACATTCTCCTTGCTATCTCACTCTTCCTTCTTGTCCGTAGGGTGATACTTGTCAATCCACTTCTGCTCTAGCCTCACTAGAAACTTGGTGTCGATGTTCGACAGTAGGTCCCAAGCAAGGTCAAGAGTTCCTTCTTGGATGGGCCTGTCCTCGTCCCTGCCCTGTCTCAGGAATTGGTCCTCGAATATATCAGAGAACTTGAGCATCTGGAGATCCCTCTCGTTCAATGCATCTTCGCCGACAATTGCCACTAGGCCCCTGAGCTCCCTTCCTTGTGCATAGGCAGCGTAAAGCTGGTCAGAAACCGACTTGTGGTCCTCACGAGTCTTACCAGGACCAATCCCGGCGTTCATCAGACGACTTAGTGAAGGGAGGACATTGATTGGTGGGTAAATCCCCTTCTGATGCAACTCTCTCGAGATGACAATCTGGCCTTCAGTGATGTATCCTGATAGATCAGGGATTGGATGCGTGATGTCGTCACCGGGCATGGTCAGGATGGGGAATTGTGTGATGGACCCCTTCTTGCCCTTGACTAATCCGGCCCTCTCGTATAGCATTGCAAGATCTGTGTACATGTACCCCGGATAACCACGTCTTCCCGGAACTTCTTCTCTAGCCGCTCCAATCTGCCTCAGGGACTCGCAGTAGTTTGTCATATCAGTGTAGATCACGAGAACGTGATAGTCGTGCTCGAAAGCAAGGTATTCGGCAGCTGTTAGTGCCAGTCTCGGAGTAATCAGTCTCTCCACAGCTGGGTCATCTGCTAGGTTGACGAAGAGCGCTGCGTTCTCCAGTGCACCCGTCCTCTCTAGGTCGTGAACAAAGAAGTTGTATTCTTCCGCTGTGATTCCCATTGCACAGAAGACAACCACGAAGTCATCATCACTGTCAACCAGCTTTGCCTGTCTTGCAATCTGCAATGCAATGTCATTGTGTGGCAATCCACTAGCACTGAATATCGGTAGTTTTTGGCCTCTGACCAATGAGGTACAGGCATCAATCGCCGAAATCCCAGTCTGTATGAAAGACTTTGGACTCTGTCGCGAGTATGGGTTGATTGCAGCACCAATGATGTCAGCCATCTCGTCGGCAACAATCTCTGGTCCACCATCCCTAGGTCTACCTGCACCATCAAGAATTCTTCCGATAAGCCCCTTGCTCACAGGCAGCTTGAACACATCTCCTAGGAACTTGACTCCAGTTTGCCTGTCAATCGATGCTGTCCCCTCGAAAACCTGGACTATGACCTGATCATCAGATGTGTCCAGAACCTGTCCGTTCTTCATTGAGCCATCACTGAGCCTTAGCTGGACAATCTCTCCGAAGGACACCGGTTCAGTCTTATTTAGGAACACCAGTGGCCCCTTTACGTCTGTAATCGTTCTGTATTCCTTTCCACTCATTGTATCACCTCAGTTTGCCCCCATAGTAGCAGAAATCTGCTTGCCCATCTCAGACACCAGATCTCCGATTTTGTCATTGTATCCCTTCTCAAAGCGGCCTCTCATCAGGTCCGTCCTTGCTGGGACGTTGACAACGTCTTCGAGCTGAGCCCCACCCGCGATTGCCTTCTTCGCTTCCTCTTGGAAGCTCAGAATTGCCCTCGCCATGTCATATTGAAGCTTCAGATCGCTGTAAGTATCTACATCGTGGAAAGCATTCTGCTGCAGGAAGTACTCTCTGATCATCCTGGCAACTTCCAGAGTCAACTGTTGATCAATTGGCAATGCATCAGAACCGACTAGTTGAACAATCTCTTGCAACTCTGCTTCAACTTGTAGTAGAGTACTAATTTCTGTTCTTACCTCTGGGAAGTCGGATGCTATATTATCTCTGTACCACTTATCCAGGGCCTGTGGATAAAGGCTGTATGAATTCAACCAGTTGATTGCTGGGAAGTGACGTTGCCTCGCTAGTCCAGCATCCAATCCCCAGAACACCTTAACTATCCTCAATGTTCCCTGACTCACTGGTTCTGATATGTCTCCTCCCGGGGGGGAAACGGCTCCGATAACTGATACGGAACCGTCATCGCCTGCTAGGGTCTGGACCCTGCCGGCCCTCTCGTAAAACTCTGCAAGTCTGCTGGAAAGATATGCGGGATAACCCTCTTCGCCAGGCATTTCCTCTAGTCTGGAAGAAATCTCCCTCATTGCCTCTGCCCATCTACTTGTCGAGTCGGCCATTAGGGCCACATTGTAGCCCATGTCACGGAAGTATTCAGCTATCGTGACTCCTGTGTAAACCGATGCCTCCCTAGCGGCTACTGGCATGTTTGATGTGTTTGCGATCATCACAGTCCTATTCATCAGCGGCGTGTTCGTATTTGGGTCAATTAGATGTGGAAACTCGTCGAGAACCTCAGTCATCTCGTTACCTCTTTCCCCGCACCCTATGTAGACGACTATTTGGGCGTCTGACCACTTGGCTAGCTGCTGTTGAGTCACCGTCTTGCCTGATCCAAAAGGCCCGGGAATTCCAGCTGTTCCGCCCTTTGCGAGTGGGAATAGGAAGTCGAGTATTCTCTGCCCAGTCATCAGTGGAACGTCAGGAGCGTACTTCTGGATGAATGGTCTTGGATGCCTTACAGGCCATTCCTGCATCATCGCAATTTCGGTCCCATCCTCTAGTTTGCACACCGTCTCGGTGATGTTGAATGAACCCGACTCAACACTCTTGACAACTCCGCTCTTTCCAGGAGGGACCATCACTCTGTGCTCGATAGTCTCGGTTTCCTGAACGATCCCAATGATCTGTCCTGCGGAAATCTCGTCTCCAGCCTTGATGGCTGGGTTGAATTCCCACTTTTTCTCAAGATCTAGTCCGTCTGCATCCACTCCTCGGGTGATGAAGACTCCCATTGTTTCCTCCAACTTTGGTAGAGGTCTCTGGATACCATCGTAGATCTGTGTCAGAAGGCCCGGACCCAATTGGACTGACAGAGTCCGACCTGTCCTAACTACTGGTTCCCCGGGGCTGATTCCAGATGTCTCTTCGTACACCTGTATCACTGATTGGTCGCCATGCAGTTCGATTACTTCTCCCATCAAACCTTCATTCCCGACTCTCACCACCTCGTACATTCGAGGTGCTATCCCTATCGCTGTTACAACTGGTCCGGAAATCCGGTATATTACTCCATTTTCTTCACTCATTTTTTCACTTCCTTTATTGTTCGAATCTTATTTCCAAAGGTCGACACCAAGTGCCGACTTAATCGACTCTCGGAGGGTATTGTCCTCCTCGGCCCCTATGCCCAATACAGTGGGCGTAATGCTCTCAGAGAGTTGCAAACGCAACCTCTCCGGGAGCCTCATTAAATCGAAGTTGTCCACTACAACAACTCCTACTTCTGCCTGATTGAGGAGATTCCGGAGAATCTCCGCCATCTCTTCGTCATCAGACGGGTTGTACAGGTTTTCTACGCCTGCGAGTTGGAATCCTAGTGTGAATTCCAAGGGGCCTACTACTGCAATTTCCATCTCATCACCTCAGTAGTCCATGTGCGCTTCCAGTACTTCGCTCGATAGGCCAACTGCTTTGCCACGCACGAGCAAACGCAGATTCCTTACTTCCAGAGTCTTCCTCTCAATATAGTGTATAATCGGGAAAGGGGAGATCGGGCTAAGGTGGGCGAACCTCTTCAGAATCCTGTGCTTCTGATGGGAGAGAAGTTCTGCATACGGGTCTAAACTACCCATTCTTTCCGATTCTGCCATTGCCTCATCAAATCCAGAGTCATCGAACGAGCTACTTCTTCGAAGGGTCTCGATTAGCTCTTCGTCGCTCTCTGCCTGGCAGGCCTGCCTCATTGTCCCGGCGTCAATCTTCCCTCCTGGGATGACCATAGATTGACGCTTTTCGGTTGTCATCCCCATCCTAATGGCTCGGAATTCGTTTATTACATTCCTGTGGTCTATCTCCATTCTGAGATATTTCCTGAGTCTAGGGCCACCATCCCTTCCTTTCATAGCCTTCAGAGCATCGGAGAAGTATTGCAAGTCCAATGCATTTTCCATATCCTCTAGAGTGGAATCAGCATCGAGTTTGGACAACGTCCTTCCCCATGATGTTCCTGACATCGCCTCGACCGCCTCCTGAAGCCCTTCGGTATTTCTAATAATATTCAACCAAGGGGCGTTCCTTGGATTCTCAGGAGGGAGTATCTGGGTCTCAATAATTTCATCCGATGCTCCGCCATTTATCGCTCTTAGAACAGTCTTAGCCTTATCGTAGTCAAACCTCTCTACGTAAATCGCTACTAGGGATTTCAGGTGCCCCTGGCAGAATTTCAAGACTCCTGCCAGATCGTTGTCAAGATTGTGGAAGAGCGCCGCTTCTATCGCATCCGCCCCACTCATCCTTGAACCGTAGATGTCCATCTCCGCCCTGTAACCCATCTCACCAATGCTGGCTCCAATGGAGTCTGGACCTTGTTGCACAAGTTGCCGCATCCTTGTCGTATCAATCAGCGAAGCCTTGCGTGCCTTAGCCCGCGCAGAAGCGTTGTATAGATTTGAACGACCGTTCAGCGACCTTGCCATCTCTCTCCCTCACTGTTCTCCGAATAGGATCCTGTTTACTTCCCCAAGGATAGATTTCCATGCTGCTTCCAATCGGAAGTCGAACCTGAAATCCAACACGGTAGAACCGTCCTTTGATTCTAGGACGAAACCACCTAGGCCATCGATGTCGTCACCCATGGTGAAACCACTCTTGGACAGAGTTGCCCTGTCTGAAGAAACAGGCCTCATAACCATTCCAGACTTCGATTTGCTAGCCTCTTTAACCAAAGAGTCGAGAATCTGCTTCCTTCCCTTCATTTTAGGCGAGCCAACCTCTTCTTTCACAGTCTCCCATGTGGCATCCAATTCCTCTCTCTGAGCGATTAGTGCCCTCTTCTGATTCGCTTGTCTAGCAGAGGCAACTACCTCTACAGACAACTGCGCGCTATCTCTTTCCGCCTTGATCGAAGAAATCGAGGAGACCTCAGAGACCTCACTCCGAGCCTCATCTTCGATTCTTTTCGCCTCCGCTTGAGCCATCTCGACAATGGCTTTTGCCTCCCCTTCTGCCTGGCTGGAAATCTCGGTCGCTAATTCATCAAGTGTCATATTCTAACCTCCTAATCCGTATTGGATACTGCACACTGCTCAGAGCAGGAATAGTGCAAGGAACCCAAACAGTAAGATGGTCTCTGGTAGGGCGGTGAAGATCAGCCCAAGAACGAACTTGCTCTGATCCTCGGCAATCATTCCTACTGCTGCTGCTCCAATCGGCCCTTGGCTTAGCCCGGTACCGACTCCTGCTAGTCCTAGTGCCATTCCAGCGCCAAGCTTTGCTGCATCCCAGTGATACGACGTCGTATCTGCATCTCCCTCTGCTGCCGAAACCACGGATGCAAACATTGCAAACGAGAATAGGGCAATCAAGGTACTCCTTCCAGTTATTGTTTTTCTGTTGTTCATTCTTTTTTCCTCCTTATTTTGTCAAGCCTAGGCTTGGAATCTGATCTAGTCAACCTCCACATATTGTGTTCTGAGGCCGAATGGGTTGAAAGCCTCCCCGCTTGAGTCGTAGTACTGTTTCATCCACTCTACAAAGTGCAGTCTTGCAGCGTGAATGTTTGGACTGAAGACTCCCAGTCCCCAAGCGAAGAACTGTACCGCCAACCAGCCTATTAAGAGGCCAATGGCCATCAACGGCTCGTCAAAGCTGACCTTGTCGAATAGCATGTTATTACCCGTCTCCGCAATCTTAACCCCCACAACTCCGACCGCAAACAATCTGACATAAGAAATCACCGTGGGCACCATTCCAACAGCTTCTATGGGTGCGAGGCCAATGTTGATCGGGAACGGTACTCCGTGATATTTGTACAGGGTCCACATTAGCATTATGGTGGCCAAAATCGCGATCGCTGCTCCCGGTTGCATCATCCACTCGGACGGTCCGATGAAGCCATATGAAAACATGAAGCCACCAACGAGTAGAATCATCCAGGCCCCCTTCTCAAAGAAGGCACAGACTAATCCGAAACCGCCATGACCGTTTCCGAACAGCATTATGTCCCTGAATCCGATTACTAGTCCTAGGAATACGTGAATTACACCCAAGTAGATAGTTAGTAGGATCAGATGTTCTAGATTTCCATGATCATCGACCATTACCACTCTGTGGAACGGGAAAGCCAACTCTATCCCAAGTGGGAGGGAAGCATCCCATGCGTGGTACATCCCCTCCGGAATACTTGGATAGAGAATTTGGAGGACTCCGGCCGCCGGGTTAGAACCGTGATGCGGGAAAATTTCCCATCCAGCAAACTCTGCGTACAAGTACCCGAAGACTACGGAACCGAATCCAATGTAGATCAGGAATTTTCCACCCAGCTTGAGCATCTCGTTAGTGCCAGATCTCCTTATTAGAAGTGCACCCAATCCCATTGTGACGAGGCCGTATGCCATATCCCCTAGCATGATTCCGAAGAATATCGGATATGTGATGAACATGAAGATGGTTGGATCGATTCTTCCGTAGGCAGGTCTGCCCACTGCATCGGTGAGCAGCTCCATTGGTCTGCTGGAACTTCTCTCCTGGAATGCTATCGGAGGCATCTTCTGACTGTGATGGTGGTCAGAATGGCCATGACCGCCTCCACCTGCTTCCATTTCGAAGGGGGTGATCTCGGTGAATAGACAAACCTCCTTTAGGGAACTTTGTACTTCTTCAGACCTTCCCATTGCTACCCAGCCATCGATGACGAAGGCATGTTCAGAAACTGCGATTCTAACTGGGGTCGTCAATACATCGTGGTCCCTTTCCAGGACTTCCAATCCACACAGTAGCATCTCTCCATTCGATTTGCTCCATTGGTCGATTCTCTTTTCCAAATCGTACTTCTCCCCTTCTAGAGTGCCCTTGGCCTTTCTGACTTCTGATAGGCGAGCAGCGGCGGATCCTTCTCCCTCGGGAATCTGAATTGATTCGAAGCCAGCTTGTTCTAGTTTCATCGAAGCTTGCCCAGAATCCTCATTCCTCACGAAGACCGCTACTAATCCAGACTTGCCTGCTTTCCCTTCGATGATTAACCCTGAACCAACTGCCTCTCTGGCCTCATGCACGTTCTCCACCGTACCCACGAAGGAAGTAATCGACTCGTACCCGCCGAGCAGTTCGAGGTCTATACCCAGGGGGGCTATTTGTGAGAGTCCGGTCTCCTCTTCTAGGAGAGAGGAGATTTCATTATCCAAATCATCAATTCTTGAGCTATCTGAAAGGACCTCCTCTATCTTGGCGGGAAGATCACTTCCCAGCGAATCCCTGACCGGGCCCTCTGGAACTGGACTTGCCGGCCCCGATGTCTCCACTACCGAAGCAGCAGCTCTTGCCTTGACTAGTCCTCGTCCCACCTCTTCCGATCCCTTTTCTGGTGACCCTAATGAGAAACCATCTTCGCTACCATCGTAATCGATGATGTGCATCGCCTCAAGACGAGCTAGAATCTCCACTGCTTTTCCTAATTTCTCCTTGTTCCCAGCAGCAACCATCCGGCCCATCTGCTGGGTATTTACTTGTGACATCTAATTCCTCTAGGATTTCAGGACTTGAATGCATCAAGAATCGCGTTCACTGCTACTTCTCTACTTCCCTCTCCGCCATCATGAATCGAACCGATCGTTGAGTCTCCTTCTTTGGAGACTTTCTGCGCCTCGCTCTCGGCCGCACTCCTCGCTTCCGAAATCATAGTTTGAGCATTGGTTTCCGAGTCTGTTCTTCCGGCTTGGATAATCTCTGTGGCCGCCAGTCTTGCCTTGGCAACAATCTCTGTGGCCTTTGATTCTGCATTGGCTATTGTTTCCTTTGCCTCACTCTCGGCTTGTTTTATTGCTCGTAGAACCTCTTCTCGTCCCATTTCTATACACCTACGGTGCATTGGCGACAGTTGAGGAGTTTATGATGATAACCTCGCGCATTACACTAGTTTGACTCCGCTCACGCACCCTCTCGGGAACCTTCCAAATATGGCCTTCTCTGAGGAGGGGGTATGGACGCACATGGCATGGGTGCCGAGGATTGGGGTGAACTCCAGAGAAATCTATTAGCCACCATCCCCGTCTATGACCGAATCAATCGCTTCGCCACTCTGGGGCAGGTTTCCAGATGGCGCCGAATGGTTAGGAAGATGCTGCCCGAGGGTAAGATCCTGGAGGTGGGTTGTGGTCCCGGAAGCTTCGCCGAGGACGTTGTCGGTAGGGAACTAGTCTGCCTCGACCCAATTCCGGAGATGCTAGCAGCAGCTGAGGAAAGGGTGAACAAGTCTCGAAAGGAAAGAGGAGATGCTCCGGCACTTTTTGTCGAGGGCATCGCTGAAAAACTTCCCTTTGATGATGATTCCTTCGACGCACTATGTTCATTGTTCTCATTTAGGGACTGGTATGACAAGAAAGCCGGCCTCTCCGAGTCCCTGAGGGTCCTCAGATCGGGTGCCCCAATCATCATTGTAGATCCAGCGAAGATTAACCGAGTTCACGGTTTCCTAGGGATTCTGTGGATGAAGGTCTGGGTGGGTGCCTACGCCAGGATTGTATGCGGCCAGAGAGATCATCCATGGAAGTGGCTCACCAAGACCTACTCTGAATTCGGAACCACTAGGGATTATGTCTCGATGTTGAAGGAGATCGGATTCGTCGATGTTAGAGCCCGAGCAATTTTCCCAGGCATGGCAACAATATGGTCCGCTCGCGCGCCTTAGAATAGCCAGAAGACTCTCCGGCAGGTCACGCCTCTCCAAATCATCCCCTTTGTCAGGCGATTGAATGCAATATTCAGGAGCCAATCGGGAAATCTGAACATCAGGTTCCCAATGCGAAAAGCTCTCTTCGAGTTCCGCATCACACTCCCCATCTGAACTTCCCACCTCTTCTCATATTCCTTCAGATCCACGCCGCCATTGATGTGCTCAGAAATCACTTCTCCTGCAATTCTGCCTCCTATCATGGCGATAGTGATGCCTGCTCCGTTTGATGGCAAGACCATCCCTGCCGAGTCCCCGACTAGCATGTATTTTCCTTTGACAAATGAACGAATAGTACCTGACATCGGCAGATATCCGGCCCCTCTGAATGTCTCCTCTCCTTCGAAGTGGTCAATGAAATGGTTTGCGTAATCCTCCAGACTCTTTCCCTTGGACATCCTTCTCTGTATTCCCAAGCCAATATTCGAGCCTGACTCTTTGGGGAAGACCCAGGCATATCCACCCGGTGCCACAGAGCCGAATTGCAACTCTAAAGCATCGGTATGATCTCCATCCTTTAGGGCGAATTTGACCGGGATGTTCAGAGACCTCTCACTCCAGTATCGCTTTCTTATTGGGTCATTGTGTCCACCAGCCCCAACTATCACCTTACCTCTCAATTTCACGCCATTGGATAGTAAAACCGAATCTTCCTCGACACTCTTGACACGGTTTCCTAGGAGGTATTCTGCACCCTTTGAGGAAGCAAGCTCGACCAAGGCCTCATCATGCGCGACTCTGTCTAGCACCATTCCCTCAAAATCGAATTCCATCCCTATGCCATTTGGCTTGACAATCCTCATCTTCTTGGATGTGCTAGAGATTGCATTCTCGGGAGTTCTGAACAGATCGTCCATTTCTGGAACATTCGGGCACAGTCTCCTCATTTCCTCGTTAGTCGGTACCAATTCTCCGCATTGTAGTGGCGAACCGATGGAATCTCTCGCATCAACAACTAAGACACTCAATCCCCCTTCTGCAGCATATCTTGCAACGGTACTGCCTGCAGGGCCTCCTCCGATGATTATAGCATCCCAGTACTTCTCCTCGCCCAAGGGAAGCTCCTCCGTTAGTTTGTTCTGGACTCCGAGATCATTGCAATCTCCCTCAGTAAGTCCTTCTCATCCGACGCGGGTAGTGTTTCGATATGGGTCAGTGCTCTTTCGACATGGTTAGAAACCAGTAATTTCGCATATTCGAATGAACCCGCCCGTTCAAGGAGTTCGACCAACTCATGCAGTCTGTCATCTCCGAAGTTGGTTAGAACATCCTTGAGGTGTTCTCTGTCGGTTCCATGCAGCATTGTGAGTGCGTAGATGATCGGCAGCGTCATCTTCCCCTCGTGGACATCCGTTCCCCGGGGTTTGCCGATGAGGTCCCCCCCAACCAAGTCAAGAATGTCATCCACAAGTTGGAAGGCCCTGCCCAGTTCCTTGCCATAACTCTCCAATGCATCGGATATTTCCTCACTTGATCCTGCTATCATTGCTGCGCACTTGCACCCCGAGGCGAAGGGCCCCGCTGTCTTTCCATCGATAATTTCGTAGTAGTCTTCTGGACTGGTATTAAGATCATGGATGTGCTCGAACTGCCGAATCTCTCCAGATGCTATTCCTGCGCATTTGTCCCTTACCTTGCCAACCACTCTTTCGTCATACTTGGCCCCGAATTCGAAACCTAGTGCGAATAGGTAGTCCCCGGAGATAATTGCATGCGAGACCCCGTGTGTGGTGTGGATAGTCGGTTTTCCTCGTCTCATTTTTGACTGGTCGTATACGTCGTCGTGAACCAGGGTTGCTGTGTGTATTAGCTCTGCAGACAAAGCAAGATCTAGTATCTCTCTGTAGCTCTCTCCTCCTGCAGCTTTGTATGACAGGATAACTAGGATAGGGCGGTACCTCTTTCCCCCTCCGAGGAGGACATCCCTAGCAATTGACATCACTGGCTGATCGAGGGGAGAACTAATTTTCTCGAGGACCAACTCTTCGATGGCCTCCTCTACGAAGTTCTTGATCGAATCTAGCGTCATTGACTCGATATTTTCCGCTTCCATGGTGTCTCCAGTCTAGGGGTCGCATATATCAACGGGTGCGCACGCCGCTCAGAATGGGTACGAGGCGTGCTCCCTCCCTTGAGGTGGATGCGATGAAAAACAGGATAGTTGTGGGGACTATGAATTCGCCTTCTTGCCAAGTATCGTCGCAGGTTTCCGCTCACTTCGAATCTATGGACTTTGAAGGACTCGAACACTCCGTTACTTCTGTCCAGGGATTTGAGTCAGGCATTGAGTCTCTTTCCGAAGGCGACCTCGACCTCTTGGCGATTCCAGCAACTGAAATTATCGGAAGGGAAGGGGAGATTTCGGCTAGGGGATGCCAGGTTATCGGAGCCAGGACTCCTAGGAGGCCAAGCCTGGTTCTAGTTTCTCCAGATCGTCTGATGTACCAGCCCAAATCCGCAATAATCGTCTCAGATTCTGGATTGGTTCGTAGACAGTTGCTCAGAGTTCGGCCAGACTTACAGGCAACCTCCTCCGAAGAATTGGAGAGTATTGTCCCTGGATTCAAACTCCCTGCAGATTCCGGAGATCTCCTCAGAAAGTTGGCCGAACTACTGGATAAAGGAGAAATTGACGGTTTCGTAATTTCCAGAGCCGAATACGATGGAACAGGGCAAACCGAGAGGAGGCACACGCTAATGCCTCAACCGAAGGAGCGAGGCGCACCATACTTCGTTCCCCGTCCATATTCCGACCTAATCGCTGTAGTTTCTCGCGTCGGGTACCCGAATCGCTTAGCTGCAAAGCTCACTGAACCAGAAGGCAATACTGTACTATGGACTCAAAGCAGGATAATGGGGGACTTGGATCCCTCAATTCACGATTTTGTGGGCCTGGAAGTGAGGCATAGGCAAGTAGGTGCGATTCTCAGACAGGCAGAGGCGAATCGCGACTTGGTCTTGGAGCAATCCTGTCATGATCCAGACGGAGAGATATACCATGACGAGGTCAGGGTCGAGATACGAATCGAAACCCTGTCCCAAGATGGAAGGAGAACACTATCTCTGGAGAGGCTGGTAGCTATGAGCGAGTACCAGAGGGCCGTAATCGCGCTTCTGATGGACTGGAGGGTCCTGGTTACCGAATCCACTAGAGAAGTTCCTCGAGATCATCCCACTGACGATGACGCACCTCCGTTCCTTCTTGAATAGTCAGCCGCCACTATCGAGCACAACTCAAACCCGCATTTACACGTCTCGTTCAGGGCAACCGATAACTAAGGAACCCTCACGAGGGGCGATTGTAATCATGAGAGTTGACTCGAATTTACTGAACTCGTTATTCACCGAGCGTCTTCAGAATCTGAGAAAGAGAGCGGAGAGTTCAGGAATCTCTAAGTCCGGCTCAGTCGAAGTTCTCCGAGCACGTTTGATCAGCAGCCAAATCCTCTCTGATTTGGACCTGTCATGGGAAGGAATCCAAGCGATGTCTCACAAGGAAATGGGGGACGTCCTGAAGATCTTTGGAATCAAGTCATCGGGATCGCACAAGGAGAGGAGACAACGGCTATGGCTACATTTGAATTACGACTCAAGGAGGATGACCATCGAGAATTTGGCCGAGATGAACAGGGATGACTTGCATGAGATGTGCAAGAAACTAGAGCTGGATCTGACTGGCAATAGGACCGTGCTGATGGGGAGGGTGGCCGGAGTGCTGACAAGTCAGATGAATGGCTGGGGGCGAATCAAGCGGAGTCTGAGGAGGAACGGCCTCCAATCTTCGTTGTTCCAGAGTCTTGAATCAGAAGTCAAGGTGGAAGAGGCAACAACTCCTGAGATTGTGGGTGAGATTTTCCATGCTGCCCCAGCGGAAGCCTTGCTTGAGGATGCCAGTGACTCGTTATTGATAGGATTGGACAACCAACCTAGCCAAGTGCAGGGGGACCTCCTGACCATTCATGCAAGGGTGGGTGACTTGGAGAGGATGGTAGGCACCATTCTTCGAGGTCATGGAGGCTCTTGGGGTGAGTCTGAGAAGGACCTCCTTCTACGCCTGGCCGATAGGAGAGGGTGGCCTATTATCGAGCAATTCGTCAGACACAGAGTGATCATGGTCGCGACTAACATCGCTGAGGTTAAGGGTGCAACACTGGTATCGGGCGATGAATCCAATCCACTAGTGGAAGACTCGGAGACCACAATCAATAGAATCAGATCGAAATTATCTTCACTAGATTCTAACAATGTCTAGGAAACAATCATGAGGAAATCGAGAAAAAACCGAAACGAGGCTCAGAGATTTCCATACTGACGTCCTTGAGGTGCTCTATAGCGTCCTCTGCCTCCTCTCTTGATGAACCAGCAGAAATGCACGCCCCAACAAGGGCGTCGTATTCTACCAGATCTCCCCCATTTGAGGTTAGAATTCCTAAGATTACATCTCTTGGATTAGCACTATCGGTTGCCTGTTTCGATGTTTCCTCTTCTGGTTCCGAATCATTGCTAATGATTACTTCAAATGATTCTTCTGCCCTCCCAAGGGCCCTTGAAAATGCTTTGAGAATCCATACCTTGTAGGCCTCGGTATCAAATTCCGAGTAATGTTCTCGAGACTTCATCAATCCAGCCATAAGATCTCTCGGAATTCCTGCGTTCCTGAATCCCTCCTCAGTCAACTCCACCCCTTGGGATGAAGAATAGGCATCGAGTCTTCTTAGGGTGGCATCAGCAGCCTCCACCATCCATGACTTGTAGGTTTCGAGATCTATTTCGGTGAAGCTTTCGGCCCGAATTGAGGTGAAAATTCCACCATCCTCCGACTCGTTTGCCTTCTGTCTACCTACTATGGAGACAAGGATTGAGTCCCCCGTCTCGAATCTGGCTAGCAACTCCTCTGCGTCAGGATGAAGTTCAGGCTGGAAAGGGGCCACATCGAAGTAATGAGTACCCGAAGGGTCTCTGATCTGACCTCGATAGAAAGGCCCAGAGTCACCATCTCTTCTCTCCATCCTCTCTAGTCCCCCACCGACTAGGCATCGATTCACCTTGGCTCCTAACTTAGTGATAATGAAACTAGGGTCGTATTCACCAACTCCCCTCTCAATAAGTGACGACTCCGAGTATTCCTGAGCAAAAATGCGAACCGCACTCTGCCTCCCCCTTCGACTTCCGGATGCAGACATCAAAGTATCACATCCCATCTCTGCATCACTTCTTCGGCCTCTTCTGCCGGCTTCGGATTTGCTATCTCCACCTTATCGGCAAACAACATCGCCCCCTGGTCGTCAACCGAGCATCTCCCATGCACTACCATCTTTCGGGCTAGGACGCGCGTCCTCAGATTGGAAACGAAAACCTCCTTGCCAATGCTAGATATCTCACTCTTGACGTCTTCCATACTCATTCCGAGGAATTCCTCTGCGGGTTCCTTGCCGAGGAATAAGTTTGCATTTGAAACTCCATTATCTAATACAAAGCGGAGACGCAAATCTTCTTCTCCCTTCTGAGGTCCATGTTCTGAGCAAGTACCATCCCTTAGCATCCTTCTGCAATCCGGGCATCTCTCTATTATTCCCGAACCGCTGTTTATCGCTACAATCGTTCCGGCCGTTGAAATCCCTCTACGTGAACCTCCCTGTGTAACACTTGTCAAATCGACCTCGACCCAGTGATTCTCCGGATCTATCTTCTCCCACGGGACATCCGAAAGACTCGAGACCTGGTCGAGGTTATCGATTACCAAATCCGGAGAGCCCTGCCAAAATTGCACTCTTCCACCTTCAATCCTAATGGAATCGCCAGGTTTTGGGTCGAATTCACACCAAGCTGTGAGTCTACATCTTCCTGTAGGATCCATTATGTCACCACTTCTCACGGTTTTGGAACTGCCATCTTGAGTTTCGAACGTCCTCTGGGTCCAACTCTCAACCTGTAAGGTAATCGAGATGTCTCTCATCCCATTCCTTAGATCGGCAATACTCACCTTCTCCGACTCAACTAATTCATTAACATCTGGGAATGCTGTATCGTGATACGTTTCAATCACAGTACCATCGTTGATTTGGATCTCTGGAGTTTCGTGAAACTTCCGGATCGAAGCCCCTACAATCTTCACCAACGACCCTACTTCATGCTCGAACTCCTTCCAAGACAGGAAACTGATGCTGCCCGAAGAATCAGAAATCTTCCCTCTAACTATTGGGATCTCGCCACTTCCGTCTTTCCTTACGATGACATCAGGTTTGGCAGATAAAACTCTCCCGACTACATTGACGAAACCCTCTACTTCAGAGGCTCTAGCGATACTCAGTGGCTCATTACTAGTCGGAGGGGCAGAACCTCCTCCTTCCTTCAGGACAGTTACTCTGGTGGTTCTGTTGATGTTGATAGATCGCTTGTCATTCCATTCGTTAACCGAGGCCCCTTCTAGTCGAATCACAGAACCCGGAGTCATGGTTTCGCCCTTGTTGCCCCAGTCCTTGTAGTCCCACCGAACTCTCTCTGAACTCGCCTCCCATGGATTGTCTTCGATCCAACCGAAAGCTATCTGTTTCTCCTCTCCTCTAACCATCTGAGTTCTAGGTGTGTACGAAACCACTGCAACCTCGATTGACACATTCCTGTCATCAGCTCCCAACTCTGAGAAACTCTGGACCTTTTTCTCCTCGCGTACAGGAGTGGAAGCATTGGTCGAAATTTCTACTCCTGTGGCTGCCTGGAACTTCCTGATTACTGATCTCAAAGCATCCTCTGGAGGAATAAGGAAATCCACCTCATACCTCGCGAACTCCTTGCCTATTTCTCCTTCATCGGCTTCTGGGCACTCTTGCTTCACTACTGCGATCTGGTTTGTATACGTCGTTTGGTCACTCATGTCTATCACCTGTGTCAGAGATTGGGTGACGAGACTATTTCAACCAACGATTCATTTGGCCAGAAATGCACCAGACAAGACGTTGCTAGGGAAACGATTGTCAGTGCGTGTTGGGGAAGACTCGGCACCTCATTACCTCCGGAGATGATTCTTCGAATCGACGGTCTTTGAACGTGCCCATGGGATTCATGAGGTACCGACGGCGTTTTCTCTGGATGCCTCTACGGATTGGTAATGGCAGATTCTGAACTATGTCTTTTCGGAGTGTTGACTGCATCTGATCGCGCTAGCTCGGGAGAGTACGATGATCTCAGTGGACCGACTATCGAATCATTCCTCCGAGATGCCGTGACATCACAGTGGAAAGCTGTTAGGAGGCTTGTAGCCGATGACAAGGAATCCATAGAGGAGGCCCTCGCCGATCTAATCGATAATCAGGGCTGCTCCGTAGTTGTGACTACCGGAGGCACCGGACCTTCTCCAAGAGACGTAACACCAGAGGCAACCGAGTCAGTGTGCGATAGGATGCTGCCCGGTTTCGGAGAACAGATGCGTTCCGTTTCGATGCAGTATGTCTCCACTGCGATGCTTTCGAGGCAGACAGCTGGAATCAGGGGCTCCTCATTGGTAATCAACCTCCCCGGCTCTCCAAGATCTATCCGGGAGATTCTGGACTCAATTTTTGCTGCTGTTCCCTACTGCGTGGACTTGATTGGCGGACCCTACATCACGACTGACCCTGAGGTCGTAGTCTCCTTCCGGCCCCCTCATGCACGACGCGAATGATTCATCTGAGGGACTGGTTTCGCATGGACATGGCGAAGGTGAAGACAGGTGTGGGCAGTACCGAAAGAGAAAACGATGAAATCAGGGAAATCGAGGTCAAGCTAGACTTCACCCCCAATGCACTCGCATCTCTGCTTTACCATCAGGGAAATACTCAGGTCCTGGTGTGCGTCACCAAGGCACCATCACTCCCAAGATGGTTCCCACGGGATTCAGATAGAGGTTGGGTTCATGCCGAATACTCTCTATTACCGGGATCAACCGACACCCGATTCCGCAGGGAACGCAGTGGGGCCAAGGGTAGGACAATGGAGATTGAGAGGTTAGTGGCAAGATCGCTAAGGGGGGCGGTCGACCTTGAGCATCTTGGCCCAATTGCCCTAACCGTGGACTGTGACATTCTGAATGCTGACGGAGGGACTAGATGCGCTTCTATCACGGCTGCAAACATCGCACTCAGGCTCGCTGTGAGGAGACTTATTTCCTCTGGCGAGTGCCTTCCAAAGGAAAAGAGACTGACTAGGGAGGAGATTAGGAAGGGGTCGAAGAAGGAAACCCTCAACCAGGAAGAGATGGATTCCCACGAGATTTCAGTGATGCCCAATGATGTGGCCGCTCTCAGCGTGGGAATGGTCGATGGACAGGTCTGGACTGATCTGGATTATATCTTGGACAGTAATGCAGATGTGGATATGAACGTGGTGATGACCAGTGCAGGAGACTTCGTCGAGGTCCAGGGAACGGGAGAGGAGGCAACCTACTCTAGGAAGGAACTGGATTCGCTAATCGATGCGGCAGAGGCAGGCATTTCCAAGTTGCATAAACTACAGTCCGACATCGTCTCGAATGCAAGTTGATGGTGGGACTGGCCGGACTTGAACCAGCGGCCTCCGCATCTTCAGTGCGGCGCTCTCCCAGCTGAGCTACAGTCCCGTAGCATCCTCGCCACCACCGTCCCGACTTCAAGCCTTCCTAGTCCAAGGAATGGAGAATCTTTTTCGTTCCGGCACTAAGTAGAAAACCCCCTCTACATAAGAAAGGGCATGAGTCAGAGCCCAGAAAACACAATCCTACGTTCGGATTACGATGCGTCGATTGTCGGCCTATACGCATCTTTGGTAGCCGGCGGGTTAATGCTCGCCTATGCGATATACTACGTCACGGTAGTCAATGTCAGTGACGACTACTCGTTTCTGACTCTCGGGATAATAACTGGAGTCACCGCGGTGTCTGTGATTGGGATGCACGAGTGGTTCAGGTACCAACACGGTGCTGAAAGGGTGGAGAATCCGATAGAGGAGTACGGAGGCGCTATCGCAGTTCTGATGGGCGCTCTCTCTGCAGTGTGGCTGTCTCGCTTCGCAGTATTCTATGCAGGCCCGGAGATGGGCTGGATAGAGTTCCAAGAAGGAGATGTGTGGATGCCAGTCTGGTTGGCAGCACTACAGACGGCAGCCATACTATTGGTGATGGAGGTCAGCACCCGCTCAATCCGCAGGCACTCACTGGGGACCCTCCCTAGAACGGTGGTGGTGCTAGCGCCGTTAGCCGTCGTTTTCAGTGGGGTGAAGATATGGCTAGAATACTCCAGAGGGGAATTGGAGGGGTTCATCACACTCTCAGTCGTTCTACTGACTGGTTCTGCGGTTCTGTATTCCCTCAGGCTCGATAGAGCTGTCCTCTACCTGCTCTCCTCAGGGGCCGCAGTCGGACTCCCGATATTCATGTCCCTGAGCTCATGGGGGGAGACCGAGCACGCCAGCCTCCTAGTGCCCGCAGTGGTGCTTGTCGGCATCACCGCCACTGATCGTAGTCTCTCCAAGCGAATGATTGAGAACGGATCCGGAGCAGTAGTGGCAGCGATCCTATTTTGCCAGATTATCGCCTCCGACGAGACGCAGTTCATCATTGCAGGGCAGACGGTTTCCCAACACCCATTCGGACTGACCTTCTGGCTATGGGTCGCCCTGCTCGTGGGCTGGTTTGCCCCGACCACAATGCAGAGGACCCCAGCGATGCCAGTCGGTCTGGCCCTTGCATTGGCCCTGCTCTCCGACGAGGCGGCCATGGTTGCATGGTTCGTGGGAATTTCCGCCTTTGTCTACCTGGAGACTCGACCACAGGCTAGGGACTGGGTCGTCAGAGCCACATACATCGCCATGGTGGTTTCATGGGCCGTTTCCTCGTTCATCGGGGCGAGCAGGGAGGGCAACATCCTCGAAATCGGAGGATTCTCCCTGGGCATCGTTGATGGGTTGTCTCTCGTCCTGTTCCCCGCCGTCTTGGCTCTCGGTATTTGGGCCCAGTTCAGAGGGAGGCTGAGGTTCTACGAGGGACCATCCATTCTCCTCCTGCTAGCGGCCTTCAATGCCGAATTGATTGAGGAGGCCCACCTACTCTTCGTGATAATCATCTCAGTTGCCACCCTGTACCAAATGAACTCGTTCCTGTCCCTCAGAACCGAAAGGGAGGATGGCCTTCTGGATTGGGGTACGGAGGTTGCGTTTCTATCATTGATTGTGGCGCCACTGGCTCTGTCAATTTTCTTCTCATCGTTCGAGACGATGGGAGGGGACATCATTGCTAGAACACTCCCGTTAATCGCCGCAGTCAGCCTTTTTGCAATTTGTCATAGGTGGAGGATTGCAAATGAGAGCCTGTCCTTGAGGCCCGAGATGGCTGCCATGCTCTTCCTGGTACTAGTATTCCTAATGGTCAACATCGATTCACAGTTCCAAGTCACTCCCACCGAGTCCGTCAGATTGACTCTTGCATGCTCTGCTTTATCGGTGGCACTTCTCGCATTCGAAGGGGGTGCCGCATTTCGCACCACGCCGTTGGAGAGGTTGGTTGGAATCTCCTACCTCTCCATAGTCTCCCTAATCTCTGCTATGATTCTGTCAGAGGAGGGGGCGGACATCTGGGCCAGATCCATCAGGGACCTCGTGATCATCTCGGCTCCCGTCCTTGTCAACTTTCGTCTGAAGACCTTGGTCGACATCTCTCAGGAGGCACGCAACTTCGGCACCCTGACCCTCATGGCACTGCTGATAATCGGGCTGACGGATTCTTCCGGTGGTCTCCTCGCCATTCCCGTATTTGCCATCGCGGTTCAGAGGGCAGCGAAGCACGTTTCCACTCCCGTACTGGCCTCTCTTCCTGTCTTCGCTATCATATATGCATCTTTCTTTGAGTGGAGCTATGATGGGAGTGACATTCTCTGGCCCCTCATGTCAGAATTGTACTACCTAGGAGATACTACTGATATGCTATCCTTCCACACCCCTCGCTGGGCATCCATCTTCCTGTTCTCGGTCCCAGCAGCAGTTGCTTTCTATCTGCCCTCCGAGAGGACGCGCGAGGACGGATCACGATATGGTCCCGAGCAGCTCTTCGGACCTGCATTGGCATTTCTCATGGCTGTCGCCTTCCTCCTACCTGACACCAGATTGGCTCCGATCATGATTGTGACGGTTCTCTCCTTGGGGGCCTGGAAGAAGGGCGTAGTGTATTGGTTTTGGGTATCTCCATTCGCATGGTTCTGGGCATCATCACAGCTAATCGATTACATCAATGGGGGGTCAGGGGCAATCGATCCTGACTACGCCTGGGTTATCGGGGGATTGGCCGGACTAACTCAGTACGTCCTCTACGAGAAGGGTGTGCTGCTGCAGAATGCCGATGGGGGCGAGGTTCCGGATTCATTGGCCTATGTCTACCTCGGATCAGCCTCACGCGGGTACGGGTACGCGTTCTTTCTTCTCTCAGGTGGAATCTCTGGTGCACTGCCGTTCGCCGCGGCCTTAATTGCAGGTTGGGACGGACTCAGGAATGGCATCCCAATGATGCTCCACGGTTCTGTTTTCGTGCAGGCAGTGACGCTTTGGTTATGGGTGGATGATGACTTCGGCATCCATCCAGACAATGCACTGCTCTGGCCGATAATTGCCGGTTTGGCCATGGTATACGTCTCATGGTCGAGGAAGGACCCCTATGGCTCCGATATCGAGATCATGACTCCATTTTTCCCCCAGCAATCTGAAGCCGACCCCTTCGACATGGAGAAGGACTTCGGACTGTTCGGCTCCGCTTTCTTCCTTGTTGCAATGCTGCCCTACTCCGAGCATATAGAATTGGATTTTGTCTTCGGTCTTTCAATCGTTGGCCTATCGTTCCATCACGTGGTTGTTGGATTCAGCCGCGACCATGGTTGGAGGAGGATGATCAGCCTCGTCGGCATGCCATCGGGTCTGATTTACACTGGTGTCGAACAAGGCGAACTTATTCTGATCGTAATGCTCTTCCTAGCCGCTTTGACTCTGATCGGGCAGGCGGTGCTCTATGCCTCCCGTGGCGGGCTAGAGATCGGCAGTACCATCGAAGGGGCTACCCCATTCGTCTCTGAGGTCGGCGTCCCCGACTCCGAGGCAGGAGAGCAATCGTCCGACGAAAGAGATCTTCCCGAGTTGGAATCATCGGAATCACCTGACGACCATGATGATGCTCGTCAAGAGGAGGCAGAAACCCCATTCAACCAAAAAACAGTCGAAACTCCCCCACCTTCCCCGCTATTCGCATCGGACGAAGCCCCCTTCGACATCAGATTGGACCCACCCCTAGTTTCCAACCTCAGAGCTATGATAGTAGCAAACAATTCCGTCGACTTCAGCAAGTGGTCGCCAGTTCTGGGAATCAGTGCCAATGGGGCAATAGTGCTGAATTGGGAAAAGACTGGCATAGAGGAAGAGTGAGGGAAAACCCAAGAGGGTCCCTATTGTTGCCCTAGGGCACAGATTTACTCTTCTTCTGCGTCGCCGATCTTTCTGACATTGACCGCATTCGGGCCCTTATCGCTTTCACCAACTTCAAACTCGACTAAGTCTCCTTCGTCAATCCTTCCGTTCACTTCGGTAGTATGAACGAAGAGGTCATCGCCATCTTCCCGTCCAATGAACCCAAATCCTTTCACATAGTTGAACCACTTCACAGTTCCTGTCGCCATGAACCCACGGCCCCAAAACAGGTTATTGAACTAGACTGCTGATTGGGGTCACTTGAGCTAGAACACGTCGTCTTCGTTTGAAGACTCGTCAAATGATATCATTTCACTGGCTTTACCGGCCTTTCCCTTTGCAGGAGGGGCCTCCTTTGCAGGGGTCTTCTTTGCAGGGGGAGTCTTCTTTGCAGGGGCCTTCTTGGCCGGCCCTTCCAATTCGCTGGTTAGCTGGGACTTCCTAGCTGCCGCAGCCTCCTCCTCTCTCCTCTTCAGCTCCTCCGGGTCAATGCCTTGCTGGGCTGCCAACTTTGCCCTCCTCTCATCACGAGCCCTAATCTCTAGTAGGCGCTGCCTCGCTTTGTCATAGTGCTGGAGCATGTACATTGCATCATGCTCCAGGAGCGGCGAGTCTGAGATTATCGTTATGTCCATCCAGTCGCCTTCCTCCGCGAGATACTCCGCGAATGGCTCGAACTTCAAGTCAGACTTCTTAATCTGGGTGTAGTGGAGTGCATTCCCCATCCTGTGCTCGACTCCTGCGAAGTGACAGTAGAATGTGGACCCGCCATAGGTTTCTCTGGCCTGATCGAATAGTTCTGCGTAGTCCTCGCTGGTTCTGAGCCTACCATGGCCACGAGCGTGAATGTGGCCCATGTTCAGTACGGGAACCGTCCCTTCTACGTGGTTGCAGACTTCTAGAACTTCCTCTACCGTTCCCCAAAGCTCCTGTCTCCCGGAGGTCTCAATCCCAACTAGAGAGGGCTCCGACTCGTGGACCCATGGGAATGCAGCGTAATCCTCCTCCTCCTCTTCGTCCCCCCAAACCTCTCTGACTCTCTCGACTATTCCCGACATGACGTTTACGACCTGTTCGTTTGCCTCAGGTCCCGGATCATACTTCCCATATGGGCCTACATGGAATGTAAGGTGTCTCGCGTTGACTATCTTCCCAGCCTGGAGACTTGTTTCCATCTTCGACAGGGTTCTGTTTCGCTCCCTTTTGGTCCCAAGAAGCTCCGCGTAGTAGGGTCCGTGCATATTCATTTCGAAGTCAGACTTCCAAGATAGGATTCCCGCTTGCCAGTATTGATCGAAGTGTTGAGGTTGGATGGTTCGCACGGTCTGCACCTCCATTGCATCCAGTCCCAACACCGTGATGTCGTCCATTCCCTCAACAATGGTGCGGCCCTTACAAGAGAGGGGAACTCCTGCAGGCCCTAGTTTGAGTGGCATCCCTTTGGCCTCGCGGGTCCGGCCGAACGGGTCCCCCTTCAAAAGGGGTTTCAGGTGGGGACTTCGCAGGAAGAAGGATCAGCCCGGTGAGGACCGGGCCGCAGATACTATCCCAGACTCTCCAAAGCCCGATATTGGTAGCTCGCAAAGGAATCCTGCTAGCCATCTTTCCAAACTCATCCGCTCTTTTACTTCCACAATCTCGTGCCCAAGTGAGTGAGAAACATGCGCGACCCCTTTCTTTGGGTCGAACGAGCAGACTATTGGGACGAAACTTCTTCTCCTGACCTCCTTCAGTAGGAGCTCTACTTCCGTCCCTTCCAACTCTGCCAGAGCCTTCATTGCCTCCGGGTCGATGAAGAGGAGATGGATTTGTCTGATTCGTTCTATGACTGACCCCCATACCTCATCCATGCGCCCCGAGTCTTCGGGCATATCGATGAGCATAGCTGTCTTGCAACCCTCCAGCTCTGCGAATGTCAGAGACGATCCCCATGCCCATTTCATTGAGTCTCCATCGAGAGGGCAAGACGATGACAGTACGAGCCAATGATTCGACTCAAGCATCCCTCTCCAGTCTATCATCCCCTGGTCGAATTCCCTTATCTCGCTACGATCGATGATGAATTGGGCATCCGCCCCGATCTCAAGGGAAGCCTCGACAACGGCGGACGCAATGTCACTTCTGTCTTGGCGTCCTAATCCCACCATCCTTACAGGGGTCCGAGCCATGAAGCCCCCTCTACATGTCCGTGAAGAGGGTTGCCTATTCCAACTTCCATCTCAGGAGGGCGATTGCACCACCCATGCCTTGGAGCTGTTTGCCCGCATCGTGCTCTGTCGACGCTTGAATCACTTTCCCACTAGAACTCTCGACTGCTTCCGCTATCGACTCCCAGTCGGAGTGGTTTTCTTCTACTCGCAAGAGTCCCGCCTCTATGACCAATGTCTCGACAGCACCCTGTCTCGCAGCATCGGACACCATCTCCATTCCATAGGTAACAGCACCATCTGTCGAGACTCTCTTCAAGCCCTCCTCTATCGCTCTGACCTGTTCCACGATTGCGTGCTCGCCTAGGAGTGAGTCGGCTAGTCCCTCCGCTAGTACCTCGTTCGCAGCAGACCTCCCGCCTATCGTTGTCGGCGCATTGACAATTTTGTTCTGTGCCCCCAATCCCCTCAATAGGATTTCGAAACCCTCTCTCGCCATCCCCGGTCCGCAGAGAATCAGAGGCATCTCATCTGGAAAGACCATCTTGGTTTCCTTGGCAACCTTCTCGAAGAACTCATTCCGAACTGCGGTTGAATCTCCTATCCTCTTTCCCCCTCCTCGCAAGTTGAACTGCGACACGTCACGAATCCCATGGACGGCCACTTCGAAGATCAGAACCTCGTCGTTTTCGACCACAATTAGTCCGGAACGGGCTTTTCTTCCCGAGGAGATCGCCTCTTTGATCAAAGCAGAATCGACTCTGGACAACCCCCCTTCCTGGGTCAACTCGATCTCATCACCCGAGGAAATGACATGAGTATGGTGGCTGCCGATGTCGATCTTCGCCTCCTTAATCACCCCATGCACCCTGAGATTGTCAGTGAATGGCTGGAATGCGGTCTCAGACGATTCCAGAACTATCCACATTAGCTTCCTCTCGGCGCTCTTAGCCCTACCGTCCTCTTTCGTCCCGGTCGTAGAGTCCCTTCGATGGGACAGCATCCCCACTAGGCAACCCGTGCCACATACCTGGGATAGCACCCACAGGTCGTCCTCGCTCTCAATCCTCAGCCTCAGACCCTCGTCCAGCCTCTTGACGCGACGCATTGCTCTTACCTCCGGCACTCTCGGTGACGGGGCGCTCTTGAAACCTTCATCGGCAATAACCTCGGGCGAGAGCCATGAGTAGACCGGCATTCTGGGGTATAGCAGGGAACCCAATCTCCCATTCGCTAACGCCCAGGCTCTTCTCGATAGTCGGTGCTTACCTGGGGATGGAACCGTCTGAGCAGGTCTTCATCGAGGCGACCAGTATCGAAGAGTTCGAGTCACGGGTGTCCTCTCTGGAAGGAGAACTGTGGCTATCGTGCACCGCTCCATTGAAGCACTCGCCACAGGAAAGACTCGGTGTCAAGGGGCCCGAGGGGGTCAATGCGATCAACCAACTGAGGAGGTCTGGTGGAAAGTGGTCGGGCACTAGCACAGATGGCCTAGGTTTCGTCTCAGCCTGCAGGCATATTGGGATCGACCCCGAGGGGTCGGTACTCAGAATGAGGGGCGGTGGTTCAGCGGCACGCTCAATCGCCGCCACTTGGTCGTCGCAAGGGGGTTCGATAATCCCGGAAGTGGGTCGCAGGGAGCTGATTAGTGGCCCCTGGGATGGCAGCATAGTGAGCAATGACCATTCCAATCTAGCAATCGATCTCGATGCGGAACCAGCCGGGGGGGCATCTATAGAGATGGATTCTGAGAAACAGGTCTCAATATCTTATGGGAGGGGAGCGTCTACTGACGATTTCGCTGTGGTGATGGTCACTGCCCAGCACCTCGAGGCTTGGAAGCTCCTCTTCGCCCCATCAAAGGCAGAAGAAATACCCAGCCTACGCGAGGTCCTTTCGATTATCTGATACTATTCTTCGGAGTCCGAAGAACCACTGTTCGTATCATATGCGATGCAAGGAGTCAGTGCTGTTAGGCCGACAAGGGAAAGAATGAATGGTATTTCTATGAAGTTGAAGGCTGGTTCGCCATCTGCCACTAACCAAAGATACTGGCCGATCAACATAGCACCCGCTGCCATTGCACCACCGTGCCAGGGCAGCATCTTCCAATTTCCCATGATTACCCTATGGTCGTATGTGCGAATACCCACTACGGCCGTCATTAGGAACACCAGAACCCCGATTACGCCCACAGCCAGACCGACCTGTGCGATTGTCTGTTGGGTAGAGTCGATTGACATGTCATATTCAATCTCATCAAAATCCTCGTCTGTCCATTCGCCATCCATGGCCATATCAACAATGCTGGACATCATGAGCATCATGAACAGAGCGAATACGATCCAGAGTATGCCCAGTCTTTGCATCCTGGATGCATCATCTAGACCCAATGTCGAGTCGCCGGATGCCAATGCTGGCATGTAGGCAATTGGCCCGAACATGACCAACATGAAAACAGCCCAGAATATCGTTTCATCCTCACCCGTAGCTAATCCTATCACGACCATAAACGCTGGAACGCCCAAGGTTACTCCCATCCTCGAGTTAGGGACTGAAAGGAAGAGTGCTAAACCAGAAACCGCGAACAGGAGTGGAAAGACGTAGTCAATAATGTCCTCTAATCCTTGGCTAGTCCAGTAAGTGAAAGTAACAAAAATTCCCAACTGAGAAAGCATCAGCAGGGATTTAGCTGAAAGGTCGATTGTTGGCATTTTGTACATGGCATTGTCATCCATGCGAATCTGGCCGAAAAACCCCCTATTATTACTGGAGACCGTGTTTCTAAGTCATAGAGGGATGTTTCCGTGCTTTTTCGGGAGTACCATCTCCCTCTTTGAGAGAAGCGGCCTTAGCGCTTTCACTAGAGCTATTCTGGTCTGAGCCGGCTCGATTACATCGTCCAGCCAGCCATGCCTCGCGGCGACGTACGGGTCTCCGAACTTTTCCCGGTACTCGTCCACCAGCTCTGCATGCCTTCCTGAACTGTCCCCGGCCTCGGATAGCTCAGTTCTATGGATGATGTTGACCGCGCCCTCCGCGCCCATTACGGCTAGCTCCCCAGTTGGCCATGCCACGTTGTAGTCGGACCCTAGGTGCTTGCAGCTCATCGCTAGGTATGCCCCACCGTAAGCCTTCCTTGTTACCACGGCTAGCTTGGGCACGGTCGCCTCGGCGTAGGCGTACAGAAGCTTGGCTCCATGTCTGATGATTCCTCCCCACTCTTGGACAGTACCGGGCAGGAATCCCGGGACGTCCACGAAGGTCACGACTGGGATGTTGAAGCAGTCGCAGGTCCTGATGAACCGGGCTGCCTTCACGGATGCATCGATGTCCAGGCAGCCGGCGAGCACCGATGGTTGGTTCCCGATGATGCCTACGGAATGCCCATCGAGTCTAGCGAATCCAATGACCACGTTCTCGGCATAGGACTGAAACATCTCGAGGAAGCGCTTGTCGTCGATCACTTGGCTGATGACTCCCCTCATGTCATACGGCCTGTCAGAGTCCTGTGGCACGAGCTTGTCCATCCCCTTGCACTTTCTGTTCCACTTGTCCCCAGTACTCAGCACGGGAGGTTCAGACATCGTGTGGTCTGGCAGGTGGGAGAGGATCTCTGCGGTCATGTCGAAGGCCTCGCTTTCGTTTTCCGAGACCATGCACGCAACGCCGCTCCTGCTGGCATGGTGAGACGCTCCTCCTAGGGTGTCCTCATCCACCTCTCCGGAGACAATCTCGGGGATTACGTACGGGCTGCGCATGAACATCCTTCCCCGTTGACTCCCCAGAATCACGAAGTCAGAGAGACCGGCCGCTAGTGCGCTTGTGCCTGACACGGTCCCCAGGACGATTGAGATCATCGGAACCTTCCCGGAGCAGGATACGAGGTTGTCCAGCAGCTCGCCATTTGAACCAAGTGAGGCGACGCCTTCGTGGGCACGCTGACCATCCCCGTCCCAGATGCCTATTATGGGAAGACGTGCCTTCTCTGCGAACTCGACAATCTTGCAGATCTTCTTCGCATGCATCTCTCCCATAGTCCCGGAGAAGACCGAGAAGTCCTGGGAAAAGCAAGCTATCCTCCTGCCGTCAAGCTTTCCGTGACCGGCCACGACCCCATCACCCAGGGGAGTGTGAAGGTGCATTCCGTGATCGCCGGACCTGTGTCTGACGAACGCATCGACCTCGACGAAACTGTCATCATCCAGTAGGTCGAGAATCCTCTCCCTTGCCGTCTGTGACCCCGACTCCCTCATCTCTTTGATCACGCTTCGATCGCCCGGAGATATCGAATCCTGCCTAATCGCATCTAAATCGTCGCTGGGAGAGGAGCCTGTCACGAACTACCCAGGTGCAAGTCGGTTCATCAGCAAACCGGAGTCCCTAGGACATGGAGAACGTTGGGTTCTCCCCGACCAGGTCCATCTCCCATCCCCTCTCCACCGATTCCTTACCTCCGACCGAGAGTAGGTGATGGAGCTTGACCAAGGCCGACCCGGGCGGACATAGCGAGCCATGTCCGATGATCCCAATCTCCTGTTGAACTCGTCCCTTGGAGTAGACGTTCATGTTGACGGGGCCGTGAATCGCATTCGTCACTATGACAACGACGCCTCCATTCGCTATGTGGTCCTCTAGCATCATTCGCAGTCTGGTGTTCTCTAGGCTATCCTCCTCTGGATCCGAGATCGGGAGGTGCCCCAAGCCCGTCCCATGGAAGAGCAAGGCGTCGAAGCCAGAGTCTATTGCCCCCTGGACTTGATCTGGATGCAAGTGGGGGTCGGAGATGAATTGGGCTATGCGCATCGACTCGTCGAACAGCTTCGGCGCAATCGCCTCGACCCTGGCGTCATGGGCCTCGGGAGAGTAGTCTATCCTTGCTCCATTGCTATCGATGGAAACGTGCCCCAGAACCTCTTGGTTGATCGGCTTGAAGGCGTCTCTGCGTGATGAGTGGTACTTTCTGCAGGCACACCCCGGAAGCACGGCGCATTTCCCATCCGAAGAGCTTGCATGGACGATAACCACAGATGAGTCCCGGTATCCCGAGGGAGCAGGTCCGTGGGCTGCCCATTGTACTGAAGCAATGAGATTCTCTGCAGCATCAGAAGAGCCTCTGTCCGGGGACCTTTGGGAGCCGGTGAGAACGATTCTACCGGGCGGTCTTCCCCCTTGCCCAGACCACCCGTACGACATCGCTGCAGCCGAAAGGTGCAGGGTATCAGTCCCATGGGTGATTACGCAGCCAACTGCGCCTTCAGCGAAGGCCTCCTCTGTAGCTTTCAGCATTCTATTCCAGTGCCTTGGCCGAAGGTCGTCTGACCACATGTTTCCGAGTTTAACCGCGCGAATTCGCGCTATGTCACGCAGTTCGGGCACAGCATCTAGGAGCTCATGAGGGTCGAATCTGGCGGTGACTGCCCCTGTTGCATAGTCCACTTTGCTGGCTATCGTCCCGCCGGTGTGGATGAGATGGACAAGAGGCAGGGATTCATCCTGAGGAGTTGTTTCCTCGATCTCCTCCTCGATTACAGGCATCTCATCAAGGATTTCGAACGAGTCGACGTATGATTCCGGGAATGAAACGTTGTAGCCGTTCTGCAGTTTCATCGTAATCAGCTTGTTCCCAGAACTGGGGAGGGCAATGCCGGAATGCTCCGCCTTTCCAGCCCACGTCTTCACCACTAGTTTGACGGGCGTTCCGGGCTTTGGCCAATCCTCCACGCTAGTTGGCAGAGCGCGTCGGCCCATCAAAGGCTCGCTTGTGTTTGGTATTGGTGCCGGGAGCGGGACTTGAACCCGCGACCTTCGGATGACTCAGGCATCTCGAAGGGGGCCTACGGCGTGAACATGCCTTTCGGCTGCCCTATGAGTCCGACGCGCTACCAACTACGCCACCCCGGCATACCATCAAGGCGGGCGAAGAGGCCATTTGAGCATTGCCGGTAATTCACCCGCGTCATTTACTCCACACGCAGGGTTGATGTGTCGCCCTCTCTCGCCAGAACCATCCATGGTCGATGTCGATACTGCCCTGAGGGCAAGCGCCTATTCAGGCAAGAAGGGCAGTGGTTCGAAGGGAGGGGACAAGAAGTCATCCACTCTGGAACCGTTCGACCCCTCTTCTCACGCAGAGAAGGAGAAGGCAGACGCGATTTCCATGTGGCTGGTCATCGTCTTGGGCCTCATCGTTGCGTTGGTGATGCGGTTCTACATGATGCCCGGGATGGACAGTTCACAGCAGATCCTCTGGCTTCTCCCTGTGCTAATGATTGCGCTCATCCGTCCATTGCACCAACTAGCAGTCCCTGATCGGTTCTTCGAACAGTTCACTACCGGAAACTGGATCAGAGCATCGTTCCTCTACTTATTCTCTTGGCTCGCCCTCTCCTTTGCTCTCGTGAACCCGCCAATCGCTGATATCGCAGCCCCACATCTCGCTGATGCAATAGACATTGCCAACAGCGAGGGGATTTCCGACTTTGATTTGGATGGAAATGTGTACGAGATCAGAATTTCCCAGGATTCAATCCCGGTGATTCTAGGCATAGGCGTTAGGGACAACGTCGACGCTCAGAATTCCACGATGAACCTCACAGTTCACAGGGTAGGGCAGATGGAGCCGATAGTCAGCGTTTCCGGATTGGTTTCCGAAATTGCAGACGATGGTCCATCGGATACTTTCGACACTGTGGATCCCAATGACTGGGTCAGGGGGATGAAGAAGAACTCACTCACCGGGGAGTTCTCCGGGCCTAAGGTCGCACCCCACTCGGAGGATGTCTCCATGGCATGGAACCTGTGTCCAGATGGCTGCAGCCCAGGGGAATATCTGATTCACATCTCCCTTGTCGAGGAGGGAGAAATGATTCCATGGCAGGACGGAGACAACACCTGGGAGAGGGAGTACACCCTCAGCATCCTACAGTCTTCTTCCTAGTTCCCGAGCAGTCCGCAAATCCTTGCGGCCATGGCATCTAGTTGCAGTGCCTCTCCGCCTCCCTCGACCATTCTGAAGTCGCATTCGGCCATTGCTTCAGTAACTGCGAGTTTCTGCACCTCGTCTAGGAATGTGACGCCACCCAGCTCCCTGTGAAGCTGGTTGACTAGATCTGTCCCGGCTAACCCGAACCTGTCGAGAATACCCCTCATCCTGCGCCTCGCCGGTTGGAAACCATCCTCCTTGCAGGCAAGGAAGAATCCATGCAGCTCCTCTGGGGGGGCGGTTGCAGTGGTTTCGTAGATTAACTCCCTGGTCACATGCGAGTCGAGCGATGCGGCTACTTGCAGTGACGTAATCGCCTTCCTGAGGTCACCTAGGCTTACGTTGGCTATTGCCTGTGCTGCCTCTTGCTCAAGCTCCACGCCCTCACTACTTGCGACTTCGAACACCTTCTCCAAGACCTTCTCGGTGTCCAGCGGTCTGAACCTGAAGACCGCGCATCTGGATTGGATTGCCTCGACTATCTTGGATGAGTAGTTGCATGACAGGATAAATCTACAGGTCTCAGAGAATTGCTCCATTATCCTCCTCAGTGCCCCTTGGGCATCGGGCGTCAGCGCATCGGCCTCATCTAGGAAAATCACCTTGAACGTGGTACCGGGCATCGGAGCAGTTCGGGCAAATTGCTTGACCTTGGTTCTGATGGACTCCAGTTTTCGCTCGTCACTGGCATTCATCTCGAGAAGGTTGCTCCTAAAACCCTCTCCGAACACATCCCTAGTCAGGGCCAGAGCCGCTGTCGTCTTCCCCGTTCCGGGTGGCCCAGCGAACATTAGGTGCGGAAAAGTTTGGGACTCGGAGTAGGCCTTCAGCCTATCAACCACCGCTTTCTGACCCTTCATCTCACTGACAGAACGCGGTCTGTGCCTCTCAACCCACAACTCGCTCATGATGACCTTACCCTACCCGTTGGCGGGCGTCCTTGAAGGTTGGGGGGCCATTCCTCCGTATCAGTAGCTCTCGTCTTCGGAAGGGAAATTCCCTTTCCTGACATCTCCGATGTAGTCTCTCACTGCTCTGTCTACGGCCTCTCCCACATCCGCGTAGCGTCGCAGGAATCTTGGAGAGAAGTCCTTGGTAATTCCAAGCATGTCGTGCAGGACTAGGACCTGGCCATCGCAATCTGCCCCGGCCCCTATGCCTATGGTGGGTATGTCCAGTGATTCACTTACCTTCTTTGCCAGGCCTGCAGGGATCTTCTCGAAGACTATGGCGAAGCATCCAGCATCCTGAAGGGTCATCGCATCCTCCAAGAGCTTCTCGGCCTCATCCTCCTCCTTGGCTCGGACCGAATAGGTTCCGAACTTGTAAATTGACTGCGGCGTCAGACCTAGATGACCCATTACCGGGACCCCGGCAGTGAGAATCCTCTTGACTGAGTCGACGATTTCACCCCCACCCTCAATCTTAACTGCATGGCCTCCAGATTCCTTCATGATCCTAATCGCACTCTTCAGAGCCAGCTTCGAATCTCCTTGATAGCTGCCGAAAGGCATGTCTACCACCACGAGGGCCCTGTCTACTGCGTTAACCACGCATTGTGCGTGGTATATCATGTGGTCAAGTGTAATTGGGACTGTGGTGTCGTTACCGGCCATCACGTTTGAGGCTGAGTCTCCCACAAGTATCACATCGATGCCGGCACCGTCCACCAACCGTGCAAGGGAGTAGTCGTATGCTGTCAGCATGGTGATTTTCTCGGCGGATCTCTTCATTTCCTGAAGCGTGTGCGTAGTTACCTTCTTGGCTCGGTTGGAAACCATTATGCATCCCTCGGACTACACCCAGAACGATTGAAGCCTTCAACTACACGCCTAGGGGCTAGTTCTCCGGCGAAAGATCATCTGCCGTCTTGAAGAACTCCTCAATGTCGATTAGTCCGTCCGCATTCGAGTCCCCCCAATGGAAAATATCACGTACCAACTGGTTCCCCTTGAATTTCCTAGTGCTCGAAATCACTAAGGCATCATCATCGATATGCTTACTCTCCTGTTCGATGTATCCCAGGGCTCTAATCGCGCTCACGAACTCTCCCAAGTTAAGCCTCCCAGTACCTTCGGTGTCAGCTGCATGGAATGCAACGAATTGCCGCCGCTCCTCCACCTCATCGGGATCCGTCATCATTTTTGCAGATGTCTCCCAGGGGGTAATTTCACTCTCGACATGCCTCTCTCCGTATCCCTTGAAGATGATAAATCCGAGAACTATTGCGGCAACTGCCCCTATCAGAGATTTCGGACCCATGAGGACAATAAGGATACCACCTCCGACGATTCCAGCAACTTGGATAATTGGATATAGCGGCCAAGGGGGCTTCCACTCAGGGTCGTACCATGCATGGGAATCTGAGGAGTTACGTAGAACGATTACGCATGTATTAATCACAATAAAGACCATAATCTGGAAACCAGAGGCCAATTCTGCAACGTCGTGGACCGGCAGGAATGTGATTGTCGCACCCATTGCAAGTCCAGTTCCGATAATCGACCAATGCGGAGTCTCAAACCGTCCGTGAACATCTTCGAGGAACTGAGGGAGGAGCTTGTCCCTAGCCATTGCGAAAGGGAACCGAGATGATGCTAGTATTCCCGCTAGCGCCATCGACGTCATCGTCACGACTGCCAGAACCGCTGCGATAATTCCTGCCATCTCGCCACCCACTGCCTCGGCGAAAATGTACACTGGGTCCTCTCTTGCGTGACCATTGCCATCTATGTACCCCGAAGGGTCAACTGTAGCCACCATTACTATGGTCACTGTGACGTAGAGGATACAACTGAATGCCAGCGAGAAGAGAATTCCGTATGGCATGTTCTTCGTTGGGTTCTTTATTTCGCCACCAACAGCAGCAATTTTTGTGACTCCAGCATAAGAGACGAAAACGAATGCGGAGGTGGCTATCACCGAGTTCCAGTCGTCACCGAATGCTTCTCTTGAAATTGCCGCATCCCAATTCAGGTCGCCAGTAGCAACGGCCCAAATGCACAGCAACATCAGGTATGTAGTGGCGATCACGACAATCGGCGCCTGGATTTTCTTGATCTTCTTCACACCGAGAATGTTGATTATCACAATTATCACAAGGAGTATTATGGCAGCAGATTCGATATTAATTTCAATCCCGATAATGTCCTCAATCACCCACAAATAGGCCTTGAATCCGATCAATGCGAAAGCAGATTTTAGTAGGAAGTTGGCCCAAAGTCCCAAACCCGCAACCGTCCCGATTAGAGGCCCGAAAGTCTTCTGGATGTAGACGTAATCTCCACCAGTAACAGGCATGGCAGATGCAAGCTCAGATTTCGAAATTGCACCAGGTAGAACGACGAGGGCAGCCACCAGATATGCAAGCCATACTCCTCCTACCGGGTTCGTACCTCCTCCCATTTCTACCATGGCAAGAGCGGGGAGCACGAACAAACCAGAACCAATCATCGCCGACAGGGAGATGATTACGACTGAGAATAGCCCTAAATTCCTCTCAAGAGTGTCAGAGACTGCCTCTATGGGAGTCAGTACGATGCCCACCAGGTCCTTTGGACCGTAGTTACGCATGTTTTACCGGCCTAACACACCCCAGTTGAAGGTTCTCCTCACCCAACAGGTTAGATACTGACCTCTCAGGCCCCCGAACATGAGTGATACAGTAGAGCAGGACACCATAGCATCAGTGCATTACACCGGGACATTCGTAGATGGGGCAGAATTCGACAGCAGCGAGGGCAAGGACCCCTTGACCTTCCTAGTCGGACACGGACAAATGATTCCAGGCTTCGAGCAGGAGGTTCTCGGTGCAAAAGTGAGAGAGAAGAGGGAGTTCACACTCACTCCAGATCGAGCCTACGGAGAGAGGGACGACGACGCCATCCAGAAGATAGAGAGAAGCCAGTTCCCAGAAGGTATGGAACTGGAAGTAGGAATGGTCGTCGGGGCGCATAGCGACCAAGGTCCCATCCAATTTACTATCACCGAGATTGACGGAGACGTCGTTTCGGCCGACTTCAACCATCAGATGGCCGGCAAAACTCTCCGCTTCGAGGTAGAGGTCGTCGAGATTCGCACTGCCACCGAGGAAGAACTGGCGCATGGGCACGTCCACGGCCCAGGCGGACATCATCACTAGCCCCTTCAGAAGTGTTATCTCCCCCTCCAATAATTCGACTAGGATGAGGAAGCAAGCCCCGTTGGTGGCGACCTTGATAGTCATGGCATCTCTAACTGGGTGCCTAGGCTCCGATTCGGGTAATGGAATCTTCGGAGGAGATTCGGAGAAAGAACCACTCAGAATTAATCACATCCAGATGAAGGGGACTCACAACTCATACCACATTGAGCCCTTGTTTTCTCCCACTAGGGAGTACATGTACACACACCAACCTCTGGATTTCCAGGTCTCACAGCAGGGCGTCAGACAGTTTGAGATCGATGTCTGGTGGGACATTAGGGAGGGTCTCAGAGTCTACCACAACCAGTACGACTCCGGCACGACGTGCCCAACATTCGAGAATTGCCTTGAAGCACTCCTCGGATGGTCGAACGAGAACCCGTTGCACCATCCGCTCTTCATTTGGATTGAGCCCAAGGACTGGCCCGAGCAAGCCACCGACGTGACAACCACTCTGGAGATTTCGGGCCTATTGGAAGACATCGAGCAGGAGATTGCCCAGTTCTGGCCCCTGAACAAGACGATTACGCCCGATGACGTGAGGGGCGAGAGTGCCACCCTGAAGGATTCGGTAATCACGGATGGCTGGCCATTGCTGGAAGAGAGCAGAGGAAAGGCGATTTTCGTTCTGCTAGCTAGTGGGGAGTCCAGGGACCTGTATGTAGAAGCGTATCCGGGACTATCCGGGGCTCGTATGTTCACCCTGTCTGACGAGGGTAGCAACGAGGCCGCCATCTTCTCGCTTACAGACCCAATTGGCAGTGGTGATGAGATTACCAGACTCGTTAGCGAGGGTTACATCGTCCGGAGTAGGGCGGACAGCGGAGGTGAGGAGGCTGACAACAACGACACAACAAGACGCGACGCAGCCCTTGCAGCCGGGGCTCACAGCATCTCGACTGATTATCCCGCACAAGTGGATGGGGTAGACTACTGGGTCGAGATTCCGGAAGGAACTCCAAGCAGGTGCAATCCCATTACATCCCCAACTTGGTGCACCTCCAATGCAATAGAAGATCAGGGACCTTGATTACGCTCTTGCGATGACCTTCAGCTCGATCGCAATAGAAGTCGGGAGTGCATCCACCGACACGGTCGTCCTTGCTGGCAGTATCTCGGAGAAGTACTCGGCGTATACCTCGTTGTACCCGTTGAAATCACGTTCCATGTCTGTCAGGAAAACAAGGATGTCCACCACCTTCTCAAGTCCCGAACCGTATTCCTCCAGAATCACTCTAATGTTGTTGATAACCGCGTGAGTCTGTGCCTTGATGTCGTAATCCATGGGGTTCCCCTCATCGTCTTTGATTGGTCCACCCGGGATTTCATTGGTTCCTGGCTGACGTGGCCCCATTCCGCTGACTAGGATCAAATCGCCCACTCTGTGCAAGTGAGGGTACGCCCCGACTGCAGATGGGCCGCCCTCGGCGATGAAGGGGCCGTCTTCGCTTGTTAGCTTTCCAGCAGCCTTCCTCCCCACTACTGCGCCAACTATTCCTCCAACGGGGCCTCCGACTGCTACCCCTGCTGCTGCTCCTAGGGCACCTCCGGCCGTCTTGGCCAATGACTTTCCAACCTCGTCATATATTCTCTCGACCGCATCAGTTGGTGCAGCGACGATATCGTCAATCATGCTCTTTCGCTTCTCTTCGTGAGTCATTTCGTCTTCAGTAGACATCACAACATCCCCTTGTCTAAGACTCCGCGATCCCCATGGTAGTGTTCTACGTCATCTTCGTCAAACTCCTTGTCACCAACCGATTCAGAGGCGGGGGTCAGTATCACCACAGCCCCTCCGGAGCCATGGAGGGCCTCGTATGCCAAGACCTCGCCAGTGTAGTTGTTATGCTGGCCCATTGTGGCCGACATCCACCAAGCTGGCTTGTACGCGACTACCTTCTGCACTCTAATCTGCCCGTGAATTTCCCTCGAGAGCTGACTCAGATCCTCCAACCTGCCATCATCGAAGAACTCTAGAATCTTACGATTCCACTCGTCGTCTTTGGCAGAGTGAATCCTGTCCTCGGAGGGATCGATGTGCTCGGTGAACATCCTGTTAGACAGGCTCGATACTACAACGACTACGGCTTTCTTGCCCTGCTCTTGAATCGCATCACGCGCAGACTTGCCCAGGACAATGGTCTCGGCCCTGTTTGCATACATGTTGCTGGAAACGATGCATGCCGGTATTCGGTTATCCGGGTTCAGGAGCTTGAGAGCGACGACCGAACCCGTGTCAATTGGGAATCCATCGTACTCGATCGTCCTAGATTGCAGTCCCCTTGATTCAGCAGCATTCTTGAACGCATCAGCGAACTCTACATCCATCCTGAACTTGTACGGCATGCTTCCTAGGAAGTGGAAGTCATCGTCTACGTGGACCCATTCCGGTTCGGGATGTGCCTGAATCTGATGCCCGATTATGCTCGGCCATGTCGTGGAGTAGACCAGAATCAGGTCCGCTTCGCTCTCTTCGATTCTCTTCCTGCATGTTTCATAGGCATCCCTCAGCTTTCCATAGCCATCACTAGCTTCCGGGGAGAGGAGGGGTTGCGGGTGAGGGGGGCAATAAATGCCGAATAGAATCTCTGGCTCCGTCAAACAAACACCTCAGAGGACAATCTCGCGCGTGGCTTCCATGGGATCCCATGCAGCAATCAGGTTACCTGTTCCAATTACTGACTGGTATCCGTAAATCTCGGCAGGATAGTTTGGATATCTCATTGCAGCCATCATCCAAGTCAGGCCACCTCCCTCGGTCTCCGCAATCGTCTGCTCGGTGAATTCAGGCATGATGTCGATTACCTCTCTCATCTTGCCACTCCTCATCAGATCTACGAGCTTCATGTCCCAGACATATTGGCTGTGATTGTATATGTGCTCACGACTCATGTCTTCAGGCAAGGGGGACTCAGTAACGAAGTGTCTGTGTGAAAGGCTGTGACTGCTGATTAGCACCACCTTCTTGCCGCTTTCTTCTATGGCCCTTGCACAGGCTTCTCCCAATGCACTGGCTTGCTCGTTCATTACCTCAGCAGAGTAGTAGTGAGCATTCCTATTGCTACTGATGGTAACGAGTGGTTTGTCCCAATCTGGATTGAGCATATGACAAGATGTGATTGTGCCGTAGTCGATCCTGAAGTCGGGATTTCGCATCATCTTGGTAACGATCCCAAACTCACCGGCAACCTCGCACATCTTCTCAGCCAGATCCACATCTACCGAGATGTCGTAGTTGAAGCGGAAGATGTTCGGGAAAACCGGATCAACAGACTTAGACTTGAATTCCGGTAGTCCTAGGAAGTGCGTTCCGATGTAAGTCTGCCAATGAGGGGTGAAGATTACCATTGCATCGTAATCAATCGTTTTCAGTTTCCTAGCCAGTCTGTTGTAACCCCATCTCAGAGTCTCCCATCCTCCTTCCGAGAAAGCCTCGTTTTGTTCTGGATTCTCAGCATACACAACATGTGGCGGGTGTGGTGCGAGGCAACCCAGCACAATCTCTCCCTTCGCCATGTTACTGCGAGGTCGTGAAATCCAAAGAAAACCTTCCGGCCCAACTAGTAGACTTCATGGGGGGTCCATTGGGGTGACTCGTCATGAAGTGGGACGAACCCCCGCTGTGGCCAGTAGTAATCCCAAACCTAGTTGGATTTGCCGCCGCTTGCATGCCTCATCTCTTTGATGGGATACCCCGACCTTGGGGTTGGGTCTTCCCAGCCCCATTCATGGGTTTGGTATTGCTCAGCCCGATGCTGTATTTCTCCCCAAAGCCAGCCGGAGGTAGAATCGATTTGATCATTGGTGCAAATGTTGCCATGGTCCTAGCAATCGTCCCGCAGTTGATTTTCAAACCCTGGTTCATCGTTGTAATCCTGTTCTGGGTGTTCCAGTCAATGTACGTATGGAGGCATAACTACCCTGCTTTCAGGGTTGGAACATGGCTGGGCTTGGGGGCAGTATCGGGACTATTCATAGGTGATTTTTTCGCTCACTTCATCCTCTGAGAAATACAATTCACCTATGATGAGACCAGTTATTGCGAAGGCAGGAACGGAAGAGATGATGGCAGACCACAGGAGGCTCCCGTCCACGTACTCTATGCTGATTCTGACCTCGCCGATTCCGGAATCTCCTTGGTGTGTGACCAATACGTAATGTCCGTCAAACACCGAAGGCGTTTCCACTCGCTCGCTAAGGATTTCCCCCGGCCCCAGCACGTGCACGTCACCGCCAGATAGGGAAGACCAGTCGATTATCCCATCCTTGGCGTGAATTTCTACCGCGTCCCTGTGGATGATGAGAACCTGGACGATTTCATCCCCCACGTTCCTGACCTCTACATCTGCCGGGTGCCACAGGCTGTGGACCTCGATAACATCGAGATTCACATCTCCAGGACCGACCCTCATTGTCGGCACCTCATCATCCGTCCCAGGTCCATCGACTACCACTGCGAGTAGGATCAAGGTCCCTAGTAAGGAGAATGCAGCCGATGTGTATGCCACTCTCTTGGATGGAATCAATGAAGGCCAACCATTCTCCCGTACGCCTCTCAGTTTGGGTTGGATCTTTTGGACGAAAAGAGCACATATCATGGCTAGAATTGCTCCGGGAATCACATCAGATACCCAGTGTATCCCGAGGTACTGAATACTGAAAAGGTAGATCGGGACATTCACCGCCACGAACAGATCGAACTCCCTATGGCGCCACTCTTCAATCTTGATTCCAATCTCTCTAACATGCAGTCTGTTGATTATCAGGAGGCCAATCGGGATTCCCACATGCAGACTAGGGAATCCATTGTCAAGAGGATCAACTTCCGTGAAGAAGAACAGGTTCCACGACTTGTGATACATCAGGGCATCCATACCCGGGATGAAGGAGGAGGTGACTTCGACGTTGAAGAATAGGTAGAGGGGAACTGCTAGAACGTAGATAACGAAGTAGTTCAGCACCGCCTTGTCGGCCATCACCTCGTCCCTGCAGAGAATGTAGTACATCGGGCTGAACCATATCAGGAACATGTAAACGAAGAAATAGTGGAAAGAAAGAACATCGCTGAGTAGATCGTTTCTGAAGGTCTCTTGAACCCAGAGGGTGACTTCTCCCTCGAGCCCATGGACGTAGTGAGTGTATCCGCCAACCTTGGGCTTGATTGCCTCGTTGTGCTGGTCAATGAATACCTTGAATCCGTACATTACTAGATAAACAGAGATGTGCCACTTGTATCCCCTCTCTCGGATTTCCTCGAGTAGATCCGAGAACGCAACTCTCATCTCTGGCTCATCTCTGGTCAGTAGCCTCTGCAGTGGGATAGTCATCAGGAGAATGGTTCCCATCACCGTCCCGTAAGGTCCGAACGGCCACGCCATGGTCGCTACCGATTATCCCCGAGTCATGAAAGTTACACTGGCGAACCGTCCTTTTCTCAAGTTCGTCGCTCCCCAACTCATAAGTCGTGATACTTTTGGCGAATTCCATGGACGGCCACGAACTATGGCTCTCGCAGTGTGAGAAAATCGGATTCTCGCCATCTCCCAAGAAGTACGATGCGGGCACCAGAACTTCTCAGGACGCAGCAGACCAGTTAGGGTGCGAGGTCGCTCACATCGCTAAATCTATTGTCTTCGAAGGACCAGATGGAGCAATTATCGTGATTACTTCTGGTTCGAACAGGGTCGAGAGGAAGAGGAAACTGAAGCGAATCCTGGGTTTCAAACCCGGATTGGCCAGTCCCGAATATGTCCTGAAAAGTACGGGATTCGCAATCGGTGGAGTTCCTCCCTTCGGGCACACGAATCCAGTAACGATCCTGATGGACGAGGATCTGATGCAATACGATTTGGTCTGGGGGGCTGGAGGGACTCCACAAACAGTTTTCCCGATTACTCCCAAAGAACTCAGTGACATAGCAGGTGTTTTGCTTGGGGATGTGAAGCAATAGATGACCGAGGTAATTGAGGGTCTGATTCGAGCTGCATCCGGACTGAGGGACGATGCCCAAGCCATTGCTCGCCGTCTGGAATCCGACGGCGTCGCAGACTGCGTTTACAACCCACTGATGTATGCTTGGGAAGTCCATGAGGAATTCATTCGCCGTTCAGGAGGGAGCGGCGCCAAGTCCATTCTGCTGGGGATGAATCCTGGTCCTCATGGGATGGGTCAGATGGGGGTCCCATTCGCCGCTACTTCAGTCGTGAGGGATCTACTGGGAATATCTGGGATTGATGTAGGTCAACCGGTTAGTCCGCATTCCAACAGGCCGGTTAACGGACTCAGCCACCCCAAGGAGGAAGTCTCTGGAACAAGGCTTTGGGATCTTCTACAGCAGAGGTACGGCGGCGCAAGCCAGATTTTCCAGAAGGTGTTCATCATCAACCACTGCCCGTTGATGATTCTTGATGGCCCGAGGGGCACTAACGTGACTCCCAACAACATCAGCGGACCTGTGATGAATGAGTTGTTGGAGAGGTGCGATCAACACCTTAGGGAGGCAGCTGTGGCCCTGGGCGCGGAGGAGGTCATCGGAATAGGGAAGTACGCGGAGAAGAGGGCTCATGCCGCACTCATGGGAATGGGCATCCGAGTCAAATCGTGCTGGCATCCATCCCCAGCTTCCCCCCTCGCCAATCGGAACGGAGGGGCCGACTGGCGCGAAAACGTCAGCGCCGTGCTCCCCTGAAGGTTGTTTTTGCAACACTTAATTCACTAGACAACAGTTAAGTTTCCGGATGCATTGTCCAAGCCCATGTCAGCGAAGACTACGCCCCAATACCTGATTGATAACGCAGAAAATTACCCAGACGAAGCCGCAATCTCCTCCAAGGACGAAAATGGCAACTGGGACACCACGTCTTGGTCCGAGTTCTTGGACTACGCGATGGACATCTCCAAGGCACTGATCGCACATGGCTTCCAGAAGGGGGACAAGCTCAGTATCTATTCGTACAATCGGAAGGAGTGGTACGCTGCGTACTCCGCCGCCAACATGTGCAACGGGGCTGCGGTCGGCGTCTACCACACTTGCTCTCCAGAGGAGGTAGAGTGGGTGGTAGGCAACTCCGACTCCAAGATAGTCTTCGTTGGGAACAATCCAATGGACGGGGGCGATCCCGAGAAGATGTGCTCCCATCGGCTGCACGTGGCGCTCGCATCTCTGGACAAGGTAGAGTCAGTTGTGGTGATGGATGGCGTCGATATGCCGGACCACCCGAAATCTATATCGTGGAGCGATTTTGTTTCCAAAGGCAGGAAGGTCAAAGACTCCGAGGTGATGGAGAGGCTCTCTAGCATCCAACCAGACGACACCGCATCTCTGATCTACACCTCTGGAACTACTGGCAACCCCAAGGGTGTCGAGCTCACCCACGACAACTTCGAGGCAGAGATCGCAGGAGTGTCGGCCATCGCCAAGTTCAACCAGGGCGACGGTTACGTCTCTTGGCTTCCATGCGCACACGTGTTCGGCCAGCTGGCCGACAACCACATTTGGGTGAGGGACGCCATGCACATGCGCGTGGTCAGCTCGCCACTTGATTCGATAGATTGCGCCAAGGAGGTCGAACCGTCTCTCTTCATCGGAGTCCCACGGATCTACGAGAAGGTATACTCGAACCTCGTAGCCGGACTAGGGAGCAAGGTAAAGTGGCTAAGCCTGCCGATCCTGAAGGGAATAGTCAGGAAGAAGGCGAAGCAGAAGATAGGCTTCTCCAACCTGAAGTACGCCATCACGGGGGCAGCCCCGATTAATCCTGACATACTGCACCTCTTCCACAAGTTGGACATCCCGCTTTTCGAGGGATACGGCATGACGGAGACCACTGCAGGCGCGACACTCGGATTCGAGGGCAACAACAAAATTGGAACGGTCGGTAAGACATTCGTTGGAGAGTTAAGGATCCACGACCCCAACGAGAAGGGCGACGGAGAGATACAGTTCCGCGGCCGGCACATCATGAAGGGCTACTACAACAACCCCGAGGCGACTGCAGAAACGATGACCGAAGACGGTTGGCTCAAGTCAGGTGACCTAGGTCGGGAGGACTCTCAGGGGTACATCAGCGTCACCGGGCGGATCAAGGAGATCTACGTGAGCTCGGCAGGCAAGAACATCGCACCTCTGGTGATAGAGGAGACGATGAAGTCGATTCCCCTCGTTTCTCAATGCATGCTCATAGGAGACAACAGGAAGTACTGCAGCGCGCTCTTCACACTGGACGTCAGCGTGATTCTGAGGGACAAGCACGGGATGGACGGGGCCAAGGTTCCCAAGGACCCAGTGGAGCAGTTGGCAAAGCTGAAGGAGTTTGGACACGATCTCAGCGAGTACACCGATAGCCCGGAGATATACGCAGAGCTCCAAGGGCACGTCGACAGGCTCAACGGCCAGTTCTCCAATCCCGAACAGCTGAAGAAGTTCACAATCCTCTCCAGGGATCTCAGCGTTGACCATGGCGAATTGACTCCCACCCTGAAGATTCGAAGGATCCAGATCAGAGAGAACTGGGCTGACGAGATAGAGGCCATGTACGCAGGCGCCTAGTCGGTGAAGCAATGGAACCTAGCGCATGGGCCGCCCTAGCCACCGTTTTCACGCTAGGGGCGATGAGCCCCGGACCGTCCCTGGCAGTGGTCCTGAGGAACACCATGGCTGGTGGTCGCAGCCAAGGCATCTCCACAGGGATTGGGCACGGCATAGGGTTCGGCATCTACGCATTCCTCGCAGCGCTCGGAATAGCCACCGCCCTTTCGGCCAATGAGGACGTCGAGATATTCCTCAGGGGAGGAGGGGTGTTGATCCTCCTCTGGTTGGGGGTCACGTTCCTGCGCCACGCCATGGCCGGTCCGAAAAAGGACTTGGGCTCCGATGACTCACACGGGCCCTCGGACAGGGTCGGCTTCGCTCAGGGGTTCTCGATAGCCCTTCTCAATCCCAAGATTATGGCTTGGATGCTGGCTCTGTACGCCCCCTTCATCGAAGTCGACTCTTCCCTGGAGACGCTCCTTGGGATGGGCCTACTGGGGATGGTCATCGATGGGACGTGGTATGTGACCGTAGCAACAGTTCTTACTGCAGGGGATAGGGTCGAGATGCTGAGGTCGAAGGCACACGTCATCGACGGGGCAATGGGGCTGCTGATGTTTTTCTTCGCGTACATCCTAGTGAACGGTTTCTGATGCTCAGAACCCAATGAATACGATTACCATGACAATCATTGAGAGGATAAATACCGCTGGAATCACTGCCAAAGCGGTTAGAAGACCGTATGCGAAGTACTTGCTTCCTCTCGTGAAGCTCCAGACTAATCCGCCAATCAGGCCAGCGGGCCAGAGGAACCAAGCTAGCATGTAGAATATTTCGTCTGGGCCGTCTGGCATTGAATCTCCAATGATGAAGAGGATGAAAGAAACGAACCACATTGCACCCGGGGCCAAAATCAAACCAATTGCGAACCATCCTCCGTTGGACGGCCCCTTTCTCTCTTCGTTGAGATTCGCCCAATATGGGGAATTTTCCCCTTCGCCCTCGAAAGAAGTGACATTTCCGCTGAGAATGGTGCTTCCCGGTCCTGAGTTGCCCGAGTCCCCTCCCCACGGGCTTTCATCACCCCGGGGAGATATTTCAATCGCTTCTGGGAGCTCTTCCACTATACCCTGGAACTCTCACCCAGTCTTGAAGCATGTCCCGGAAATGCCCAAGACACTGTTTTCTTCAGTCAACGCATTCTTGTGGAGTTATGTTTTCGGGTTGGTGTGGAAAGCAGCCTTGGGAACGGTGCAACCGATGCCCCAATCACAGCCTCCGGCGGGAAAATGCCCATTCGCATTATCACCGCAGCCGCGATTTTCGATGGCCACGACGCGGCCATAGGAATCTTCCGGAGGATTCTCCAGAGCCAGGGTTGCGAGGTAATCCACCTTGGGCATGACAGGGGTGCCGACGAGGTTGCACGTGCGGCCATCCAGGAGGACGCACACGCAGTCGCAATCACCTCCTACCAAGGCGGTGCCGTTGAGATGTTCACTCACACCAAGGAGATCCTAGATGAGGAGGGTTTCGGCCACGTGTTCTTGTTCGGAGGAGGGGGAGGAACTATCCTCCCACATGAAATTGAACAGCTCAGAAGAAATGGGATTTCGCGGATTTACTCGCCAGACGATGGCAGGGACTTGGGCCTTGTCGGAATGGTGCGGGACGCAATGAACCAGGCATCGGAGATAGACCTCCTGGAGAGATCCAGGTTCGACTCGATATCCGGCCCGGTTGATGCCGACGACCATGGGATGGTCTCCCTGCTTCTGACGATGGCAGAGAACTCCCATCCAGATGAGTTCTACGATACTCTCTCCAAGGCCCGCTCTAGGAACTCGGAATCAGAGTGCCCCGTGATCGGCATCACCGGGACAGGCGGGGCGGGTAAGTCTAGTCTGATGGACGAGGTTATGCTCAGGATCCGCAGAGACAACCCGGATGCCCGGGTGGCCTTGCTAGCCACGGACCCCACTAGGAAGAAGACGGGCGGGGCTCTACTCGGCGATCGAATCAGAATGAACTCCCTTTCCGACCATAAGCTGTTCATGCGCTCTTTCGCGAGCAGGGACAGCGGCAGGGAGATCGCCGAGTGCGTCGATCGAGCCGTCGAGACCTGCAAAGCGGTCGGCTTTGACTTGGTCATTGTCGAGACGAGTGGCATCGGCCAGGGGGACGATGCCATCACCGAAGTGGCAGACATCTCCATCTATGTCACAACCAGAGAGTATGGTGCACCGAGCCAGCTAGAGAAGCTAGCTGCCTTGGACTTCGCCGACATCGTGGTACTGAACAAGTTCGACAGGCCCGGTGCAGAGGACGCACTGACCGAGATCCGCAAGCAGTTCCTTAGGAACCGAGAGGCCTTCGACGAGAATCCCGAATCAATGCCAGTTGTGCCCACAATAGCCAGCCAGTTCGCCGATGCTGGCGTGGACCGCCTCTGGGAGATGATGACAGTCCAGCTGAACGAGAAGTTTGGGACCGACTTCTCCGCTAGCGAACCTCGTTTGGGCCCAGATGGGCTGCCGAATCGCGATACCCCGATTCCCCCCAAGCGTCAGGGGTACCTCGCTGAGGTCGCCTCAACCGTGAGGGACTACCACAAGAGGTCAGAAGACGTAGCGAAATCCGTCCGTCAGGTGCAGCAACTCGAAGCAGCGGCCAAACTGCTGGAATCCTCCAGCAAGAGGGACACTAACCAGGACTTGCTCGACGAGGCAAACGAGATCAGGAGCTCAATACCCGAAGCAGCATGGGCGTCTCTGAACGAGTTCGATTCGAAGTCCGAGGCATACCGCTCCGGTCAGGCGAGTTACACAGTACGAGAAAAAGAAATCTCAGTCAAGACGACCCACGAGACGTTATCGGGGACCAGAGTGCCGAGAGTCGCCCTGCCCACGACTCAGGACTGGGGGGACAAACTCCTTTGGATTCGCAAGGAGAACGCCCCGGGGGCCTTCCCCTACACGGGTGGAGTCTTCCCATTCAGGAGGGAGGATGAGCTCCCAGTCAGGATGTTCGCCGGAGAGGGCAGCGCAGAGAGGACCAACAAGCGCTACCACTTCCTGTCAAAGGACCAGTCGTTCAACAGGCTCTCAGTAGCATTCGACTCCCCTAGCCTGTATGGGAATGACCCGCAGGAGAGGCTCGATATCTTCGGGAAGGTATGCGAGTCTGGAGTCAGCATCAGCACGGTGGACGAGATGGACCGTTTGTTCGTCGGCTTCGACCTATGCGCTCCGAACACCTCGGTCAGCATGACCATCAACGGTAACTATTGGTGGCACCTAGCAGCCTTTTTCAGAGTTGCAATTAGGCAGCAGACTAGGAAGTTCGTCGAAGAGAACGGGAGAGATCCCAGCGAGAACGAATCCGAGGAAATCAGTGCCTACGCCCTTTCCACCGTGAGGGGGACGGTCCAGGCCGATCAGCTGAAGGAAGCCATGGGCCAGAACACCCTGGTGTTCAATCTGGACACGGCGCTCAGGATGATGGGGGACGTCGCGGAGTTCTACGTGAACAACGGGGTCCGCAACCACTACTTCGTCAGCATCAGCGGCTACCACATCGATGAGGCAGGGGCGAACCCAATCACCCAAGCGGCACTCACGCTCTCAAACGGCCTCACCTACGTCGAACTGTTCAAGGCCAGAGGGCTCGATCCCGACAAGTTCCTCAGGAACTTCTCATGGTTCTTCTCCAATGGGATGGATCCCGAGTACGCTGTAATCGGCAGAGTCTCCAGGAGGATTTGGGCAATAGCGATGCGCGACCTCTATGGAGTCGAGGAAAGGGGCCAGAAGCTCAAGTACCACATACAGAGCAGCGGACGATCTCTCCACTCCCAGGAATTCACGTGGAACGACTACCGGACCACCTTGCAGGCCCTCTACGCGCTTGCCGACAATGCCAACAGTCTCCACACCAACAGCCGTGACGAGGCTTTCGGAACTCCCACGGAGGACACGGTCAGAGACGCGGTCGCGATCCAGCTAATCCTCACCAAGGAGTACGGCTGGCTGCGGAACGAGAACCCCTTGCAGGGCTCATTCGTAGCGGACTTCCTCACGGACGAGGTCGAGGAGAAGGTCCTGCGTATCTTCGAGGAGATGCATAGCAGAGGAGGAGTTCTCGGTGCACTGGAGGTCAACTATCAGCGCAACCGAATTCAGGACGAAGGCATGCTGTACGAGCATCGCAAGCACACGGGCGAGACGCCGATCGTGGGCGTCAACACGTTCACCGACCCCGACTCGTCCACACCCTCAGCAGAGGAATTTGATATCGACGTGACCAGATCTGACGAATCGGAGAAGATGATGGTAATCAACAGGAACAGGGAGTTCAAGGAAGCGCACTCGGCGGAGTCTGAGGAATGCCTGAGCCGGCTAAAGCAAGTTGCTCGCGAGGGTGGCAATCTGTTCGAAGTGATGATGCACATAGTAGAGCATTGCTCGGTTGGACAGGTCACGCAGGCTCTCTTCGAGAGCGGTGGGAAGTTCAGAAGGAACATGTGAAGGCAGTTCTTCCGCGGCTTTTCCCGGAGCATCTCCTAATTCATGTCCCTAATCGCCCTACTGCCTCAATGTTCTTAACCCCAAATGGAACGACTGGCGCTGTTGTCGGTGATTTATTTCCCGACGACTGAGGTGAAGGGATGCATCTAGTCAGGATTGAGGTTGAGAATTTCAAGTCGTTCGGCGGCGAGTCGATCATTCCGTTCGAGGAGGGCTTCACAGCGATCACCGGCCCCAACGGCAGCGGTAAATCAAACTGCGGAGATGCCATTGGATTCGTCCTCGGACCCAAGTCTACACGATCGCTCCGGGCCTCCAATGTCTCTGAGCTCATCTTCAACGGAGGAAAGTCCGGTAGCCCGGCAAAACACATGTCGGCGACCCTGGTATTCAGCAACACCCCGGAGGTCGGGGGCAAGAGGAGGCTCCGCTCCGACTCGGACGAGGTCTCCTTCACGAGGTCGGTCAAACTCAACAGGAAGGGGAACCCAGTCTCCTCGTTCAGGATCAACGACAATCCATCCTCGGCCACCGAGATGAGAAGGATTCTCTCGGAGGCCGGACTGAGAGGGGACGGCTACAACATAGTGCTGCAGGGCGACGTCACTAACCTAGCCACCATGACTCCCCACAAGAGGAGGGGGGTACTGGAGCAGGTCGCCGGGGTGACTGCCTACGACGACGAGATACGAAAGGCGAACACGCAGCGCAAGCACGTCGAGAACAGCATAGAGACGATCGACATCTTCGAGGCCGACCAGAAGGGACGACTCACGGAGCTCGAGAAGGAACGAGAGCAGGCTCTGAAGTTCAGGGAACTGAAGGGAGAGGCGGACCTAGCCCGATTGACTCTAGAGCAATCCAAACACAGGAACAGACAGGGAGAGGTATCACTACTGTCGGAGGAGAGGTCCAACTACGTCACAAAGGAGAAAGACCTCTCCAAGGAGATGCTGGAATCGAGTCAGAGACTGGACGGATACGACAAGGAACTTGTCCAACTTAGAAGGGATCTCGAAGTGGCCATGGGCGAGGATGCAAAGGAGATCATAGACAAAATTAGGCAACACGAGATCGATCTGGAGACCGCTTCCGACCGCATCGGCGACCACAAGAGGGCCATCGAGAGCTCGGAGGAGGAGATCGAAATTCTGATACGTGAGAGGGAAGGGGCCGACAAAGCCCGCATACAATCAGAGCAGAGCATCACAGACCTCCACCAAAGGGTCTCAGACTCTAAGGCGGCCCTGAAGAAGGCCGCTGAGGACGAGGAAGAGGCGAGGAAGGCCATCCAGTCCGGAGACAAGCTCGGCCGCGACCTCAACAGGCTTCTAGGCAAGGCCACTGAGGACGAGCAGTCCGCCAGCACAGCATACTCACAAGCCCAACTGGATTACGACCGGGCGAACCAGAGATCCCAGATAGCATCTGAGAACCTGGTCGACATAGAGCAGGCATTCGAGACCGCCGAGCTCGAGAGGGACGACCACGCGCTCGTAGGGGAGGACCTCGAGGACTCCAGTCCCGACATCAACAGAGAGTCCATGGCCAAGGAGCTGATGAGCCTGCAGAAGCAGGAGAGATCCCTCGTCGATGATCGGGACAGGGCCGAGTCCAAGCTCAGGAACGCGGAGATGGGCCTCGCCAAGGCCAAGGCCAGAATGGAGGCTAGGTCAAGCACTCCGGGTTCGGCACACACCCTAGCAGCACTATCCCGGCTCAGGGAGAGCGGGGAAATCCACGGAATCCTCGGGACCCTCGGGGAACTGGCGTCTCCGAAGGACCCCTCTCACGAGGAGGCACTGTCATTCGCCTTCGGAGGCGGTCTCAGGAGCATCGTCGTGACCTCCGACCACGTAGCATCAAAGTGCATCACCTGGCTACGCAAGAATGGCGGCGGCAGGGCAACCTTCCTCCCCCTCAACAAACTCTCAGTCTCCCGTCCCCAGGGAAGGACGCTCCTAGTGGCGAGAAACCCCGGAGTGGTAGGATTCGTCCACGATCTGCTAGAATTCGACCAAAGCGTCGAGACCGCGGTTCGTTATGCAGGGAGGAACACGCTGGTCGTTGACTCCATGGACGTTGCGAGGGAGAACATGGGTGGAGTGCGAATGGTCACCCTCGACGGGGCGGTCATCGAGAGCTCAGGCGCCATGACTGGCGGCTCCTCTTCGAAGAAGGGCCGCCCGAGATTCGAGGGTTCGGGAGCCGGGAGTTCCGGAATAGACAGGATGGAGATGGGCGTCCAAGAGGCGGACCTCCTATTCTTCACTGTTGACGGCGCTCTGAGGGAGCTCCGCAGGAGCCAGCAAGAGCTCAGGGACAGGATACACGGTCTCGACAACGATGACCACTCGGTCAGGATCAGGAATTGGAAGGCCGACATGAGCAGGGCCGAGAAGGCGGTCAGCGAGATCAGAACCAAGCTCAAAGCAGCCAACAAGGAGCTCGACGAATGCGAGTCCGAGAAGTCCCGACTCTCAGCGATATGCGAGAATGCCCGAGTCTCCCTCGAGGAGGCGACGGCCACCCGGTCCAAGGCCGCAGAAGACCTCCAGAACCACACTCCCGACTACCTGTCTGTCAAGCTCAGAGAGGCAGAGAGGGTCAGAACCGAGGCAGAGAGGACTCGCGTCATGTCCGAGGCATCAATCGAGACATCGACCCAGCAGCTGAAGATTCTGATAGACAGGGTGGCAGAGCTGGACAGACAGGTCAAGTCTCAGAACGACTCGATCTCCAGGGCAGAGAAGGAGATCGGCGAACTCAAGTCGAGCATAGGAGAATCCGAGTCGATGCTCCTCGAACTCAGAGAGCAGGCCTCCCAGTTCGACGAGGAGCAGAAGCTCCTGAACGACAAGAGGGACGAGATCATCGAGGAGAGGGCCAGCCTAAGGGCCCACTTAGAGAGGATCTCCCAGGAGAAGCAGAGCATATCCGGGCGATTGGAGGAACTTAGCGTACAAATCAAGCAGAGGCGCGAGGCGCTGGACGAGATTGTGGCCGAACTAGGGGCGGCCGGCATACCAATCCCACCAGAAGACGCGCAACTGCCAACAGTTGTGGAGGCGGAGCGGAGCGTGCAGGGGCTCGAGCGCCGCCTCCGCGCCCTCGGGGACGTTAACATGCTCGCCATAGAGCAGTATGACGCCGCCGCCGCGCGCATCACGGACCTGATTGCAGACGGCAATCTCCTGAGGAAGCGCAGGGACGAGCTCTCCACGATAGCAGACCAACTGGAGGACGAGCGAAAGACGCGGCTGCTCAACGTCTTCGAGCACGTCAACAACAACTTCCGGAGGGTGTACGAGATATTGCAGCCCACAGGCAGCGGCGAACTGAAGCTCGAGAACATAGACAGCCCTTTCGACGGAGGCTTGGAGATGGCATGCGTCCCACCGGGCAAGAGCCAGAACACTCGGAGGGCCGCCCTATCCGGCGGCGAGAAGTCGATGGCAGCGCTCGCACTGATATTCGCGATACAGGACTACGAACCCAGCCCGTTCTACTACTTCGACGAGGTGGACCAGAACCTCGACCCATTCAACTCCGAGAAGATCGCAGCCCTCTGCAGGATGAGGAGCGGCATGGCACAATTCATCATGGTCACACTGAGGAAGGTCAGCCTCACGCTGGCCGACCACCACATAGGAATCACCCACGCAGGCAACGGATGCAGCCAGAGGATAACCGACTTCGACAGGGCTGCCGCATTGGACCTCAGCGAGGAGATTGAGGCCGAGGAGAAGGCGAGGATCGCCTCCGAGACGGAGAAGGAGGCGATGCCGGAGCTACCATCCCCTGCGGACATGCCAAAGACCCCAGAACCGCTGCCAGCCCCCTCGAGCCTCGGTGGGCTAGCCGACAGGGCAGGGGTCGACGTGCCCGAAGACGGAATTCCCGAGCCAGAGGGAGAGGGTCTCCAGAGCCTCAGGGGGCGCACTGAGGACGTCACCGAGGACATCGAGGAGTCTGAAACAGCACAAACTGAGGAGCAGGAGGAAGCCCCCTCAATCCCTGAGATCGAATACAGGGAGGATGCATAGTGATTTTCGGAGAGCAGATGAGGGATGATGTTGTCCTCCGTCTGCTTGAGGGCCAGCCCAACCTAGAGGCCAGTAAATTCCTGGACAGGCTGATGGAGCTGTCGACCCTGGACGAGGCGGAGCATCAATTCCTCATCGACCCATTCGACCGTTCGGTTGCCCTGGTGTTCCAGATGTTCCAATCGAGCGACTTGGACCCCTGGGACGTCGACCTATCCAGTTTCATCGAGATGTTCAACGAGCGAATCGAGAAGGCCGAGAACATTGACCTCCCATCGTGCGGTCGCATAATCAGGATGGCGTGGTCCATCCTACGCGGTCAGGCGATCTCCCTGATAGAGCGTCAGGAGAGGGCTATGGATTTCGAGGAGGAAGTCGATTGGGACTTCGATGACGGCTGGGAGGTCGAATTCGATGACGCTGACTACAACTTCTCAGTGGGCGTCATGACCGGAGCAGCCGACGAGACTCTACCTTCGATGTTCGAGGGGCGCATACACCGGGAAGAAGGCCGGCCAGTCACCCTCGGTGAGCTCCTCCTCGGCCTCAAGGACGCGAGTAGAATTGCCGAGGAGCAGAGGACCAGGGAGAGAATAGCCAAGGAGAGGAGGGAGGCACACGACAGGGCAAGGGCACGATTCAGCGGGAGCTTCCACGTAGAGGATCTCGAAGGAGACTTGAAGAGGACGTGGGATGCTCTGAAATCTAGGGCACAGTCATCCGAATCGGTGGCACTCGGAGAGGTCGCAGACGAACTGAACAGGAACTCGCAAGCGGGACTGGACGATCAGGAGACCAAGACAGAATCGCAAGTCACCGCATTCGTATCCACCCTGTTCCTAACAAACAGGGGCTACATCTCACTCGACCAGGAGGGGGGTTACAACGGCAGGATAGTCCTCGGTGACCTCTGGGAAGGATCAGAGGACTATGAGGAACTGACCCATAAGCTACACCCGAAGTCCGATTCGTTGGAGGTCTCAAATGTCTGAGCCGCCACTGACCACAGTACTCGAAGCCATCCTGTTCGGAGCGGGACGCTCGATGTCCCTCGAGGAGCTCTCCGAGATGCTCGGGGAACCGAAAGGGGTCATCCACGTCGGCCTATCCAACCTGAGGAAGAGATTCGAGCAGAGAGAGGACAGCGCCCTGCAACTTACGGACGTTTCAGGCAGGTGGATATTCGAGGTCAGGCCCGAACTATCCTCCTTCCTCCCAGAGACATTCAGGGCGGACATACCTCCAAGGCTACTACCAGCAGCAGCTCTGATTGCCTACCACCAGCCAATGCAGCAATCCCAGCTGAAGGACATGCTCGGCCAGAAGGCCTACGACCACGTTCGGGATCTAGCTTCGATGGGCCTCATCGACAGGAGGAGGGACGGACTCACCCGACGACTCACCACCACTCGGAGATTCGCCGAGTACTTTGGTTGCCCAGAGGTCGAGTTCAGAAAGGTCCGCGCTTGGTTTAGGTCGGAGGCCACCAAGCTCGGGCTCACCAGCGCCGAGCTCGCCGCATCCCTAGCTCCCGAAGCGCAGATGACGATTTCTGAATTCTCGGAAGGGGGCGCACCAGAGGTCGAAGCTGGTGTCAAAGAGTGACTACTTCAGTTCCCTCTGGCGAAGGATATCAGTCTGTCGATAGGCTAGCTCTCTGAGTAGCAAACCCCTCGTACAGGAGTGCAATCTCGAGAAGAATTAGCATCGGCCCACCTACCAAGAATAGCGAGATTGGGTCGGGAGGAGAGATTAGCGCACCCAAGAAAAGCGCAGCGAACCAAATCGCACCCCTGTTCTCTACAATCGTGCTCCTCTCTACCAAACCAGTCCTCAGTAGCAGGACTGCTATCACCGGGACTTGAAATCCCATTATGGACGAGAAGTACAGGCCCGTGACAAAACCGACCCATGACTGTAATTGCCATGTCGACTGCAGGCCAGATGCCGCGGTGTCCTCTGCTAGATACTCCAACAGGAATGGGACCAGTACATTGTGCGCATAGGCCAAACCCATCGCACCCATGACAGATATTGTCAGCATCGCCTTGACGACCATCAGCGCTCCCGCGTTACTGGATAATCGAGCAGTGGCATCGGAAAAAATCCTACTTCCAGTCCAAGACAGGTCCAGTATGATAGTGGCGATCGTCAGTCCGAAGGCAATCTGGACGGCTATCCTGAGCTGGAGAAAGATTACCTCGAGAGGCTGCAGGATGATCACCTCGACTCCTTCGGGGATGTATCCGTCAGACTCCAGTAACCATTCGATGATCACCTCGGCCATCGGGTATCCAGCAACGAAACCAATGGCGAAAACACCTAGGTACAACTTCCTCCTCTTATCAAGATGGGAAACCATTCGTCTCATGCCCCTACTGTCAAACAGCTCCAGCAGCCCCTCGCCCATGCTCTAGGATAGGCATCACATTGGTGAATACATCGATAGTCGGTTATGACTTCCTGAGAATCACGGTCAGGACGTCCTCGTCCTTCAGACGATGGTCCAGACCCACTCTCTGCCAATCGAACTTGGCACTTGGTCCCTTGATCTTCGCATATCGAAACTTCCTGAGGAAGTCCCGGTGCAGCTTGGCACAGACGTCCCTTATGGTGGATGTGTCTTTCACAATCAAAGGCTCGACCATGTCCGCCTCCTGCCCCTGTGGCTTGAGGAAAATCGACATGAAGCCAAGGTTGTCGAAGATGAAATCCTTCATCTTCTCGATGCCCTCTCCCGTCTTGGCTGAGACGTTGAGTATCGGCCACTCCTCGGGAAGCTCCTTGTAAGCTCCCTTCAGAATCCTATCGTTAGCTAGGTCAATCTTGTTGATTACGACAACTGATTTGCTGTAGACTCGATTTCCAGCTAAGGTGTCGACGATGTGGTCGTCCGTGACATCGGTCCTGAGGGTCACCGTTGCCGAGACTATTCCGAATCCTCTGATGATCCCTTGGATCTCCTCATCGCTCATGTTCGTCTGCTCGAGAGTCGAACGCACCTCTATCCCCCCCCTCCTGGTTCTGGTGACGAAGACTTGTGGGGGGCTCTGATTCAACCTCATTCCAGACTTCCACAACTCCTGATCCAGGATTTGGAAGTGTGACTTCTGGAATGGGTCAATAACGTACAGAACCATGTCGGAGCCTCTGATGACATTCAGGATCTCCTTCCCCCTGCCTTTACCTTCTGAGGCGCCCTTGATCAGACCCGGCAAATCCAAAATCTGAATCTTCGCCCCTCTGTGCTCCATTACGCCTGGGATGCATGTCAGGGTCGTGAATTCGAAGTTGCCTGTTTCCGAATCGACATCGGTGAGTTGGGAGATCAGGCTCGACTTCCCTACGCTGGGGAATCCTACTAGAGCGACTGAGGCATCGCCCGACTTCTTCACCTCGAATCCCTGGTTGCCTCCGCTTGACCTGGAATGCGCCTGCGCCTTTTCCTGCTTCTGCCTGAGTGCTGCAATCTTGGCCTTGAGCTTCCCTATGTGCCCCTGGGTGGCTTTGTTATACTTCGTCTTGGTTATCTCATCTTCTAGGGATTTGATTTGTTCGTCAATAGTCGCCATCCAAAATCCACGCCCCTAGCATCTACCTGTTGATGGTGGCGTGGCCCCACATTCTTGAATTCGGTGGAACGTTAGGGCCTGAATCCATCGAGCGAGGGTATTTGGCCATCAGCGGCCCATCGCGTGCATGGTCGATGTGATGCTCCATCTGGTCGACCGAGGTCTGCTTAACGCGTTGATGGCGATGAGCGTGTCCGAAATATCGTCTGCGATGGAGGAATCATCCCTCAGGGACTCTAGGCCGGAGGCGGATCCCCACTCTCACCGCGACTTCGATGTGGATCTGGAGGGAGAGGTCCTCGAGATCATTGACGGGGCATCAGGGCTAGGGAGTGGGATGGTCCTCCACGAGGCTCCCACCGATGCTGCAGCTGAACTCAGACTCCTTCTCGCCAAGTGGTGCTCATCGGTCCAGTGGAGGTGCTGGGACGCGCGGCTTTTTCTATACGTCGAGCCGATGCTAGACCAATCCGTAACCGGGCCCGATGACTTCCTCCTGCCAGAGGTATGGGAGCAGTTCTCAGAAGCCCTTTCAAGGATGGACAGGTCATCCTACTCCGAGTCTGTGGTATTGGACTGGATGTCTAGGAGGGAAGAGATGGGCGAGACGATGGAGCCGGCCGAGGATCCGATGATCCTGCCCACCATGGAGTCGCACCGGACCCTGAGCGAGTCGCTCTTCAATGTCATGGAGTCTCTCAGGAAGTCGAAAATGCAGCTGATGGTGGGTCGTGAATTCCTCGATGCAGGGGAATGGAGAATCGGTCGAGCAAAATTCTCCGACGCGTGGAGGCCGCCAAATTGAGCGATCTACCACTGGAGCCCCTGCCTCCAGCAGAACCACCCGAATCTGGCGTGGTCGTCTTGGGTAGGTTCCAACCGGTCCACAAGGGGCACGCTCTGATAATCCGGGCCGCTGAGGAATGGCGTTCCACAAATGCAAGCGACAAGCAACTCATAATCGCCATCGGCTCATCCAATCAACCTCCTTCGATGAGGAACCCATGGTCCGCAGGAGAGAGGTCCACAATGCTCGAAACATGGCTGGGGTCGGCTGGAATCACAGCAACTATCGTAGCGGTCCCGGATATCGAAGACCCTCCAAACTGGGTCTCCCATGCCGAGAAGTACCACGGAGCCTCGGGGTCACTGTTCACCACCGATATCGGCACGGCGGAGCTCTACGAGTCCTCCGGATGGCCAGTAATCCTCGAACAACTCGAACATCGCGACTCATACGAGGGCTGGAGAGTCAGGGCCACTGCCCACATGATGTCGACCGTCTACGATGAGGATGCCGTGAGATCGGTGATGGGTGAATCGGTACCCGAATCTGTCGTTTCCCATATGCTGGAAGAGGGATCCCTCGGTAGGCTCGCTTTCATGGGCGAAGGCGGGGAACCCGTCGGCTAGGCACGGCCCTATTCGTCGTCGAACTCCTCGAACTCCTCGAACTCTTCCTCACTGATCTCTTCGTCGAACTCCTCGAACTCGTCATCGCTGATCTCCTCGCTGGCCCCGACCGGCGTCTCTGCTACCGCCACCTCTTCGTCGAACTCCTCGAACTCAGCATCGCTGATCTCCTCGCTGGTCTCAACCGGAGCCTCTGCAACCACCGGAGCCTCTGCAACCACCGGAGCCTCTGCAACCACCGGAGCCTCTGCAACCACCTGGGTATCGGTCACCTCTTCCTCGAACTCCTCGAACTCAGCATCGCTGATCTCCTCGCTTACCTCGGTGGTTTCCCCCTCCACCTCGGTGGTCTCAATCTCCTCAGTTGTCTCAGGAACATCTAGATCGATATCCTCCTCGTCTAGATCGATATCCTCCTCGTCATCATCGAGTTCCAGGTCCTCTAGGAGGTCATCTTCATCATCCTCGTCATCATCGAGTTCCAGGTCCTCTAGGAGGTCATCTTCATCATCTTCCTCCACGACATCTGCCGCCACTTCCACATGCCCAAGCCTCGCCTTGAACTTCTCCAACTGCACATCGTCCTCCTCGAGCCTGGAAACGAGCTCGGTCTTGACTCCGCCAACAGTCAAGTCACGCTCTTGCAGCAATTCCTTGAGCTGGGGCACGGTCATGGAGTTGTAGTCAACTGGCTCGGCTTCCTCCGCTACCACGGGAGCCTCGTCTTCCGCGTCGACCCCCTCCGGGTCCTCTGACATCATTGCCTCGAATTCCGCATCTTGCTTCCTCTTGTAGGCCCTGAAGCCAACCACTGAGGCCAATAGTAGTATGATAACGGCGGCAGCTCCACCCCCTATCAGGACCGGGTTGACCGGCTTGTCCACGCAGGAAGTGCTGCCCTCGGTGGGCTGGTGCTGTCCCGAGGAGCATTTCGTTAGCACCGATGAGCCCGGGGACTCCACGAAGAATCCAGTGGGTGCAACTATGCATGCCGATTGGCCGGTTTCCGGCTGGTATGTCCCCTCTAAGCAGATAGACTGTTCAATCGAAGCCTCGGTATCGACGTAGTAACCAGGTTGCGCGTCCTGGCATCCAGACTTGCCCCCGAGGTCTTGCCATGTCCCTGGTTGGCATGACAACTGCTCGGTGGAACCAAGGGAGTCCACGTAGTACCCCGGAGACGTCTCAGTGCAACTGGTCTGACCACCTGCTGACTGGTAGGATCCTGTGGGACACGGGCTCGAAACCGTCATGCCATCGAGGCTGACGACGTATCCCGGTTGGGCGCTCTCGCACTCGATACTATCGAACTCTGACTGGAACGTCCCACTCGGACAGGGAGTCTGATCATCCGCTCCCGGGTTTGGTGCATGGAATCCGGGCTCTGCGCTGTTGCAGGTGGTCATCCCGGTCTGGTTCTGCCATTTCCCTGGGGAGCAGGGGGTCTTCTCGGTGGCCTTCGTCCCAGTCACGTAATACCCCGGCTCTGTAGAGATGCAGCTTTCCTGTGCTTGGCCGGGCTGGTAGGTCCCAGCATGGCAACCAGTCTGCGTGGTGGAGCCCTCCTCACCAACGAAGTAACCCGGATCCGCGTCCTCGCAGATTATTTTGCCCACGTCGGGCTGGTAGGTCCCAATCGGACACGGCGTGTGTTCGGACTGCCCCGTCCCGGCAACGTAGTGCCCATCACCCGCGTCAAGGCAGCTCACTTGTCCGGTGCTTGGCTGATAGGAACCGGCGGAGCAGGGAGTAGGAGAGGAGGCCTCAGTCGTGTCTACGTAGTAGCCCGCCTCGGCTTCGGTGCATTCCGTCATCCCATAGGCGGCTTGGTAAGTCCCAGCCGAGCATGGAGTCTGGCTGCTCACACCAGTTGCGGTCGTCGGGACGTGGAATCCGGGCGCGGCATCTATGCATGCATCGACCGTCATGGCCCCCTCGTCGGGGTTGTACTTGCCTGGCAGACACTTCGTCTGGCCGGAAGAGCCGATCGAGTCCACGTAGTACCCTATGTCTGCAGTCATGCAGCTCTGCCTAGCGGTGCTGGGCTGGTACTCTCCGAGATGGCAGCTCTGCTCCGAAGTCGCCGCTGCTTGGTCGACGAAATGTCCCGGCGTAGCGTAGATGCAACTGGTCGCTCCCGGATTGGGCTGGTACGAACCAGGCGAGCAAGCGACCTGCGAGGATGAGCCCGAGGAGGCCGTGAAGTAACCCGGATCCGCTTCTAGGCAGTCCGATGAGACTACCGATCCGGTGAATGTGTTGTACGTCCCCGCATCACAGGGGGTTTCGCTGGCAGATCCAGAGGTCTCGACGTAGTGCCCCACATTTGCAGATAGGCATTCTGTCTGCGCGTAGTTGGGCTGGTACGAGCCAGGGGAGCAGGCCGTCTGGCTGGTGGAGGCAAGCGAATCCACATAGTTGCCCGGATCGGCATCGATGCACGAGGATTGACCGGGCGATGGCTGGAACTCCCCCAACTGGCAGGGGCTCTGTGAGGTTGATCCGGGATAGGCGATGTAGTATCCTGGTTGTGCATCGATGCAGTCCGACGACGTGGTGGACCCAGTGATGTTGTTGTACGAGCCAGCGGAACATGGGGTCTGGCTCGATTGCCCCTCCTGGTCGACGTAGTAGCCGGGACTGGCTTGGACGCAATCAGATGGATCGCTCGACCCCGAATTAGGGTTGTACGTCCCCAACTCACAGGGGGTCTGGGTCGTCGACCCGTTAGAGTCCACGTAGTATCCGGGGGATGCCGGTGCGCAGGAGCTCTGTCCCGTCTGGTCTGTCCAAGTGCCCAGCCCGCATTGGGTCTCATTTGTATTCCCGTATCCCGATGCGTAGTGCCCGGGATTGGCATCGATGCAGCTGGACTGCCCTGTCTGGTTCTGCCACGTACCTGGTGAGCACTGTGTCGGCGAGGCCGCTCCGGCTCCGGAGTAGTTGCCAGCGGGAGTGGTCAGGCAGTCTGTGGAGGAGTTGGAGGATGAGTTGGGGTTGTACGTCCCTGCATCGCAGGGAGTTTGGGAGGTAGATCCGTTGGTGTCCACGTAGTATCCGGGGGATGCCGGGATGCAGCTGGACTGCCCGGTTATGCTGTTCCATGTGCCCGGAGCACAGGGAGTCTGCGTAGTCGACCCGTTGGTGTCCACGTAGTGGCCAGCACTGGCGTTCATGCAACTCGACTGCCCCGTCTGGTTCTGCCACGTACCTGGTGAGCACTGTGTCGGCGAGGCCGCTCCGGCTCCGGAGTAGTTGCCCACAGGAGTGGTCAGGCAGTCTGCAGACGAGTTGGACCCGTTACTCGGGTTGTACGTCCCCGCGTCACAGGGGGTCTGCATGGTGGACCCATTCGTGTCCACGTAGTAGCCGGCACTCGCGTTCGTGCAGCTGGACTGACCGGTCATGTTGTTCCAAGTGCCCAGTCCGCAGGGGGTCTGGGTCGCGGACCCGTTAGTATCGACGTAGTGCCCGACGCTCGCGTTCGTGCAGGAGACTTGACCGGTCATGTTGTTCCAAGTGCCCAGTCCGCAGGGGGTCTGGGTCGCGGACCCGTTGGTATCGACGTAGTGCCCGACGCTCGCGTTCGTGCAGGAGACTTGACCGGTCATGTTGTTCCAGGTGCCCAGTTCGCAGGGCGTCTGTGTGGCCGACCCGTTCGTGCTCACAAAGTGGCCCGCATCTGCTTCATCACAAGATGATTGGCCGGTGGATGACTGGTAGGAACCAAGGGAGCAGGCTGTCTGGCTAATGAAGGGAACATAAGGACCCCGAACTTCCAACAATGGATCTAGATTGAGATGATTGGTTGCGTTGATTTCACCAATCCCGAGCCTACCATTTCCCATAAGAGAACCATCACCCCAGCAGAATGCAGAGTCATCATGAGTCACCACACAAGAATAGCCACCCCCGGCAGAGAAGTCTGAGATTCCTCCTTCGGGAACGATAGAGGCTAGCACGGGAACCAGTCTGGATGATTGAGTTCCGTCACCGACCTCTCCATACCAATTGTGCCCCCAGCAGTAAAGGGAATAATTTGACAGCGTTGCACAAGAGTGAGAGCCCCCTGTTTTGATCGAGGTGGCGTTGCTTCCTTGGGGCAACAGGACTTGAACCGGAGTAGGCCCCGACGTGCACCAGTATCCGGCACAGTTGGTGGTATCGTAACTAGAGGCGTTTCCTAGTTGCCCATCGTTCCCGTAACCCCAACAATATGCGGAACCATTGTCCAGAGTCGCGCAACTGTGTAATGATGTTCCTGCAGAAATGACCGTGACCTCCCTGCCAGGGGGGACATCAACCTGCAAGGGTTCGTACGAGTCGTCATTCCATCCCTGCTCGATATTGCCCAATGACCCATAGTCGTTCCTTCCCCAGCAGTACGCTGTCCCATTGGACAATATTGCACAGGTTTGCTGATTCCCAGCTGATACGAACTCAACTGAACTACCAATGATCAAGATTGGGCTGAAGGAGTGGGTTACTGTCGCATCACCGTTGCCTAGTTGGCCTACAGCGTTCTTTCCCCAACAGTATAGGGAGGAGTCGTTCATCAATGCGCAGGAGTGGTCGTATCCCGCAACTACGGAGCTAACAGTTTTGTTCGAGGGGAGTGAAACTGGGCCCGGGACAAGATTGGAATCCCAAGAACCATGCCCCATCTGCCCCCATCCGCCCATCCCCCAGCAGTATGCGGAGAGGTTGTCCAATACGGCGCACGAGTGAGCGTAACCCGCTGAAACCGAGATCGCGGCTCGTCCCGGAGGCAAGTCAACCGCCACGGCGTAACTACGATCATCCAGCCCCCCGTCACCGATTTGACCAGAATCTCCGTCCCCCCAGCAATACAGGGTTCCGTCCACCATAATTCCACAAGTGTGCCCCCATTTTCCAGAGATTGAGGTGAATTCAAGAGGTGCTTGGGCGACGTAGTGACCAGCATCCGCTTCTATGCAGGATGTCTGCCCTGCGAGGGGCTGGAATGTCCCCGGAGAACATTGGTTCTGCGTAGCCGACTCGTTGGTGTCCACGTAGTAGCCGGCGCTCGCGTTCATGCAGCTCGCCTGACCGGGCTGGTCCTGCCATGAACCTGTGGAGCACTGTATCTGAATCATCGACCCGTTGGTGCCGACGTAGTTACCCGCATCGGCCTCGATGCAGCTGGACTGTCCTGTCTCGTCCTGCCAGGTCCCAGTCGTGCACTCGGTCGGAGAGTTTGACCCCCAGAGTGGGACGTGCTGACCGGCAGGGGCTGCTTCGCAGGAGGCTCCTGCGGCGGATCGATATTGGCCAGACGGGCATGGTAGGTCGAAGGACGTCCTCTGATAGGGACTCGAGACGTTCCTCTTGATCCCGGGCAGCCAGTAGTAGGTCGATGGGTCGAAGGAGGACGGGTCGGCTGGGACGGTAGCGTTCTGGGTGCTGGAGTACGCCCCCGCTCCCATCTGGCCTATCTCCGACCCGAACACGGGCCTGAAGTCGCTCGTCTCGGGGGAGACCAGCATTCCGGAGACGTTCTCACCTGTGTTCTGGGGGTCGTATCCGTTCCAGTTGTTGCCGATGGCCGTCGAGTTGACGGGAATCGGGTCGGTGAGGTTCGAGTTTGTCCGATGACCGCTGATGGAGTTTGCCGCGTTGGACATGATCGTCGAGTTCTCGTTGCCCCCGGTCGAGTCGTAGAGGACTATGATGTGGTTCCTGTCGCCCTCGGATCCCAGGAGGACCGTGTTGTTACTCACGTTGTGGTAGTCGCCCTTCACAACAATGGCGCCGTTCACGTTCCACAGCACGTTGTGGTGCACGCTCGCGTTCCTGCCTGAGTTAGTACCGCCGAACGGCCCGTCCATCCTGATGCCGTACTTGGGCACGTCGTGGATCCAGTTGTAGGCGACTGTCGCGTTCTCCTGCTCTGCCTGCATCATCTGGACGACCGTCCCGTCTGACTGGATGTGGGCGGTGTCGTAGATCTCGTTGAACATGATTTGGGGGGCGTTGCCGATCCTGATCGTCGCGGAGGTCCCCGTCCTGTGCATCGTGTTGTTGGTGAACCGGTTGGTCGTGCCGTCCATCATGATGGTCGTCATCAGGCTCTTTTGGTCGGAACCTGACCAGTCGATGTGGTAGAAGTAGGAGTTGTTGATGGTGTTGTTCTGGGAGCTTGACGCCCCTCCGTGGGCCTCGAAGGCCGCCCCATCGGTGTAAAGGAAGTCACAGCTGTCCACCAGGCAGCTGATGCAGTCATCGAATCTGGAGACGTATCGGTTGTCCATGTCCTCGCCCGCATGGCCGAGAGACCTCTTCGAGGTGCTGGGGTAGAGTAGAGTGGAGTTCCTGATCTCCGAGCCGTCGCAGTCATCGAGGCTGAAGGTGGTGGCGAAGTAGTCGAAGCCCTCGACCACCACCCCATCGTCGTCCGAGCACAGTATGGCGTACGGCTGGGTCTTCATCCTGATGTCTAGGTCGTTGGGGTCGCTGCCGTCCCTCGGCATGTAGTAGACGGTGTTGGCCGACGACTCGTGGTCGAAGAACCACTCGCCAGGCACGTCGAGCAGCTCGAGCTTCTGTGTCAGGAAGTACATGTGGTGCTTGTACTTCCACTCGTCACTGGGTACCTCTTCGAAGTTGAAGGAGCCGTTGCTGGTGTTGTGTGAAGTCACGTTTCGGCTCCACGTCCTGAAGGAGCCGATGTTCAGGACGGCAATCGCGTCAGTAGCGTTCACGCCGCTGTCGATTAGGCCGTTGTGCCCTGCGTAGGATGAGTTGTCGTCCTCCAGCTCGCCATTGAGGTAGTTGAGGCAGTAGTACTTGTTGCCACTCTGGTACTTTGACATCCCCTCGTTGCAGGCTGCGGTCTCGTTCGTCTCGTAGTCATCAACGTTCACGCTTCCGTGGGCCCAGTACTCGTCGTCGTCCAGGGCGGTCCCGTCGGAGAAGTTCGCATTGGGCCACCTCGCTGGCATCTCCTCCTCGTAGTCCACGAAGAGCTGCCATGCGTCCTGGGTGAGGTCCGCCTTCCAGACGATCCCCTCAGTCGACGAGGAGTCGTGGACCGACCATGAGCCCCCGAGATTGCCAGTAACGCTTCGGCTGCCATCTAGGATGACTCTCTCTCCATCGGCTACCCTCAGCCTCATTCCCTGCTGGTCCAACGTGACGACCTCGTGGTAGACACCCTCTCTGACGATCACCGTGCCGTTCTCGGAAGCCAGGTCGACAGCGGCCTGGATGGAGGCGGTCGGGCAGTCCTGGGTTCCATTCCAAGAGTCGTTTCCAGTCGATCCGTCTGCGTAGAAGGCATCCCCCGAATGGGTCTGGTTGGGGCAGTTCGCCCCCGATCCAGTGCTCATCTGGGATGGGATGGCGGCCAGTCGGAAATCCTGACTCATCGAAGCAGGAATCGCTGTCAGCATCAGTATTACTAGTAATACTGCTGTGCGCCTCATCGTCCGTTGCCCTAGAGAGGCGGATAAAAGCCTACCTTGACGAAATGACCTCAAGGGCCGCTAGCCCCCTCGACACAGGGTCTCTTCAAGGAACTCCACAGCGAGGTCCAGTGAGTGCTTCCTCGCCTCCCAGTCCACTCCCTTGTGCACTCCGAGGTTGCTCACTGCCTGGAAGGCAGCCAGCCTCTCGGCTGGTTCGTTCAGGGGCATTATCACTCCTGGCTCGATCTCCCCCCACATGTTCCCCTCCGAGTCGATAGTCACCGTCCTGTGGTCGTCCAGCCTGATGGCCCGCGGGTCGAAGTCCAGGGGATCGATGGAGTCGAAGGAGTGAGGGGCCCCGTCGTAGACGTGCACCCTGATGTCGACGCCATGCGGGGAGATTTCCTCGATGAGTCCCTCGAGGAGCTTCAGCGGGACCCAGTCGTCAGCGCTCCCATGGAGTGCCAGTATCGGCCTGTCGGACCATCGCGGGTCCTCCGTCCGCATGTGGGCAGCGGGGTAGAACGGCAGGTGCGCTGCGAACCTCTCTCCCGCCGGGGCCAGCGACTCGGCTATCGGCTCCCATGCGGAGTAGAGCGCCACGGTCCCGCCGAGGCTCCATCCGGCTATCCCGATCCTGCCCTCGTCTATCGCCGGATGGGTGGAGAGCATCCTCAGCGCCTGGAAGCAGTCGGCCAGAATCATCGCGTGGGTGACCTGCATCTGGTCCTCGACTACCGAGTACACCAATCTGGAGTCAAAGGAGTGGACTCTGAACACGCAGATCCCGGCATCCAGCCAGCGCACGATGTGCTCGTGGTGGTGCCCGCGCCAGTTGAGGCTGCCATGGACGGCGACAACGCATGGCATCGGTCCCTCGCTAGGCTCCTCTGGGACCAGAAGGGAGCCGAACACGGGGTGCTCGACTGCCTCGTCCATCTTGCAGAGGATGTGGTGGATCTCGAAGGGGCTGGAGGATGGGTAGGTAATCTGCCCGAACCCGCCTTCAGAGAGGTCCTGTGGGTCCTGCATGACGCCGCAAAGACGCCCTCTGATTTCGTTCTTTTCGAGGGCTCACCAGATGAATGCGTTTGCACCCCAGGCCAACCCACCGCCGAAGGCCGCCGTGACTACGAGGTCGCCCCTACTCAGTACCCCATCGTCGAACGCCTCGCGGAGAGCTATCGGCACGCTGGCCCCTGCCGTGTTACCGTACCTCTGCAGGTTGGTGAAAGTCTTCTCCATCGGTAGTCCCAGGTTCTCCATGCCGGCCTCGACTATCCTCAGGTTCGCCTGGTGCGGGATGATCAGGTCGACCTCCGATAGGTCCCTGCCGATCCTGTCGAGGACTCCCCTGACTGCCTGTGGGAAGGCCTCGATGGCGAAGCGCCACACGGCCCTGCCGTCCATCTGGAAGTACTGGTCGCCCTCGGCGAACCCGGATGACGTGATCGGCGTTCGCACGCCGCCTGCTGGTATCTCGATCACTCCCGAGCCGCTGCCGTCGGACATCATCCAGCTGCCGAGGATGCCCCTGCCATCTTCGACCTCAGACAAGACTGCTGCCCCCGCCCCGTCACCGAACAGCACGCATGTCCCCCTGTCCTCCCAGTTTAGGATCCTGCTGTACACCTCCGCCCCCACTACCAGGACGTTCTCGTAGTCAGGCGTGCCAGCGTACCTAGAGCCGACGTCCAGCGCATGCACCCAACCTGCGCAGACAGCGTTGATGTCGAATGCTGCTGTCCTGCTGCAACCGAGTTTGTGCTGCGTTATCCCGGCCGTGGATGAGAGCGGGACGTCGGGGCTGCTGGTCGCCAGGATTAGCATGTCTATGTCATCGGGGGTGAGGCCCGCGTCCTCGATGGCCTGCTGGCAGGCGAGCACCGCTAGGTCGCTTGTGCAGGTCTCGGGGTCGGCTATCCTCCTCTCCTTGATCCCTGTCTTCGTCGTGATCCACTCATCGCTGGTCTCGATCAGCCCGGCCCAGTCCTCGTTGGTCATCACTCGTGGGGGCACGTAAGACCCGAGACCCACTATACCTACAGGTGGCATACCACCCGTTCCGGGAATAGCGGACTTTCACTCTTGCTGCCCTAGTCGTGCTTCACGCAGATGTTCATCGCCTCGGAGAAGAATCCCAGGCTCCATTTCCCGCCCTCTCGGCCGACGCCGCTGTCCTTGACTCCGCCGAACGGGACGCGTAGGTCCCTGTGGAGCCATGTGTTGACCCAGACCATGCCCGTCTCCATAGCCTCAGAGACTCTCTTCCCTCTCTCTATGTCGCTAGTCCACACGCTCCCTGCGAGGCCGTACCGGGTGCCGTTCGCTATCTCCACCGCCTCCTCCTCGCTCTCGAATCTGTGAAGGGTGACCACCGGGCCGAAGATCTCCTCGGTCGAGCATCTGGATTCGGGAGATAGGTCTGCTATGACAGTCGGAGCCATCCAGTTGCCGCCTTCGAACTCTGACGGCAGGCAGGGCGCACCGCCGGTGAGGACCCTGCCGCCCTCCTCAATTGCGAGGTTGACGTACCCCTGCACCTTCTGCAGGTGATCCCTCGAGATCAGCGCCCCGAGGTCAGTCGAGTCGTCCGAAGGGTCGCCGATTCGCATCTGCTCGACCGATTCCACGAACTTCGCCTCGAACTCGTCGTAAACCGAGCTCTCGACCAGGACCCTCGAGCCGCAGAGGCAGACCTGCCCCTGGTTGAGGAAGCCTGACCTGACCACTCCGGCAACCGTCTTCTCCATGTCGCAGTCGGCGAACACGATGCTGGAGTTCTTCCCTCCTAGTTCGAGGCTGATCTTCTTGAACATGGGTGCGGCTGATGCCGCGACTTTCTCGCCGGTGGACGTGCCGCCAGTGAATGAGATGAGGTCGACTTCGGGGTGCGCGACCAGTGGTGATCCTGCGCCCGCTCCGTCACCGTGGACTAGGTTAACCACTCCGGGGGGAAGGCCAACTCCATCGATGACCCTCATGAGGAGGTCGGCGGTCATGGGGGTGAGTTCGCTGGGCTTGCAGACCACGGTGTTACCCATCCCGATGGCGGGAGCTACCTTCCACGAGAGGAGATATAGAGGTAGGTTCCAGGGGGTGATCAGTGCTCCGACACCGACTGACTTGTTGACCACGTAGTTAGTGGCGTCATCCATCTCGAAGGTCTCACTCTCTTGTTCTCTGATGAGCCCGGCGAAGAAGCGGAAGTTTGCCACAGACCTGTTAGCATCGACGTTTCTGGCGAGAGAGATAGGCTTCCCGGTGTCTCTGCTCTCCAACTCCGCTATCTCTTCGAAAGATGCCTCTAGAGAGTCCGCAATCACGTCCAACCAATCAGCCCTCTCTTTAATCTCAAGTGAAGCCCATCCAGGCTGGGCTTCGCGAGCCGCTTCAACAGCTGCATCGACATCCTGCGAGTCGGAAAGTGGCAGTTTGGCGAAGACTACACCCGTGGCAGGTTCCACGACGTCAATCCACTCTGAGCCGGCATGCTCGACAAAACGTCCTCGGATGTAGTTGCTGAGGATTGTGACGACTTCTTCATCCATCTAACGCACCCTCGTTGGAAAAAGGGTCTTGCCTGGTCATCCCCTCGGAGTAGTCCTTCCAGTCGATCGAGAACCCGTCTCTGTTCGGATCCCACTCGTCCCATGTCACGACCCGCTCCAGTTCCTCGAGGTACGTCTCGGGGACGACCCTCGGGACGATGAAGGCCTTCTGGCGGTGGAGTGGGTATGGGTTCCTAAGCGTGATTCCTAGGACGCCGAGGACCGCTCTGGCAACGTACCAAGTCGCCTGAGAGTTCCACCCGTGAGCGATCTTGATTACGATGCCGAGGCCCCTTGGCCAGTCCTCGTGCTCAATCGCCAGACCGAGGAGGCCATCAGCCCCTTCCTTAGCGATTAGGCTACCTTCCCCGGCCTTCATGCATGTCGAATCCAGTCTGTTGAAACCACCTATCAGGTCCGGGTGCTTGTTCATCGCCTCCCATATCCAGTCCTGGTCCTTCTCCCTGACGAGACCGGCGAACATCACCGCTAGCTCGTCCACCGTATTGGAAACCGTCGGCAGGCCGCATCCATCCTTGGCGACTCTCTGGGGCTCCCAATCTGGCTTTCCCATTATGCCCCTTAGAACATCTAGGTACATCGGGAACCATGGCGAGTTAGGAAGGGTGTATCCAGCCCTGTTAATCCCCATCCTCCTGAGCGCCTTCAGCATGGCTGCATGCTCTCCCGAGCAGGTGTGGAACCATCTCCTGGGCCGCCTTACCTGCCTTCCGAATTGGATGAGGGGCACATCTAGTGGGCACTGCATCAGGCCCCACTCCGACTCTGTGAGCAGCGACTGCGCGGCAGCCACGTGCTCCGTATCGCCGTTGTGGGATGAGCAAGAAATCGCCTTCTGCTCCCAGCTTATGCCATCCGCCTCTAGCTCAGTGGCAAAGGTCTTCATCATCAGGGGCTTCATCATCGACCGCCCGTAGACCAGTACGTTCCCTCCGAATGAGTGTACGATCTCAGTTCCGTGCGACCACGAGATCGCCCCGTGAATGGTGTTCTCCGATACGTCAAGTCTACGGAAATCCACCAGAGGCTCCCACTCTACATCGCGACCGGTGGCAATACCCTCGAATTTCTCACCTAGTGGGTTGGTTGGGTATACTGAGGACCCAGGTCTGCCTGGGGAAACGCTGGATGGCCTCAAACCTCTTTCTTCGACCATTCAGGAACCCCCATTCACGCGGGGTGCGACCTTGGTCATGAATACCGCCATGTTCCTCATCACTCTCTCGCTGTCGTGGTTGAAGAAGTCGAACCAGCACATTATACGGTCGCCGGAATGAAACCTCTGCGAGAGTTGTTCACTCACGCTTTCGACGCTTCCAATCACCGCGTTGTCGGTGGCACTCTCTATTTTGCTAGGATCGATAGTGCCTTCCAAGGCGCTCCAATAAGTCGAAAGTGCAGAACGTGCCTCCTCCATCGCAGCGTTGTCCTGCTGTTCCTTTGTCAGACCTTCCTCGTCGTTTACGAACACCATCACTGTTCGTGGCATCATCCTCCTACTCCATGGTCCACCGTCCTTGTGGTAGCTCGCGCTCATGCGCTCATGCGTCTCCTCGATGATGTGCGGGGGGGTGATGCTGAGGTTGAAAACTTGCACAGGCCTGAATCTGTTGACTCTCTCCTGGAGGTTCGGGTCGTGACTCCCTATTACCAGATTCAGGAGCTCTCTCCGCCAGTCTTGGGGGATGGTCTTAATCTCCTCGAAGACATACCTGTTGCCTATCTCAATCGATTCCGGAGGCGAGTCCAGGCCACGCTCTTTTACTGCCGCGCTCTGAACCCTCTCCCAGTCTTGATCAGTCCTGAAGTTGGCTCTGGAAAGTACTGTACGGGGCACCGTATCGCTTGACACGACCTCGCCGTTCAGTAATCTGAGGAAGATCTCTGATGCCTCGGAGAAGATCTGGCCCCTGAGGGCTGGCCATGCTGCCTCCTCGATGTCATCACGAGGGACTATCCCGTACGGTCTGGCCATGAACTCGAAGCGACCAGCGGAGAATCCGATGTGGAGCTTCCTGCCCTCCGTTGGGTCGATGCCATGGAGTGCCAAGAATGAGCCGACCCTCTCTGCCTGAGCTATCGGACCGCCTGAGGCCAGAATGGACATCACAGCACTTCCAACGTCCATCCTTTTTGTCCTCGCGAACATCTCACGAGCCACTTGGAAGAAGTCTGTGCACAGCCCGACCTCCCCGGGGTAGTGAGGAACCACTGGGTTGCTGTTTCTCTTCTGGACTTCCGTTGACAGGTGAGCTTGGGCCACCCAGCCCACACTGAATCCCAGATCGTCGGCAAGAACAACCTGATCGAAGAAGCTCGAGAACATCTCATTCTCTGATGGTTTGAATCCGGACGTGTCCGGAGTCTGGGAAATCGAGAAGAAAATATCGAACTCCATCGGACCCCTCAAATCGAGCGCATTCGTCCACCATCAACCGCTAGGCTGATTCCGCGAACTCCACTGCTGCTGGGCAGGCAGAGCCATGTCACTGCGGCAGCGGTTTCCATCGGGTCGATTAGGCGCTGGATCGGCACACCGCTCATCCACCCTTCTTGCACGTCATCCACTGGCCTGCCAGTGCGTTGAGAAATCGACTCTGCTAAGGACCCTAACCTATCGGTATCGGTGAACCCAGGAAGGATGTTGTTGATTGTGATGCAAGGGTGGAGTTCTCGTGAGAGGGACTTGGCCCATGACGCCATCGCACCCCTCAGGGTGTTGGAGAGGCCGATGTTGTCTATTGGCTCCCTTACTGAAGTGGAAATGATGTTCACTATTCGACCGGTCCCCTCTGACTCCATTGACGGAACTAGCGCCTTGGTGATCGTATGAGCTGCATGGAGATGCCTTCGAAACGGCCCCTCGAAGTCTGCAAGCTCGTTCTCTAGCAGCGGTCCTCCCGGGGGGCCTCCAGAATTGTTCACAAGGATGTGTATGATGCCCAAATCAGAAACCGCTTCCACAACTGCATCTATGTCTTCCAGGTCCAACTCAACGGCGCGGTGGCCCTCTCCATGCATCTGCCCGATTAACGAATCTAAATCCGCAGCAGTCCTCGCGCAGGCTATGACCCTAGCGCCAGCGCGAGCCAACATCAGTGCGCAAGAGCGCCCGATCCCCTTCGAGGCTCCGCAAACCAGAGCCGTCCTTCCCTCGAGTATGCCCTCGGCGAAAGGAAAATCAGAACCTGCAAGTTCGCTTCCCATCTAATCACCTAGTCAGAGTAGTGCGCATAAGTCTGGTCCCTAAGTTTCTGCCGGACGACTTCCAGGACTTCTTCTGGCGCATTTCGGAAGGTGGGATGGTCCCCTTGACCCTGCGGTCTCCTGATTTCGCCCCATTTCCCGTCCTCGTATGCCATCAACGCCTCCTTCATGAGTACGCCGGCGAGTACCAGGGTCTGGTAGCAGAGATCCTCGTATGTCACCCCCCTCGTCACGGGAACCTCTCTCCTCATCAGGAGGTCACCGGTGTCTACCCCGTTGTCGCAGAAGTGAGTGGAGGATCCGATGGGGATGTCATGGTATACCGACCATGCCGGGGAAGCCGAACCACGGCATTCGGGAAGCAGCCCTGGATGGGAGTTAATCACCCCGTCGGATGGGAAGTCGAGTATCTCCCCCCTGATGATCCTAGTCCCACCGAAGACGATTAAGTCGAGATCTCTGCCTTCCAAGTGGGGCATGACCTCAGGAGACTTGTGCTCTGGAACGGAGACGACCTCTATACCATGCTCCACGACTTGCTCCTCAATTGCGCGAGCTATTGGGTTGCCCTCCATCCTCTTGAGGAACTTCTCCCTCTCCTCATCCGCGAGTCTCGAGTCCTCCTCGATTATGACATCGGGAATGAATCCCTCCGAGAGGATTTGCCTCAGCATCTCCCTCCCGTACGGGTGCTCCCTGAGGAGTAGATATGCGAACTTAGGTTTGCCCATGTTACTGAACTTCGGAGGGGTCATTGATACCCTTAATTTTCGGTCAAATCGCCTCAAATCGCCCATCAACGCCAAAGAAACCCATCCCCAACCTTCAAAATGGGGCTTTGGCTCGCCCGGCTCGCTATGTCAATGGTATACAACAGCAAAATGAAGGAAGCAATAAAGGCTGGCGGGTGCAACACCGCTGGAGACGCCACAGGCGCTCTGAACGCAGCAGTAGAGGCTGCAGTTGCATCAGCTGTGGCTAGATGCGGCTCTAATGGTCGAAAGACGATCCGCTCGCACGACATCGGAAGCGGAACCTCGGATTCGGGTATGGTCGTAGCTAGCAGGGTCAAGGAGGCCTTCAAGGCACGCGGCTGCAACACCGGTGGCGACGCAATGGGCGCAATGAACGCTCTAGCAGAGTCCGCTGTGTCCGACGCAGTGTCCAGAGCCCAGGCAAACGGCCGAAAGACCGTTCGCGCAAACGACTTCTAGTCTTAGAATATCGAGTTTTAGAAAGAGAGATCGAGATTACCCGAACATAACCCTTAGAGGATGCTCCGGTCGAAAAAACCGGAGCGTCCCTTAGGGGCCCAAAACGATTCTACTGGCATCTACTCTTTCCTATGATGGCAGCAGCAGTTAGAACTCCGGCAACGCATCGGCCTGAGGCAATCTGATAGTTCCGTTTCGATGGTTTCACAAACTCTTGTAATCGCGAATCTTCATGACAAGCGACCCCGAAGCGAAGGAGACACCCTCGGGTGTGCAGGATGAACTGGTCCCGGAGAGGGTTGTTGGCGGCCTCCCGACGATGTATTGCTTCGAGACCTGCCCGTTCTGCTTCAAGATTAAGGCACTACTGGGATCTAGGGGGATTGAGTTCTCTAAGGTCGAGGTCGACCCCACCTTCAAGACGCAACTGAAGTGGTCCGATTGGGGGAAGGTGCCCGTGTTCGTCGATGTCGACGGAACTCAGGTGAACGACTCGAACCACATCCTACACTACATCGACTCGAAAGGCACCGGGGCATTCCCGCGAATGGGAGAGGACCTGGAGCAGGACAAGTGGATGGATTTCTCAAACAACGTCCTAGGGAAGTCAATCGTAGCAGTGATATACACCTCGTACAGGACCTCTGTCCAAGCCCTCGACTACGTCACCAGAGTCGACAAATTTTCGTTCGGAAGTCGCCTGATTAACAAGTGGTTAGGAGGATTCATCATGCGCATGGTGGGGAAGAGCCGAGCGAAAATGTTCGAACTCCCTCCACGCGAGAACCTCAAGCACCAACTGGACCTCATGTCCGAGGGAATACGGGGTGACTTCTTTGGCGGCAAAGAGCCGAACGGCGCAGATTTCGCCAACTTTGGGATCCTCCGTTCGATGCAGGACCTCAATGGGTTCGACATTGTAGAGAGCCACCTCGGCGTGTCCGTATGGTACGCTAGGATGCAGCAGAACTCCGGTGTATTCTGAACGGCATTGCGACCACGCCCATTCAGCCAGTCGATTCAATCACCGTGTGGTGGAAATTGCACACCTCGTCAAATTGATTCAACCACCTACAATTCACCATCAACTCCACTCCCCTCTCCGTCACTTTCCTAGTCACAACTACGTGCTGGGCCTCTTTGTTGCAAGAAGGGCATCTCAATATCACAACGTCCCCCGACCTCTTGACTAGTCGCCTTTCTCGGTCTTCCGCCTTCTGCTTCTTGATACCCCTCTCCCTCCGATAATATCTGACGTAAATCTGGGAAGTGATGCTGCACATTGCGACTATGGCGGAGATATGAAATTCAATTTCTGCTGAAGATAGTGGAAATGACCTAGATTGGATTATGGAGACTCCATTACCAATCAGCCCCCCAGACAATAACCCAGACATGAGGATTGGGATGGCCTGTCTCAAGTACATCCTGAAGGTCAAAGTGAGGAAAGTTGTCGAGACCAGAAAGAAACCGGAAAGAAGAGAATGGGAGATTTCCGGAATAAAGGGGATTTCCACAACTAATTCTAGCAAATCGATACCTCTCTCGTACAACAGATATTCGTAAGTCAATACTACTGTGACCGGAGGACCTAGGACCACTATGTAGTTCTCAGCAACTCGAGGTAAAATGTAACCAAGGAATGAGCCAATCGCCACACATATCCACAGAATAACACTCGGAGAGACTTCGTTAGAAATGTAAGGATTAGAAATTACCAATTTAGAGGCCACGAAACCAAAAAAAGCTCCGATAAATGCGAAGGCCCTGTAGATTCGAAGCCCTCTGGTGGGGAGGAAGGTTGGCCTAATCGTCATCCGTGCCACCTGACGTACTGTCTGACTTAGTGCCCCAGAATCCTTTGCTCTAGACGTCGCCGATTCCGATGACGGAGTAGGCTTTCTTCCATAGCTTGGTTCCCAAAAAAGATAGACGCCGATGCAAACCATGCATGCTCCAGTGTAGAACTCCACGGTATACCGTTAAGTGACGAAGTTATTACTGGCTTGGTAGCACCGATTTCACATCAATGCGCAACAAACCAATAGAGATTTTCGTAGGCATTCATCACGCTACCTAAGGTGATGCAAGCATTATGGTGAGGAGTAGGAATTAGGTCGATGGATACCTATTGGTGCCACGGTGGGATTTTAGGAGATGCATGAGTCGAATGGTTGTACTGGCTCCTGCGTGATACTGCATTTCGTCTTGTTTAATGAGAGGGTTGTCGATGTCAAATTTCGAATCTTTGGGGTTATCCAATAAATTACTTCGTGCAATTAATCTTGAAGGATACACTCACCCAACACCGGTACAAGCTATGGGTATTCCTCTGTTGCTAGATGGTAAGGATTTGCTCGGAGTGGCACAAACGGGAACAGGAAAGACCGCTGCATTCGCCTTGCCAATATTACAAAAATTATTGCAAAGGGATACTCCTAAGAAACGTCATATTAGTGCGCTTATACTTTCTCCAACAAGAGAATTAGCAGCGCAAATCGATCAGCGATTCTCTGTTTACAGCCAATTTATTGAGATTCGGCACAAGGTCATTTTCGGAGGAGTCAGTCAGAAGCCACAGGTTCAATCATTGAGGAGAGGTATCGATGTCTTGGTTGCTACGCCTGGAAGACTTCTAGACCTAATGCAACAAGGACACATAGATCTCAATTACATCGAATTTTTCGTATTAGATGAAGCAGATAGAATGCTCGATATGGGATTCATCAGGGATATCAAAAAAATATTGGCGATACTACCTAAGAGAAGACAAAATCTCCTTTTTAGCGCGACAATGCCTTCTTCGATAGCAGATTTGGCTAAATCTTTCCTCAATAATGCCGAAATGATAGATTTAAGCCCTAAGGAAATAACTGTTGATAAAATAGAACAATCAGTTTTATTTGTTCGGAAGGAAGACAAACGTAAACTAATTGTTGATATTGTTAAAGAAAATAAGGTAAAGAGGGGCATAATCTTTACACGTACAAAACATGGTGCCAACAGATTAGTAAAACAACTCGATAAGGCAGGAATCAATGCTTTAGCAATACACGGCAATAAGAGCCAAGGTGCACGGACAAAGGCACTTGAAAGATTCAAACAGGGACGCGTGCCGCTACTAGTTGCTACAGATATCGCTAGCCGAGGAATCGATGTAGACGGGGTTACACATGTCTTCAACTATGACTTGCCCAATGAGCCTGAAAGTTATGTTCACAGAATCGGGAGGACTGCACGTGCTGGGAAGAGCGGAGTGGCGTTTGCATTTTGTGATGATAGTGAAAGCGGTTATTTGGTCGGTATTCAAAGACTCATAGGAAAAACAATTCCCGTTATTGACGATCATCGATACCATTTCGCAAAGGCGATACCAAAACCTAATCAAAAACCAGGTAAAATAAAGGTAAATAAACAAACGAATCATACCTTTAAGACAAATAAAAATCAAACTGATAAGACAAATCGATCTAGAAGAAGGAATAGAAATTATAGCAATAATAAACGCCGTAAAGAGTCATAGAAAATCGAATGCCCCTAGTTCTATTATGGTCACATTAGAAATGTAACGATCCATGGCTCTCATTACACTACCATGGGCGGCCTTTGTCATAGAAGGGACCTATAATGCGCTGCCTCTCTCGGGGAGCGTGTCTGCGGCCTCGGACCTATGGGAAGGTTTCCTTGGCGAGGTGGGTGTTGCTGCCTTCCAGGGGCTCATCGTGGGGGCAGTCACCGGGCTGGTCTTCAAAATGGCGACCAATTTGCTGAAGTGGTTCATCCTGATTGAATTCGCCCTGTTAAAGTGGCTCGAGTCGAGAGGAATAGTAGCTGTTGACTGGGAGAGGATTACATTGGGGATGGTTGACATCGGCATCGATGCCACTGCTCAGAGCCAGTCAATCCTAGTATCAATATCAGAGATGGGAACCTTTGGCCTTGGATTCTTCGCTGGGTTCGCCGCCGTGGAGCGCTTCAAGCCGAAATAACTCCGAGGTTTCTCAGAGTGTAGCATCCACTTTCCTACCCTTTAGTTCATCTTGAATCATAGGGTTATCAAAGGGGCATAGACTAAATCCCATTCACGTGGCGACCGGCCCGATGACAAGCTGGATCAAGGCAATGACTGAGGGTGGGATGACGAGAATAAGGTTGGATGCAATATGTGCATATCAGGAGACCGGTGGCGGAAGCAAACTCTTGGTGTACACTAGGGATAATTCACTTTTTGAAATTATAGAGGATATTGAGGCTACGATTTCCAAACTAGATTCTGAATTCAATGTAAATTGATTTGTAGATAAACCCTCGATTACAACCTAGTTGCCTTTAGGGTGAATGAGACTGGAAATTTCATTTCACCATCCTTAAAAGTCCAGTAGTTTGGTCTGGATTCCACGAACTTTTCTGGATGCGGATTGAAAAACGTTTCATCTCGTTCATTTAGGAAATCAATACGAAAACCGTTGCCTACGAGAGCGTTGATAATTGATCCATACGTATACTCCCAAGTGTGAGTCGTTCTTATTCCTGGCAAATCCGGGTCCGCGTAGCTTCCTTGACCCATTTCTGAAACCGGGTCTGTGTTGAATAGGTCGTACTTTACTCCGAACAGTGAATGGCTACCGAACTCCATCGGTTCCAGAGAATTGAACATTGGAGTCGACTCCTCGAGGTAGAGAAATCCTCCCTCCTTCACTAGTTTACTGCATATTGATGCCCACTCATCTATATTGGGGAGCCAACAAATGGCACCTCTTCCGGTGTAGACGATATCGAACTCTTCCCCTCCAAGAGTCTCGAGTGCATCTGTAATTTTACCGACAAAAAATCGGGCGTCCTCTGCACCGAGAAGTTTGGCGAACCTCTCTGCCTCAATTACTGCATTAGAGGAGAAATCGAGACCAGTCACCTTTGCCCCTTCGCGGAACCATGACAGTGTATCTGTACCAATGTGACACTGCAGGTGGAGTAAATTCAATCCAGATACCGGACCCACCTCTTCGATTTCCCAAGGTGCTAATTTTGACTCACCGTCGAGCCACTGATCGATTCGATAGAATTTAGCTCCGCTACCCTGCGCATGTACATTTGCCAAGTCATCCCATGACTCCAAGTTCTCAATAATGGCTTGCTCGTTATCCTCGGGGGGCGGCGCGTCTTTCCATTCCATCCCCTTCACCCGAAGTAAGCATGCTGAGGGGGCATTCAATAATTGTTGTAAGCAAACCTCACCATTACGTCCACATACACGAGGGTACCCTATGTTCAATGGATAGGTGTGAAATCTGTTATCTCCTCTCTAACTATTGGGGCCACTTCCTTCGCATACAACTCAATGGAACTCATCAATTGGTCATGGGGCATTCCACCGTTACTATACTTCAAATCGAATCTAGAAGCCCGAAGCAATTTTGAGTTTCTAATGATTTTCTCTGCCACCGTTTCTGGCGATCCTACATACATCGAACCATGGGGGCCTACTCCAAGCTCAAATTGCTCGTAAGTTACTGGTGGCCAGCCTCTTTCTCGCCCGATTCTCCCGAACATCTCCCTATAATGAGGCCATATTTCCTCCTTAGCCTGCTCGTCAGTCTCAGCAATATGTCCTGGGCTGTGTACAGAAATGGGTTGATTCGGTTGTTCAAACTGGGCAAGTGCTTCGTGGTAGAGATCTACAAAGGGGGTGAATCTTGAGGGTTGCCCTCCAATGATGGCGATGCAAAGGGGCAGTCCATGTCGGGCGGCACGTACAACTGATTCTGGACTTCCCCCAACCCCTATCCACGAGCGAAGACTTCCGCGTTCTGTCTGGGGGTATACTCTTTGCTTGTGTAGAGGAGAACGAATCGTCCCTTCCCAATCAAACTCATCTTCATTTCTCAGTAGAGAGAATATTTCCAATTTCTCCTCAAAGAGCCGTTCATAATCCTCCATTCTATATCCGAATAGGGGGAATGACTCGGTGAAGGAGCCACGTCCGAGAATTACCTCGGCCCGTCCATTAGAGAGTGCATCCAGTGTTGCAAATCTCTCGTACACTCTTATCGGATCGTCGGAGTTCAGTACTGTTACGGCAGTACCTAGGTGGATTCGATCAGTCCTACTGGCTATTGCCCCCAATACTACTTCCGGAGCAGTAATCGCGAAGTCATCTCGGTGGTGCTCACCAACTCCGAAGAAATCTAAGCCCAATCTATCTGCTAGAATCGCTTCCTCAACGACGTTCCTCAAGACTACATGGTGTTCTTCGAATTGACCATTGTCATCTCTTGACACATCGCCAAATGTGTTCAAGCCTAGTTGAAACAAAGAATCGTCATCGGACAAATTATCACCTTAGTTTGGCATCTCTTCAGACGTCATGAGATTCTCGCATCCAATTGTCAGTCTTCTTCATATCATTACGAAGCCTTATCGCTACGATAATCATTGCGCAAAATAGACCGATTTGAAATCCAAATATCCCACCGTTTTCATAATTATCAGTAATCCCACTTTGTGAGATAATGATTGAGAGTGGCTGGGCAAGGGCCGCTCCCATAATCAGTCCTATCGGTGGGAGCAGTATCAGAACAAGTGGGTTGAGATACCTTCGCCTCATGAATCCTATTTCGCACTCTGCCCTTATGAGTAAGTACGTCAGATCGGTACCGAATATTGCGGAATATGTCATAGTCGCAACAATCTAGAATCCAAGATCATCTAGGTTTACCTCGCTGTTCATGTTAACCCTGACTGGGAATGCGAGGCTCACGCCTCCCTCCTCAAACCTTCTGAGTATCTCTGTGACGAAGAACGACTTGGATGGTCTCATCTTCCGTGCATTGTTGACGTAGTAGCGTACCTCCATCACCACTTCCTGATCACCGAACCCCCTCAGGACCACCTCGGGAGGCTTTGGCTTGTTCACAATGTCGGGGTGGTTCTGGGAGATATCATTCACTATCTCCTCTGCCTTAGTGACGTTCGACCAGGTGGCAGTAAGGCCTAGCCTAATTCTGACCCTGAGCTCCATATCGGAACTGTGACTGAAGTTTGCAACTGCGTCCTTTGTCAGCAGTTTATTCGGAATGGTTAGTAGAACTCCGTCCGTTGACCTAACCCGGGTTGTCCTGAGGCCGATGTAAGTAACGTCCCCCCACCTGGAGTAGGTCCCACCCAAGCTCTTTGGCAACAATATCCTCTCGCCCTCTCTGAACGGCCTGTCGATGATGATGAAGGCCCCTGCAATCACGTTTTCCACTGTATCCTGAGCCGCAAAGGCAACAGCGAGTCCAACGAATCCTAGGCCGACCACCAAGCCTGTCACGTTAATGCCGAACTCGTCTGCGGCGGTCAGGACTACGAGAGCCCAAAGGCCAACTCCAGCAATCCTGTATAGGAAATTCTCGAGGCCCTCGTCAAGGTCAACGTTGTCTAGCAGCTTCCTTAGGTATGCCTTGATTACTCCTATCAGTGGAACTCCGATGACGAGTATCAGTACGCCCGATGCCGGTCCGGCAGACAGGGAATCCGATAAGCACGAGAGGTTTGGCTCTAGCTCCCGAGGAAAGTCATCAAGGCATCCCGACATGTGACATCGTTAGAGAAGGCGGCACAATAGGGTACCTATCGTGTCACTCCTATCTATCTACATCCCTAGGGGAGCTGATTCCGATGATTGACATCTGGTTTTAGTTCCTCTCATGCTTACGTAATCAAAGGGGTACTCTTTGTTCCGGGAAAAGGTTCAATGCGACCACAGAAGAACTTGAGCCGTGCACAAGGCCACTATCGTACTCCTCTCCATTGGCACCTTTGGATTCCTTGTCAGTGCTGGAGCAATCTACACCGGTATTGGCCAGCAACAGGAAGTATGGGAGCGCGAGGCGGATGAATTGGGCAAAGATTTCTGGACGGGTAAAACCCCGGCTACCTTCGAGGGCGAATTGAGTTTCACTAGCTTCTACCCAGTTTTCATCGAGGAGACCCGTGATGCGGATGTCACGCTTGTCGGAGGTGATGAGGAGAGCCGATTCGTATCATGCGTTGAGAACAATTGGTGCGGGAAGGGGTTCACAGAAGGATCCGTTGACTACAGACTTCTAGGCATCGTCCAGGTGATGGAGACAGACGAGTGGAAAGTGCGATTCTCAGGCGACGTCACCGGGGGGAGCGAAGTAGTGATCCGGGAGGCCGAAATAATGGGAGGGGGCGTTACCGTAATCGCGATGGGTTGCTTCGGCTCGGTAGCATCGTGCATGGCAATATTCGTGGGTGTGCTACTGGCCTTCACGCTCAAGGGGGACAAGGGGGGTACGAACCGAGTGGTGTACACACCACAATCCGTATCCTGATATGGAACGTAACAAACCAACCGAGGTACTCGTCAGCATTGTATTCTCTATCTATTTGGGCGGTCCTCGCAGGAACACATGTCAATCTTTAGATAGGAATGGGAGGGGGGGGCGACCATGCCTCATCAGTGGCCCACCGGCGTTTGAGACTATTACATGCCCACGGGATGATAGAGATGGAACCCACAACGATTATCGCGATATTGCTGATACTATGCACTGCTTTCTTCTTCGCTCCTCTAGGTCTGGGTGGCGGGGTCCTTTTCGTTCCGATTTTCCTTTACGTCATGGAGTGGGAAATGCGTCTGTCACTTATCAGCTCTCTAATTCTCGTTTTGATGGTATCCATTGGGAGTAGGAATGCGCACTCCAAGGGAGGTTATGCTGTAATGGAAATAGGCAAGTTTGCAATTGCACCTGCTATCATTGGTGCTGTCGGAGGTGCGATAATCGGAGCCTACCTGATTGAGTACGTGGGTGACTTCACAATCAAAATCGCTGCCACATCGTTACTGGTTTGGGTTATTGTGCGCACTATCAAGCAGTTGACTGGAGAGTCCAATGGTACCGGGATTACGGCTATCGAACCTCGCGAGATTGAGTCTGAAGTAATTACTAGGTACAAGATTCTGTGTCTGGGTGGAGGGGCAGCATCCGGTCTTCTAGGTATTGGAGGTGGGATGTTGTTCGTCACATTTCACCGCTCACTATTCACTTGGAAGGTTCACTATGCCGCCGGGACCTCTTACGTCATCGAGACTTGGCTGGTTCCAGCTAGCATTTTTTCTCACTTAGTAATCGACCACTCTAGTGGGGAGATATGGCCAGCAGTGGAACCATGGATGCTAGTTACCATGTTACTTGTTTTTGCCTCTGCCTGGATAGGAGCCAGGACAGCGATCAAAACAATTCCTCAGCAGTTTCTGGCTTATCCTTTCTTAATAGCGCTTATAGTCACCCTTACTAGATACTGCTTGGACATTTTTGGGGTTTCTCCGGCTTAACCGAAGTGGGACCCTCATCACACTACTCCTTTTTATTCCCAGAAAAGTAACACGAGGACTCCCCATGAAACCGAATAGACCCTTGTTTTGCTCGGGACTAAATCATAGCGGACCAGTTGCTATTGATGTCTTATAGCCGGTATTCAGAATAATGTCTATTCAACTTCGACGACATTGGTTGGAATGCCCATAGATTCCGCCCTCTCGATTACTACTCTGGTCCATTTGCTCGTAGGAGATGGCATTGCTAGGATGTGAGTGGCCGCAGAGAGGATCTTCTCAGTGAGGGAGTTGGGTGCCTCGCCCCTTTTCCTGTCGACCAAGCTCCTTAGCGGGTCATCCCACTCTTCGGAGAAGATTGCTATCGGTACGAGATTGTTGTCAGTCCAGCGCTCGGCCATGTAGTCCACGCCGCTAGCCCCGCCCACGATGATGAGGTCGGGGTAAGTGTGCTCGGAAATCCATTCTTCCAATACCGACTCGAATATCTCGAAGTCGTAGAACCTGCTACTCCCTACAATTGCGAGATTGATGACAGACCCATCGAGATTCAGGTCTTGCCCACCCAAAGTCTCGACAATTGTCTGTCCAGACGCCCGCTCCATCACCGAGCCTAGGCGACTGCATGGATAAATACTACTAATTACTCTGAAGACTAGGGGGTCACTCGGCCCCTATCGCGGGGGAAAAGGACAACTTCTCGCACATTGCCAGCGCCAGTTAGCACCATCAGCAATCTCGCGACTCCTAGTCCCCATCCTGCATGAGGCGGGGCGCCATAGCGAAACCCGTCCGTGTAGAATGTGAAATCAGCGGGATCTAGGCCGACATCCCTAAGATTCTGCTCCAATACCTCAACTCGGTGCTCCCTTGCTCCCCCGCTAGTCATTTCGTCCCGACCGAAGTTAAGATCGAAACCACGACTTAGTTGTCCCCCATCGAACCCCTCTTCGCCTTCTTTGTGATGGATGTAGAATGGCTTCATCGACATGGGCCACCGCGGGATGAAGTGGAACCCTGGGTGCTGGGCGGCTATGATGTCACAATGGTGGCTCCCTATGTCGTCACCCCACTGAATCTTCCCTCCTCCAGACTTGACGATCTCGATTGCCTCGCAGTATGGGATGCGTGGAAATGGCAGCTCTGGAGCCTCAACTGTGACTGGATCCTTGCCCTGCGTTTCTCTGTACTCGTTCACGACGCCTATTAGTGGCATGTCGTTCTGCGAGATCTGACTCCAGATATGGTGGATCATCCTTTCCTGCACCCCCATGACATCCTCGTCGTCCATCCATGCGCCTTCTATGTCGAATGAGACGAACTCGTTTAGGTGCCTGTAGGTATCGTGCTTCTCGGCTCGGAAGGCGGGCCCGATCTCGAAAACCCTCTCCAAACCACCGAGCACCGCGAGTTGCTTGTACAATTGGGGGCTCTGTGAGAGGTATGCGTCCGTTTCGAAGTACTTCATCGGGAACAGATTGGTTCCACCTTCAGCGGCTGCGGCGATAATCTTGGGCGTGTTGATTTCATGGAAGCCCTCTGAGATCAAGTGTTCCCTTCCGTACTGTAGGACCTTGCTCCTGAGTTGGAACATGGCATTCACATGGGCTCTCCTGAGGTCCAAGTGTCTGTTGTCTAACCTCACGTCGAGCCCAACGTTGACTTCGTCCGTGACTCCAACTGGAAGTGGAGTGGACGCCTCTGCTAGAATGGCGCCAGACTCGACATTCACCTCGAACTCAGCAGGCGGCACTGGCTCCCCTCCTCTCACCTTTGGAGGGCGCTTTTTCGCGACCATCCCCGTGACTTGGATAGTTGACTCCCTGGTAGTGGACTGGATGGCGTCGAATAGGTCCGTGTCCATGTTGTCCTTCTTCAAGAAAGCCTGGATACGGCCGGTCCCATCTCTGAGCATCAGGAAGCATATCGCACCCCTGCCTCTGACAGTCTCGACAAAACCTGCTACGGTGACCTCTGAACCTACTAGTGACTTCCCCCCATCGACAACCTGGCCGATGGTATGCGTGCGATATGCTGTCGGTTTCCAGTTGGAACTGTCCCTCACAATGACACGTGACGGTCTGTGCATTTGAAAGGTTTTGAGTGACCACTCATTCTTCTTCGTTTGCCACCTTGGCCGAAATGAGGAGGAAAGCCGTATGACCCATTGGCTGGTTTCCCGGCCGGACCCCCCCCTTGCTGGCCTTGGTCCATCTCCGCTCGATCATCTCCCCACTCCATTCCACAATGAGCCCTAGGCTCTCGCTTGCCTCCCATGACTTCTCCAGTTGAACAGTGGTTGGGCAGTAGCAGGCCACTCGTCCTCCTATTCGGATGAGCGGTTCAATCTCTCCGAGGACTCTCCAAGGCTCAGCCATGTCGATAATAACCGCGTCCAGGGAGTCGCAGACTCCTGACACTCTGTCGCTTATTCTCTCCAAATCTCCTTCAATTAGATGCCAGTCTGGGAATTCTGGGAGAACCTGTTCTAGCCGCTTCATGTTCGAAGCGCCGACCTCTGCATGTTCTACTCGGTTCTCTACGGATATCAGAGTCCCAGAATTACCTAGGACACTGGCAAGATGCATGGCCAGACCTCCCGATCCGTGACCACCCTCGAGCACCTTGGACCCAACACCGATTCCCATCCATGAAACTAGGAAACCCGCATCCTTTGCACCTATTACCTGAGCTCTACGAGACATGTTTCTCCTCGCCTCGGGTAGTCTGGGACTTACTATAGATAGTGACTTCTGCCCTACGGTGATCCTGTCTCCTACTGAGAATCCTTCAAGCATCTTCTCAGCATCGAATCTACCCAGTCCCTTCATCTTGACTTCTCCGGGAATCCTATGGACAAGGTATGCTCTGCCATCATCCTCCCTAAGTGCAACCCATTCGCCCATGCTCTCGCCCCATTCCAGCGGAATATGGAGGACGTTTCAAGTCATTCAATACACCAACCAATATTTCGTCCCTAGGGCGAGGAGAATGATTATACTGAACATATCTTCTGAAAAATCGATGGCATTGGTCGTAAGACTACTCCTCCAGCCCTCTATTTGGGTCTGTATACTCCTAGCCGCTGCCCCAATTTCTTCCATGATCAACGCCCCCGAAGAGGACATTTTCCAGAGAATCGAGCTCGAACAGGAGACCATCCCATGGTACGCTACAAGCCCAGAGCACACCGTCTTTGGGGAGTACGTTGGCGCCCATTGGTGCTCTCCCTGCATGGACAGCGCAGCTCCCTCTCTAGACAATCTGAAGACATCAAATCCCGAGGATTTTACGTTCGTGTCATTCTTCGAGTCCAGCAGCGGCGGATGGCCCAGTGACGGCCCAATTAATCGACAGACCCACATAATGCAGGCATCATCCGGTTATCCCACATTCTCATTCGCGGACCAGCAATCCGGCTCCTGCTACAAGGTCGGTGCCAGCGGCACCAACTACTACGACAGCGACTTTTCCAATGGCGGTTGCATGAATGCATCTACGAGCGACTTCCAGCTAGGAATCTCGATGTCACTAAACTTTAGCACAGATGAGGTTTCCATCACCCTGGAATCGATCTACAACGGACCCGACGCATCAGTGAATGTCTTCGTCTACGGTGCAGTGACTGAGAAGACCGGCGCCGATTCCTATGACAATGGCGTCAAACCGCACCACAACTGGAGAGGGTGGTTGCTTAACGACGACGACTCTGGTTTCCAAGAGTTGACCCTCACCCAGGGGATATGGGAGTCTCACACGTGGGTTGCCCCTCTGAGCCTAGTCAGGGCCGGTGGTGGGAATACGCAATGGGAGAACTTCTGGCCCGTTTTTGCCCTGATGGATGGACCTCACACTTCCTACAACGAGTTCTTGGTTGCGATTGACCCGGACATGGGTCCCTTGATTGACGTCGGCATCTTGGAATTCGATGTAGAGAACACTAACCAGATGCCAGGATTCATTCCAGGGGACGCACTACAAATCTCCGCTAGAGTTTTCAACAACGGAGTTGAACCATACGCTGAGGGTGGGGACCTGGGAGTCTACTTGATCAGCGGCTCGGATGAAGTCTACCTCGGCGGGCAGTCAATCGGGACCATCGGGGTAGCCGGCTCCTTCCTATTCCAGATGGACTTCGACACCTCTGACATTGAGGTCACCCCATCCGGCGTCTCCACGTTCAGGGCCAAACTCATCGATATGGGGTCCGATCGCAACTCTTCGAACAACGATGTCGACGACGTCGCACTACATGACATGCCACCAACGGCATCCCAGCCAGCCGCGACTGGTTCCACTACCTTCGAGCGCGGGGCCCGGGTCCAGTTCGAGAGTTCTGCCCTCCCTAACGACTTGGTTGATGACATCTTCACGATGTCTCCACAGATGGAGTACTCCAAGTCTGGAACAGAAGTATGGGAGTCCTCGTGGCTTTCCGAGCCAGAGATCGTCGGCTCGGGGGCAAATGCGGTGTACGTCCACACTATCCAGACCCCACCAAATGCAGATTCGGGCAAGTATGACACTAGGGTGATGTGGGAGGATGCAGCCGGCCAGCAGAGCGAATGGCTTGTGACAAGCGAGGCCTTCGAACTCAGCAATGCGCTACCAAGAGTAATGAGCAGCAGCGATGCTGGATTCGTCGGTATTCCCACTGTGAAGATCGACACCTCCGAGACGGTATCCCTGATGGGGCTGGTGAGGGATGCCGAGACTCCACTGTCAATGCTCTCGATTACCAGCACAGACCCAGAGTTCAAGGGGTGGAACTCAGCCACCTCTGAGATCACCGTTCTGTTTGATGCCATCCAGGACGACTCCCAGGGGAACCCAATTTCACAGGGGATTTTCATCTCCATCGACGATGGCGAGGATGTAAACACCGGGATGCTCCAGTTCAACGTGATTGAGAACGGTGCCCCCAGGTGGTCTCCAATACCCACCCAGGCAGTCTTCGAAGGCGGTTCCTCTAGTACGATTCTGACAGTATTCCTTTCAGACTCCGACGACGATGGGAATTCTCTGCCAGCATCCAGCCTCTCTCTTTCCATTATCTCAAACAGTAACGAGGACCTGATTCATGTGTCCATTGATGGCCAAACCATCACTGCGATCACGGCTAACGAGGACAACCACGGTGTGGCCGAGGTAGTGGTGATGGCAGATGACGGCACAAAGTCTTCCCAGACCTCCGTCGTATTCTTCGTAATCAACGTGAATGATGCACCTCAGATCGATACCTCCAGCCTCGAGGGGATAACTATGAAATCCGGAGAGGCAGCATCAGTTGAGATCTTGCCGCTGATGTACGACATCGATGACCCAGATGACGAGATATGGGTGGACGTTGACACTTCGGTTCCAGGCTCCGTCCAATTCGACCACGTCAACGGAGTCCTCAATATGCTCTGGGATGAGCCTGGGGAGCACACCGTAAAACTCACTCTGATTGATAGCCATGGAGAATGGAGCTCAACGCAGTTCATTGTGTCAATACTAGATGCAAAGACACTCACTTGGCAAACAGACTTCGAGCAGGGTGATCTCGAGGTCCAACTCGAGAATTTTGAGATAGGGGCCGATCCAACCGTGACTCTCGTTAACGGGGGTGACGTCGAACTTGTCCAATCCGAAGTTCGATGGTCGATTTGCAACGGAATCGTGGGAATCTGCCATTCTGCAGGGGTTTCTGAGGGCCTGGACCCATTCCAGGCGATTTCTTCCGATGGAGGCGGACTTTCGATAGGTGACTACCTCACTCTGTCAGTGAGGGCAGTTGATGCCGATGGATGGGACAGGGAGACACCCGAGCAGATGGATATCCTAGTGCCTACCACAAATGAACCCGAAACCGTGATCCCGGACGTCGAAGAGGATGATGGGACCGAGTCTGATCAGCAGTCCGGAGGCGGCGATTCGCGCCTCTCCGTATTGGAGATTATAGTCGGCGTCCTAATTCTCATGCTCTTCGTCGGCGGGGGGACAATGGCCGGGCTATACTTCTCAGGTGCAATCGGTAGCAGAGAGGAAGAGACCTCAAAACCATCATATTCTCCTTCACAACATAATACTCAGACACAGGAAGAGGCTACCATCGACTTTGAGCAAGGAGAAGAAATCCACCCACCTCTGCCAGAAGGGGGATTGCCCTCTGGATGGACCATGGAGCAATGGAAGTACTACGGCGAGCAGTGGCTTGAGAGGCAGAACTAGGGAAATACATCCCTTGACTACATAGACGCACCTTCAAGAAGGTGCCACTAGCAGGAAAGTTCCAGAGGGATAGCCATGGCAGAACAGGAGAGCCCAGAAGCAGAAGACCAGGCCGATTCCAAAGACCCTCTCGACTCATGGGAAGATGGCTCGGCATTCGGCGTCTCCGAAGACTCGGACCCGGTTTGCGAAACCCCCGTCGAAACTTGGATTCAGGGCTTGGACATCAAGTCGACAGAGCAGGTCCCAATCCCTCCCAAACTAGTCGATCAGGTAATCGGGCAGGAAGCAGCATCGATAGTGGTCAGGAAGGCTTCGGTACAGAGGAGGCACATGATCATGGTCGGAGAACCGGGCACTGGGAAGTCAATGCTTGCACGATCGATGACCGAGTTCCTCCCCCCTGAGCAACTAGAGGACATATTGGTCTACCGAAACCACGAGGACGAGAACGAGCCGAAAGTTCGAACAGTCCCAGCAGGCAGGGGCTCGAGGCTCATTGCTGAACGCAGAGCCCATGTACGCCAGCAGAGGGAGCGAACCAACAGGACTCTGCTTTTCATCGCCCTTGTAGTCGGCGCCGCCCTCCTCCTAGCGACCATTTCATCGGGAGAGATACTGACATTCATCTTCGGGTCATTCATCCTGGTGTTCGGATACTTCTTCCTCAGGACTAGGCTCACCGCGGGCGACGAGTCCAACATCCCAAAGTTACTGATCAAGCATGAGAGGAGTGACGAACCACCCTTCATTGACGCCACCGGCAGCCTCGCAGGATCACTGCTGGGCGACGTCAGGCACGATCCATTCCAGTCAGGAGCCGATCTCGCAACCCCAGCACACGAGAGGGTCGAACCGGGAGCCGTCCACAGGGCCAACAAAGGAGTCCTTTACATCGACGAGATCAGGATGCTGAGGATGGAAGAGCAGCAGGCTCTTCTAGTCGCGATGCAGGAGAGGGAACTATCGATCAGCGGGCGATCAGAGAGGTCTTCCGGGGCCCTGACAAAGTCAGAGCCGGTCCCAACTGACTTCATTTTGGTCGCAGCAGGAAATCTAGACAGCATCCAGAACATGCATCCGGCACTGAGGAGCAGGATCAGGGGCTATGGTTACGAGGTCTACGTCAATACTGATATGAAGGACACAGAGAGGAACAGGCGCAGACTGATTCGATTCATCGCACAGGAAGTCAGGAACGAGATGACTAAGAACACAGGCAAGGCAATTCCCCACTTCGACAAGCCGGCCATCTCCCTCATCCTAAAGGAGGCCCAGAGGAGGAGCGGAAGAAGGGGCAAGCTATCCCTGAGGCTTCGTGAACTAGGCGGCCTCGTTAGGATTGCGGGAGACTTGGCCGCAGAGGATTCCTCTCCACTAACTCAGTCAAAGCATGTAGTAAGAGCCAGGGCAATCGCAAAGCCACTCGAACAGCAAGTAGCCGACAGGTACCTAGAGAGGCAGTCCGAGTACTCCATGCTGGTCAATGAAGGGACTAGGGTGGGAAGGGTAAACGGCCTTGCTGTCCTAGGGGCCGATACCGGCATGTCCGACTACTCCGGAGTAGTGCTGCCTGTGGAAGCCATGGTCACCCCAGCACAAGGGCGGTCCGGTCAAGTCATCGCCACGGGCGGGTTATCTGACTTGGCAAAGGAGAGCGTGATCAATATCAGCGCGGTTGTTAAGAAACTCACCGGCAAGGACATCAGGGACTTTGACCTTCACGTCCAATTCCCAGGCACTCACAACGTGGACGGGGATAGCGCATCAATCACAATGGCTACGGCCATCATCAGCGCCTTCGAGGGCGTGCCGATAGATCAGAACCTGGCTATGACGGGTTCTCTGACTGTCCGGGGAGAAGTCCTCCCGATTGGTGGTGTTTCTGCCAAAATAGAGGCAGCAGCTAAGTCTGGAATAAAGCGCGTCGTGATTCCTAGGTCGAACTTGAACGATGTCCTGATTGATGAGAAGTACGAGTCTCAGGTGGAAATTCTGGCGGTCGATTCACTGGATGAGGTCCTCGAGTACGCACTCGTGGGCAAGGAGGAGAAGGTCAGTCTAGTGGAGAGGCTAGCCAAGGTTATCGACACAATTTCCACAGGAACCGACAAGCAGCCATCCGCGTGACTGCCTACCAATTCTTGAAGTGCCACTTCTCGCACCGGTATCGGTAGCAATGCCCTCCAGACAACGCTCCCAAATGAGAATACTGTTCCTAGTTGTCCTAGTGGACATGCTCGGTCTGACTCTCGTTATCCCGTTCCTGACATACTTCGTACAGGACCTGGCATCAGCAGAGGGGATAGTCGACACCGGCTCCCGTGACCTGTGGGTGGGGATAGTGATCGCTACGTACTCCCTCGCACAGTTCATCTCCACACCGATACTAGGAGCGATATCGGACCGACTGGGCAGGCGACCAGTCCTGATGTTCGGACTCGCTGCGAACTCGATCTTCTTCATCGTATTCGGCCTGTCGGGGAGCTTGGCAATGGCTGTAACCGCCCGTTTCCTCGCCGGAGCTGGGAACGGCAACATCGCCGTGGCCAAGGCATACATCGGCGATATCAGCGAGGATGAGGAGGTAGCAGCGAGGATGGGCATGCTAGGGGCTGCTTTCGGGCTTGGGTTCATGATTGGCCCATTCGTCGGAGGGGTGCTATCGGACCCAGCCACAGGATTCGGCGGACTATTCGACAATCAGTTCTGGGCCGACTACCCTTACCTGCTCCCCTGCATCTTCTCCAGCGCCATGTCTTCGATTGCACTTCTGCTGGCCTTTTTCAAACTCCCCGAGAGCCTCCATCCCGAATCAAGGTCAGAGTCACAGAAGTCGCCAATCTCCCAACTCGGTGAGACGTTCTCGCGAATCACATCCGTGATGAGGATGCCGACCATCGCCTCACTGGTCAACGTGAACTTCCTGTTCCTAGTTGGATTCACCATGATGCACGGGACATTCATACTCTTCACCTCCATGGACTCGGAAAGCGGCGGACTCGGCTGGAGCGAGAGGGACAACGGCTGGGTATTCGCATTCGTAGGGCTTATCGGCGTCATTGTTCAGGGGGGGTTAATCAGGCCCCTAACTCGTAGGTTCAGCCTGAGGGGGATGATGATAGTGGGGACCGCACTCACCGGCTTGGGAATCTCAAGCATCCCGTATGCGTCGTCAGAGTCCAGCTGGCTAATCTTCGGCTCCTGCGCCGGTTTCGCGATAGGCAACGGCGTCTTCATGCCGACTCAGAGCTCGCTGCTGACTTTCGCTACCAAGGACGGAGGTTACGAGCTAGGGACGATTATGGGGGCACAGGAGGGCTTGGGGGCTCTAGCCCGAATCATCGGGCCATTTCTATCCGCGGTGATATGGTCGACTACCGTAGAGGGTAACGGACTATGGTCCTACCATACCTGCTTCAGGGTCTCTGGGCTCTTCTTTCTAGCAGCACTTTTACTCCAACTTCGACTACGAACCTCTGAGGCCAGAAAAACCCCAACAGGAGGTGCCTAGTTTGACAGTCCCAGCAGTGGTTGCACATGGTGGCGCCGGAGCAGGACCTGAGAGGCTCGCAAATGTCGAGAGGGCCGTGGCAATCGCTGCGGGAATTCTTGAGTCGGGAGGATCAGCCGTAGAAGCAGCCGTAGAGGCTTGTGTAGTTCTAGAGAATGATCCCGTTTTCAACGCCGGCACCGGTTCGGTCTTCAGGACGGACGGCTCAGTTCTTCTGGATGCCTCTATACAGGCCTCGGACGGCAGGATGGGGTTCGTTATCGCCATGGAAGATACTCCGAATCCGATAAGAGTTGCAGCTGGCCTTCTGGGCGAGGAGATTAACGGCCTAACGGGTGATTGGGCAAGGATATGGGCGGATGACAAGGGCTTTGAGAAGGCTCCGGTTCAAGGGAGCCCCGCATTCAAGGAGGCTACCGACACGGTCGGCGTAATCACAAGGGACCAGTATGGCTCAATTGCTTCCGCAACAAGCACAGGGGGTTGTAGCGACAGACCCCCGGGAAGGGTCGGGGATGTTCCGCTCCCGGGATGTGGATTCTGGGTCCAAGAGGGGGTTGGCGTGGGCGCGACTGGGATTGGTGAGGCGATAACCAGGGGGATGCTCAGCTTCAGGGTGGCAGAGAGGATTCTCAGTGGAGAAGACATTGAGAAGTCAATGATGTGGGCACTAGACGAGTACATGGAGGATGGCGCCGAGGTTGGAATCATCGCACTTGGTTCCGAGGGCACCGGGCACGGCCTAGCCAATAGCAAGAACATGCCATGGTCCTCGTGGATTGCAAGGAAGTAATCATTCCAACTTGGGATGTGCTTAAGGAGGGGCTTACGTTGGAAGACTCGGAGATGGGACCTTGTCAGATTTCGATACTCGCATCAAGCAGATTGCCCAAGTCCTCGAGCAATTAGATGACAACCAGGTCCCCCGCAACATCCGCTCGGCCTCAAAGGACGCCGTGGAGAAGTGGCTGCTCAATGCCGCAAAGGACATGGATGTCAGGCTGGGGATGACCGCTTCAATACTGGACGAGGTTTTCAACGACCCCAATCTGCCAGGGCACTACGGCCCGCTATGTCTACAACTACAAGCAGCCCTCGAGGAGATGCTGAATGAAGTCAGCCGCTCCTGAGAATTGAAGAGCCAGACCCCCTCAGTCACGCCGTTAGCCATGACCAAATGGACCAACCTTTCCTACGCCAACGTTGCAACCACATCCCCAATTGCCCACCGTGTCTCCTCCGAGTGGGCGGAATCTCTGGCCAGGGGCGGTGCTGCAGAGTTCGACGGAGAGGCTGAGAAGGAGGGGATGATGCCGCTCAGGATGGCAGCCTCTAGGCTCCTCTCATGCGGCGTCGGAGACATATGTGTCGGCTCAAGCGCGACCGAGCTCCTTTGCTCATTGGCTTGGGCAATTTCTCCTCGAGAGGGTTCCAACGTAGTCTCCAGCCGAGTGGCTTTCCCCTCCACGGTCTATCCATGGGCAAGGGTTTCTGAGGCCAATGGTGCAGAGATCAGGCTCGCTGGTCACGACGACAACCTATACACCGAACCATCTGATATCCTGTCTTTGATTGACGAGAAAACCTCAGTAGTCACAGTATCGCACGTTGAGTATTCCAACGGACAGAGGTATGACCTGGAGGAGATCTCCGATGCTGCCCACTCCGTCGGCGCCCTCCTTGTAGTCGATGCGACCCAGTCAATGGGCATGATCCCTATCGACGCATATTCCACCAAGGCGGACGCCATAGTCTCATCCGGATACAAGTGGTTGAGGGGGACATACGGGGCAGCAGTAGGTTACATCTCTCCCTCTGTGGTTAGTAGCCTGAATCCTGGGCTGATGGGATTCAGGAGCCACTCAGACCTTTGGGACCTCAGGGCAGACAGGCTTGTTTTGCCTGGCGATGCGAGCAGGTTCGAGTACACCACAATCCACTTCGGAGCGGTACACGGGCTCGCTGCTGCGATAGATGAGCTGGTTCAGATAGGGATAGATGAGGTTTGGAGGCATGATTTAGAACTCGTCGACTCTCTAGTTCGCGGTGTTCTGGACCTAGGTGTGGAGGTGGCCTCACCAATGTCCGAGGAAGAGAGGAGCGCGATTGTCAGCCTGAGGCTGCCCAGCGGAATAAGCAGTGTGGATGTGTCAAATAGACTGCAATCGGACTATTCCATCTTGGTCACCAGCAGATCGGGACTCTTGCGCGTCTCTCCACACATTGACAACAACCTCGAAGAGATCGAGTCTCTGGTATCTGCCTTGGGAGAAATCTTGTCATAGGTAAGGTCTGAGAATCGCACCTGCGATAACGAACATCACCAGGGCAATCCCTCTGTCGATGATTTTCCAAGCCTCCGGGCTGTTCAGAACGTTAGACAGCCTCTTGGCCCCGTAACCGATTGAGAAGAAGAAAACGAATGACGCAGTCGCCGCTCCCACTCCGAATGCCAACCTCTCGTTTCCGATGAACCCAGTCGAGGCCCCCCCTATCAGAAGGAGAGTATCGAAGTAAACATGCGGGTTCAGGAAAGTGATAGCGAGCACGGTAGCCATGGTAGTAGACAGGCTTCCCTCTGTTTCCCCATCCAGGTCAATCGCCTCGGGGCTCATCGACGACTTGACTCTGATGGCACCATAGCCCGCTAGGAAGGAAGCAGCCATGAAAGCAATCAGTGACTCGGCACCTTCGATGCTAGAAACCAATGCTCCCACGCCCAGTATCCCTGCTGTAATCAAGCCGACATCAGCCAGAGAACAAGTGAGACAGGTCGCGAAAATGTGAGATCTCTTCAGACCCTGCCTCATGACGAAGGCATTTTGCGGCCCTATAGCGAGAATAAGTCCAAAACTGAGCGCGAATCCTTCGAGTCCAGCAGCCCCGAGACTCATGCTCATGTCTGCCTGCGATCTGAGGCCTTCTTCCTTAGGCGGTTATACCCACACTTCCTGCAGGATCGGGGCGGTTTGATTCCCCCGTGAGCTCGGTGAGTTGCGGAGCAGTTCATGCACACCCACTTAATCAGGAGTCTAGCTACTGCCTCAGGGTGCCTCTGTGCCATGTTATCGCGCGACCTACCCGACCTTCATAACCGCTTCCCACGCATTCGGAGTAGCACGACTTACCTCCAAAGCATTCAAACACCTCTTGCCGTGTTGCTAGGCACGTTGCCTGCCAGCGTCGTGCTCGGTGCCCAATGGGGGGATGAGGGTAAGGGCAAGGCCATAGACCAGCTAGCACCCAAATCTCAGTGGGCCGTCCGATTCCAAGGCGGCAATAACGCAGGGCACACCATTGTGGCCGGAGGCACTACCCTCAAGATGCACCTATTGCCATCGGGGATAACCTCCAGAAAATGCAAATTAGTCCTTGGCTGCGGCATGGTGGTCGATCCATGGGTTCTGGATAGGGAGCTCAGGGAGTGGGCAGAGCTCACCGGTGAACAACCCGAGGGCGAGAGGCTCTTCATCAGCGAGAGGGCTGCAGTCATCCTGCCGTTTCATCGACTATACGACTCGGCCGACAAGGTCGTCGGGACCACTGGCAGAGGGATAGGTCCGGCTTACAGGGATCGAACCGAGAGGGTGGGTCTGAGGTTCGTGGACATCGGCCTCGTATTGGGTCGAGACTCCGAGATAGCAGATATGGCCAAGAGGATGAACGACCAGCTGTACTCAGTCGGAGTGGATGAAAGGATAGACTCAGAAGAGCTCAGCTCGAACCTAAGCTGGATTCACGAGAGGTTTTCAAACGCTATCCGTGCGACTGGAACCATGCTTGACAGCGCCCTAGCAAGTGGGGAGCAAGTACTTCTAGAGGGTGCGCAAGGTGCCATGCTCGACATCGACCAAGGCACCTACCCATTCGTCACCTCATCGGTCACGTGCAGGGCGAACGCGACACACGGGGCCGGGATTCATCCCGGACACATCGACCAGTGCTATGGAATAACCAAGGCTTACACGACTCGTGTTGGAAACGGGCCATTCCCAACGGAGCTCTCTTTTGATGAGGGGCCGGGAAAGCAGATGTCAGTGGTCGGACACGAGTTCGGGACGACCACAGGCCGCCCGCGCAGGACCGGTTGGCTCGACGCTGTTGCATTGAACGAGAGCCAGAGACTCAATGGTTACACCGGGCTGGTCGTGACTAAGCTGGACGTCCTAGGGGGGCTCGACGAGCTGAAGATATGCACCGCATACGAGCTCGACGGCCAGGAGATATCACACCTACCAGCCTCCTCGGAGGATCTCAGCAGGTGCACACCGGTATACGAGACTCACCCGGGTTTCCATGCGATGGATGAAGGAGAGTGGATCGAGATGGCCGAGGAATCCAGGAAGGGAGAGGGAATTGAACTGCTACCGAGTGAGATCAGAGCATACCTTTCCAGAATCGAGGAGATTATCGGAGTCCCCGTGGTCAGCGTCGGAGTGGGGCCGGACCGACTGGCTTCCATAGCCAGCTCCGGAGGTCCCTTCGACATCCAGTTGTCCGAAGCAACCTTCTAATTGGTCCCCATTACCGCAGCCTCAATGGGATTCAAGTCTAGAGCCAAGAAGAGGAAAGCCACGACAACCGGGAACGATGGCTCCACGGAAGAGACAAAGGCCGAATTCGTTGGAGAAGTTCCCTGCGATATCAAAGGATGCGGCAACTGGGCAGACAAGAAGGCAGGAGGCAGGAAGATGGCCTATGACAGGGCAGTCGAGGTCTGGGGCTCATCGGGCGTGTCTCAGAAGGTTCGTAAGATATCGCTATGCAAGCCCTGCTACAGGACTTGGAAGAAGGAGAATAAGGGCCAGCCAAAGGAGTGGGAGTAGCCCGGAACCCGCCTGCGAAACTATGTTAGATGATTCGTCTTCCACAGTACCCTATGAGCCAACCAGTAAATGAACCCATCATGGGATACGCACCGGGAAGCCCCGAGAGGGTAGAACTGCAGAACGAGATCGACAGGCAGCTCGCTGAGATTATCGAGATACCATGCGTGATCAACGGAGAGCTCGTATTCACTGGCAACACCGTCACACAGGTAGTCCCTCACGACCACGGACACGTGCTCGCAAACGTCCATCTAGCAGGCAGGGATGAGATGGAGGCCGCCTGCGAAGCAGCAGTGAACGCCCAGAAGAAATGGATCGATCTCAGCCTTGAGGGCAGGTGCGCTGTATTCGAGAGATGCGCAAACCTACTGGCCGGCGACTGGAGAATGCGAGTCAACGCATCGACCATGCTCAACCAGTCGAAGACTGCATTTCAGGCGGAGGTAGACTCGGCTTGCGAGCTAATCGACTTCTGGAGGTTCAACTGCCACTATGCAAGAGGATTCCATGACGACCTACAACCCTTGGTTTCGCCTCCCGGTGTCGAGAACTCCACCGAGATACGCCCGTTGGAGGGGTTCGTCCTCTCTATCACCCCGTTCAACTTCACCAGCATCGCCGCCAACCTGCCCAGCGCACCGACCATAGTGGGATGCACCTCGGTATGGAAGCCCAGCAGGAACTCGTACCACTCAAACTACGTGCTTATGCAACTGATGATGGAGGCTGGACTCCCCGCTGGCGTAATCAATTTCCTGCCAGGATCGGGGGCGAAAATAACCGAGGCGGCCCTCTCAAATCCAGACTTCGCAGGACTTCACTTCACCGGGTCGACATCTACCTTCCAGGGACTATGGCAGGAGATTTCCAAGGCCCTACCATCACTTCGCTCATATCCCAGAATAGTTGGCGAGACGGGAGGCAAGGACTTCGTGGTCGCGCACCCAGACTGTGACAGGCAGGGGCTCCTGGTCGCCCTCCTGAGGGGATCGTTCGAATACCAGGGACAGAAGTGTAGCGCTGCCAGTAGGGCATACATCCCCTCTTCAGTATGGGATTCGATTGGAGAGGACCTGTGCTCGGAGGTTGGCAAGATCAAGATGGGAGATGCACGCGATTTCTCCAACTTCATGACCGCAGTCATCGACCAGAGGGCTTTCGACAAGATTTCCGGATACATCGACCGAGCCAGAAGCGACGACTCCTGCGAGGTAGTCTCAGGAGGTGGCTCCGACGACTCGAATGGCTGGTTCATCGAGCCGACCATCATCGTCACCAGCAATCCAGTATCGGAGACGATGTGCGAGGAGATCTTCGGCCCCGTCTTGACGATTTACGTATACGAGGACGATGATTTCGAGGGTGCACTGAGAATGTGCGACACCGGCTCCCCATACGCCCTCACCGGCTCCATCTTCGCCAACAACGAGGAGGATATCCAGAGGGCATTCGAGACTCTCCGGTTCGCAGCCGGGAACTTCTACATCAACGACAAGCCAACTGGGGCCGTCGTCGCCCAACAGCCATTCGGCGGCGCAAGGGCGAGCGGCACCAACGACAAGGCCGGCGGCCCTCTCAACCTCCTGAGGTGGACCAGCCCCCGCTCGGTGAAGCGCACACTGGACATCCCACAGGACTGGAGATACCCGTTCATGCAATCGGAGTGAGCATCGGGAAGATTGAACTAATTCCTGCACAGCCGGCATTTTACTGGGGAGCAATTTGCTGAGAGGTCGCCTCCGGCGACGACCCAAGAACCTGATCTGGGTAATTCCAGCGGAGGAAGAGAAATGGACACCAACACTGCATACACCCTTACTGCCTGCATACTGGCCACCTTCGGCTTCATAGGATTCCAAGCCGCTACTAAGAAAATCGACGATGACGCCTACCTGTCGTCACGGGGGACGCAGGGATGGCAGGGAATCGGGCTAAGCCTCTTCGCCTCTGGAATGGGAGTCTGGATTCTCCTATCTCCCTCCGAGGTAGCATACTACGGCGGATTCTGGGACGTGACTGGGTATGCCGTGTCATCCGTGACGCCATTCCTCCTATTGGCCTACGTTGGCCCGATGATTAGGGACCGACTCCCAAACGGGATTACTCTCGCTGACTATGCGAGACATCGCCTGGGGAGGACCATGCAGGTCTATGTGGGGACCATCTCGATACTCTACATGTTCACATTTCTCTTTGCGGAGTTCACGGCGATAGGCAAGGTGATGGATCACCTCTCGGGGATGGACCCGGTAATCCCCATGGTGATGGTGGGGGTCGTCACCGCTACTTACACGGCCTATGGGGGGCTTCCCTCATCCATAGCAACCGACAGAATACAGGCATTGATGATCGTACTGCTGGTGATGATGATCCTCATCGTTCTCCTGGAGGGTAATCCGAGTCAGATGATTGACGATGCCAGAGCATACAACTCCGATGACGATTGGTCGTTGCTGGGGAGTATGAGCTACAGGGGGTCCTTCGAATCCGGGCTGGCGCTGGTCGTCGCAGTCACCGCCGCAGAGATGTTCTCACAGGGGAACTGGCAGAGGGTGTATGCCTCCAACAACGACGAGTCACTGAGGAGGGGGGCATTCCTCGCCGCAGCCATGGCGTTTCCACTAGTCTTCGTTATGGGTTTTCTAGGGACGGTGGCCGCGGGCCAAGGAGGAGTCGGAGACCCATCGATTGCATTCTTCTACGTGATAGACGAATCCATCTTCCTGGTAGCCTCAGTACTCATCGTGCTTGTGGTATCGCTGGTGTGCTCTAGCGCTGACACGCTTCAGAACGCTATCGTGGCCTCCTTCTCGAGAGACATCTCGGACGGGGCGTTGAGCCTGAAGTCATCCAGAGTGGTGACCATAGCGATGATCCCACTGGCAATCTACCTGGCATCGGGTCCTACGATCATCGGCTTCGAGTTCAACGCATGGAGCGTCTTCGGGATTTTCCTCTTCGCAGACATGCTCGCAGCAGCCACAGTATCTCCGGTGCTGATGACCCTCTGGGGTGAAGTCTCGTCGCGTGGCGCATTCCTGGGTTGCCTCGCAGGATTCGCCTCAGTGGCGTTGTACGGCTTAATCGAACCCCCAGTAGACTCGCAGTTCTACATGTATATCATCCATCCAACAGCGGGGGCAGTCCCAGCGAGCGAGGGGGGTCTGACCAACCTCTGGGCCTTCGTCTCTGCCATCATCGGTTCCGCATTTGTCACAGTAGTAGGTTCATACGCTCTACCTGATGAGTAGAACCATGGTCGCAACACTTCGACCTTGGAGGCGCTTCTGGGTAGGCCCCTGGTCACGTAGGGAACTCCTCGGGGGCGGCATGTTCCCGCTCGAGGTCTTCGTACTGGGTCTGTTGCTGATTGCGGTCCCATACTTCTCTACCAACAACATAGCCAGCATGTATCTGGACACTGTATGGAATCCCGAGATCGAACTCGATAGGGAGTTCCCAGTTGTGAACTGGATGATTCTCCCCTACGCGCTACTGTATATGTTCTACCCTGCAACTCTAATCCTCTGCCCAAGGGATGAGAGGGGTCATGCCGAACTAGCTGTGGGGATGCAGACCATGATCGTGGTCACCGCCTTCTGCTGTACTATCTTCCTAGTCCTCCCTGCGGAGATAGACCTCCGTGACCAGATAGACTGGGACTCATTGAGCGGCTGGGAACTGGTCCTATTCGAGTTCATCCACTTCTCCGACAACCCCTGGAACGCGTGGCCGAGTCTTCACATAGTGCACTCGTACTTTCTTGCGCGCTTGATGACCTTGTGGGTGTCGAGGGAGAGAAAGGAATCGAGGGCATGGCAAGCCTTCTTGATATTACTCTGGGTTGAGTGGGTGCTTCTGTGCATCAGTATCCTGACGACAAAGCAGCACTATCTATTCGATTTGGTTACCGGTATCGCAGTAGCCCAATTAGCATGGGTCACGACCAAGCGAACCTTGGACGAGGTCGGCACCACTGGAGCCTTGGCATTCGCCGAGGCTTGTGGCTGGAATGACTAGTTGTAGACTATCGACAGCAAGGCATTGGCAGCCTTCTCGCAGGCATTCGCCACGTCATCCATCCTCTGTAGCACTCGATACATGTGTACTGCTGCCAAGGGGGCATCCTCGCCGTGGCTGAACACGTATGCAGCGGCCCTGCTCTCCACCAAGTCAGTCTCGTGCTCTGCGAGATTAACTTCGTCAATCAACTCCCCCAGTCGTTCCCTTCCGGCCTTGGTGTAACCGGATAGTGCGACGTCCTTGAGCTGGGCGACTGCGTCCTCGTAGAGTGCAGATGTCTTGGACACTGCCTCCGCCATTTCTTTGAGCATCCTCCTAGCTTCCTCATCAGTAAACAGTTCCCTAAATGATAGCTGTTCCGCTACGTTCTGCGCGTAGTCGGCTATTCTGTCCTGTCTCAATAACATGCGGAGTAACTCGTCACGACCCTGGAGGACTGAGATCTGACCTGATCCAATCTTCTTGCAGATATCGTTCTTTACATCATCCGCTCGAAGTTCTGCTTCGACCGTAGCCGCGATGTGCCTTCCCGTTTCCTTGCCGTCCGCAGCTGCATTCACTGCACTGAGCATGTGACCCACTGTCTCCTCGACCGCCAAAGCGTGAGTGTGGAATAGCTCGAAGTGTGTAGGGGTATTCCCATCCACACTCCCTGCATCGGATAACGCATCTTCTACGAATATATCTCCATCACGAGTATTCCAAATCACATAGCCAATCGCACCCAGTGCGATAGGAATGACGATGAGCAATTTGATTGGATCCGATCCGATAGCGACGTAGAACACTATTGAACCAAACCCTGCAGCTGGAAGACTCGCCAACCAAGAGGCTATGATTTTCCCGAATACTCTGAAATCGACAGCTTTGGCACCACCAGCTAAACCAACTCCAACCACAGCCCCGACTAGGGTGTGGGTAGTAGAAACTGGTACAGCTAGGAAAGGCATTGAGAAGATTAGGACAGTCGTCGCACCACCGAATGTTGCAGCGAAACCTCGAGTAGGAGTGATATCAGTAATCTTGCTTCCAATCGTTTCCATTACTCTCCACCCCCACGTTACCACGCCGATGACTATGCCTGCGCTTCCCAGAAGTACGAGCCAGAATGGTACATCAGCCACCGCACCTAGTTTCCCGTCGTTACTAGACAGAACCTGCCAAACAGCCGCCATCGGGCCGATTGCATTTGACCTGTCATTGGCCCCGTGAGCGAAGGCGATGTAGGCAGCTGCGATGATTTGCAACCATACGAAAATCCTCTCAACCCCATGGAATCCATCCTTCTCACCCTTGAAGTCGTAATTTCGCAGGACATAGGCCAGTGCCAATGAAGCGATGATGGATACGACTACTGCGAGGATGAGGCTGTTGATTGGAAACCACGCATTGGCTTCCATTGGGTTCCAGACCCCGTTCTCGTTGGCAGGCAACCAGTCTCCCTTTTCGAGAAAATCTGATCTGTCGAGCCTGCTGAATAGTCCCTTTAGGGCCTTGAACTGAAGTGCCAGCCCAAGGACAAAGAATGTTGGAATAGCTAGAATTGGAGCCATCCAGCGAGCCCGGGCCTCAGGTTCGGGGGCTTCAAGGATTGTCTCCCTAATTATCCAGAAAGTGAAGAAAGCGAACAGCCCCCCCATCACTGGGCTAACCACCCAAGACATAGCCACCTTCTCGACTACGTCCCAGTCAATTAGAGACGCATCATGTTGAACCTCGAGGACTAGGCCAACTCCAACAATTCCGCCGATTATGCTGTGAGTGGTGGACACAGGAAGGCCATATCTTGTCGCAGTGGTGAGCCAAAGGGCAGCTGCCATCATGGCCGCAATAAATCCGTACATTAGATCATCAGAAATAGCGTCAACCATCTCACGATTCTCGAAATCGACAACTAGGATCCCCTTTCGAACCGTGTCAGTGACTGCATCTCCTGCAATCATTGCCCCCGCAAACTCGAAGACGGCTGCGATGATTACTGCTTGTTTTAGGGTCAGAGCACGGGATCCGACTGAAGTCCCCATCGCATTCGCAACATCGTTGGCACCAATGTTCCATGCCATGTAGGCACAAACAGCTAGAGAAACAAACAGTACTAGCCACATCAATCCTGTGAGTTCCACAAGGAGTGGCCATTCCATTGGAGTATTTGATAGAGAACTTTGGTAATCTATATATTAATAATTAGATTCGCAACGTCATGCCCATTGGTCCAGGGGAGCATGATGTGCGTAGACTGCAACTAACGGGAGGGGCAACATTCACTCTGAGCCTACCCAAGCCATGGGTGACTGCAAACAATCTCTCTGCTCGTGACAGCATTCGCGTTGATTGGAGGAATAGTGGTGAATTGATACTCTCTCCTTTGGATAATGTTGAAGAAAGAAGAACCGAACTCACTATCCAAATTGATTATCTCCCTGAGGGTGCGCTTTACGATCATCTCATGGGAGCATACATCTCAGGGGTGCAGGAGATACTCGTCCTTAGCGAGAGTTCGTTGGGCAGAAAAACTCGTAGCGTAGTCCGACGCTTCCTGCGTTCTACCCGTGGTTTCGAAATAGGTGAGCAGAACGACGTCAGCGCACGTCTAATCAGTCTCCTGAATACCGGAGAACTCCCGCTGAACGCCAGTCTCAACAGGATGTACCTGCTACTCTCCTCACTAGTCAGGGACATCTTGGAAGTTCTTAGGGGCGGGGACGGAGAGATGATCTCTGACCACGAAGAGCGTGAGAGGGAGGTTGACGGCCTTCAGTATCTCATTGAGAGGCAGGTCGGGGCAATGCTCTCATCATCTCAGATTGCCAAGTCACTAGGGCTTAGTCGCAAACAGGGAGTGGAGCATGCAAACCTAGCCCGCTCCTTGGAGAGGATGATGGATCATGCGAATCAGATGGCAAAACTAACATTAGAGACAGAATCGATACCGAAACTCTCACTAGAAGAAATGCCCCTCTCAGTCCTTCCAATATGGTTAGATTCGATTAAGACCCTAATGATCAACTTGAGGGAGCGAGACGCCCATCAGATCGAGGCTGCTCGAAACTCACTCAAAGCAGCCCAACTGGAACTAGAGAAACACGAGGAAGGCCTCTGGTCTGGGAAGCGCAAGGCAGCACCGCTGCTCTTCGAGGATAGGATATCTGAATCGACTCGTAGACTATGCGCATATGCAAGAGATTTCGGTGAAATTTTGTTAAACATGCTTGCATACGACTCCATTAGGAGATACTGAGATCCCAATCTGGCAACCATTACAATCCTATTTCACCGCCATTTTGTAGGATTCAACAATTAACTCTGAGTCAAGGGAACCTCTGTTCGTACTCTGGGTTAGTACTCTCTGCTTTCGGCATAATGTTCGCTGTACTTTCATGGGCCCAAGAGGCAGAGTTGATTCTCTCTAGCTCAGAGATGGGTGCAATGAAGGGAGCTCTTGCCTTGCTTTCTGGACTAGCGCAGTACGGTCTGGTTGCGCAATACATGACTGGCGGCCCCCGGGTCAATTAGTCAATTATCGCTCAACCACACTCTAATACGTCCCTTCCCCCCCCCAAAACTGCGCCAAGGCGTAATTATGGGGGTTGTGATTGATTGGCAAAAAGGGGAATTCTGATTGCAGTAGAGGGCATGGACGGCTCGGGGAAGAGCACTCAAGCCAAGCTACTCTACCACTGGCTTCGAGCCAAGGGGCTACCCGTTTTCCATACCGAGTGGAACTCCAGCAAGATCGTGAAGGAGGCCACGAAGATTGGTAAGAACTCTCGACGTCTCCTACCCATTACATTCCACATGATTCACGCTGCCGACTTCGCCGATAGGTGGGCCCAGCAGATAGAACCGGTCCTGGAGATCGGGGGGATTGTCATTTGCGACCGTTACAAGTACACCGCTATGGCGAGGGACGGGTCTCGAGATGTGCCCCAGGAGGTTATCGAGGACACTTACTCATTCGCCAGGGAGCCAGACCTTACTCTGTACTTCGACGTTCCCGTCGACGTCAGCTTCGATCGAATCACCAAGGGCAGACCCAAGCTGAAGTTCTACGAGGCTGGGATGGACATGGGATGGACCACTGATCCATTCGAGTCTTACAGGATATTCCAAGGCAAGGTTTCTGAGATTTATGCAGGGCTCGTCGATGATGGGCGAATCGTACGCCTGGATGCTCAGGGGTCAGTTGCAGAGGTACAGTCCAGGGTGAGGAAAACTTTCGACAAGCACATCGACCTGTCATCCACACAAGTTATCGATCAGTCAGACAGACTTGCGCAGAATCTGAGCGAGTCGGGCATTGACTGGCTCTCCTACTCGGGAGGGGGCGGGCAATGAGTCACGTGGGGAAGCTGATTGTCATCGAGGGTCCCGACCACGTGGGTCGGACCCTCCATGCTAGGCTTCTCTCTGCCAGACTGAAGGCAAATGGGATAGCCACTCACACAATTGGGTTGGCTCGTTCCGATCTGATGGGGGGCCTTGTCAAGTCACGAACCGCGGACATCCACCAGCTAAACTGGCGCACTAGGTCTCTCCTCTATGCCACAGACTTGCATGATCAGATTAAGCACGAGGCCGAACCCCTCCTAGGTGCCGGATTCGTGGTCATCGCCGATCGCTACACCCTCACTCCCCGGATCAGGGAGCAGGTTCGAGGAGGCGATGGGGACTGGATAGATTCCCTCTACACGAATACTCCTGAACCCGATGCCATGATTGTCCTACACGCAGGACCACGACGCCTCCTGAACCGCATCATGTTCGGTGAGAGGCTGGAGGCTTTGAATCACTTCGAGGCCGGCATGGACCTTGCGCTATCGACGTCCATCACCTCCTCCTTCCTGCAGTACCAGAAGATCCTCAGGCAGAAGTTCCAGGAGGCTGGAAAGAAGGCAGACGCGACACTGATTCCAACTAGGCACACCGTCGAAGAGGTCCATGACAGGATATGGGAATCAGTCATTCCCGTTGTAGAGCATATGCTCCAGCCGATAGGTGGGAACTAGCCCAGAATTCCAGCTACCATTTCCGGTTGATTCAGGTATGCGAAGAGTCCGATCCCAGCGAATATCATCATCCAAGAACCAGTCGCCTTCACAATCGACGAGTTCCTCCTGAGGGTGTCGATTAGCGCGCCTCTGCCAATCCCAACCAGGGCAGTCACCCCTATCATCAGAAGGGAGACCGAGAGCATCAGCCCCCCCATACCCATGACGAGGGCACCCTCTCCGACCACTGCCAGCCATGCCACGAAGGGGAAAACTGCAGCCGCAGTGCAGTCGACCGAAGCAGCACTGTAACCGATGCCCCACAGGTACATGTTCCTGCGAGGCGTGAATCTCTCATCGTCCTCCGTAGTCATGTGTCTGTCGAGGAGGCCCTGCACCCGGGCTAGGACGTTCGAGGTCCATCCCATCAACATCAACGCTCCGAGGACTATCAGGAGAAGCGCGATTCCCACGGATATGTCATGCAGGACCCCAGACAGGTTCAGCACCCCATCCAGTCCGAAAATCACCACTCCCACAGTTCCGAAGAAGGTGAGTTGCCCTAGTGCTGCGAATGCCCCTATCTCGAGAGTCCCGGGGACCCTTCCCTCTAGCTTTCCCGTCTCGCGGAGTTCGTCTTCTCTGACCCCGAGACTGAGGCAGTAGCTGATGTAGGATGGGAGTACCGGGAATGCGCAGGGTGAGAAGTAGACAAGGACTCCTAGGAAGAGCCCGATGATGAAGACCCCGGAGAAGGACCTGCCTGCCTTCTCGATTCCGAATTGAAGGTCCTCCGCATCCCCCTCACTCGCCCGCTCCACAGCTCTATCGAATGATGACCACCCGTCAAGTGGGGTGCCGGTCCCCTCCTTGGCTACCACGTATCCTTCGTGGTCTATCACATACACGAGAGGGAGGTTCTGGGCAGCATAATACTCTACTAAGTCTCCTCGAGATTCATCCTCTAGGATAACTGCGTCCGATGCACCGTTCGCCACAGGCCAACGCATGTGCTTGTCAGACCCCGAATCTCCGAATGTCTCATTTATCCAGTCAAATGACTCGTACCCGTACCAAGATGCGATCGATAATGCCACGACCGGGTACTCCGACCCCGATTCCTGCCATGCGTCGAGACTATCTTCGATGTGCCCCTGAACGTAGTGGCAGTTTGCGCAGTCCACTGCCATGAAGTCGAGGATGACTACGCTTCCTTGCAAGTCGGATAGCCTTACCGCGCCATCTTCACCTGCAATGGAGTCATCTATACCCGTCCTGTTCATGGTCATCACCTCGAAGTCAGGCACCCGTTCAACCTCATCCGAGACTCCGTAAAGCGATGACGAGACGCCGAAAATCCCTAGCGATGCATAGGCTATCATGCAGAACAGGACAATGCCGATTCCGAAGGCCTTCCAGGTATCTTGCTCGTGCAATACTCTCAGATCGATGCCCTCTGCCACGGGTTTCGGAGACATCTGCCTCTTTTGACACCGGCGGGACCATGATGTTCGATTGTAACCAATCTTATCCGCAGGAGATTGCTGGCAAATAGGCCGGGCTCGTGGTCTAGGGGTTATGACGTCGCCTTCACATGGCGAAGATCGCAGGTTCAATTCCTGCCGAGCCCACCATCAACCAAATCCGCCAGTAGGGATGATGCTCCTATTCGCAGTCGGCCACTACCTGAGATTGACCCGTCCTCTTCATTCACCAAGGCAATCAGCCTCTCCGCATCCCTCCTCTTCGAGATGCCTCCCGACATCTTCACTCCGGGCTCCCCTTCAAAGGAAAGGCAATGCCTACTGACCTCTTCGGCCAGGATGGTAGCCGTCTCGTCACTACATCCACCCCTCTGCCCCGTACACGATTTTACGAAGTCGGCTCCAGTCGACAGAGCCATCCTAGTCGCCGCCCTGAGTTGGCGTTCCCCCAGCAATGGGGCTTCGAGAATAACCTTCAGGATGCGTCCTTGGGCTGCCTCTCGCATGGCAATCAGCTTGGCCAACTCCAATTCTCCCGGGAATGAGTTATCGTCCCTTGGCTCCAATACGCAGTCTATCTCATCCGCCCCCTTGGATACGGCGTCTTCCACAGCATCGAAGATCTCCGCCGGGGAATCGCTACCCCGGGGGAAGCCCCCTGCAACCAAGGCCATCGAAATCCCCTCTTCTAGGTGATCTCTCACAAATCCAGCGTGCCTTGGGAATACGCAGACTGCCGCGGTTCGATGCTTGTTCGCCTGTTCACAGACCTTGGCCAAATCACTCTCGCTAGCATCCATCCTCAATAGCGTCAAATCTAGCAGATCGAGGATTTTCCTCGTTTTCATGGAGTCACTCATCCGTGGCGACTCTCGAATCCTGTCATGAATGAAGCGAGGGCCTCCACACTCTCGACGGGGCATCCATTGTACAGGCTGGCCCTGATTCCTCCAATGTAACGGTGCCCCTTCAGACCACCCATCTCGTTTTCCGTCGCTTCTGCGAGGAAAGTCGGCTCGAGGCTCTCCTCAGCGAGATTCCATGTGACATTCATCATCGATCTGGAGCCTTCTTCCGCATGGGGGCTCCAGAATTCACTTCCGTCCAGCACGCTATAAAGCATCTCGGACTTTACCTTGTTCCTCTGGATGGCGCCTTCCAGGCCGCCATTCCTCTCGACCCAGGAGAGCATCCTGTCCAAGACGAAGATTCCGTAGGTGTTGGGCGTGTTGAGCATCGACCTCTTGGAGAGGTGGATGTGGTAATCCATCATGGTCGGAAGTCCCTCCTTCCTTCTGCTGGCAGCCCAGGGAGAGAGGATGACCACCGTCACGCCACTGGGCCCGAGATTCTTCTGGGCCCCCGCGTAGATCAGGTCATGCTCCGAAACGTCTAGAGGCGCCCCACAGATATCCGAGCTGGCATCTACGACTCTGGGCTTCCCCCCACTATCTGGGAGGTGATGGAACTGGGTTCCGAAGAGCGTGTTGTTGGAAGTGTAGTGGAGGTACGCGGCATCCTCTCGGATCGAGTAGTCCCCGTCATTCGGAACGGTCTTGAAATCATTATCGGAGCCATCCCAGACCGCATTCCCGTCTCCGATTCTGTTTGCCTCAGCCAGGGCCTTCTTGGCCCAAATGCCAGTCACTAGGAAGTCCGCCATGCCATTTTGACTCATGAGGTTCAGTGCAGTCATGTAGAACTGGGTCGTTGCGCCCCCTTGGAGGAATAGAATCTCGTAGTCTTCGGGGATTGCAAGTATCCTCCTCATCCTGTCCATGGCTGAGTCAATCACTTCTTGGAATACCGAGCTCCTGTGGGAGACTTCCATCACTCCAACGCCACTGCCGTTCATATTGGGCAGCGATTCTGCAACCTCAGTCACCACTTCGAGAGGGAGAACGGCGGGGCCACCCCCAAAGTTGTGAATGCGACCCAAGGCCCCCACGTCCGCGTGGAGTTGCGGGCGGTCTTTGAGTCCATCGGAGCAGCAATAGGGTTCATTTCTCTTTGTCAAGCCGGAGGTTTGTGCTACGCATTGGTCTGGTAATGCTTCAGGGGGCCCGTCACTCCCATATTTCCGCTCTCGAGAGGGCATCCAGAGAGACTGGAATCAACATCGAGGTGCACGAACTTAGGAAGGCCTCGGACCTCGGCTCCGTCGAACTGCATGCTATTGTGATGCCCGGAGGTGAGTCGACAACCATGAGGCTAACGGGAAACGATGCAATTTCCGCCCTCCTGCCTGCTATTTTCGAGTGGATAAGGGAGGACCAGAGACGACCGGTTCTGGGTACTTGCGCTGGAGCGATTCTCCTTGCAGAGCCCGGCGATGGGGGTGGACCCCTGATTGACGCTTCCGTCGAGAGGAACGGTTTTGGGTCACAAGCCGACTCATTCCAATCCGAGATCGAGGCCATTGCTCTAGGCAGGGAATTCCCCGGCGTCTTCATCCGAGCACCTCGATTCGTCGAAACTGGTGACGGTGCACAGATAATGGCGAAACTGGGTGACGAGGTTGTGGGGGTCCGGACTCAGAATCGGATGGCACTCACTTTCCACCCAGAGCTGTCGCAGGATTCTGGCTTCCACGAATGGCTTCTGGAGACGGCAGCCGAACAATGGGTGGAGGCGTAGATGTTCTCACTCCCACAGGTCCCAGATCTAGCCGAGGCACCCGACCTCTCTGACACGGAGGGTTGCATCCAGTGCCAGATGGGGAGCAAGCTAGTTCTGTTCATCACTGGAAACTGCCACTGGCAATGCGACTATTGCCCCCTCTCTGAGACTCGGCGCGACGTCGACTGGATGTTCGCCAACGAGAGGAGGTGCGAGACTTTCGATGAGGTCATAGAAGAGGCTCGCGCTATGAGGGCCACTGGAGCCGGGATTACCGGCGGCGATCCTCTGATGGCGAAGGAACGCACGCTAGAGGGAATATCTAGACTCAAGTCCGAGTTCGGATCCGGATTCCATCTACATATGTACACCAGCATACCCTTCCGACCGGAAGTGGCCAGTGAATTTGCCGATGCAGGTCTGGACGAGATCCGATTCCATCTGCTCGGACTGGATTCGGAGAGGTACCGATTGACGATTTCGGCATGCGCCGAGGCGGGCATCCTCACTGGGGTGGAGATTCCCTGCGAGCCAGACAAGAGGGATGAGCTTCTCGCACTACTTGACGACCTCCGGACTTTCGACATCTCCTTTCTCAATGTGAACGAGCTCGAGATCACGGTCGGAAACCACGATAACATGGAGTTGAGGGGATTCAACCTCTCCACTGAGATAACTGCCGGGGCTGCTGGCTCGAACGAGCTGGCTTACGAAATGAAGTCTCGAGTGATGGCCGCTGAGCAGGGCCTTCCGGACCACTCCGACGGAATTACTCGCGAACCCTATGGCTTCCACCTGAAGTTCTGCACATCTGTATTCAAGGACGCAGGGCAGCTAAGGAGACGCTTTCTCAGGAGAGGTGAGTCTGTCATCGCTCCTCATGAGGTCCTCACGGAGGATGGCACGCTGATCTTCGGAGCCATTGATGCTGATTCCGATTCCAAGGACGATTGGATGGACGAACTCGTTGATGAGACGGGCCTGCCTCGTAGATTCCTCCTGTGGGACGAGCAGAATGAAAGAATCGAGATGCCTCTAGTTGTAGCCGAGGACATAGCTGGGGAAATCGAAGACCCTGTCTTCATGGTTGAGGTCCTCCCCACTCACGAAAGGCTAGAGGTCACCATGGTCTGTCTGAATACCCCTGAGAACAATGGGTTTGGTTCGGAATGAAGAACTCTGGTCATCGTTTGGGGGCATCGGGCACCCTCACAGAGAACACCATAGAGGGATTAATGAGATCCACCGGAAATCCTTCGAGGGGTGACTTTAGGTATTGGGAGTTCGACATCCGGGAGTCTTCCGACGGCATCATCTTTGTTTTCCATGATGACACTATCACGGTGAATGGGTCACCTTCCGACACATCCGAAATGACATTCTCTGAGATCAGGGAGGCGGGGCTGCAGAAAGGAATCTCCATCCCACTTTTCTCGGAGGTCTGCGATCAGCTCGGGGATCGGGAAGAGCTAGTGATGGTGGAAATCAAGCATCTGGAGACCGAGCAGGCGCGGTCAGAAGTTTTGGGCACAATCTCGAAGATGGCCAATTCGAAGGCGATGGCAACCCCAATCAGGTTTGCCAAGAGCTTCCCCGATGATGTCCGCAACGAGTGGGGTTCGAGGTTCGAGTCAGCGGGTGTTGAACTAGTTCGAGTAGGTCGACGCAGAGTGAATCTGTTTCATGCCTGCAAGACTAGGAAGGGATGGTTTTTCGCACAACCAAGATGGTTGTTTGGCCTCTGAACACTCCTCAAGTTGATATGTCCCCGACTTCCAATTGGTGTCGTGCCGGTTAGGAAGCCAGACTCGGAGAACTCTAAGGTCAACCCATACCGGAGACTATCTGCATCCCAGGTCAATGCATGGAAGAAATGCCCCAGACTGTGGTACTACGGATGGATGATCCGCCTCAAGTCTCCCTTGCCACCTCAGATTTTGAGGGGTAATGCAGTCGAAGAATGCGTCTGCCGGGTCCTTCGGGAGTCACCGACTCTGGTGGCCAGAGACTCCCGTTCCTCAATGACCACTCCCCTGACCGATGATGGCTCTCCGGACTGGGACAATCAGGACTTCTGGGTCGGTCCTGGGCTCAGCCCTCTGCCTGGAGAACCGATCCCAAACGACAGGGAATCTTTCCATGCATGGGCTACTTCTAGGGCGGATGTACACTTCGACCGATGTTGGGAGTCTGCGATTAGTGACTGGAAGTCTAGCCCAAATCGGGTCGGCTCCGCAGAAGAAGTTGACAAAGAAGAGGGGAGGCAGATGGTCGAATCGGCAATCTCTCTGCACTTGGATCAAGTGCAGGAATGCATTGACTCCAGTGGAGGTCCCGGCATCGATGAATGGAGATCAGGGCACCGGAACTACTGGCCAGCACCCGATGGTTTTCCCCGAGAGTGGGAAAATCCACACCCAGCAGCCGGTAGCGGTCCGATAACATGGGCCGAGGCATGGGAGGTCGCTAGGCCATGGTTCGTCGACCCAGATGCCAAGTCGTTCACCCAGACCAGTGCACATCCCGGTGAATGGTTTCAAGGAGAGTACGATCTCGTCTACCGTTGGTCCGGGAATCCCACTATCGTCGATCTGAAGGCCTCAGTGGGGAAGGGTGACAGATCGGGCGACTATCTGGATCAACTCAGGATGTACGGCTGGCTGTGGTGGGAGACCCATGCTAGGGAAGAGATGGTCGAGGGGCTCGAGATTTGGTACCTGGGAACTGGCACGGTGAAACAAGTAAACCTTCTAACAGAGGAGGAGATGGACTCTCTGAACGACGAGCTAGAGGAACTCTACAACCAGATTCACGCCCAAGATCCAGATATCTCAATGTGCCCTCCCGAACCATCACCACTGCGATTCTTCGACCGGGGCGGGATACCTGCCAAGACCAAAACCCATCCTAACGAGAGAGCGCGATGTGTTCGTTGCGACTACAGGGGCATCTGCGAGGGCTCGGATTACGAGTTGAACCTCCCCCTGGAGAGCAGGATCGAGAAATTCGGGCATGCATGGCCAGTGACTTCCATCGGAGAGATAGTCACCAGGACTAGCATCGTCGGCGACGTCGTCGGCCTACAAGGCCCAGAACTTCTGGATGACGGATCAATTAGCCTCCAGTTTACCCTCCAGGATGGTTATGACAGAGCACGCGTCAGACCCTCCAGGCAGGGCAATCCACGTAACGTCACCAGAGGGATCTCCGAAGGCTCCCGTGTACGAGTGGATGAGGGGATGCCATCCATCTGGAGGGGCCAGCTACAGTTCGATTTGGACGAAAGATCGTCGGTATCCATTGCAACGGAGGATGATGTCGCCCCCGTGGTCGAGGTGGAGACCAGGGTCAGCGTAGTGGGCCGAGTGTGGTCCATCGATGCCTATCCAGATGGGGCCAACGTACGCCGTTGGTCAATCACTCTGATGGACAAGACGGGCACGGCCGCCTCCGTTGCCTTCAAGCAGTTCATCCCAGTATCGGCCGCTGCCATCTGCCGAGGGGATGAGATTGCAATACTGAACGGCGAGGTCGGCGAATGGGCCGGTAGGCCGCAGGTTCGGATTGGTCCGGGTGCCCGTGTAGTTATTCTCAGGCACTCCGAGGACACCACTGACTTCTAATTCCTACTGACTTCCCTTCGGGAGGAATGGGATCATCTGAGTCGCGAGTGCCTGGATGTTCCTAGTCTGAATCCAAACTGACCCAGAACCATTGAAGTCCAGGGTGAAACCCTCTCCCCCGAACAGGAAGGAACCGAGCCCCTTTACTTTAGAGATATTGTAATGGAGACCCTCTGTGAATGCCACCACATGGCCGTTATCGATCTTGATGGGCTTGTCTGGCGTTACTTCGTACTTCTTCATAGCACCGTATGACGTGTAGAAGACCTTGCCCGGGACTTCAGATGCCTCAGCCCTCAGGAAGAAGAACCCCTCTCTCGAAAAGAGGGCCTTCGAGCCCTGGAACTTTGTCGAGGTTTCCACGTTGATGGTAGAAGCCATGAATGCCCCTCCTTGCATGTAGAAAGCCTGACCCGGAGCAAGGTCAAACGTCTCGATATCCCCTGGGGCAGATGGTGCCATGGCGAGCCATCCTCCTGATGGGCTAGCAGTGTACGTGTTAACGAAGAAGGACTCACCGCCAAGCGCGCTCCTGACCATGCTCTTCATGAATCCACCAAGGCCCCCGCCACTTCCCATCCCAGTCTTCATCTCCATCCCCTCAGACTGGGCAACCATGGCTCCAGGCTCGACTTTAATTTGCTCTCCCGGTGAGAGATTTGCAGTCATTAGCGTAAATGCAGGTCCGTATTCGCTTTCGATTTCCATGGGTATCTGACAAAAGAAATCTCTATAATCTTTTTTGAGATCACACCAAAGAAAGAATAGACATCTGTCGGTGGCCTTTCTATGCCCTTCGATGAGGACACTAACAGAATCGGCAATCCCACCCAATCAAACACTATTGTTTTGGTCATTACCATAGTTTTCTTTGCCATCGTTTTTGCCATCGATATATTCGCCGCCCCATTACACTACGAGCAGTGGCAAACAAAGAACTGGGACCGCACTCAGGGCACCGTCGAGAAGATCTACATCTGGGAGACCTGCGGTGACGATGGGTGTTCCTCTAGGCTGGAAGTCGATTACAGTTACGAGGTCGATGACACGGTCTACCGAAGCGACCAGCTTTCACTAGTAGACTGGGAGGACTCCAGTGACTCCAGCCTTGAGTGGAAGGAGGACTTCGAGAGGAAGCACCCAAAGGGATCTTCCATAGATGTGTTCGTCGACCCCAATGACTCCGACAGAAGCGTCCTAATCACCGGTTTCTCCATCGGTTCAGGTGCATTCACCAACATCGCAATTCTCTCGTGCTTCAACCTCGTGGCGATATTTATGATCGGTGCAAGGATCGCAATGAGAGGTACCATGCTGGAGGGGATCGGCATTCACCTCGAGGATCCAGAAGAGCCACCGGCGGAATACTCGAAGGAGCCAGACGACGAAGGGCCAGAAACCACCGAGGAACCATCCGAAGAGGTAGGCTGGTGGGAAGGGGATGATGGCGCCGAGAGAGGGATTTGAACCCCCGCGTCCAATGGACAGTGGATTTCGAATCCACCGCAATACCGGGCTATGCGATCTCGGCAGCGAAACGGCCACCTGCGAATCAGACATAAGGCTGACCCGACCTCATGCCCTTCGTGATCATTCGAGTTGAGCATCTGGGAGAGTCCGTCCAAGTCGAATCAAGCAAGCCCATTTCGGTCAACGAGATCCTTGAGAAGATGGGCGTCCTCCCATCTACCGTCCTCGCAGTCCACGGGGAGACAATCGTCCCCCATACTTCGATTATCAAGGGTGACACAACGCTAGAGTTGGTGGTGGTATCGTCAGGCGGTTGAGAAGTCACCTCTGACGAACTTGATGTACCTCTGCTCCTCGTTCTCCTCGAACGGATGCTGCCCCATGTTCTGTTGGTAGGCAATCCCCATCCACGAGCCATCTGGACTCAGGACGGTCTCAAAGAAGTCGTGCAGCGCATGGACGTCACCGGACTGCTCCTCGTAACCAGTGACCACATGCAATGGCTCCTGGTCTGCAATCGTAAAATCCCAGCTGTCTCCCTCTTCTGGTGATTGCAGTGCACCTGCGTACAGGAACCATTCCTCTCCTTCCACGTAGTCGCCATCCAGGTCCCCATCATCGAAGTCCAGACCGTAGAATGCCAGTGAGACCATGTCGCCATCGCTGATGCTGACGAACGGGTACATCTGGATCCCATTGATGTGAGAGACGTTCCACGTGGACCAGTTCGTCCCGTGGTCGTATGAGATGGCGAACCTGATTTCCCATGGACCTGTGCTTCCGTTCGGGCAGTCGGCCCACACAACTGCAACGGTGCCTCCCTCGTTGTTGTTCACCACTGGGTACCCCTCGGGACAGTTCCCCTCCCTCGGTCCGACGTCTATTGGGGGGTCCCATGTGCCATCGCCGAAACCCGTTCCTCTGCCATACTCATCGCTGATTCTGACTATGACGGTACCCGATTGGGTGTCCGCATTCTCCTGGGCTATGTAGACGTACGATCCATGCCTCTGGCTGGCAATCGTGCTCCACCCACCAGGTACCGAGTAGCACTGTGAGAATGTGTTCCCACCATCCTCAGAGTGGTAGTACCAGTACCTCCCAGAGTCGCCAGTGCATTCGGGGGGGGATGCGCCAGAGTTGCCGAGGTAGTGAATGATGCCATCTCCCTGGGCCGCGACCCAGGGTCGGTCATCCGCTGCCATGGTGTTCATTCTCTGACAGATACCTGTGGAGTATTCCGTACCATGGTCTTCCAGAGTGTGCCACCAGTTGTCTTCCAGAGTAGTGTCTAGATAGTACACAGTGTCCATCGCGTCTACGGAGATATCACCCTCGTCCCCTAGGCACTCCGAACCTCCGGCTAGGTAGTTTGCGAAGAGCATGTTTCCAGGTGTCGGCTCGAAATTCTCCCCATGCCCCCAGGTGGTACCATTGTCGTATGAGGCCCAGAACCAAGATGCCCAGTAGTCCCAAGTCGTCTCCCTCTCATCCGTGCAGGCCCACCAAGGTCCCGGGTCATCGGGATCTAAGATTATCGGGATCGGGGAATCCTCTCCCCCCCATCTCAGGTCCTTGTGTGCCGTGATGAACATGTTCCCATTGCTGGTGATTGAGATGCTAGGCTCGTATCCGATTCCAAATTCAGGCAAGTCCTGCCCGTTGCTCTCGTCAATGCATTCCTCGTGCCTGGGCATGTATACGCTTTGATTCCACACGGCAACGACGTTCCTGCTATCTTCACCGCCGCTAGATCCGGATTTGGGCGATGCCACAATCGATTGGAATGCTGCGATGATGAGTATCGCAACTACCAAAATGGCTGCCGAGCCAGATTTGTACATCATCAGAATTCGGCGACCCGCAGGCTCGCCGACAATCTCCGCATCGATAGGGCCCCGCTCGACCATAACATCGAGACGAGGCGACCCCTATTCACGCTGACCCAGTGTTATTGTTGCTTGGCCCGCTTTCTGGCCGCCTTCCGCCTTCGGAGCTTCTTCTTTCGCCACTTCCAGCGTTGCTTCCCCTGTTTCTTCCAAGCACGGGAACCTCTCTTCACTGTGAATCACACTCCAGTTTGCGAGTCCTTCCGACCTGCCTCGCGTATATGAGCGATTCGTGATACATATCTAGATTAGATGGCGGGCAATACAGGATTCGAATTTGTGACACGAGTCGGGGATCTCGTTTCCGAAGTAGCCACGACCGCACTCGACGCCGGAGACATTAGCTCGGTGCGCTGTGTCCTCAGTCTTCTCTCTCGCTTGGGGGTGCGTCGACTACATTTCACCAACATGGACCCCTAGTAGCGTCAAAGTATCCTCACGGCTGATCAAAACTCCTGACTGGCGTGGAAGTGGGGGCATTGCCTGATGATCCCATTGCTTTCGATGCCCATTCCTTGGGCTCGTTCTTCTTCTCCTTCTTCCATGCCCGGTAGCAGGGCTTGCACAGGGACACCTTGCGTACCTTGCGGGAAACTCCCGAAACTCCCCATACCTCCACTGCCCGGTCATAAGCCATCTTGCGGCCCCCGATCTTCTTGTCGGCCCAGTTGTCGCATTCGATGATGTCGCATCTGATCTTGCCCTCGTACTCCTCGGAATCTCCGTCCTCTGAGGTGACTTTGTCCTCGTCCGTGTCTCCGCGGCGCTTTCGGGCCCTCGACTTGAATCCCATGGGGTCTCCACCCCGGAGTTAGGCATTGATGTTGTCGTTGATGTTGATGGCTCAACCGAAATAATCGGAGCATCGGTTTCGCTTCTCGATGAGGCTATCGCGAAGGGAATGGTGGTGGGCAATACAGGATTCGAACCCGTGTCACCGGCTTAGAAGGCCAGCATGATATCCAGACTACACCAATCGCCCGTGACCCTCTCCGGGGGTCTCACTTAGATGAACCCTCACTTCGTCTCAAACCTGCTTGCGCACTTCGGGCACCGTGTTGGCCTTGTCACTCTCCTTCTTTCCCAAGCGTGACCGCATTTGCCACATATCCACTGCTCCTCGGGGAGTCCTTCCAGCACTTGTTCACGTAGCCTCATCAGGACAGGGGAGTCCCTTAGTTTGGGAGCAGGGGCAACCTTGCCAACTATCTCTGCATGCAAACCATCGTGATCCAGAAGTCCAGCAGCATGTAGAAGTTCATGCGCCAGAGTGTGGCGGAATAGTGCGGAGTCATTGGTCAATATTGGGTTCATGGCAATGGTTACCGGGCCCCGGGGCACACCGAGCCTTCGCCTCCGGTAGATCTCGTGATGGTCGCATTCGAATTTTGTGAAACCCAGCCTCGACTCATCCTCCTCGAGCCACTTCAGTTCCAAATCTCTCCCGAGGTGTTTGACGAAAGGCGCATCTTCCCCCTCCAACTCCTTAACCAGGTCTTCCAGTAATCCATCCGGGATCGCGGGCACGCTCCCGTCCTCTTCCTCGCGTGACACATCAACCACTCCCCCACGTCCCCCTTAAATGAGCGTCGCAGTTCGTCTGCCCACTGGGCGTGTGGCGCAGCTTGGAAGCGCGCTTCCTTGGCATGGAAGAGGCCCCGAGTTCAAATCTCGGCACGTCCACCAGTAATCTCCGATTCTGAGAGAAAGGGCTCAACAATCAGTTTCTTTAGGTTATTATTGACTATCAATCCACTATCAATCCATCAGAATGGCCAAAAGGTCCAATTTATAGGGTGATACTAAATACAGACCTTAGTCTCAGTAGAGCGATGAAAGCTAAAGCAAACGCTCTTCTTTTATGCACACTAATGATTGCATCGACCCTAGCGGGATGCGCTGGGGACGATGTGGAAAGGACGCTGACACAAGCTGACTGCGACGCAATCGGAGACGGTTACACGCTAGACAGCGGCAACAACGCATGTGTCCTGACTGTAACCGAAACTGTGACTGAGACCGTAACGGAGACCGTAACGGAGACCGTAACGGAGACTGTAGTAAAGGTTCCAGGATGTACCGACATGGCAGCAAACAACTACGATGCTGCTGCAGAGGAAAACGACAACTCCTGTGAATACGGAATGACACAGGCAGCCATCATGTCTGCCTATTCTGCAGGAACCATGGACTTCGGTAACGCCTCATACGAGCTTGAGAAGTCCAGAAAGTGTCGTGAGCAGGGATCAAACAACCCCTGCGAGGTTGTTGAGATGTCCATTGGTGATGCCTCGACAATCGACCCTCACGACGCCTACGACTCAGCTTCTGGTGACGTGATAGAACAGGTCTACGACACTCTGTACAGGTATGCTGGCGATGGCACGGGTAACGCCATCATCGAGCCAAGGCTCGCAACAGGATTCACTGTCAGTGCTGATAGCCTAACCTACACCTTCACTCTACGTGACGATGTTTACTTCAGCAACGGTGACAAGATGGAGGCCTCCGACGTCGTCTACTCATGGTGCCGTGTTCTAGGATACGGATCCCCTGACAGCCACGTTGGATGGATTCTGGAGCAGAGCTTCGACTGCAACGATGCAGATGGAAACCACGATGACAACGGTGGACTAAACCTCACGGCTATCAGCTCCACCTCTTTCTCCGTGACCCTGTTCGCACCATCGTCTGCGTTCATCTCTACCATCGCCTACACTGTGGGCGCAGTGATTAACGCTGACCTTTGCGAGGCTAACCGAGTTATCGAGTTGGATACTGACGGAAACGTCACCTCCGATGACTACTGCCATGCTTGGATGGACGAGGCACCATTCGGCGCTGGAACCAACGCTTACCTGGTGCAGTCATGGGTCCGTGAGGACAGACTTGTCCTCGTACCAAACTGGATGTACTGGGAGAGCGGCGACTACAACATCAACCGCCACACTGTCTCGATAGTCACTGAGGCATCGACGAGGCTACTGGCCTTCACCGATGGCGAGGTCGACTTCGGCAGCATCAACATCGAGGATCTGGTCAACTTCTGCTACATCGACGAGAACAGCAACGGGGCACTAGACTCCGGAGAGGATTCAGCACTCGACGACAAGCCGAACGTAGCCAGCAAAGATGGGTACATCTGCTCCTACAGGGAGACCTTCACAACAACCCTAGCAGCCTTCAACCTAAACCCGAACGCTCTAGACGCTGGTGAGGACACCTCCAACACGGACGCAAACTCGTCACTCGTGCTGAACCACGATTCGAACGCAGATGGCACCATGGACATGAACGTCATGGAGACGGCTGCTCTGCGAGAGGCGATCTCGTACGCATTCGACTACGAGACGCACCGAAGGGAGACCTACGACAACTCGTTGGCCCCACAGTACGGACCGATTCCAACCGGTTTCCTGTATGCTGACACTCAGACCGAGACCTTCACCTACGATCTGACAAACGCCGAGGCAATACTGGAGGCTGCAGGATTCATCCGCCAGTACGACTGCACTTCGCTATCCGTCAGTGGCACACCCGATGTGGTCGCCGTAGGTGACAGGACAGGCAACGAGTGCCGCCTTCCGAACGTTCTACGTGTCATGGCCAATGAGGGGAACGACTACCGAATTGCTATGGCAGGCCAGATCGCAGAGGCTCTGGGCACCATCGGAGTCGCCACTGAGGGTGACGCAAAGCCATGGGCCGAGTACCTGACGATGTACTACACAAAGACCTGGGACATCCGCTTCAGCGGATGGGCACCTGATTACTTGGACCCTGACAACTATTGGTCACCGTTCGCGGGCGGCGACTCCATTGGCGGAGACGCCTATGGTACCGGATACGAGAACTCGGCAGTCAACGCCGCCCTCGTAATCGGCAGGACCTCTCAGGACGACGCTACGCGCGAGCAGGCGTACGTCGACGCCTTCGCAGCATGGACCGATGATCCGAACATGATCATCATCGGACAGTACAACGGAATCGGCGTAAAGCACGACGATGTCTGCAGCCCACCATACGCTGCTATCGGGTCGGCCCACTGGTTCGACTACGACAAGCTGCCAATGGTCGACGGCGCACTAGTCGGCTCCTGCTAGGAAAGCCTAGCTTAGAGTAACGTAAGGCCGGCGGCGGGCTCCTACGGGAGCCCGCCGTCGAGCCGAATCAAATTCATCGCAAACCTGTTTTGAACATGGTGTGCGGCAACTGTCATAGGGCGGTGTCCGGACCGGCGCCGGGGAGTCAACATGAAGCTGCACGAGTTCGTCGTCCGACGCTTGCTTCTGCTAATCCCAGTAATTGTGGGAGTGGTAATTTTCACATTCTCCGTTGCTCATCTGATTCCCGCTGATCCTGCTGCAACGCAATGCGGCGACAAGTGCGGCATCATCATCGATTACACCGATGATGGCGAGCCTATCACTGCATATCAGGCCAATAGGGAGAGGCTGGGGATGAACGAAGGTGTAGACGTGCAGTTCAAGAAATACGTAACCCGGCTGTTCGAAGGGGATTGGGGGGAGTCTGAGACTTACAACAGACCAGTCTTGGATGTCGTCAAGGATGCCGCCCCGATTACCCTGGAGATGTCCTTCTTCGCTCTGATGATAGCCTACCCGGTGGGCATCACCCTGGGTATCCTCAGTGCAGTGAGGCAGGATAAGATGTTCGACCACGTCATGAGATTCTTCGGAATCGCCTTCGTCAGCCTCCCCATCTTCTGGTTCGCCATGATGCTTCAGCTATACTTCGCAACCGGTTCCGCGATGGGCGGGGTGTGCGATCCGATCTTCGGCACCGATGGCGGTTGCTTTCCAGTCTATGGCAGGCACGATACGGGCTTCACGTATCCCGAAGATGGATTCGTGTGGTTCTTCCCTGAAGGTGGCACTGGGTTCCACTTGGTCGATAGCTGGTTTGTGTCTGATGCGAAGCTTTCCACCATACCTGACGAGTGGAATACTAGATGGCTACTCTTCAAGGACACCTTGCTCCATCTAGCCCTTCCTTGCATCGCACTCGGCGTCTCGTCAGCTGGATCTCTCCTGAGGTACATGAGGGCCAGCCTGCTAGAGGTTCTGCACGAGGACTACGTCAGGACTGCGCGCGCGAAGGGACTAGCCGAATCCAGAGTGATCCTGGTTCACGCTTGCAGGAACGCATTGGTCCCCATTGTCACTATCCTTGGATTCTCCATCGGAGGTGCCATCGGGGGGGCGGTCCTGACCGAGACAATCTTCGCTTTCAACGGGATGGGGAGGGTCGCAGTGACGTCGATCACTTCCATCGACTACACGGTAATCATGGGCGTGACCCTCGTTACATCGATAATCTTCCTCCTTTCGAACCTCATAGTCGACATCACGTACGCCATAATTGATCCAAGGGTGAGGTTAGAATGAGGAGTTGGGACGATGGGAAAGGGGATCGCAAGGAGAGCCTCAGGAGGCTAAGGCAGGCACTTTCCCAGTCTAGGAGCGATTTGTGGAGGGGATGGAAGGTCTATCGCCGATCTCTTTTGGCAGTAGCCGGGCTAATAATGGTCATTTTCGTTACAACGATCTCAATATTCGCTGATGAAATAGCCGTCGAGCACCCATACAGGAACCTCCAGGACACCGAGGATGAGTGGGTCATTGACTGGGAGCCGAGGATGAAGGAACCCCGCTCCGAGGAGTGCGATTGGCACGAGCAGAAGATTATCACTAACACCAGGTCGAAGTTTTTCTTGGAAGAGGTCGTAGCGGAGTCGCACAACAAGGTCGGAGAGGATAATAGATACTACAAAGACACCCTCTCAGTCATCCGAATTATCAAGATTGAGGACTCTAAGGGGTACGATCTGAACTCATCGTTGCTCTACATCGACCCGGCAAACTCGTCCATTCTGATACTGACTCCCGAGCTATACAACAACTCAACTCTGAACCTAGGGGTATGGGTGACTTACGAATTCAACAACGAAGCAATGCACCACTCATGGCTCCCAGATGGCTATGATGTTTGCATCTTCGGGACGACCGACACGGGACAGGACCTGTTCAGCAAGGTGCTTTACGGCTCTAGGGTGTCTCTGAAGATTGGCTTTACCGTCGCCACCCTTACTGTTACCATTGGCACTATTGTAGGTAGCATCAGTGGATACTATGGAGGTAGGGTGGACGAGGTTATAATGAGGTTTTGCGACATCTTCTTTGCCGTCCCCGGATTAATTCTGGCCATGGCTTTTGTAGCTGCTCTCGGTTCTGTCATGAGCCTAACCATCCCAGTCTGGTTCGGAGTCCTTGTTCCAATACTATTCCTGGTCACGGTCACGCAGTCTTACCTCCTGTCTACGGTTCTGGACGGCGATAGGATTAGCGATAGAACGATGAATATCGTCATGCAATACCGTGGCCCCCTTCTCTCCTTGCTCTGCTTCTTCTTCTTCGTCGGTTTACTGCCCGCTCCAGCCTGGCCTGAGTTCTTCGGGATTTCCGAGAGCCTCGGTTGGAGGCTCGGTGCCGCGCTTGGAATCATAGTGGTGATCGGGGCTATCACACTGGCAGATAGGAAGTTCATCCAGAACTGGGATTTCGAAGGAGCCAGTGAGAGACTCGCTGATTCGTTTGACTGGACCAACCCTTTGCGTTATCTATCTATCAGGACTCTGGCTATTTTCGTAGCCATAGTGGTCCTTTTTCGCTTCTCCAATGGCAGTGGAGACGAAATCGTCCTGATCAAGGACTTCGATAGACTTTGGAAGATCCAAGCTGCTCTGATTATCACCGGATGGCCCGGATACGCCAGGCTGATCAGGGGTCAAGTGCTCTACGTGAAGGAGATGAACTTCGTCGAAGCCGCCAGAAGCGTAGGGGCGCCTCCTGGACGGATAATGTTCAGGCACATCCTGCCAAACGCATGGGCCCCGTTGCTTGTTGCATTTACTCTCGATATAGGTGGGACGATACTTTCCGCATCCGGGTTATCGTTCATCGGACTCGGAGCCAACCCCGGTACGGCGGAGTGGGGAATCCTCGTCTCCGAGAGCCGTGACGATTTCCTGTACCACCCACACTTGATGCTATACCCCGGACTAGCGATAGCAGCAACAGTCCTCGGATTCAATCTACTTGGCGACGGCATTAGGGATGTGGCTGATCCAAAGAACAGGAGGTGAAGGTGTGTCGGAGAACTTGCTAGAAATTAGGGGCCTCAAAGTCCACTTCGACACCCTTGACGGCCCGGTAGAGGCGCTAAACTCAGTAGACTTGGATGTGAAAAGGAAGCAAGTCATGGGACTAGTCGGCGAGTCTGGATGTGGTAAATCAGTAACCTCCCTTGTCACCATCGGACTGGCCACCTGCGAGGTCGATGAGGGGAGCGTCAAGTACGAGGGCGAAGAGTTGGTTTTCCAAGAACCGGAATCTACCAAGCGCATCAAGAGGATTTCCAGCTCAATCGTCGTCATCTCCGTCCTGATGTCCATTTTCGGGTTCTTTTGGATGATCCTCATCAATCCCCTCCATGGTATGGACCTGTTTCTCGGTTCATTGCTCGTATCTGCTGCTGCATGGGGAGGGGGCTTCTACTATTCCTCGGACTCCCGCAAGCATGAGAGGTTCATGCGCTGGGTCCGGGGGAACGAGATAAGCATGATTTTCCAAGAGCCTATGACTGCATTGAATCCCCTTTACTCTGTCGAAAAGCAGATCTCAGAGGTGATGCGTGAGCATAACAGGCTCGTGGAACCAGAAACGCCAATGATGAACCGTATAGGGCAGGCACTCGTCAGTCCGTTCACTCTGTTCTACCGAACAATCGAGGCTAAACCGAAATCCACGACGTTGATTATCTCAATCTTGGCATTCGTCGTCGCAGCGCACCGTCTTGGTTTCGCCGAATCCGCGAAACCCCTCTCGCTCGCCTTCATTGCGGTTTTCCCCATTTACTACTTGATCACTTTCGGGACATCTGGTGAGGACATTGGTGGGGCTGAAAAAGCAATGCTGGGCCCAATGGAGGGAGAATTGAGCGCCGGCGTCACCATGGACCGAATCAACCCGATTTCCGGCACCAAGGAATCCGAGTACGTGAGCATGCCTGGCATCTTTGTCAATTCCTTATGGAAAGGGACGATTTACTCCATGCCTGGAGTCTTTGTGGGGGGTGCAGTCTCTCTCGTCGTCTATCTGATGCTATGGATGCCATTCTCTTCGCTAATGGGGTTGGCAGTTGTTTGCACACTCCTCGCACTCCCAGTGATAATTTATCTCGACTTCCTAAGGCTGGATCCAGCACATTCCCGACAGGTCAGTGAAATTCTCGAAGACGTCCGGATTCCCAATCCAGCGGAAGTCGTGAAGATGTACCCCCACGAACTCTCGGGAGGGATGCGTCAGAGGGTCATGATAGGGATGATGATGTCCTGCGAACCCAAGCTACTGATTGCGGATGAGCCCACTACCGCACTCGATGTGACAATCCAAGCGCAGATCCTCAAGTTGATGCGTGACCTTCGTGATGAGATGGAAACCTCGATACTCCTAATCACCCATGATCTTGGGGTGATAGCTGGGATGTGCGATGAGGTGACGGTGATGTACGCGGGAAGGGTGGTTGAGAGGGCATCTGTCGACGAACTCTTCGCAAACCCGTTACACGCCTACACAAGGGGGCTCATAGCATGCACCCCGAACATCGAATCCACTCGGAAGTCAATTCTTCCGGCCATCCCCGGGCAGGTTGCAAACCCATCCGATTTCGTCAATGGCTGCCGCTTCTGCCAGCGAATGGAGAGGACGGGCGAGACTGTGACAATCCGGCCAGAGATGATCGAGCATAGTGCTGGACACTGGGTCGAGGCATGCCCGATTTGTTTGGATGCCGATGAGGATAAGTGGGAGTGAGAAAATGTCAGATGAATTGCTTCTAGAGATAACCAATCTGAAGAAATGGTTCCCAATCAAGGAGGGGCTACTGTCGCAGACTAGGAGATATGTCAGGGCAGTTGACGGCGTCAGTCTGAATGTCACTCGTGGTGAGACACTCGGCATTGTCGGCGAGTCCGGATGCGGAAAGACTACCCTGGGAAGAGTCCTAATGGGGCTGATCCCAATCACAAGCGGTTCCGTTCGTTATTCGGGAGAGGACATCAGGAAGATCCCGAACAAGGAGATCAGACGAAAGATGCAGATAGTATTCCAAGACCCCGGTGGTTCGATGAATCCCAGGATGTCCGTTCGCTCAATCGTCGGCGAACCCCTGCTGGTGAATGGGATTTCCGATGGTGTCGATTTGACTCATAAGGTAGAAGAGCTCCTAGACTCTGTCGGTTTGAAGAGAGAACACATGACCAGATTTCCCCACGAGTTCTCAGGAGGACAGAAGCAGAGAATAGCCCTCGCAAGGGCTCTTTCTTTGAATCCAGAATTCATCTTGCTCGATGAGCCAACCAGTGCATTGGACGTCTCCGTACAGGCCCAGGTGCTGAACCTGCTGCAGAGTATACAGAGGAGCATGAATCTTACTTTTGTTTTCATCTCCCATGACCTAGCGGTCGTCCGCCATATCTCGGACAGGGTAGCAGTCATGTACCTGGGAAAGATTGTCGAGTTAGCCGATGCCGATGAGATTTATCGGAACCCAAGGCATGCATACACCAAGGTCCTAATCTCAGCCATCCCCAAGCCGGATCCGTCTGCCAAGAGAGATAGCATCCTAGTCGAGGGGGACGTGCCATCTCCTATCGACCCACCTCCGGGTTGTGCATTCGGTCATCGCTTGCAGCATCCAGAATGGGAGAAGAGCGTCGACATGGATCTCTCTCTCAGAGAGGTTTCTCCAGGACACTGGGTTCAACCGTGCCCCTGCTGCACCAAAGATCTCTCCGATCAGGTCATCGAGGAACTAGACCCAATTCAATCCAAGGGGAGTTCGGAAACTCCGGAATGAGCAAGAGGGGAATGAATGCCTAGGGACATCGATAGCCCCGATGACCGAGAGAAGCCACCGTTCTTCGACAGGAAGAAGGAGGCTGAGACATCATTCTGGCGTCTAAAGAGGGCATCAGACGGTTGGCGGGAGAATCGCTTGAAGAGGGTGATGGCACAAGAGGAGGAGAGCCTGTTGACCACCTTGGGAAGGGTGTCATACATCTGCGCCTGTCTATATTTTGATGGCGTGATTCTGACTGAAATACCAGTTTCAATGGGCAAGACCACCTTCTCGTGGTTCCTCTACTTTTTCGTTCTTGCAGTAGCATTCAGCCTACAGAGTCGCCTGTATAGCAGATGGTTCGTAGTAGACATCAGACAGATTGACTTCAATCGACCCCTATAGGGAATAGCTCTGAATCCACCCTCTCGAATTTCCTGAAAGAGGGGACGACCAATCCAGCCATGGTTGTGAGGAGCATGATCGAGACTGCGATTGCAAATGTGGTTATGATATTGGTCTCCTCGATCATCCAACCGCCCATTAGTGGAGAAAGGGGGATGAAGATCAATGAACCTATGGCATCCAGCGAGTTCACTCGTCCCCTTAGGTGCTGGTCAACGCTATCCGACATCGTGGTTCGCCAAATCACCCCCAAGGTCCCACCGAGAACTCCCTCTAGGAATACGAAAACGAGAATCAGCAGGAAGGGAATGGGCATCGCCCACATCAGCATGCACCAGGCCATCCCTCCAACGAAGACATAGAATACCAGTCCTCGAACTTCTTTCGAGACTGGCCTAATGCCTCCAATGACAGAGCCGATCATCGCCCCACCAGCCCCAATCGCACCGAAGATTCCGAACTCCTTTGCACCTAACCCATTGTTCTCGATGATGAATGGGATCCCAATCTCGATCGCAGATTCCCCAATGTGCCAAATCATGAACATCACGATTCCGGCAAATAACCACGGTTGGGTCTTCACGAAGGCCCATGCCTCCGAGATCTCTTCTCGAAGATCACCACTCTCTTCCCTGTCAACCGAGATCTCTGGGATGGTCAATAGGAGAAATCCGCTGAACACGAAAGTCAAAACATCTAGGATCAGACATGCCTCGATCCCCCAGGATGCAACTGAGAAACCTCCAATCAGAGGTCCGAGCATCCATGCTCCAGTCATAGCCACTCCTCTGATGGCATTGGCTTGGGGCAGTAACTCCTCTTCAACTAGGTCTGGAACCAGTGCCCCTATCGCTGGAATCGAGAATGCCCCCGCACCTCCGGTGAAGAAAGCAACAACCAGTAGTGTTTTGATTTCTCCAAATCCAACTGCTAGGACGATTACTCCCAAGGTGACCATAAGAGCCTGGGCAAAATCTGCTACTAGTGCCACCGTTCTTCTCGGCATCCGGTCAACTACCATCCCACCATATAGGAGCAGGGGGAGGTGGCCGAGGAAATATGCAGTGAATATCATCCCGTATGCCTTTGGCCCACCGATTTGCGACACTGTCCAACCCATCCCAATAATGAAAATCGAGGTTCCAAGCTGGTTGACGCCATTGCCGATGACCAGTTTCCTGAAATCAGGGATCGCCCATGCATCCGACATCCCCATGGAAACACCTCGCGACTCATCCTATTCAATGTCACATACCTAGGCCTAGAGGAAAATGTCCCTTGCGCAAGTGTTCAATTGAGCGGATTTTTCAACTCAGTACAATAATTATTACTCAAATGACAACTAATCTATAGAATAATAAAACAATTGTATAATAAATATTAATAATATAATGAAATCAGTCAGAATATTGAGATATTAATGTTCAAACGTTCAGACTATAAACTACCTTTACCCGGCAAAGGGATATGGCAACTAAGTCGAAATTAGAGTACATATGGCTGGATGGTTTTGAACCAACGCAGAGCTTGAGGAGCAAGACAATGGTGGAGACAGATTTCTCAGGGAAACTGGATGATTGTAAGATGTGGTCATTCGACGGCAGCTCCACTAAACAAGCTGAGGGTGCCTCATCAGATTGCCTCCTGAAGCCAGTAGCGATATATTCCGACCCAGATCGAATTAATGGATTTCTCGTGATGTGCGAGGTGTTCGGTGCCGATGGCACTCCGCACCCCACTAACGGTCGAGCCACTATTGAGGAGGATGACGTTGACTTCTGGTTCGGTTACGAACAGGAGTACTTCCTATGGGACCCCGAGACGAATCTCCCACTGGGATTCCCCAATGATGCAACAGGCCAAGGACAGTTCTACTGCTCTGTGGGTGCAGAGAACGCATACGGTAGAGAGGTTATCGAGACTCACCTAGACATGTGCCTTGAGGCGGGAATCAATGTCGAGGGGATTAATGCAGAAGTGGCTCCTGGGCAATGGGAGTTCCAGATCTTCGCCAAGGGAGCAAAGAATGCCGGAGACGAGGTTTGGGTCGCCAGGTACCTAGCAGAGAGGAACGCTGAGAAGTACGGACTTACGATAGAGTTGCACCCCAAGCCACTCGGGGCAACCGACTGGAATGGTTCTGGAATGCACGTCAACTTCTCCGACACCACTCTGAGGACTTGTGGCGACGAGGCGATATTCAACAAGGTCTGCGAGGAATTCGGAAAGAACATCAAGAAACATATGGATGTCTATGGTGCCCATAACGAACAGAGGCTAACCGGACTGCATGAGACGCAATCAATCCACGAGTTTTCCTATGGTGTTTCAGATAGAGGTGCCTCGATTAGGATTCCAATCGGAACAGTCGAAGATGGATGGTGCGGAAGGCTGGAAGACAGAAGGCCGTCTTCGAACGGAGATCCATACAAGATCGGAGCCATAGTGATATCCACAACCAAAGCCGCCTACAACATTCTCGAGCCCGAGGGAGAGGGTCTTCAGAGCCTCAGGGGACGCACTGAGGAAGTCACCGAGGACATCGATGAGTCTGAAACAGCACAAACTGAGGAGCAGGAGGAAGCCCCCCCAACCCTAGAGATCGAGTGATCTTTAGAGAGCAGATGAGGGATGACGTTGTCCTCAGTCTGCTTGAGGGCCAGCCCAACCTATAGCCTAGCTTCCGAGATTGCCTCCATCACGATTCCTTTCTGCTCTCAGCAATTGAAACTACCTCGTCAGCGCATCCCCATGACAAAGTGACTCCAGCACCCCCGTGGCCGTAGTTGTGGATGACTCGGACACCGTCAATATTCTCTTCTTCCAACCTAACTTCAGTTCTTGAAGGTCTCAGGCCGACTGCCCCTCCGATAATCTTGCTCCTATCCAATTCAGGCCAAATCGCCTCTACCTTGCTCAGGATCAAATCATTTTCCTCATCTCTAATTTCTAGATCCCAATCATCTACTTGCGCAGTACCTCCAAGGACGGTTACGTCACTCCTGGGAATGGTGTATGTCAGAGTCTCTGGTTGCTGATCAAAATGGCCTATCCCAGGGTCCTGGTCGATGAAAATGATTTGACCTCTTGCTGGTTTGATTTCCATGTCATCGCATAGCTCTCTTGCACCCAGTCCAACACAGTTCACAACGATATCTCCCTCCAGATCTTGTAGGTTTTTGACAAATCCTTGCTTGAATGTGCCCCCTTTCTCTTCGAACCTAGCATTCAGCCATGGCATATACAATGGCATCTCAATAACCGGTGCTCTGAACTCCCAACCGAAGACATACCCCTCGGGGATTTCCCCTTCTTCCAGGATTCTGAATGCGACTATGTCATCCTTCCATGGAGGCAGGTCAACAACCTCTCTCAGGTATTCTCGCCCATCCCTCATTTTCACGCCTGCTTCTGGAGCTCCCTCACAAAGCTCCTCGAGAACGCCATAGGTCACAATTCCCCAAGTGCCGGCTTTGTCTGCCGGTTTCACCAGAAAGGGATACCAAATTGCGGCGGCAACATCAGACACCGTCTCGGGGCTGAACTTGTCCGATACAATCTGAACATCATGGCCACTCTCTATGAGTCTAATTCCGGAAGATAGTCCAGATACTCCTGCTCCGACAATTGTGCAGTGCATGCCATCGGATATACGTCTGGCTTATGATTAGCGTCCAGAAAAAGACGCCACCATTCATCAGTCAATTTCTTGAGTTCCCCCTCCCTTCCATGTGCATGCCAAAGGTCAGGCGCCCGAAGAAGGGGTGGGCCGTCCCAAAGTCTCGGAAACCAAAGTCCATCCGATCCGCAGCCTCGAAAAAAAGGAGGCTCCCACGCTGTCCATCCTGCGGTCAATGGAGCATGAAGAGGGACGAAGTCAGAAGCGAGACTTTCTGTATCTCGTGCGGAGTAATCGGTTAATGCCAAACCCCAATATTACCCCCCGTCTTCCACGGGACGCCACAGTGATGAGGAATCGTACCGGATGCTTCGGGCATCGCGAGTGATGGGCGATCTGAGTGGCACCGGGTGAGAGCATGCAAGACGAGAGAGTATTCATCGATCAAATGGGTCGTATGTATCGGATTAAGCATCCAGAACCCCTAAGTGAGCCGCCTAGCAATCTCAGGATTGCAAGAACCAGCAAGCCTTGGGGAGTTTACCTCAGAATGTTGGGGACGGTAATCCCTGCGTTCTTCTTGATGTATGTGCTACATTTCCTAGTAATCGGAGCAATCAGCCTTGAACCCGGTTTGGTGCTAGTTTCTGGAATCTGCAGTGCACCTCTGGTTTTCTTGATCTTGAGTCTCCACAAACCACGGCTTGTCCACGTTCGTCTTGCGGTTTCAGACGCATCTGGTTCCGAAGCCCACGCACTTCCAGAAGGGGGATCTCTGAGAACCCCGATGAAGACAAAGCTAACTCGATTCTTAGTGAAAGACGACTCGATTCTGGATGTCCCCCCCAATAGGCAACTATGGGGGTTATTCGCTGCCGTTGTTTCGGCTGGAATAAGCATCTCGATATTGATGCTGACAGTTTCTGAAGTCGGAGGAGTCATCCTTTTCCTACTACTTGCGGTTCCAATCTGGTTCGTCGGGTTTTCCCTTCCCGTTCTGGCATGGTGGGGGACTTCGAACAAGTTACTGGGCCTGCCAACTAGGAGGAGGGATGCCGAGGCATGGCTGATGGCTGGAATGGCCTCTGCCTTCCCTGCCTCCATCTTCAATTCACTAATCGTCCCCGAGATTATTCCTTTCGAACCGGATCAATGGGCATACGAGTTTTTGCTCCTTGCAGCCGGAGCACCCTTCTGCGAGGAGATTTTCAAAGCAATGGCGGTTGCCTTGTTCCTCCCATATATCACAGGTCCCAAGCATGGCTTCCAAGTTGGTTTCACAGTAGGACTGGGATTCGCATTGATTGAGAACTTCCAATACATCGGAATCTCACTTCTTGACGGTGCACTCTCGGTCTCGATCACAATCTTGGTCAGGGGCATCGGATCGATTCCCGGACATGCGGTTTGGACTGCGATTTCGGGGACCGCAATTGGTTGGATGGCCACTGACAAGGAACTCAAAGCAAAACTCTCATGGAAGGCCAAATCAATGGCCATTTCCGCAATCGACATGGCAGAGGGAATAGGGATAGATACCGACGGAGATGGAGATCTCTCGGGATTCGACGGTTTTCACCCCACCCTTGAAGAGGCAATCAGCAAAGCATCCCTCGAAGAAATGGACGAAATCAATCCATGGATTATCCTTGGAAATGATACGGGGGTGGCAGAAACAGGACTCAAACTGGGAATAGAAGACTTCTCCCTAACTTACGAAAGGATTCCGGTTTCACAAACTCCGAGAGGAATTCAAACTCCAAAGAGAATTCCCGCGGCAATCGCCCTCTCAATAGTCGGGCACTCTTTCTGGAACGGCAGCTCATTCTTGTCATTCTATGCCCCAACGTGGCTCGGGATGGGAGAAGGAGGAGCGACATTGATTATGCTCTCATGGGTAATCTTTCTGATTTGTTCCGTTCTACTTGTTGCAAGAGGAGTAATCAGAGGTGTAAACTCTCTCGAGTAACCCAACTGCCTGAAAATTCGAACTAATCCCGAAAACTACTCCGAATCTTTCATGACCGCAGTTGTGAACGACAACTCGTCAATATGGTAGAACTCGGGGTCGATCTCGCCATCTCGCTTGCGCTTGTGTCAGGACTTCTGCTAATCTCTATGATGAAGGATCTCCTTGACAAAGGCGGACTATTGGCAGCCTTAGTCGTCGGTCTGACCATCTCTCTACTGGGGCATTGGACATGGTTGGTCGTCCTAATGACATTCCTAATAGTTGGCTCAATGGCAACCAAGTGGAGGTTTGATGAGAAGGCCCTAATCTCAGCCGAGGAAGCCAACGACGGAGTCAGGGGGTGGAAGAATGTCTTGGCTAATGGCGGAATTGCCAGTATCGTTGCCATCGGCCATTATTTAGTCGGCGGCCATGAATGGTCATACTTCCTTCTTTGTTCAGCAGTTTCCGTGGCTGCGTCGGATACACTAGCCTCGGAGATAGGCAGCCTGGATCCTAGGACTCGAATTATCACGACCTTGGAGGCAGTCCCTGCAGGGACGAACGGGGGGATGTCGCCAACTGGGACTTTGGCCGCCTTCTACGGCGCCCTCCTAATCGCCGTAGTTTCCTCGATAATGGGTGCAATTAACGGAGACAGGTTACCACTTGAAATCTTCTTCCCGGCAGTAATATTGTTTGGCTGGCTTGGGTGTCAAGTGGATTCCATACTAGGTGCCATTCTGGAGAATAGGGGATTCCTCGGCAAGCATAGCGTGAACTTCATTTCCACACTTTCTGGGTCCCTGATGGCGCTTTTCGTCGCAACGAGGTTCCTGTAGCATGGAGACGAAGGATTGAACATTCAGTTTGAGGCAGAAACCAATGGTGGATAAAATGCATTTGCGAAGGATTCCACTTTTCATCTCCGCCGTTCTCACAATTATCCTAGTGGCATCATCTCCTGGTATTGCCCAGAACCAAACCGCCTACGAGGGGCCGGGTCTCGACTTCTCGTACCCCGATCAACACATGATGTTCCTCAAGGGGGGCGAAGAAAATCAGTTTCTAGATAGGAACTGGACCACAGTCACTGGCCTTCCCTCCGGAAGTGTGTCATTTTCCAAGTCAAGCTCGTTCACTCTTCCCACCATCGTGGATGCCTTCTCTTCGCAAACTCAAGAACCATTCAAGTTCGAGGGGAACATATCCGTCAGACTATTCGCGTCTCTGGAGTCGGCCAGTAATATTTGCTTAATGTCAGATCTTCCAGTGGGGGGTCCACTCGGTTCCGAGACGCAGTTCTCCATTTCCCTTACAATGGGGGGGATATCTGCTATCTCTGGTGCCGATACCGAATCCATTGTTATGAGCAAGGATAGGACCGATCCTCACATCTTTGAGGTCCGAGCAGAAAATGTGAACATCTCGATGAATTCGGGAGAGGAAATTCGTCTATCCATACAAGTTAGACACGAATGTGCCGTCTCCGGGACCCTGTGGTGGGGGACATACGATGCCAGAACAGGAGTGGTATTCGACGGGCACATCGTCGAGACAGAATTGGATGTGATCGTGGATCAAAATAGGATGGCAAGGATAGAGTTCACACCTTTCTCCCCATGGGGGGTCACTGATTTTTCCACACAGTCAATCGAGTTAGTCGGACCGATGCCATGGTCGGAAATGAGGCATGGAAAACACTACGAGGACACTTGGGTCGATCACTTCGAGTTGCCTGATGGTTTCTCAAAGGGAGAAGGGAATAGAACCGTCCTCAATTGGATTACCGATCGGCCCCTTTCGCCCGGTGACTACATGCTTGATGCATGTCTCGTCCTTTCCGACCAAGATCCGGGAGAGACTTGCCACTCCTGGGTCCTTTTACGATTCAGCGTACCTGCTGATAAATCCCCGATCCTAGGTTCTGCAGCAGCAGCCGCATCCGTCTTCCTTGGCATGATTGCATGGGTGGGAGTTTCGATGAGGGGCGGCCAACTCCCATTACCCGCTTACGGAGCGATTTTACTCCTCGCCATAGCATCTTCTGTTTCTGCCCTCAGCCTTCCTGAGATTGACTCTAATAATTTTCGAGAGGGCTCTGCCGCACCCAATTTTATTCTCCTTACTCATAATCCAGAATCCGGTGCAGAATCACTGTCTGGATTATTGGACGACTCAGACGTAGCAGTGGTCGGGTTGTTCACTCCGGGCTCCCCCAACGCCAAGAGGCAGATGTCTGACTTCGAGTCAGCAGAGAAGATCTTGGCTATTGATGGTCTGTCCGCATCATTTGCTCAGATAGCAACCGGAGAGGATGTGAAGGCCTACGACTTGGATGATTTCTCATTGGAGATAAATGGCTCGTGGCCCTTACTACTCGATGATGGGACAGTTGGAAACTCTCTGCCAAGCGGTCCGACCGATTCCGTGTTTGTCATCGACTCGGCCGGATTCATTGTCTCTTGGTCTCCAGGTTCAATGTCTCCTTCGGACATCCAATCAGCTTCCGAAGGTGCATCCTTCGGTTCTGGCAAATCACCCTTGGATTTGCTTTCAATGGTGACAGGACTTTCACTCCTTCCTTTGCTGGTCCTTTCAATGCCCAGTGAGAAGAGGTACGAGGCTCCCGAAGAGGCTTTGATTCCCGGTGTTGGGATCTTCATGACTATGGGCGCTTCATCTTCCGGATTCTTGGCATGGGCCGCACCCATAGCAATACTCTCGGCACTTGGTCTAGGTTCTCATTGGATCTTCCTCGAGATATTATTGTCCATAATCATGGTGTATCATGGAGTTTCGATGCTGACTCGAGGTAGAATTATCGAAATTGAGCACTTTTCTCGTTTTCTCCATTCACGAATGGGTCGGAAATACAGGGTCTGGAGGGGGGGCAAGAGATTTTCCGAAGATGTCTACCTCGGATTATGGCTTGCTTGGCTTGCTTGGATCATCGATCCCTCGATGATTGCACAGGGTGTCGGATCGATGGCAAGATCCGGCATTCTTGGCACGGCCCTCTCTCCGTTGATGCTAATTGGATTCGGGATTTCAGCAGGATTGGCTGTCTCTATATTTAGATCGCTACCCCTCTTGCTTGGAAAGTACACCGCAATCATTGGTCTGCTTAGTGTCGGAATCCGCCCGAGGGCATGGGGCGTTTCAGTCGCAATAATGGGCTTCTGGACGCTAATAAGTATCTTTATGGGGCTTTTGGCATTTTCTTATTGAGACATCTCCGGACCGAGAGCATCATAAGAGGGAAACCGTTCTCTCAACCACCCTTGGGGGTATAGTATAACCTGGTAGTACCGCGGGCTCCAGTTGCACGGGAATGACGACGAGGAGGTATTCTGATGGCTTTGATGAGCAACTGGAGCACCGACCCGTCGCAAACCGAGAGCGTGCGCGAGCCGGGTGCACGCTAAGCGGAAGAAACCCGCTGATCTGGGTTCAAATCCCAGTGCCCCCACCACATTGATCCTTTAGCTAAGCATCTCGTCCATGCTCTAATTTCGGTTGGATTGAAGACATACGCCTGTCCGCATCATGATGATGAATCGTTGTCCGGTCGCTTTGGCACTGGTGATTTTATTGGTCTCACCCCTGTCTGGGAGCATCGCTGCATCGAGCTCTAACATTTCTGAATCTCCAACTCATTTCAGCGGCCCTCAACTGATTGAACTCGGTCACAGTGCCGAAGTACCGACGCAGGCAGGCATCTGGTGGGACTCCCAAGTTGAGTGGTGGGAGGTTTCGTCCCTCGACGAAGACAGGAATGGCATTCATGACTCAATACAGTCTACCTCGGGTCCAGTGAATATCGGACTTTCATTCTCACGGGAAGTCTCTGATGAAGATAGACAGGGGCTGAAATCAATGGGCTTCGACATCCATCTCGAATTACCTATCGTTGATGCTATCCTGCTAGGAGATATCGACACCTCTCAGGTTGGGGGACTCGCAGAACTTGACGGTGTGGTCATGGTGGAGAGGTATGGCTCGCTCGTTTTCTACGGTGACGTGCAGACTCCGGCAGTGAAGGCTAGCAACTCCTCCGAGTATCCCTTTGGGGCTTGGGATTACGGACTATCCGGGAAGGGCATCAATATCGCAATGGTCGATACTGGAGTCGATAACGAACATCCTGGTTTAGTAGGGAAGTTTGTAGCTGGATATGATGCAGTCTGCTACCTGCATAGCGATCCTCAATGCATCCTCGCCGGTGGCCGCGAGGACGATGGCTCCTTCGACCCAGATGACGGAAACCAGCATGGGACTGCTTGCATGGGGATGGCAAGTGCCACTGGCCTGGAGGCCGATGGAACGCAATCCGAATTCTACGGCTCTGCACCAGATGCCGGCCTAGTCGATGTCAGGATTGGTACTGATGTCGGCGCTGGTCCTTTCGAGAACTATTTGCTAGAGCAGGAGGCCTATGAGTCGGCGATGAACGGTCTCCAGTGGATAATCGATCACAAGGACGATGCATGGGCTGGTGCTGATGAGGAAAGCCATGGTATCGACATAATTTCACTGTCTTGGGGGATTACCAGTCACGAAGACGGGGGGTCGGACGGATCTGATATGCACAGCCGAATATTGGACGAGGCAATGGAGGCAGGCATAGTAGTCTTAAACGCAGCTGGGAACGATGGGGAAAACAACGATGGCCTTTCTGGGATGAGTGCCTCTTCTCTTTCAATAACCGTTGCCGCTACGGATGACAAGAACACGGTCAATAGGACAGATGACGAAATCGCCAGTTACTCATCCAGAGGACCTAGGAAGGACAATGGCGATGGTAATCCAATCAATGAACTGATCCCGGAAATTAGTGCACCGGGATCCAATATTGTTCAGGCAGAGGGGTGTGTCAGCAGTGGTTCTTGCAACAATTTTATCGGAGGGGATGCATCCCAGAACACCTACACCGGAAGGGGCAGTGGGACCTCCTATGCGACCCCATCAGTCAGCGGGGTTGTTGCTCTGGTATTGGAGGCAAATTCAAACCTCACCCCTCTTCAGATTAAGGAGGTGCTGAAGCACACCTCTGAGCTTAGAGGTGAGCCTAGTGCACCCGAAGTTGACCCATACTGGAATAGGGATTTCGGCTATGGGATGATTGACGCACTGGCTGCCGTAGAACTAGCAATCTTTCTTCATGAGTCCGGGCAATCCGAGTCAATTGATCCTAAACTACAGAACCATGGTCTAAACTTCTCAAACGAGGGGGTCATCAACATCACTGGTCATGCATGGGGGCAAGATGGACCCATCGAAAGAGTCGATTTCAGAATCGATGACGGGGCATGGCAAGAGGTTACCTACTCAAGCTCCCCCGAAGAAATAGGCGCCCTTACTCCGTTCCTTTGGCACGTTCTTCTTAATCCAGAGAAACTTCCCATTGGGCAGCACACCGTGGAAGTCCATGCGGTATCAGGGGGTTCGCACTCTCTTCCAGTCTTCTTCGAAGTAGTTGGATTAGGATCCGGCCCATCGACCAATGGCACCCCCTCTGCAGTGGTTGGTCTAGTCGTACTAGTGGCCTCTGCCTGGATAGGTTCTCTGGTGCTAATCAGATACCGCTCAGATGATCAGATTGAGGGGATGCTCTCCTCCTTAAGAAGACAGCATAACCAAGTTATCGATGCTGAAATTGTCGAATAATCCACTTCCAATCTGGGAATCCGCGTATTCCGAGCCGCCTTGTTAAAATCCTAGAACGCAAGTCCGCAGGTCATGGTGAGATTCTCCGACCGTTCGAACAGCATTCGTCCAACGGGGGTGCGGAGGATGTTCGACATGGCAGGAGACGATGCTGTGCAATTCGGTCTCGGTGAACCTGACTTTCAGCCTCCCGACATTGCAATCGAGGCATTCACACGCGCCATGAAGGATGGCAGAAACAAGTATACGACCACTGCAGGGTTGCCCGAGCTCCGGCAAAAGATCGCAGAAATGTGGCATCATCGGATCCCAACTTTGGACGTATCTAACGTCTGCATCACTATGAGTGGGACGAATGCTCTGCTGGACATCTTCCTAGCAATCGTAAATCCCGGCGACAAGGTGATGATGCCGGAGCCATACTTTCCACTATATCCTCCAGATGTGGTAATATGTGGGGGGGAGCCATCATTCTACCCGTGCAAATTCGAGAACGGTTTCGTACCCACGATCTCAGACTTGGAGGAGATTGTGGACGACAAAACGGTAGCCATACTGTACAACTTCCCAAGTAACCCAACTGGCGGGAATGTGAATGAGGAGCAAAGGGACGAACTTGTCGAATTCGCGAGAGAAAATGACCTGTGGCTAATCACAGACGAGGTTTACGATCGAATTGTTTACGATGCTCCGCACGTCTCTTTCCTCGGGGCTGGTTACGATAAACTGGTGATGGTCCAATCATTCTCCAAGACATTCGCTATGACGGGCTGGAGGATTGGATACCTCCTTTCTCCGGATCCTGGCTTGATGAGGGAACTGACCAAAATGCAATACTACGTAACTGCATGTTCTAATGATGCCATGCAGCATGCAGTACTGGAAGCGCTCGTAAAATCCCCAAACTATCCCGAGGAAATGTGCGCCGAGTTCAAGACTCGTCGAGATTTGATTTGTGAGAGGTTGAACTCAATACCGGGAGTTTCATGTCACACCCCTACCGGTGCATTCTATGTTTTCCCAAAGGTTGAGATCCCGGGAATGAACAGTGCGGAAATCGCCGTAAAGCTTCTCGAGGGTGGCGTTCTATGCTCACCAGGGACTGCATTTGGCGATGCGGGAGAGGGACACCTAAGATTCGCTTACACAATTGCCCGGGAAGACATTTCCAAGGGAATGGACAGGGTTGAAAGAGTCCTGAGCGATCTAAGAGGATGAGCCCACGCCCACATGCCCAAGAGAAAACCTAGTCGTCTCCGAAAATATCGAATGGCATGTCGATCATCCGGCTCTCTTTCTCAGTATCCTCTTCGTTCAATCCGACATCCTCTTGCTCCTCCGGCATCTTCACACCCGATTCTTCCCGAATGGAGTCCTCACTCCCCGACCCCAATTCCTTTGTCCTCAGTGACTCTAGACCGGCTTCTTGCCCGAACATCCATTCGGGCATAGTCTGCGACCCACCCAAGACGGAAATTGTGGTGAAGGTAGCCATAGGAAGAACGGAAATCGCCACGATGAAATCTAGGATCGCAGTTTCTGGCATTTCTGCTTCCGGCGCAATCATCTCTAGTACAATCCTCTCTAGTTGCATCTCATGCCACTGTTCGTAGTTCACGTTGAGGATGTCAAGCGAGAAGAGCAACACCAATCTTGCCACTAACCAATAGAGAAAGATCGGCAGAATCCAGGAGAGCCTTGACACTCTCCAGATAACATTTCTGAACATCGCTGCTATGCCCACGAGTTGCCATGAGACGATGGGGTGAACTCTGACCGCAATCCAGAGGGCAATCAGATAACCCGCCATGCCAAGATCGAAAGCCCTACTGGGCTTGATCATGGAGTCAGGCACACCTTCCATAATTGCTAGAGGGACTGCAATCAGAATCACCTGCATTGGGACAGCAAGTAGTTGAAGCCCGCCGTGGACCGCCATGAGGTCGAATTCACCATCACTCGTTTTCGTGTGCACTAGCTTCGCCATCTTGCCATAAGGGGTCCCCTGGAGGTGCAGTCTCGCCCTATCTACCAATTCGGGATCGCCAGTTCTGGGACTCAGCCTGAGAAAAGACAGGAAACCTCCATTATTGGCAATGAAGAAGGGCCTAAAACCGCCTACTACCAGTGCCAAGACTATAGAAATCACACCATATGACAATCCCGCAGTGACTACCCAATGGATCAACTCTGTCCTGATGCTGATCTGCGCCGCCTCATAATCAACTTGGATTAGGTATGTTAGAGAGAAGAGGACTATGGGGGCCATCGTGATTTGTAAAATCACCATCAGAACTAGGGCTAACTGTTTGGTCACCTTTCCCCGCTCAGCCATATCATCTACGGTTCTGCATTGCACCATAAGCACTTCATTCAAAGCTAACACGACAAGACTCGTTAGCGTACTGAAATCGCCCCACCGCCACATCATGCCAAATGAACCACACTCCCCAACCTTCTTACACAGTTTATTTCCCCAATTTGGTGTCAATGAGTTCGATTCGCGCACTCCTTCTTTCCTCGCTGCTTATTGCGGTGAGTCTTTCTAATGTCATAATTCAGGCTCCTGATGCCCCTTCAAAGCAATCAGAAGTAGGCCCCAAGAACAATCCCGTCGATTTTGAAGTTACAGGGATCGAGATTGGAAACTCAAGCTATTCTCCAAGAGTATGGGACCAGCCTGACTCTAGCACACTCGAGTACATGACTAAGGGAGAGTCAATTCAGGTAAATGTCACATTCCGTCAAGTAGGTGTCGACCCTTCACCAGTAACCGCAGACGCCAAACTAGAGATTTGGCATCCCATTGGAACAATAATCCAAGAGTGGACATTCAACATTACTCTGGCCGCCGGGCAGTCGATTAGAATGCCTTTCGTCTGGACTCCTTCGATTGCTCATAGCACACTCAGCGATGATGGGTGGCTAACCGGTGGCGTGACATTCAGGGGGATTGTTGATGCAGGAATTGGAATCGATGGCGACGACTCAAATGACATTCTAGATCGGGATGTACCCATAGCCTTCTGGTATGACCCTATGGAGAATGGTTTCTGTAATGATGAGGCCAATGAGGGCAAGTACTGCACGAATAACGCAGTGCCTTTCGGAGAACCAACGTGGTTCGCCGCCGGATACACTGACGGCTACCAGCCTGACACAAACAATTTCCCAACTGGAACATGGAGGATGGACAACCAATCCAGTGCTACAGGGGATTGGCATTGGAAGATCTCAGGCGAGAACGACAACTATGCCTCGAACCGATACGACAGACTCAAGTGGGCATGGCAACGATACAACTCGAACGACGGATGCTCCGATCAGGTCTACGATGATAGTCATGGTCTTGGTTATGGGGAGCACGACCCCATTGTGTCCTCAATCCACGGGGCAAATCTCTGCTTAGTGAAGGTGAATAGCCCACTGCTCTATTCGATACAGATTGCAACTGACGCTTGGGGGCAAATGGGTGCTGGCGACACCATCATGCTCGAGACAGACTCTGGAGCAGGTGGGGGGGTGGAGTATCTGAATTACTCTTCACGCAATCTATCCACATCCGAGGGGAACTGGAATAGGCTAGTCTGGAATGCTACCGGGATGCACCAGAATGAAGGCTTCACGGTATCCTTCCTTTTCCGTTCAAATTCCTCCTATTCCGATGAGGGAATCAACATCGATTCATTCATCATTTTCGCTATAGAACGCGGAGAGGAGTACACCCTGGACGCCCAGTGCAACTTCCCCGACAATTTCGGTGGTTCGACAGTCTACGACCCCGAGTCCGAGGGCGGCAATACCATCCTCGTCGAAGCGGCGGACCCCAACTCTCCGTCTTTGCACTGCCGTATCTTCAACAAGGGTTACATCGACACCACTCTCAGATTCTTCACCGAGGTTTCAAACAGTTCTTGGATGTCTCAATTCCCCCTCAGAATCGACTCAAACAACTTCAATGACCACGATAACGAGGTTAAGACAAACACAATCAAGGCCAGGACATACACCAATGCATGGTTCAACCTGACAATCCCTGACGGAGCTCCGGTTCAGGATCTGTTCTGGTACACTTGGATCAATGATGGAATCCTCGGTTTCCAAGATACGAAGTACTTCGTCGAGCTTCCCGTTAGCGTCGAATCGACATATAGGATGACTCTGAAACAAGAGACACTAGCAAACCCAGCGGCAATAATATTGCCTGGAGGCAAAGCAAACATAACGATGGACTTGAAGAATACAGGAAACCAGTACTCCTCGTGGAGCCTCGGGGGAATCTTCCCTAATCCTTTGCTAGAAGGAAAACTTTCCACTGACAATGTAAAGTGGTACGAGGTCGGGGGAGGCGAGGTCTCAACCATCAACATGCTTCCAGTCGAAGAGGCGTCTTTGAATGTGGAAGTTACCATCCCAGAGGGGATGGAGCCGGGAACATATGAGTTGAACCTTCGAGCAAACCCTAGCCTACCAAATACATTCCAAGCCGAATCGAAAATTTATATCGAGGTGCCGGTGTACTATGACTTAGCAATCGCACCAGTGAAGAATGCGTTGCTAGCTCCCGCTGACGGCCAGTTACAGGTAGTTCAGGTCTTCCTGTTCAATTACGGAAACACAGAGGATACCTTCGACATCAGAGTGGATACTGATAACTGGAAGCTAGAAGCTGATATCAGTTCCGAAGAAGTTACTCTGGAGGCCAATGGTGGACAGATCACTCTTTCACTGATTTTACCCATGCCTGAAGGGGTAGAAAACGGAACTTACAGGGTTTCCATTATCGGTACCAGTCAATCGAATCCTAGTTACCAGTCTGTCTCCAATTTCTACCTCACGGTTCCAAAGACATACCTGGTAGAAGTCGAAGACAGGGACCTTTCTCAGGAGGTCTTCGCTGCAGGTACCGACCCACGAACCCTCAAGTGGAAGATTTCCAATACAGGAAACGAGGACGATGCCTTCGAAATAGAGCTAGATTTCCCATCAGACGTAACTGCCTTCGTAGCCGGCCTATCCGATGGGCGGACGCCATACATAGCCCCCGGGGAGGATTACAACCTCAGCGTGAGCTACTCTTTCGCTGCCGGGGTGGAGGGTCCTCGGATAATCAAACTTAGGGCCACTAGCATCGAATCAGGAAACTCCGCAGAGGGCGAAGCAAGATTCGAGGTGGGAACGGTCGGTTTCCTCCTGGTGCTCCCCCCCTCTTCACAGTCAAATGCGGCAGAAATATCTGAATCAGGCGACGACTACATTCTAGTTTTCACCATTCGTAGCGCCCATCCAGAATTGGAACAGCAGATACGAGCAGATGTCGAGTTGGACAACCTCTGGACAGTCTACGATGCAAGAGTAGACGAAGATGACCGAAACTTCATTCTGTCTGCCGGGGAGAGTAGGAACGTCACCATCCATATTGATGTCAGGGACGAGAATCTGGAGAACCTTGAAGCCAACATCGTCAACTTCAATGTCTCACTAGTCGTAATCAGCGATTTGGACACGACAAAAAAGACGGCCCAGATCACACTCTACAAGCCTGATCCCATTCCGGAAGGGACGGACGTTAAGGAAGTCGGCTGGCTCGCTGCCAACTTTGTCCTGGTCGCAATTGGTATGGCGATTATGGGTGTGGTCCTATTCTCCTCTTTCAGGGTCCTGAGAAGCGCGCGCGCCCCTCTGGAAGAATACTCATCATTGGGAGATTACAGCATGACTGTCGAAGGATGGAGCGGGGAAAAGAAGGATACCAGCCAACTCCCATCGGCAGACGACATCGCCAACTCAATGTATGGGGGCTCGAAGGAGCTTTTTCAACAGCCACCACCTCCATCGAACTCCATGGAACAACCATCTGAAGCTGTACAAGAATCAGCCGAGCCACCCGTTCCAGAAGGCGGACTCCCAGAGGGGTGGACCATGGAGCAGTGGCAGTACTACGGAAAGCAGTGGCTTGAATCTCAGAAGGAAGAGTAGTCCTACATAGGCTTGAAAGCCGATTGGGAGGCCTTATGACCCCCCCTCTGATGCCCCGTCCGTCGAACTAAGGCGAGTGATTGCATGTATAACGGACAACAACCAATCTTCATTCTGAAAGAGGGAACAACAAGAACTACTGGGAAGGGGGCCCAGAGCAACAATATCGCCGCAGCCAAGGCAGTCGCCGACGCTGTGAGATCAACCTTAGGTCCGAAGGGCATGGACAAGATGCTCGTAGACTCAATGGGTGATGTTGTCATCACCAACGACGGCGCCACCATCCTAAAGGAGATGGATATCGAGCATCCGGCAGCTAAGATGATCATCGAAATCGCAAAGACGCAGGAGCAACACTGCTTCGATGGCACAACTACCGCAGTAGTGATTGCAGGCGAGCTTCTGAAGAGGAGCGAAGAGTTGGTGGATCAGAACGTCCATCCGACAGTCATCTGCGAGGGGTTCCGACTGGCCTCAGACAAGGCCGTTGAGCTGATTGATACTCATGGGACAGGAGTTGACCAGAAGATGCTCACTGAGGTGGCCAAGACAGCTCTGACTGGGAAAAGCACAGGTGCTGTGAAGGAATTCCTATCGGACATTAGCGTCAAGGCGGTTCTCTCTGTTGCACAGGAAGATGCAGAGGGTGCAATAGTTGATTTGGATGACATCAAGGTCCAGAAGAAACAGGGAGGCTCGATTAAGGACAGCACTCTCGTGGACGGCATCATTCTCGACAAAGAGAGGGTTCACAGTGGCATGCCTCGGAGCGTGACAAATGCGAAGATAGCACTGGTTAACTCGGCCATAGAGGTCAAGAAGACCGAGGTGGATGCGAAGATTCAGATTACGGACCCGAACATGCTTTCTCAGTTCCTCGATGAGGAGGAGAAATTCTTGCGAACCCTAGTCGACAAGATTGTGGAAAGCGGGGCAAACACGGTAATCTGCCAGAAGGGGATCGATGATCTAGCTCAGCACTACATGTCTAAGTCGGGGATTTTTGCAATCCGGAGGGCGAAGAAGAGCGATATGGAGGCCCTATCGAAGGCTACTGGCGGCAGGATAGTGAACAACTTGGACGATCTTTCTGAAGAGGATCTCGGCATCGCTTCAAAGGTAGAGGAGAGGAAGATTGGAGACTCCGACATGGTGTTCGTGGAAGGATGCCCACAAGCCAAGAGCGTCTCTGTCCTCCTAAGAGGAGGGACGGAGCACGTAGTAGATGAGGTGAAGAGAGCCTTCGAGGATGCCATTGGCGTGGTCGCTGTGGCCCATGAGGATGGGGTCGTACTCACTGGCGGCGGTTCAGTAATCGCTGCACTTAGCAGAGATCTTAGATTATTCGCAGAGTCAACAGGGGGTAGGGAGCAGATGGCGATTGAGGCATTCTCCAGTGCCCTGGAGGTAATCCCACGGACTCTCGCCGAGAATGCCGGCCTCGACCCCGTAAATACCATCATCGATCTGAGGAAGGCCCATTCCGAGGGCAAGTCAACCTACGGGGTGAACGTCTACAAGGGCGGCGTAGTGGACATGGCCAAGGCCAAGGTCTTCGAGCCTAGCCGTGTGGTCGAGCAGGCGATCCAGAGTGCTTCTGAGACTGCTGTGATGATTCTGAGGATAGATGATGTCATTTCCAGCAAGGGAGCTGGACCAATGCCCGAAGACTTCGATGCAATGGACATGTGACCGGACCAGTTTTCGGCACTGTCAACACCTTGACCGATGCGCATATTCAATAATCTGATTATGGTCGAGGTGAATACCCAGCCAAGACTGGGTAGGTGATGTCTTGTCCGCCCCCACTCTGTTGATACTCTTCGGTTCCGAGTCAGGTAACTCAGAAGACCTAGCAAGCATAGCCGAGAAACAGGCGAAATCTCTAGGTCTGTCACCTTCGGTAAAGGGGATGGAAGAAATGGAAATTGGAGATCTAGACGGAGCTAAAAACGTCCTGATTTTTTGTAGCACATGGGGGGAGGGCGAGATGCCCGACAACGCCGTTGATCTCTGGGAAGCAGCAAACGGGGACTCTCCTCCTTCTTTGTCTGGCTGCAACTTTGCAGTATGCGCACTGGGCGATACCAGCTACGAGTTCTTCTGCCAGTCCGGGAAGGACTGGGACGGATGGTTCGAGAAGCAGGGAGCAACCAGACTTCTCGAACGAGTCGACTGCGATGTTGAATACGATGATCCAGCTGCAGAATTCACCACCAATGCTCTGACACTCATCGCCTCTGCAGGAGCCGGAGGGAAAGCTCTCTCGCCAGCAGAGACATCTGTAGAATCCGAGGAGTCCTCGGAGGAAACAGGATCAGAGAAAGCTCAGGATGAAACGGCAAGCGGTGACTTGGAAGGGCTAATTTCCTCGGGAGACCGATCACTAGTGATACTATTCGGATCTCAATCTGGCAACTCCGAGGAACTCGCTGCGAAGATATCGAAGGATGCAAAGTCCTACGGCCTAGTAGGGGAGGTCCACGATATGGATGGATTCGACTTCAACTCCCTATCGGGGAAGAAGCGTGTGATGATCATCTGCTCCACTTGGGGGGAGGGCGAGATGCCCGACAACGCAGAGGATCTGTGGCAATTCGCAATCTCCGACTCAGCATCCCGGCTCGAAGGGACCCACTTCGCAATATGCGCACTAGGCGACACGAGCTACGAGTTCTTCTGCCAGTCCGGGAAGGACTGGGACGGCCGTTTCGAGGGACTCGGAGCGACCCGCATCATAGTTCGCCTGGACTGTGACGTTGACTACGATGCACCCGCAGCGGAGTGGACCTTGGAAGCACTCCCGGCTCTCGCTGCTGTGGATAGCACTGGGCAATTCCACGAGGAAATGGTGGATTCGATCAAGATGTACGTGAGTGGCTCTTCAGCTGGAGCAGAGGGAGATGATGGGTTTTCGCTACCCAAGATTAGATCCGAACCAGTGCAGGTCGGGGTTACTGTCTTCAGGTACGACCCAGAGACTTCCAGCACCGGCACGGACACGTGGATATGCTCACTGCATGGGCACATGTCGGTCCTTGAAGTTCTGAGAACACTCAAGTCATCTCAAGATGGGTCTCTAACATTCCGTGACGGCTCAGCAGATGATTCAAACACCGCCATTTCGGTGAATGGCCGGCTGATATTACCGGGTCTGTCCCGGATAGATTCCGTCGCACCAATGAGAGAGGGGGCAATCTCTCTGAGAATCGAACCCCTTCCCGGATTCGAAGTAATCAGAGATTTAGCCATAGACCCATGGTCTCTAGAAAGGAAGAGGGAATCCAGCGATCCATGGATGGTCGCCGCCACAAGGGAAGGGGCACATACCCCACAGGGGACAATGGGGACAATGGATCCAGCAGTAGCTGCGAGAATACACTCGATGAGAGACTTCGGTAGCCAGAACATCCTCCATTCCAGCTCAGATGCCGTCCCTCACGCAAACGGATACCTAGGACCAGCCGTCATCGCATCATCTTGGTCTAGGAGAAACGATCCTCGGACCTCTCCCTCGAAGGGAGAGGAAATAGACAGATTACTATCCTCTCCTAATGGAATTAAGGCTGAAACCGACCTAGCTCCGATTAAGCGCCAATCCTCAGTACCAAGCGCTGTCTCCGAGGCCCTTTTGGAGGTAAAGAACTCGGTACTAACGGGAGACGGCTTCAACGGAAAACACGGCAAGCACGTGTGGTGGTACACTTGGACGGTGAAGAGCAGCGGAATGGTCAACGACACAGTGATCTATCGCCAGGCACTGGGTCCATTCGCACTTCTTGGAAACCTCTTCTCAGGAGTAACTGCACGGATGGTCTTTGGATTCACCAGGACAGGTGGAAATGTGTTCAACGGAATGCTGGGGATGGTGGCTCCACCAGCAGGAATAGGAAAGATGCCCAAGCAGTTCAACTCATCGGTGGACAATCACCACGAGGTCGTGGCAATTTTCAACGAGATGGATGGTAGATTCTGATGGCCATGAAGTACGCTTACCACCCTGGCAACATCGCTCACAGCAGTGCTACTGAAGTTTCCCAGACTATGGAGCCCACTGCTCGTTCCCTGGGAATCGAACTCTTACCCATGAACGGGGCAACAAGTTGTGGTGCGGGAATAATCAGACAGGCCAACGACTTGCTGCAAGTAACTCTGAACGCACGAAACTTCGCAATCGCAGAATCGATGGGCATGGACATAATCACTCCATGCGCCGCCACGGCTGGAAATCTTAACGAAGACCTCGCCAGACTGAATGATGACCCTCTATTACTAGCCAAAACTAACGAAGTTCTCCAGCGCACTTCAGGTCTCACCATGTCGGGCAAGTTAAGCATACATCACCTCCTCCACGTAATTGTCGACGAGATCGGCTTGGACAAAGTCAGCGAGAAGGTCCGCAACCCAATAGACTTCCCAATTGCCGGATTCTACGGTCCCAACATGCAGCAGGAGGGCGCTTGTGGAGAAGACGATGTTTTCGACCCACAGTACCTGGAGCTCCTGATCAAAGCCTTAGGGGGCGAGCCTGTAATGTGGGAAAGTAGAACTCAAAGCGTGGGAGTCCCAGGTTTATTCTCGGAGGAGGCAACAGTTCTCCGACAAATCGCCTCAACCATCAATGACGCAAAGTCGGAAGGTGCGGCTATGATAGTTAGCGCATGCACCCTTTCCCACACCGCACTCGATATCTATCAGGGCAAGGCTAGCAGGACGACCGGGCTATCCACCAATATCCCGGTAATCCATCTAACAGAGATGCTCGCATTCGCATTTGGACACTACAACAACCGACTAGCCCAACTCAGGACAAGGATAGCTGTAATCGGCGACTAGAACTGGTCAAGGCCAGTCTGCCCACTGGGTCTGAAATTACTCGGAGAAAGGTCTTCCCTGTGAGTTTCCTTAGCACTCTTGGCCGGAGTAGTATCTGTTCCTGCAAGATCGCGCCTATGGCGTTCTCTGGCATCAGTTACGAATTCAGCAGCCGAGCAGATACCGCTTTCTGAGGATACCGAGAACCTCGCCAAGTTTGACAAATCTTTGTGAGGACTCCCTGGAAGTCCTCTCGAGACTCTCCTCGCAGCCTTGTGCATGTACTCTTCCTTCCTCTTTGCCGAATCCTTGGCTCTTTCGTCCCTTGTTCCCTCGGCAACAAGGACGACCACTTCTCCTTGTCTCCTTCTTCCAGTTCTGCCTCTCCTCTGAATGGTCCTGATTTCGCTTGAGACGGGCTCATAGAATATGACAAGGTCTGCGCTTGGGATGTCTAGACCTTCTTCCCCTACTGATGTGGCAATCAGAACGTTCGCTGACCCTGCTCTGAACTCGGAAAGTCTACCTATCTGCTGCTTTGCTGTGAGCCCTCCAGAACCAGAGCGACTCGATTGTCCGATGAACTGGAGCGCCCTCACCCCTTCGAGCTCTGAAAGTGCGCCTTCGAGGGCTTCAACTGTATCTCGATAGTTGGCGAAAACAATTACCCTAGATTCCGAATCTCTTCTAATCCTCTCACGAACTAGCCTTCTGACTGCCCCAACTTTGGAGTGCACCTCATTCATGGCCTCTAGACTGGCTGTCAGCCTCCTGACTCTCCGATCCCTGAGAAAGTCCTTCGCAGATTTGCTCTTCCCTCCCTCATCCTCCATCCTTGATAGAAAATGCCTCGATGCTGCTATTCCCTGACAGAGAAGGTGGTTAATCAGATGATGCAGCCTCATGGCCGTGGCAATCTGAGAGGATGACCTGTAACCGCTTACATCTTCTCTCTTAATGGCCTCCTGAGCCCTTTCCATCGCATTCGATAGACCCGCTTGATTCACCGCCCCTGGCATCACGTACCTGCCACTCCTTCGCTCCCTGTCTACAATCCCCTCTTGCCAAATCCTGAATGGCTCTGCGAGGTCCCGGATTTCACTCGGAACCTCAACTCCCACTTCCTCAACATCTAGCTCCGATAGGAACTCTGCCACCATCGGATCATCTCTGGTACGAAGATGAATCTTCTGAATCCCCAGCCTCCTGCAAATCTCCTGAACTTGTTCCCTCCTCGAACCAGGGCTTGCCGTAGTGGCCAGTATCAGTGGATTCTCAGATTGAGAAATGTACATCTCAGCTACCTCAGCCATTGCGTGCTCTCCGGTGCAGTGATGAGCCTCGTCGACAACAAGTAGGCTACAATCCTCCAATGAAAGAACTCCTTTTCTCACATCGTTTCTCACCACCTGTGGCGTTGCAAAAACCAATCGTGAACCACTCCAGAGTTCAGGCCTCTTAGAGGCAGTTTGCTGTCCACTCAGCACAATTGGACTTAATTCAGAAGCATTGGAAAGGACTGGCAGGGCATTTTCCAGATGTTGATTCGAAAGGGCAACGGTAGGGGCGATAACCAATGCCCAACCCCCGGTTCTCTCCAATCTCTCTACTATGGACATCCATGCCACTGCAGTCTTTCCAGCAGCAGTAGGTAGGATTAGAAGCATCGAACCAGCCATCGCATCGTCTATGGCCTGGAGTTGGTATGCCCTGGCCTGTACCATTTCCGAAACCAATCCTGGATGGTCAACATATGGGAACACGGACCCAGACCTCCGGAGTCAGGGTTCAAAATCGTTGCATTGACAATATTCGCCCCAATCATCCCACAGAGGTGTGCATTTGGCACCCCGATTCGTTCAAATAGGGTATGTTTGTCGCAAGGCCGCTCACTGCGTGAGGTACCAGACACCAAAGGGCTCTGATTAGCATCCCACAAACCGTATCTGCATTCGCGGATTCGGCCCGGTGTCACGGTGCTTCCATAGCGCGGTTGGCCCGGCATTGTCCGCTCGCGGCCAATTTCGGAATACAGGAGGAAATGCAATGGCAGACCGATCCAAACCCCGCCGTGGTAGCATGGGCTATGGTCCAAGAAAGCGTGCAATCCGCCAATTCGCTAGAATCACCTCATGGCCAGAAACAGAGTCTTCCGAGGTCCGTATCCAAGGATTCGCAGGTTGGAAGGCTGGAATGACTCACATCCTGATGAGGGACACCAACCCAAAATCAACCTCTGCAGGCCAGGAAGTTAGGAAGGCAGTCACCGTCGTCGAGGCTCCTCCACTGAACGTTCTAGCCGTAAGAGGCTACAGGATGACTCCCTATGGGAAGCAGACGGCTGGCGAGGTTTGGGCCGACGTCTCCGCAGACTCGCCCACCAACCTATTCCCGCGTTTCGCAAACCAGACCCGAGGAGAAAGGGACGTAGAGGAGGGCAGGAAACCAGCAACACGTGGCGGAAGAATCCCGAAGAGGTCATCTCAACCATCTGAGGATGCAGTAAACTCTCTGAGGGAACAGGACATTATCGAGGTTCGCCTGATCGTCTGCACTCAACCAGACCGAGTTAAGGGCGTCCCATCGAAGACTCCCGAGATAATGGAGATAGGATTGAACGGGGGCGGCATAGATGCAAAACTTGACTGGGCACTGGAACGTCTTGGCGGACAAATCGGTCTCGAAGACGTCTACGAAGTCGGACAAGAGGTCGACGTTGTCGGCGTCACCAAAGGGAAGGGTTGGCAAGGATCCATCAAGAGGTTCGGACTAAAGCTTCTGAGCCATAAGAACAGCAAGAGGAGGCGTCAGGGCGGGAACATGGGCGATTTTGGAACTGGATACGTTAGGAAGACCATCAGGCAAGCCGGGCAGGTCGGATACCACAAGAGAACCGAGCTGAACAAGAAGATCCTGAGGATCTCCAATCCCGAGGAATCAGAGATAACCCCAGCAGGAGGTTTCCTGAACTACGGGGAAGTCCACAATCCATACATGATTATTGAGGGGAGCCTCCCGGGCCCAGCAAAGAGGCTCATCAGGTTCAGAGACCCAACTCGTCCGAGGAAGACTCTCGGAGAGGTGGATGTGACCTACGTCAGTACCTCGAGCAAGCAGGGTGTGTGATAATATGAAGACAAAGGCATACAATCTGATCAACTTGGTCGCCCAAGAGGAGATGGATGCAGGTCTTCTGGCAGAAACATACGCTGTGGAGGCCAAGGACGGCAAGGCTGTCGAACTACCATCGCCATTCACTTCACAGATTAGAGAGGACCTGGTCCGTGCTGCCGTCCATGCTTCTAGGGCCAACCGGAGGCAATCCTATGGTCACAGGGAACACGACGGAAAGCGTGCTCCACAACCAGGTATGAAGCACTCCGTTGAATGGTGGGGCAAGGGTCGTGGAGTTTCCAGAATCATGAGGAAGGCAGGTCAGAGAACCGGTGCTCAGAACCCACATACCAGAGGCGGGAGAAGGGCCCATGGACCAAAGGTGGACAAGGAGTGGTCACAGAAGATGAACTCTCGCGAGAGGAAGATAGCTCGCGACTCTGCCATCGCTGCGTCCTGCGACCCAAGCACAGTTTCTTCGCGAGGCCACAGGTTTGAGGAGGGTCTCAGATTCCCGATCATCATCGATGATTACATCGAGTCGAGGGACGGTTCGGACGAGAAGTACGACATCGAGTCAATACCTACTCAGAACTCTACTCGCAAGTTCGTAGCCATGATGGAGGGCCTAGGCGTCTCCGCAGACTTGATCCGCTCCAAGAGCGGCAGGTCAATCAGGGCCGGCAAGGGCACAATGAGGGGACGTAAGTACAGGACGCCAAAGAGCGTCCTACTGGTCGTAGCTCAGAAAGATGGCCTAGAAAAGGCAGCTCGAAACATCCCAGGCGTGGATGTAGTCGCTGCCAAGGACCTGTGCGCCGAAGACATCGCACCCGGTGGAGACATGGGACGACTCACAGTATGGACGAAGTCCGCAATAGGGGCTCTGGAGTGATTGATGATGGACCCATATGACGTGATAATCATGCCTTGGATTACAGAGAAGACCCTCGAAGCAAGGAGGATTGCAGATCCAGCGGGCGGCCACACGGAGAACAACAACAGGATTGAATTCATCGTCCGAAGAGAGGCGACAAAGAAAGACATCAAGGCGGCAATAGAGACTCTTCTCGAGGTCAAGGTCTCAAAGGTCAACGTTAGAATCAACAGAACTGGCAAGCATGCCAGCATCCGTCTCGCCGATGGATACGATGCAGAGGAGGCAGCGCTCAAACTCGGAGCGTTCTAGAAGGTGATTTCATGGGTAAGAGGACACGTTCACAGAGGCAGGGGTCAAGCCCCAAGAACCGAGTTTCTAGTCACAGATTCCCTGCTGCAAATAGACTCCCGAGGGTCAGCGGTGAGATTGCAGAGGTTATCGATCTGGTTCACAGCCCCGCTCACACTGCACCGCTAGCCAAGGTAAAGTTCGAGGACGGGGCAGTCGCGCATTTGGGCGCACCAGAGGGAGTTTCCGTGGGACAGACAGTCGCATTCGGCGACAAGGTTTCCCTGAGGCCGGGCAACGTCACCACACTAAGCCAGATTCCAGAGGGGACTCAGATTTGCAACCTTGAATTGCGCCCAGGAGACGGCGGCAAGATAGCAAGATCCGGTGGAAACTCTGCTATGATTGATACTAGGATGGGAAAATACGTCAGAGTCATACTACCAAGCGGACACTCAAAGGACCTGCCTGCCAAGTGCAGGGCGACCATCGGCGTCCTCGGTGGCCACGGCAGGACCGAGAAGCCCTTGATGAAGGCAGGGGCCGCTCACCACAGGGCCAGGGCACGAGGAAAGCAGTACCCCACAGTCAGTGGAGTAGCAATGAATCCAGTAGACCACCCGCATGGTGGCGGAAACCACCAGGCCGTCCACGGCCCCAACTCCGTTAGCAGAAATTCACCACCCGGCCAGAAGGTTGGGAACATCGCACCTAGAAGGACCGGTCGTGGAAGGTCGAAGAAGGAGTAGATAATATGGCTAGGAAGAGGAAACAGTTCAGGACAGCCAAGATGGCGAGGCGTCAGGCAAGGAAGAGGCGATCGAAGATCTCCGAGAGGAGGAAGAAGGAATTCTTGTGGAGGGGGTACACGATTGTCGAGCTACAGGACATCCCACTGTACCCATGGGGTAACAGTAGTGAACCTGAGAACGACGAATATGACCCCGATACAATCTCTATCGCCACCCTGATGCCTTCAAGAGTCAAGAGGTCATTACAGAGGGGACTAAGCATCGAGTGCGAAAAACTACTCGAGAGCGTCAGGAACAGCAATGGGAAGGCTGTGAGAACTCACTGCAGAGGGATGTACATTCTACCCGAGATGGTAGGCAAGACAATAGGCGTCCATAACGGTCAGAAATTCGTCAACTTGGACATAACACCACCAATGATTGGTCATGCATTGGGTGAATTCGCCGTTACTAGGAAGTCTGTAACGCACACCGGACCTGGTGTGGGTGCAACTAGATCTTCCCAGCACGTGGCACTAAAGTGAGGTGAGATGAATGAGTAGGAGAACCGGAAAGTCGCAGAGCGGATACACTCAGCTTCTCGAGGGTTCAAACCTAGTTACGGCTAGGGCTGTGAACTTAGACTGCCATCACAAGCACTGCTACCACATTGCCAAGGCCATCCGAGGGATGAACGCTGAATCCGCCAGAGATTACTTGGAAGACGTGGTCGACAAGAAGAGGGCAATTCCTTACAAGCGCAGATCCCGAAAGGGAAGGGGCGGCAATACAATGGCTGGGCACAGGAAGGGGAAAATGGGACCAGGAAAGTTCCCAAACAAGGCTTCCCGTGAATTCATCAAACTAATCAGCGGCGCCATGGACAACGCAAGGCAACGATTCGATGACATTGATGCCGAGGACATGGTAATCACACACGTCGCTGCTCATCGTGGACAAGTTGCCACAAATATGAGGCCTCGAGCAATGGGCCGGGCAACTCCCAGCAACCACTATCAGGTCAATCTGGAAATTTTCCTAGAGTACTTCGGAGACGATGATGAGGAAATGGGAGACGAAGAGTTCTGAGGTGATCGCATGAAGGAGAACACAATTCAGAAGATGATTAACCGCAATGTCGAGAGGCAACTCGTCCGAGAGTACCTGCTCAAGGAGACCGAGAGGGCAGGCTTCGGCGGGCTAACCTTCACTAGGACTCCAGAGGGGACAAAGGTCACCCTGATAGCTGAGCAAGTAGGACGAGTCATAGGAAGAAGGGGCAAGGTCATCCACGAACTTCAACGCCGACTACAGGAAGACTTCAACCTCACCAACCCACAGCTAGAAGTGGAGGAGATCGGGGAATCCCGAATCAATGCCCAGGTTATGGCCAGCAGACTCGCAAGCTCTCTCGAGAGGGGATGGTTCTTCCGAAGAGCCGGCCACAGCACCGTGCAGAACATAATGGATGCCGGTGCCAGGGGTTGCATCGTCACACTCAGTGGCAAGATTACCGGTGCTAGGCACCGAGTCGAGAAGTTCCAGAAGGGGCATATCAAGTACTGCGGCGAGACTGCTTTACAGTTGATGGATGTCGGATTCTCAACGGCCGTGAAGAAGCTCGGGACAGTAGGCTGCACTGTGAGAATAATGAGGCCAGGATCCAAGCTCCCACATGAGATAACAATCCAGGAAAGAAGCGAGTCCGGACTACCCGAACTAGTGGAGGCACCTGGATTCGTACCCCTAGATCTAGAGGAAGCCCTAGCGAGGGCAGCAAAAAAGGAGGAGGAGTGAAATGTCACACGTCAGCTCTAAGGAAATCGATGAGATGAACCAGGAGCAGCGCGAGATCACTCTGGGAGAACTCAGAGACGAGATGCTCCAACTAAGGGCTCAGCAGGCACTAGGTGGCTCTACGTCCAATGCAGGAGCCTACAAGCAGACTCGAAGGAGCATTGCAAGACTCCTCACGAAGACAAGTCAGGAAAAGGAGGAGTGATTTTGGCGGGAATTTGTAACATGTGTGCACTTCCAGATGACCTATGTATTTGTCAGGAGATAGCCAAAGAACAGCAGAAGGCAGTGATTTCAGTGGTTAGGAGAAGATATGGTAAGATGGTCACTATGGTCGAGGGAATAGAGGACACCGCAATCGACATCGGCCAACTGGCCAAGATTCTGAAGGGGGCATGCGCCAGTGGCGGCACGGTCAAGGGCAGGACCATCGAACTTCAGGGGAATCACAAGAAGAAGGCAGCCAAGGTGCTCGAGCAGAATGGCTACCAGGTGGAGGTGCGCTGAATGAGCCAGATGATCAACCTCCCTTGGCTCTCCAGAACTCTGGAGGTAATCGATTCAACTGATCCAACCCTAGTTGGCGTGTCAGGCATGGTGATGGACGAAACCAGGCGCACTATACGAGTCCATGCCGGAAGCAAAGACATCATCATGGCCAAGGACACAATCAAATTCACCATCGAAGACGAGGAGATCGACGGCTCTGCCGTCGGTCAGAGGCCCGAGGACAGAATCGGCAAGACATACAGGAGGTCCTGAAATGAGAGACATAGGTGTAGACGTCAAGAAGCCCGAAGGAGAGTGGGACGGGAACAAGAACTGTCCGTTCTACGGCACCCTAAGGCTTCGTGGACAGATTATCAGCGGAGTGGTCTCTTCACAGGGGATGACAGACACAGTTGTAGTGCAGAGGGAGGCTACTCGCTACATGAAGAAGTTTGAGAGGTACGAGAAGCGCACCAGACGCTATTCGGTCCATCTGCCCACCTGCATAGGCGATCTAAACCCCGGTGATAGAGTTCGCATCATGGAATGCAGGCCACTTTCCAAGACTGTGAAATTCTGTGTAATAGAGAAGGAGGCGAGCGAATGAAGGGAATTGCCGGCAGAGTGACATCCGCACTGCCAACCCAGGCACGATTGGAATGCGTCGACAACACAGGCGCAAAGGTAGTGCAACTGATCACCGTTCTGAAGAAGGGAGGGGTGGCCAGAAGGTACCCATCAGCCGGGGTTGGAGACATGATTAGAGTCACAGTCAGACGAGGCACCCCGGAGACGCGACGCCAGATATTCACTGCAGTGATAGTACGCCAATCTAGGCCCTTCAGACGGGTGGATGGAACGTGGGTACAGTTCGAGGACAACGCCTGCGTCATCACAAACGAGAAGGGAGACGTCCAGGGTTCCGATATCAAGGGGCCCGTCAGCAGGGAAGCGGCCGAGAGATGGCCAAGGATAGCGGCTACGGCCAAACAGATTGTGTAGGTGATTAGAATGGATAGCAAGAAAGCAGGAAAGCAGAGAATGTCCCAGAGGGATGCGCCTACTCACGTAAAGAGGAAGAGAATGCGAGCCCGGCTTATCTCCGATGATTCTGACCTCAGGCAGGTCCGATCAGTGACTATCAGGGTCGGGGACGAGGTCGAAGTAATCAGAGGGGACTTCAGCCATCCGAATAGTGTCAAGGCAGACGCCAGAGGAAAGAGGCTCGGACAGCCAAGGGGGAGGGCCGGCGTGAAGGCCAAGGTCGCATCCGTCGACACAAAGAGAGGTTTCATCTTCATCGATGGGCTGACTCAGACCACGGCTGATGGTAAGGAAGAAGCCGTCCCCGTCAACCCATCAAACGTCATAGTGACAAAACTGTTCGAGGGTGACCCAGTACGAATCAAGAGGATCGTTGACAGATCCGCAGGAGGTGTCTCCGAATGAGTAGAAGCCACCACAAGAGGCTCGTCATGCCAAGGACATGGCCTCTTACTAGGAAGACCAACATCTGGGCACAGAAGCCAAACCCGGGTGGTCACCAGATTGAGATGTGCATGCCACTTGGAATCATCCTCAGAGATGTCCTAGGAGTGGCTCACAACATGAGGGAGGCGAAGAGAATACTCCACTCTCAAAGCGTCATGGTCGATGGAAAGGTGGAGACTGACAGGGCTCGTGGAGTGGGTCTGATGGACGTTCTGACAGTCGGCGAAGAGAATTACCGATGCATCCTTGACACCAACGGAAAGCTACGATACAGGTCAATCTCAAAGAAGGCTACAGGAAGCAAGATCTGCAGGGTCATGGGGAAGACCACTGTCAAGGGCGGCAAGACGCAGGTCCACCTGCACGATGGACGGAACATGCTCATGGACAAGTCTCCCGACTACAAGACAGGGGACTCTCTAGTGATCTCCCTGCCGAGTCAGGAAGTTTCCTCCCACATCAAGATGAAGAAGGGTGCAAAGGCATACCTGACTGGAGGGAGCCACATCGGCGAGACCTCCGTAATCAAGGATCAAGACGTCAAGAGATCCTCGAAGCCAAACGAGACAATATTCGAGGAATTCGGGACGATTACCGACTACGTTTTCATCATCGGAAAGGAGACCGATATACCACTGGAGGCTGAGTCATGAGTGAAGCATCGAACCCAATGCTCTCCCCCTCAATCACCAAGGTGACAGTGAACATCGGTGTCGGAGAGGGCGGGAGGCGTCTCCAGTTGGCCGAGCGAGTTCTGGAAGTTCTAACCGGAATGACTCCATCAAGGACACTCTCCACCAAGACAAACAGGGACCTCGGAACAAGGAAGGGTGCACCAATAGGATGCAAGGTAACGATACGCGGCTCGGAGAAGGTCGAGTCGTTCCTCAAGGACGCATTCTGGGTTCGTGACCACACCCTGCCAGCATACAACTTCGACATCTCTGGTAATCTTTCATTCGGCATATCCGACTACACGGACTTCCCCGATCAGAAGTACGATCCCGACATTGGAATCTTCGGGATGGACGTGAACGTCGTTCTTGAGAGGCCAGGTCATAGAGTTTCTAGGAGAAGGAGGAGGAAGTCGAAGGTTTCTGTCCCTCATAGAGTCGGACGAGACGAGTCCAAAGAATGGTTCACCGGTAAGTTCGATCTGAAAATTGTGGAGGAGCAATAGTATGGCACGCGATCATGGAGAGAGGATTGGAAGAAGCTCGGGTTGCAGGCGTTGCGGTCGCAAGAGAGGGATGATTCGAAGACACGGCCTGAGGCTTTGCCGACAGTGCTTCCGAGATGTGGCGCCGGAAATAGGATTCAAGAAATACTCATGAGGTGATGAAAGATGCAGTTTGACACATTGAATGATGCCTTCACGACGATATACAACGCAGAGAGCGCAGGGAAGTACGAGGTTACGGTGCGACCCGCTAGCAAGCTCCTTGGTAGCATGCTTTCCATAATGAAGACCTCTGGATACCTCGGAGAGTTTGAGAAGCTAGATGACGGTAGAGGAGGGGCCTTCCGAGTCTCCCTTATCGGAGCAATCAACAAGTGTGGAGTCATCAAGCCAAGACATTCAGTAAAGAGGTTGGATTTCGACAAGTGGGAGTCCAGATACCTCCCTGCAAGAGACTTCGGCCTCCTTATCCTGACTACCAACCAGGGGATAATGGATCACTCAGAAGCAAAGAAGGAGAGGGTGGGCGGAAGGCTGCTCGCATATGTTTTCTAGGGAGGATTAAGAATGCCAAGAGTAGCCAACGTATCTCACCAAATCTCACTGCCCGATGGAATGGGTGCAAGCATGGATGGAAATGCCGTGACACTCACCAAGGACGGCAACAGCCTTTCCAGAGAATTCACCCACAACAGCGTCTCCGTGAGGCAGTTGGATGATAGTATCGAGGTGCACTGCAAACTACCTCGGAGGTCTGAGAAGGCGATAGCGGGAACATGGGCAGCCCATCTCCGCAACATGGTCAAGGGCCTCGATGAGGGATTCGAGTACAGACTCAAGGCAGTATTCAGCCACTTCCCGATGACGCTCAAGGTCGATGGAAACAAGTTCACCATCACCAATATGCTTGGCGAGAAGGTCCCTAGGGTGGCAAAGCTACCTTGGTCACCGTCCGAGGTCCAAGTCAAGATTGAGGGCAAATCGGATGTCATAATCACAGGGTCTGACAGAGAAAAGGTGGGTCAGTCGGCGGCCAACATCGAGAAGGCCTGCAAGGTCAAGAAGAGAGATCCAAGGGTATTCCAGGACGGGGTATACATCACTTCCAAGGGGGCATGAGAATGGCATACGAAAATCTGACAGTGAATGAGTTGAAGGAACTACTCAGGGAGAGAGGTCTCCCTGTCTCTGGAAAGAAGGCAGATCTAATCGCAAGACTCAGTGAGGGCGAAGAGGTCCCAGAGGAACCTCCCGAGGAGACGGTCCAAGAGGAGCCACAAGTGGAGCAGGTAAGCCCAGCAGATGATTCTCCAGATGATGAAGAAGATTACGAAGAGGAGGGTGACTTCGAAGAGGAGGGTGACTTCGAAGAGTGGGATGAAATTCACACGGCAAGGCAGAAGCCAGTCCTGGACGAATCCACGAAGTCAGCACTCAAGATGCGTTCGGAGCAGAGCAAGAAGCAACCCAAATTCCGCAGGCAAGAGTGGTTCAGGTACGGGCGACTATCCAAGACCGGTTACAGGAAGCCAAAGGGAGATGACTCGAGCATGCGGAAGAATAGGAAGTATCGCTCACCAATGGCTCGCGTCGGATATGGCAAGGTCGCAGCCGCTAGGGGACTTCACCCGTCTGGATTCGAGGAAGTCCTCGTTCACAAGTCAGACCACCTAGATGGCCTCGACCCGGAGAGACAGGCAGTAAGAATCGGATCCAGCGTTGGCAACAGGAAGAGATCACGAATCCACAACAGGGCTGACGAGTTGGGGCTGAGGGTCCTAAACCGACGCCAGATAGACAAGAGAGGTGATCTCTGATGTTTATCTCAAATCAGAAGAGGATGGCATCTGAGATCATCTCCAGAAAGGAGGGAAAGCCAGTGGGGATCCACAGAATCTGGGTCAATCCAGACTACTTGAGCGAAGTCGCTGATGCAGTCCAGAGGGACGACGTCAGGAACCTCATAGAGGACGGAATAATCAAGGCCAAACCAATCAAGGGGACAAGCCGGTCAAGAGCCCGAAAATCTGCATTCCAGAAGTCCAAGGGAAGGAGAAAAGGGCATGGCTCCCGCAGCGGTAGCGCGAATTCACGAACCCCTCGAAAGCAGAGGTGGATGTCTAAGATTAGGTCCCAGAGAAGGACGCTAAAGGAGCTCAGGGAGAGGGGAGCGATCACACCTTCACAATACCGGTACTTCTACCGCAAGGCGAAGGGCGGCTCTTATCGTTCCATTTCCCACCTCAGGAGCAACATCGAACTGGATGGGATATCGCTAGGAGGTGATGAGTGATGGCAAAGGGAAGAAACCAAAGACTTAGATTCAAGAGACGGAGAAACGCTGAGACTGACTACCATCGCAGATCACGGATGCTTCGCGGTGGGTCTCCAAGAGCAGTCGTTAGAGTCTCAAACACGCAAGTGACTTGCCAGCTAGTGGCCTACGAGCTAGATGGCGACAGGGTTCTCGAGTCAGTCACAGGAAAGTCCCTGGTGGACTCACACAAGTGGCCTACCGACGCATCAAGGAAGTCAGTGCCGGCCTGCTACCTAGCAGGATACGCAATGGCGAAGTCAGCTCTCTCCAATGGGCACTCAGAGGCCATCCTGGACATCGGACTGGCAGCATCCTCATCAGGCAACAGAACTTATGCGGCTCTGAGGGGAATGATCGAAGCAGGATTGAAAATCCCACATTCAGAAGATGTACTGCCCTCCGACGACAGAATCAACGGAGAGCACATCGGAGAGAGCATTTCCAAGGCAGTGACTGCAACAAAGAAGTCGATAGGAGGTGGCAAGTGATGACCGAGGAGCCTAATGTAGAAGAGAAAGTCACGCAAATAGCCCCTGGCCTCGCAATGGCCCTAGTACCAGTGGACGAAGACGCTCCGAGGCGCCGTGGCCCCGACCCTCTAACTGCTCTGAGGAACTGGACTCCTAGGACTAGACTGGGGCGTATGGTCATGAACGGCGAGATACTGACCTACGAGCAGGCCCTCTTAACAGGATACCCAATCAGAGAGGTCGAGATAGTCGACGCCTTACTCCCTGAGATGGACGACGACGTCCTTAGTGTCAACATGATTCAGAGGATGACCGACTCGGGCCGACGTGTGAGGTTCAACGTACTATGCGCAGTAGGAAACGGCGATGGATACGTCGGGCTATCAATCTGCAAGGGCAAGGAGGTGGCCAGCACCATCCAGAAGGCAATTTCACAGGCAAAACTCAACCTGATACCAGTGTACAGAGGCAACGGCTCTTGGGAATCCGCCGAGGGTCCCGGAAACAGCATCCCATTCAAGGCAACAGGGCGCTCAGGATCCACCAGGGTGACCCTACTCCCAGCCCCATCAGGCAAGGGGCTGGTCATTGGCGATTACGGAAGAAGGGTTCTGACACTCGCGGGAGTGGCAGACGTGTGGTCACGCTCATCGGGGCAGACTCGTTCTACAATCAACTTCGCGAAGGCCACCTTCAACGCCCTTGAGGTACTTGGCCGCGCCAAGATCAACGACCAGGTTCGAGAGAGGCTCCACATCACCATCGGGAGGAGAAACGCATGACATACCTAGTAATCAGAGCCCGCAGTGACCGGGGAGTCACAAAGAAGATCCGCGACACAATGGCAATGCTCAACCTAACTCGAGTCAACCACGCAGTCCTCGTACCCAAGACAGCATCCTACGACGGAATGCTGCAGAAGGTCAAGGACTACGTCACGTGGGGTGAAGTCGATGCAGATACGATTAGCACTCTGATCAAGGAGCGGGGCAGGATGGTCGGAGACAAGCACGTTACTGATACCGAGATTAAGTCAGCGAGCGAGCACTCCACGATCAAGTCACTCTCGAAGGCCATCGCCTCTGGCGAAACCACCACCAAGAACGTCGAGGGGATGAAGCCCGTTTTCAGGCTACATCCTCCAAGAGGTTCGAAAGGATGGGGTGGAATCAAACGAGCATACTCGGTGGGCGGAGCACTGGGCTTCCGCGGGGACGACATAGGCGAACTAGCAGCAAGAATGTACTGAGGCGATAACATGGTTTCAAGAACAAACAAATTCAGAGGAAGCCGATACCACGGCCGCGGCAAGAAGGCTGGCAGAGGTGCCGGTAAGAGAGGCGGCAGAGGGAACGCAGGTCTGAACAAGCACAAGGTGATGACCCGTCTGAAGTACATGCCGGGACACTGGGGGATGCATGGATTCAACCGCCATCCCGGACTAAGGGTCGTGAACTCCTCAATCAACCTCGGACAGGTAGCAGAGATCGCTGACGGCGATTCAATCAACCTCACTGAGATGGGATTTGACAAGCTTCTGGGACGGGGCAGCATTGACAGGCCCCTATCCATCACGATCAGTGAGGCAAGCGCCAAGGCTGTCCAGAAAGTTGAGGCAGCCGGAGGATCAATCGAGGTTGGCGAAGGCGAAGATCGAGGTGAGTGGGAAGACGAGTAGCTTCTCCCATTGGAGGCTAGAGGATGGTAAATAGGGGTCCGAATTGGTTCGGCGTCATCGCCATGTGTGCGATGTACTGGGGGGCTCTCTACTACTGGCTAAAGGATGAGCTGAACCTAGTTTGGTCACTAAACCCATTCTCTGCAGGTGGAGAACAACAGAGCTGGGCTCTGATTCTGCTTGCAACTTCGATTCCATATATCGCCTTCGTGTTGTGGGGCACGATGGCCGACCTACCCGAAAAAGTGAGCCAGATTCCAGTAATTGGCAAGTACGCAAAGGCTTACTCCTGGTTGGCCATAGTCCTTGCATTTTCTTACTGGGGTTGGGTCGACAAGGCAGCATTCGGATTTCTACTCGTCGGAGTCGCGCTCTTCGGTATGGCGGTTGGTCTGGCACTATCGTGCCTACTCTACTCCGGAGACGGAGGCAGCAGGCTCTACGGCCTGAAGCGCTTAGTCGACGTCTACCCAAGCATCTCCAAGCCAGAGGGACACGTAAGATTCAATCAGAAGCTCTGGACTACCACACTGGTCCTAATCATCTACTTCATCATGACCAATGTGATGATCTATGGTCTTTCGGACACGACGCTAGACGTCTTCTCGTCCTTCAGAGCCATCATGGCAGGTGCATCAGGATCAATCATGCATCTGGGAATCGGCCCCATTGTTACCGGCTCGATCATAATGCAACTATTCTCGGGAGCCAAGATAATCCAACTAGACCTCCAGGACTCTGCGGACAAGCAGCTGTACCAAGGGGTGCAGAAGATCCTGGTCCTTATCATGATTCCAATCGAGTCAATTCCACAGGTGTACGGGTTCCTCGACCCATCCCCATCACTAATCCTTGAATACGGAGAGGGGTGGGCTGGCGCCGTCATCGTAGTCCAACTCTTCTTGGGCTCCCTACTGGTTTTCCTTCTGGACGAGCTCGTCAGCAAGTGGGGAATAGGCAGTGGTATTTCGCTTTTCATCGCTGCTGGAGTCGCCCAATCGACCTTCGTCGGGACCCTCTCACCCCTGCCGACCATGGCCGGGCAACCAATGTCCTTCGACAACCCCCCCTCGGGAACCCTTCCGATGATTTTCTACACACTCAGGACAGCAAGCAACTCCCAATTAGTCAGTCAGAACGGCTTCGAGATGATGCTCTTGGAGCACGCAAACCCGATCATCGCCCTGATGTCATCGATCCTTGTATTCCTGGTCGTCGCTTACGCGGAGTCAAGCAAGCTCGAGCTACCTCTGACACACGGGAAGGTCCGAGGTCACAGGGGGCAGTACCCCATCAGACTCGTCTATGCCAGCAACATCCCAGTGATTCTGATGGCGGCCCTTCTGGCTAACGTCAACATGTTCACGCTACTATTCCACAGCCATCCCACCCTTTCCACGGTTCCGATCGTGGGCTCCAACGGGGCCTTCAGCCGATCAGAGTGGTTCGGCTCCTACTACGAGGGTTCGACCACCCCGCACGACGGATTTGCCTGGTACAGCTCGATGATCAACGGCGTGGGTGATTGGTTGATTCCACTACTCGAACAGCAGGGAGACGTCCACGGACACTCACTTGGACAGATAATGATGCACGTGTTCGTATACGTATTCTTCATGACAGCGGGTTCCACGGTCTTCGCGAAGTTCTGGATTGAGACCACAAACATGGGGGCCAAGGACGTGGCGAAGCAGATCGAGAGGACCGGAATGCAGATTCCCGGTTTCAGGAAGAACCCAGTGGTCCTAGAGAGGATACTGGAACGATACATTCCACCCGTCACCCTGTTCTCCGGTGCCTTCGTGGGACTCTTGGCCGCGGGGGCCGATCTTCTCGGAACGGTGGGTAACGCTACCGGGACTGGTCTACTGCTGGCCGTCGGAATCATCCTCAGGACATACGAGCAGATACAGAAAGAGCAGGCCATGGAGATGCATCCGGTCCTACGAGAGTTCTTCGGCGCGGACTAGTGCGCTGCGGAGAAGCGGGTCATCTCGACCCTCGTCACGTTCTTATACGGCATGAAGGTCGGCGAGACGCTGCGTCAAGCTGGCGTTGGAGACCGAGCACTTAGTGCGATGAAGTCTTCCATCAGGCTGGGCGCTGCCGAGGAAGTGCGGCCACGAGACTTTTCGTGGTTTAGGAGGTTAACCACAATAATGACTTGGCCCCCGATAGGGGGTGCAAGAGCAGGGTATTTCATTGAAAACGAATGAAGTGCTCCTGCGCCAATAACCAAAAAGTGAAACTTGTGACAAACAGACTCTGAAAGGATCAGTGATTCCGCTCACGCGAAATCCGGTTGATCCTGCCGGAGGCTACCGCTATTGGAGTTCGATTAAGCCATGCGAGTCGAGAGTCTTCAAGGACTCGGCGTACCGCTCAGTAACACGTGGGTAACCTGCCCTATGCTGGGGAATAACCTCGGGAAACTGAGAATAATGCCCCATAGCCCACTACGCCTGGAACGGTGAGTGGGTAAAAGCTCCGGCGGCATAGGATGGGCCTGCGCCGTATCAGGTTGTAGGGGGTGTAAAGTACCCTCTAGCCATCAACGCGTACGGGTGTTGGGAGACATTGCCCGGAGATGGATTCTGAGACACGAATCCAGACCCTACGGGGTGCAGCAGGCGCGAAAACTTGGCAATGCGAGCAATCGTGACCAGGGAA
>PSPW01000027.1 GCA_004195615.1 Methanobacteriota archaeon | reverse complement strand
AATCTTTTTGATTAATGTTTTTGAATCTATTAATCCTCCTCCACATTTTTTACAAAGGAAAAATGCAGTATCATTTCCACCAAAAAGGCCCTTCATCACGAAGGACAACCCAGCAAGAATTGGAATAACAAATGGGTATTCGCCGAATTCACTAGCAACTCTGAATTTAATGATAAGGAATCCACATATAATAAATGAGAATCCTATGAATACAGCCTTAATTCTGTCCCTATCGCTGAGTTTTTCATGCTTGTCATTTGTGAGATTACCACAGCCATTTACGCATTTAATTCTCTCGGAAGATGATTCCATGCCATATGGTCTAATCTTCTGAAAATTAATCTATCGCCGTAAAGCACGATACAACTGATTAACTCACAAATCAGTGGGTTTCTGCTTAGACCCATGCGATTGGTAGTCCCTCCCGGATTCGAACCAAGGTCGTGGAACTTCTTAGACAACTCTCATCCGATGCACTCAAAGAAATGTTGAGAGGAAAAAATACACTTGCAAGAGATCTCCTGTCAATGCTCTCGGAGGTGAGGTTGTGATACACGTATTGGCCGAAGATAGGCCACCTATTGACCAAGGCTTGGCCATGACTTGGCCGAGTAGTGGCCAAACTAATGGGAGGAGTGCGTTATGAGTACTTCAGACAAGATTCAGAGCATATTTGAGATGCTATTCACTTGGGGTATGGAAGGAATTGATGAAAAAGATACACAACCAAAAGATATCTTCACTGCATTCGGACAAGAAGCATGGAATATTGGTGATAGATATGTCAGAAGAAATATCATTGGAGATAAGATTTCGAGATATGTCCCTCAAGATATCAAGGTTGCAGTTGCCCCCGAGTCAGTCGGTACCCTTTGATTCAATTGAAGAATTCTGAGATATTGTCTAAGGACTTTCGGCTCAGATTCGGAACCTTCGCATTCTCATCAGGATACCCAACAGGCATCAACAACATTGCATGTTCGTGGCTTGGACGACCTAGCAGATCGCTCAGAAAACCCATTGTCTCTTTGCCGTTTGCTCTACCTGAAATCAGTGTTGAAATACTTGTTTGGATTCCTCTCTAATCTGTTCATTCACCAGGAAGTATCAAAAATCCCCCCCAGGGATGGCCTGGTGTCGTGTTGTCTGAAGCCGAGTCTAAAATCCCAGGTCCCAGGGACTGCGAGATTGACTGCATAGTCATGTATGGTGGTGGCCTAACCTCCTATGAGGCTGCTAAGAGGGCTATAGAGCGTTACGGGCACGAGTCCGTGGAGATATGGTTCGCGGATACAAGAACAGAGGATGAGGACCTGTACCGATTCAACAGAGATGTGGAGAAAATTCTTAATCATAATATAGTAGTTTTCTCACAGGGGCTGGATATTTGGGAAATATTCCACAGAGAAAGATTTCTCGGAAACTCGAGGATTGATCCCTGCTCCAAGTTCCTCAAGAGAGTCCCTCTTAGAAAGGCCCTTGAGAAGCAATACCCGAACAGGGGGTGCGTCCATTGCAAGGAGCCATGGCACAGGGGAGGGGAAACCATTCACGTCCTAGACATAGACGGCACCGAGATCAAGGAGGCTATATGCGGTTCATGCAATGAGAACGACCCCGGGTATGCGAACTCTCTGAGAGCCCTAAAGGATGTGATATTTGAGGAGGGGGAAAACTCCAACAGGGCACGCATAGCCATCTTATCAGTTCAGAACAGAGTAGAGAGATGCAAGTTCGTCAGGGTGGTTCTAGGTATGGACATCATTCAGGACTGCGACAGACTCCACAGAGCCAAGTCTTACTGGCGCCCCTTCGTGAACTGGTTTCCTCTAGCAGAGCCACCCTTCGGGAACAAGACGAGGATAATCGAGGAGCTCCGGGCTATTGGAATAAAGGAGCCACGACTCTATGGAGCAGGCTTCGCCCACAACAACTGCGGAGGGTTCTGTGTCAAGGCAGGCAAGGGGCAAATGGTCCATCTGCTCAACACTCTCCCAGAGAGGTACCTAGAGCATGAAAGGAAAGAGTTAGAGTTCCAGGAGTTCATTGGATCCAAGGTGACGATCCTCAGTGAGACGAGGAACGGTGAGAAGCGCAACCTGACCCTCAGGGATCTCAGGAAGAGGGCCGAGGCTGGGGAAGAATTCAGGTTCAATCAGGGGACAGCTTGTGCTTGCCTCAACCCCCTCAGTCCCGAGGTCGATGAGATAGCGTGGTAGAACTAACCGCTCTTCTTTAGCTCAGCAATGGCTTTCTCAACCGCCCCAACTTCAACCGTGTACCACTCAATTAGCCCAGCATCGTGCATTATCTGGAGGACCTTACCCATGCTGAACCCCGTCGAAAGCTGGTAAGCCACATCCGGTACGGGGACTGCCTCCACCCCTCTAGTCATTCTTCTTACAGCTAGGTTTGACAACAGATGCATACCTATTTTCTGCTGGGTGATGCTAGTTCTCATCATGTGATGCGCACACAAACCATTTACCAATAGCGCGAACTGCGCCTCATTTCCATTATTCAGCGCGTTCATTGCATTCCTGATTGCCTTGAAGGTCAACTCTCCATGGTAGAATGCGAACTCCTCGGCATCGTCTGCGTCCCTGAACCGGTCTCTCATACGTCGTCTGTGGGACTCTGTTAGTGGGTTCATTGAGTATACAGCGCCTTTGTTTGAACCGCCCTTGAAGATGGGCGCGCTAGGCCTATGCCCAGCGCTCCTAGTGATTTCAGCTCCCGGATCAAAGTCCCTTTCCCTGAACCACTCTACTAGGTCATCCCAGTCATCAGAGGAAACGTAGTTCCTCCCCCCAATTCCCTTCGTGTTTTTCTCACCCATTTCCATCCAGAACGTGTTGGACATCCTAGCATCGGCACCCGAGGACTTCCAAAATTTCTGCCTCTTTCCCTCGTTAGCGATTGCAGAGCCAACAGCTCTTCCTAAAATTGACCAGTTTATACTCAACCACTCTTCTCCGAAATCACCTATCTCCTCTCCTTGCTTGGAGTATTCGACGCTTTTCTCTATGTCCTCCAATAGGCCGTTCGGATCGAGCTCAACCCTATCGAACCAGCGATTGAAGCTCCTTGAGAGTCCCACGAAGTCGTAGACAACATCTCCATTTCCCCCTCCAAACTCTGAGTTCCGAATCATCTTTCGCAGACCTTCCGTAGTATTGGAACGCCCCCCCTTCCTCCAGAAGACCGACTCACCTGAGCCTCCCGCTTCTCTTGTTGAGATGTATTTCTTTTCAGTATCCGAGATATTCATGGCACTGCCTCGGATTTTCTCCCAAAGAGAGTAATCCCAAGAGGGATTCTTGAATGGAAGGACTCTGCTCATTGAGCATCACGCTCCCTATCCCTCTCCCTTCGGTTCTCTCTCCACCTAATTAGATCCGGATCAATCTTCACAACCCACGATCGTGGGTTGCTGTTAGGAACCTCTTCTAGTTGATACCTAGCAGAGGCCAAGTCTCCAATTGATCTTTGGAGGGTGTGATCTGCCATGTGCGATGCACCGTTCCTGGAGTGAATAATGTAAAAATCATCCAAAGGCAGGGAAGAACCATTTCCATCAATTACGGCGTCAGAAATCTCGCTGCGGATTAAACTCTGGTTCTTACCCCATACATTCCCGTCTCGAGACATAGCTCTTGCCATCGTTTCCGCATATACTAAATGAAGGGGGTAAGGCATAGTGGAAGATCTTCCAGCGGGAGCCAAACCAACCATATTACCCGGAATTAAACCGTCAATACCCGAAGGGGCACCATAGTGGTCCCTGATGTACAACTCCCATCCTTTTTTTCGGCTAAGCCTGATGTGACCCAGGGTGTCACGTCTTTTTTCCAAAGCCCTGCAGATATCCATTTCATCCCAAGAGTTAGCGAGACTCCCCCTAGTTCTAATTGCCTCGGCAATATTGTTTTGCCGAGGATGTAGAGTATTTGAATTGGAAAATATTGCTATGTCTCCAAAAACTAGCATTTGCCCGAGAATGCGTTCAAGTCTTACCCAATCGAAAGATAATCCTCCAACACCTCTCCTCCCTCCTCTTCCTAGGGGCTTCCCGAACATCCTGACCAAGTCATCGAAAGTCACCCCACATGTGTGGTCCAACCTCTTCCTTGGACTGGAATCACATCGGTAGATGTCCGAACGATAGTTCTCAACCAGCATGGACACCAAGTCTCTGGGATGCCTCAATGTTGTCTGATCCACCGAGACTGAGTTTCCCTTGCACCAAGGGATGAGGTATTTTCCGTAATCGACTCCTCCTTCATCTACCAATCCCCCTGGGACTCTTGTTATTCCAGAATCGTCGAACATCGAGAGATTCCAGTATTCAGCGAAGTCGGCTAAGTCCTGTGCTGGCATGGAGTGTCTTTAGCATAATCTACCGATAAACTTCTCGGAGGTATCAATACAATAATCCTATCTAGTGCTAACTTTGGCTACGGATTCTGAAGAATCGAAGAGACTCGCTACTACTGCGATGTCCTCTGTCTTTGCATACTCGGAGAGGAAGTCAAGCAGTGACTTCATTGAATTCGAGTCTAGGTTCTCTAGCATTCCGTCGAACATCAGTATTGGTACATCAGGAGTGTAGGCCTTTCTCATGGAGATGAGTAGGGCCGCTGCGATGATGGTCCGCTCTCCCCCTGCCCCTGCGAGACCGGTGGTGGTTCCGTCTGACCAGCTGATCCTTAGGTTGTAGTTGGTATCCAGTGAGACGCTGTTTATCGGGGAAACATCTAGTCTTTCGAAAAGCGTAGTTCCAACCTCGTTGAATATTCTCCGAGTCTCCTGCCTCTGCTTGTCGGCCTCCTCTGCAGCCCAGGCAGAAGTGGCTGAAACGTCGGCTAGGAAGCCACCATCAATCTCGTCAATTATCCTAGATCTGATATCTGGTACCGAGGTATCCAGAAGTCCGTTCACGAAATCTGAACGTGCCTTCCCGGAACCGGTTCCGAAGATAGCCTCCCCCTGACTCTCAGTGTATCTTCGAGTCTGATTAGGAAGCATCTGAAGGGAAGAGAACCTCATTTCAAACATCGTTGACGTGTCCATGGATCGCAGCGCATCCATGATGCTCCTGCGCTCCTCCTCGTCTTTTTTGGCCTCAGGGGAATCATCTAGGCTCTTCAGCTTCCCTCTGAGCTCTACTACCTTCTTCTCTGAAGCCTCGTACACCCGCTTGACCTTACCTAGGTCAGACTCCATCTTCGCCACTCCTCCGGCATCCACGGTCATTGCCCTTTCAGCTTCGGATTTATCGGCTCTTGCCCTCTGTATTTCTGATCTCGCAGCAGCGGCCTGCTGTTCGGCCGAGCCCATCTTACTTCTTGTGTCCATGTAGATCCTAACCGCCGAGTCCCTCTTTGATTTGGCAGATTTTTCCTCCTCCAATGCTGCCTGTAGAGCAGTGTTATCCCCAATCATGGAAATGAGGACTTCCATGCTATATGCGTGAGAGGGGTAGTCCTTCTCAATCCCCTGCGAGCTATCTCTGTATGAGTCAATGGCAGCCATCACCTCTGGCGAGTGCGAGTCCCCCCTGTAGCGCTCAACCTTATTACCGGCAGCGGAAACTGCTGCATCGAGCTTTTCCATGTCCGGAGATATGAGGTCCATGTCAAGCAGATCCTCAGCCTCATCCAGTTTGCTCTGAGCAATCTTTTTTTGAGTCTGAGCCGCAGTAATTCTGCGCATCTGCAACTCATTAGCGGAGGTTACCTCCTCAAGTTGATCTCCTAGTTCCGTAAATTGTCCGAGGTTCTTCCTGTGCGTTCTATTTGCCGACTCCAACTCCTTGTTGACATCCGCAATCTCCTTGCCCGATTCGCTGGATCTTGCCCTCCCCCTCTCCTCAATCTCATCAAGCTTGGACTGCAGTTCGTCCTGCTTACTCGCAGACGATGACCTAGATTTCTTCCATTCCTCGAATCGCATTTTGACAGATGAGACCTCTTGGTCAAGCGAATGCAGCACGTCGTGCCATTTCTGGTACTTTCCAGCATCGCTGAGCTCGTTCATCACCCAGATGAAGTCGTTTGGGTCGTCGGCATCGGGATCCATTACAGCCTTGTACAGCTTGGTGGGAGGAAGGGATGAGAGCATGGTCGTGTAGACGCCCTTCTCGTTGGAGTTTTCTCCCTTAATCATACCATTCCGGGGGATAGTGGCACTCATCTTTTTCCCGTCAAAGTCTATTGATACGCTTCCTTCGGATGCTCCTCTCCTAAGCAGCGCCTGGTCACTGGACCTGTCATCGAGATGCAGGTTCTCAACCTCATCCTCGTGTTTGTCTGCTCGGCCCACGATCCCTAGATGAATTCCCCTCATCAGGGACGACTTTCCAGATGATGAGCTTCCTCTGACTATGTTCACTGAGCCCTTTGAGAGCTCGGTTGAGTTTTTGTCTGAGCCACCGATGTTCTTGATACTAACTTTAATCTTCGACATAAACCAATCCGACTAACACTCCCCTTTCAAGGATTCGACCAATTCTTCCGAGAAGGGATGCACTAGGAGAATTTCGGACTTTCCGTTTCTCCAGTACTTCGGCTTCCTAGTCATCAGGAAGAAACCGAGGCAGTTCACGAACTCATCCGCTAGCCACGGCATGATGAAGTTCCTCCCAATCACGCCCTCTTCAAGGCCATGAACGAGACCCTGCTCGTCCCCCATCTGCCTGGGTATTCTCCGCCCCCTTGTAATTCTGCCAAGGGTGTATGATAGCTCTTCCTTCATTTCTGCGTCTGCTGTCTGTTCTTCCTCGATTTCCAAAACCTTCTCAATGAGCTTGTTACTTGCCTCGGGATTTTCTAAGTGGTGGAAATTAGTAGGATCAAATGGGCAGCTCAATGACTCTGAGCAATCAACGATTAGCGTTGGCGATATGGTCAGCTCATCAGGGTCCAACTTCTCCCACCAAGCCCCTTTTGATGCCTCAACAAGGCCCTTTACACCCTCACGCAAATCGAAGCCAAGCTCGTAGACGCCTCCATCTGCACCTCCGGTTACACGCACCTCGTCCCATTCTCTTCCACCCACAGGAAAGGTTCGGAACCAGTATGGATCCGACATCATTGAACGGAACTCCTCGGAGAATCTCGACCCGCTGCTCCCCTTACCCGTTCCAATGGGGTTGAGTCCCTCCTTTGTCTCCTTGGTCTGGGTCCCCATGGCGTTCTTGATCTTCTTGGCATCATCATAACCAAGTCCGTGGGTGAACCTAACGCTCAGCATCAGTCTCCCTATCTCGGGGAACGACTTCCTAGTTTTTCTATCTAGGGGCATTGGGAGTTTCTCTGCTAGGGAAACAGTGCTGAGAGCACAGAACTCGTTCTCAAAGGACAGAAGTCGATTAGTGAGCGTAATAATCGCGCCCCCAGAATCCTCAGAAACATCAATTACGAAACGCAGGCCACTGGTGAATCCCGCACCACTAGTTTTCTGGCCCTTCATCACGGTGTTCCAGTTCATTATTTCCCTCACCGGCACGCCAACATATTCACCCATGAAAGAAATCATCTTTCCCGAAGTCTTGCTGTCGGTAATCGAGCTGTCTACGAACAGAACATCCCATACGACAGAAAGGGGATTCATTGTTTCACTCCCAGCCGACGACTTCCTTCATCAGGACCTCGATCGCTGATTTTCTAGCCAGTCTGAACGAGTCTGGCTCCCCTGCCTCTTGATTTTCTAGAATCCTCTCTGCTGCCAACTCTAGGAGTTGGTCTTGAGTTAAGCCGTTAGCCCCTCGTAGAGGCAGCGCCGACCTTGCGACTATTTTCATTTCCTCGAAGCTCGGTGCTGGGGCTTCCTTCACGCTTAGCCTGGATTTTACCGCGTCATCCAGCATATCCGTCTTGTTTGTGGTCGCACATATCATTGTATCACTGGTCTTGAGCCGATCGACCTCGTGGAAGAACGTCGCATTCAGAGAGACTGACCACTCCTCGGATCGCTTGTCATCCCTGCTCATTAGAAGGGTGTCTATGTCATCGAACAGAAGAATCGTCCTCAGACTAGAACGCACCTCGCTCTTCGCCTCATTGAATACCGACCTGAGCCTCTGTTCCATTTCACCTACTCGGCCCCTGTTGATATCAGCTGTACTGATGTGAAGAAGTTTTACTTCGATACCCTCCATCGCTAGTTCCGAGTAAAGACGACGTCCAGCCTCAACCACAGCCTCGGTCTTTCCAGATCCAGGCGGACCAGTCAGCACGAACCCCTTGAATGGGAAGTTGTTTGACTCACTCATGGAGCTGAAGTGATCGGAGAAAGACGAATCTCCTCTGCTGAAGAAGTACTTCATCGCATTCACCATCTGTCCAATGAATTTCTCCTGTGTTGGAACCCGAATCAATTGGGTATCAACCCCACTAAGGTCCCTCACTGTGAATGGTGGGCTGTCAAACGACATAGTGGCTCGATAGAGCGCCCCGCTTTCAACAATTGGATTATGACTTGACTGTCTATCTGACTTATTGATGCTAAATATATATCATCCAGAAATATTTGATTTAAACTCTTCAGGGTTGCAGGAAATTGGTAGTCCCTCCCGGATTCGAACCAGGGTCGTGGGATCCAGAACCCCACATGATGGACCGCTACACTAAGGGACTAATATACCGCCGAGATGGGTCATCTATTTCAAGAAATCGAGGCGTATGAGCCATCGTATTTGAGAAAATAATCTTAATTACTTCTGAATCCTTGGTTAATCATTTCGAGGCTTTTTGCACTCGGTCGTAATTGCTCTTCAGGCAGATCAACAAGTGGGGTGCCGGTCAGACCCAGTGCTTCGTCAGTAGTCTCAATACCTGGATTGAAGAATAGAAGGCCAGTGACGTGTTTTTTATTTGCTGTCGCATGGTGAATCGCTGACAATGCTGCCACTGCATCAGACGGGTCATGGTTGCTACCGACGGTTTCGAGACGTAGTGTCGAACCGTCGAACATTTTGATATCATCATATTTTCCTTCTGGAATATCAACTTCTGCCAACGGGGTGTAGTGAGGGATGTAGTCTACATTATGGAGAATTTCATCATTACCTTTGACATAATTGTAGGATTTGTAAGATTCATCATTATTTGAAAATGTCACACATGGTGAAATCACATCAATAATTGCCATTCCCTTATGACTCATTGCTGCTCTGATTAGGCTGGTCAATTGCTTTTTACTTCCAGAAAATGAGCGAGCGACGAAACTGCAACCGAGATTAATAGCCATAGCGCAAAGGTCGATTGGTGGTTGCTCATTAGGCACACCTTTCTTCTTCTTTGAGCCCCTTTCAACGGTGGCTGAGTACTGCCCTTTTGTCAATCCGTAAACGCCGTTGTTTTCAATGATGTAAACCATGTTTAAATTTCGACGAATAGCATGGATGAATTGGCCAATTCCAATACTAGCTGTATCACCATCGCCGGAAACGGCAATGAAGGACAAATCTTTGTTGACCAGATTCGCACCGGTTGAAACCGACGGCATCCTTCCATGAACTGTATTGAATCCGTGTGATTTACCTAGAAAGTATGCTGGTGTTTTCGAAGAGCAACCTATTCCACTCATCTTCGCGATAGATTCTGGTGGGATACCATTTTCCCATGCTGCCTGAATAATTACCTTCGATACTTGGTCGTGGCCGCAACCAGGACAGAGAGAGGATTTCCCACCCATGTAGTCGGTTTTTTCTAGATCGATGACGTTGAGTTTTATGACACTCATACGCTTACCTCCTTTTGCATAGTTTTGAGAATTAGATCTGAGTAAATTTGTGCTCGTGGAGGCAGACCATCTGAATAGGCAACCTTGTACATCTTGCTGAGTAAATTAACTGGTAATTCCTTGCGTAGAATTCCAAATAATTGCCCATCGCGGTTAATTTCGAGGACGATGACTTGTTCGTGGTTCTCGATAAATTGTTGAACCTCAGAATGATATGGCAATGCTCGAACTCTACATGTACTAACTGAAAGTCCTGTTGACTCCAACATATCATCAATTTCAACTATAATATTCTCCATAGAGCCATAATAAATTATTCCAACTTGCTTATTCTCTTGGTGCTGGGAGCTCATCTCGTGCACCATCAATTTTCCTCTTCAATCTAGCCATATGCTTGACATAGTCTTCTGGATTTTCTGAATAAATGCCGTCTTCATCTCTACCGGTTCCTCTAGTTAGAATTGGTTCCAATCCTGAACCAGGTAATGTTCGATAACAAATGCCATCGCCATCTATGTCTCGATAGCGGCCATAATTTTCTATGGCGTCCAACTGTGCCTGAGTTCGGATAACTTTTCCTCGATCCATTTTAGTTGGTGGATATGATTCATTCCTAAATCCAGGTCGCTGAATCCGAATACCGGGGTTTGATATCGTTCTGCAACATCGAAAATTTTCCAACCGAATTCGAAGCATTCGTTAACAGTTCCAGGAATTAGTACGATATGTTGGGTATCGCCATGGCTCGCTTCGTAAAGCATACTAAGGTCGCCTTGTTGTGTTCGAGTGGGGAGTCCTGTAGATGGACCAACTCGATTGACATCCCAGAATACAGAAGGAATTTCAGCATAATAACCCAGTCCAATAAACTCAGACATTAATGAAATTCCTGGACCACTAGTAGCAGTCATCCCACGCCCCCCTGCCCAATTTGATCCGAGAACCATACCGGCCGCAGCCAATTCATCTTCAGCTTGTATAACAGCACAGGTCGCTCCACCATCCTCGCCATTGCGAAGTTTCGGTAACCATCGGATAATATCTTCAGCTAGAGAGGAAGATGGAGTAATAGGATACCATGCAAGCATATTTACTCCCCCATAAATTGAGCCGAGAGCAGTTGCTTCGTTTCCATCGATTAGAAAAGAATTCGGATCTTTTTCTCTAGCTTCTACTTGGTGTTCAACTTCATCAAGCCAGTTTTCAGCAGCATATTCTCGACCTTCTCCGATAGCACGCATATTCAATTCGATGGCTTTTTCTTTACCTGCGAATTGATTTGTTACAGATTTCAAAATTGCATTTTCATCAATATTGAGAAGATGAGCGAGAGCCCCTACATAGTACATATTTGCAATCATTCTTGATAACTTTGGATTAACTCCTCTTGCCATTTTGGTCATCGGCATACCGAAGACTATACAATCATCGCGTTCGATAGGTAATTTGACATTTTCATTGTAAATTATCACCGAGCCAGATTCTGCATTTTCAATATCATCAACCCAAGTGTCTTTGTTCATGATTACTCGGTAATTTGTCTCATTTCCAGGTGCCTGATATCCTGCATCGCTGGCACGGATAATGTACCAAGTAGGTAAGCCGGATATGTTGCTCGGGAAGTAATTTTTTCCACTTACTGGGACTCCCATTTCAAATATTGAGTTTAGAATAATCAGATTCGCTGATTGTGAACCTGTTCCATTAGCCGTAGCGATATTGAGAGTGAAGTCATTAATGATGCGGGTCATTATTTCCACATTCTCCAAGGAAGCGCGCCAATCTAGTGCTTACGCGGACGTGTTGCCGACGCGAGCCGGTCTTAGGCATTGCCGTCCCACAATTATTCTATTTTCAGGGAAATCATCATCCGTTGTGGTTTTCAATGAGTGCCGTCTCGGCCACCCTCATGGGAGTTCCTGAGGGACTGAAAAATATCTGGGCTGAGGCGGCAAACCTCATCGATAATGGAAATGCAAACCAAGCAGTGAAATTGTTACGTGAAGAGGCATGGAATCTTAGCGATAGTGATTCTGATAAAGCAAAAACCTGCCAATTAGCAGCAGATGCATTTGTTGAATTAGGTAGCGAAAATGATAACCAACAAAAGAAAAATTGGCAGAGTGCTTACAAGAATTACAATAATTCATTAAAATTCGAACCCAAAAATAAGGATGTTCGTCGCAGCTTGAATCAATTGACAGGGTTGATGGATGAGGCGGGAATTTCGCTGGGCACAAGTTTACAAATTTTTGACGATGGTAGCCCAACACCGACCGGATTGGTAGTAATATTAATCGCAGGTATGGTACTTTTAGTCGGATTGAAATATGCTGGCGGGATTATCAATCAAGAAGAAACCTTGACTGCGAGATGAGGGTGATCGAACGACAGCGCTCATCACCATCGAATTATTTGAAGAAAAAGCACCAGATCATGTCGATAATTTCATCCGACTATCCGATAGTGGTGCATACGACCATACGATATTCCACCGAATAATCAATGCATTCATGATTCAAGGTGGGGATTTTACGAATTCTGACGGTTCAGGTGGGCATGCAGCTCAATGGTATGGATATTGTAATGGTGAGACTACGAATAGTCAAGGCGAACCATATACCTCTGAAACTTGTAGGATGGAAGATTGGACTCTTGGTGATGAGGCTACTAACGGCTTGAAGCACACACCAGGCGCTCTGGCGATGGCAAAAACCAATGCAGCTAACACTGGTGGAAGCCAATTTTACATCGTACCTTCCGATAGCACTCCAAGTCATCTCGATGATATTCATACGGTTTTCGGAATGGTAATCGCCGGATTGGATGATGTTACTGCTATTAGTGATGTTTCGATTGATGATGAATCTGGTGAATCTCCTGTTCACGAAGTTCGATTAGTAAGTATCGATATTAACTAGAGATGAAGTCGAACCAGTCAGCGTCGATGTAGGCGCAAATTAGTCAACTTCATGTATCGGCGATGAGGCGGCAATATTACAGGTGATTTGATGAGTGCAAGCGATCCTTTTTCAGCAGCATCAAAATTCGAAACATCCAATGGCAAGTCGGGCAAATTTATGTCACTTTCCGCCCTCGAGAAAGCAGGCCTTTGCAAACTAGATGATTTGCCATTTTCGATTCGAATTTTACTTGAATCAGCTCTTCGAAATTGTGATGGTTTCTTAGTGTCCGAAGAGGATGTCAAGAGAATTGCTGCTTGGTCTCCTGAGATGAACCCTGAAGAGATTCCTTTCAATCCAAGTCGAGTATTATTGCAAGATTTCACTGGAGTTCCTGCGGTTGTCGACATCGCGGCTCTTCGAGATGCGATGGTCGAATTAGGTGGCGATCCCGAGAAAGTAAACCCTCAGGTCCCGGTTGATTTGGTCATCGATCACTCGGTTCAGGTTGATGTTTCAGGCAGGTTCGAAAATGCTAGAGAAAAAAACCTTGAAATTGAATATGAGCGTAATATGGAACGTTATAAATTTTTGAAATGGGGGCAAATGAGTTTAGATAATTTCCGTGCAGTACCTCCTGGAAGAGGTATAGTTCACCAGATTAATCTCGAATGGATTGCGAGCGTTGCTCGGGAAGAAAATGGTATTTGGTTGCCCGATTCTTTAGTTGGAACTGATTCACATACAACAATGATAAATGGTCTAGGTGTTCTCGGATGGGGCGTAGGTGGAATCGAAGCTGAAGCCGTAATGCTCGGTCAACCCATATACATGCTTTTACCGGAAGTTGTCGGCTTTGAATTGACGGGTTCTTTGAATCCAGGAGTGACAGCTACCGATATGACATTGCGAATTGTTGAGATTTTACGCGAACATGGAGTTGTCAGTAAATTCGTTGAGTTTTATGGCGAAGGTATGTTTAATTTGAGTTTACCAGATCGTGCGACTATCGCAAATATGGCACCTGAATATGGAGCAACTTGTGGATTTTTCCCTGTCGATCAAACAACTCTTGATTATATGTCGCTATCGGGGAGAAAACAATCTCAAGTAGAAGATGTGAAGCGGTACTTGAGTGCACAAGAATTATTCTATAACCCCTCAACACCCACTCCCAAATTCACCTCCACAGTTTCACTAGATTTGAGTTCGGTTAAACCCGCTCTCGCCGGTCCAAAAAGACCTCAAGATCGCGTTGATCTTTCAGACATGCGCAATCATTGGAAACAGAGTTTGAACGCTCCTATCGGTCATAGTGGTCACGGAGTAGATTCAACAAGGAATGATGATTCTGTTAAGGTCGCTGGACACGATTTTGAATTGCAACACGGCGACCTAGTAATCGCTGCGATTACGAGTTGCACAAATACGAGTAATCCTAGTGTCATGTTAGCAGCAGGATTACTCGCAAGAAATGCCCGTCAAAAGGGACTCGAAGTGAAACCTTGGGTCAAGCCGAGTTTAGCGCCAGGGTCTCGCGTAGTTACTGAATATTATGATGCAGCAGGTTTGACAGAAGATTTGTCAGCCTTAGGATTCAGTGTAGTCGGCTATGGCTGTACTACTTGTATCGGCAATTCTGGCCCACTTGATGCTGAGATTGAATCCGCAATTGATGATGGAGAATTGGTTGTAGGAAGTGTGCTCTCAGGAAATCGTAATTTCGAAGGACGAATCCATCAAAAGATCAAAGCGAATTATCTTGCAAGCCCACCATTAGTCGTCGCTTATGCTCTCGCGGGAACATTAAACATCGATTTACAAAATGATCCAATTGGCTATACTACTGAGGATGCACCGGTGATGCTTGCAGATATTTGGCCGACCGACGCAGAAGTTCAATCAGTAGTCGCTTCGAGTATTAGTCCAGAAATGTTCCATGAAAAATACTCGGATATTTTGGAAGAACCAAAGTGGGATGCGATTCCAAGTTCACCTTCTGCCCTATATCCGTGGGATGATGATTCGACGTATATTCGGCTTCCATCCTTCTTTGAGGGAATAAAACCGGAACCAAATCCAATCCAGCCGATTATGGATGCTAGAGTTCTGCTGAAATTTGGTGATTCGGTAACAACCGATCATATATCTCCAGCAGGAGCCTTTCCACACTACGGCCCTGCCGGACAATATCTGGTCGAGCGTGGAGTTATTCCACGAAATTTCAACTCATTCGGAAGCCGGAGAGGCAATCATGAAGTGATGATTCGAGGAACTTTCGCAAACATTCGAATTCGTAATCAGATAGCAGATGGGAAGGAGGGCGGATTCACTACTCATTTCCCAACTGGTGAAGTTACTACTGTCTATGAAGCGAGCCAGCGATATCAGCGTGAAGGTCAAGATCTAGTCGTTCTAGCTGGCTCAGAATATGGCGCTGGAAGCAGCAGGGATTGGGCAGCCAAAGGTACATTATTACTCGGTGTGAAGGCGGTAATCGCAACTTCTTTTGAGAGAATCCATCGCTCAAATTTAGTCGGTATGGGCGTGTTGCCGTTAACCTTCTCAGATGGAGAGAGTGCAGACACTGTCGGTTTAGATGGAAGCGAATTATTTCAGATACCAACGAATGCTCAATTAACACCCTTGTCAACAATAAAAGTTGTAGCAAAAAAACCGAATGGTGCTGAGATAAATTTTGATGCAGTAGTGCGATTAGATACTCCTGTTGAGGCTTCAGACGGTTTTGAGAAATCTTGCCGAAGCGTGAGATTCAAACAGGAAGCACCTTTGGTGGATAACCCCAAGAGGACTTGACATGCAACATCGAGGCACGGTTCGTTTCAGATTCCGCTCATCCGAACACGATGTTGATGTGATGGTTGAGGGTGAAGCCGGATGGGTTAATTCGGTTCGCGAAGATTTAGGATTACAAGGCCGAGTTGGATTCATTCAGCCGATTTCCGGCTACTCCTCAGATGATGAATCTGAATCGGGACAGGAGGGTGATGACTCGGAATTATTGATTGAGTCGATCTCAGAAGAGGAGCGATTACCGGGCCCTACTCCCGATCCGTCAAGTATTCCAGCAGTTGTTAGGAGGGTTGGAGACCTTGATGTCCAGGCAAGAATTTCAGAATTAGATGGGCCATCGAGAAGTGAACCTCAGATCGAATATATGCGAGAATTTTTGGAATCAATTGAGGATCCTGAGCCACTTTCGAATAACTTATCCGGCGATCCTATGGCTGAATCATGGTTGCAAATATTACTGACATTAGTAGTTCGTGAACATGGACATACCTCCCTACCAATAAGCTCAATTGAGGAATTAGTTGGAGAGAAAATGAACCGCCAAGGGATTGATTTAGAATTGTTTTTGAATCGACTATGGATGATGGGCCGATTGGAAAAAATTCATGGTGGTGCCGAAATTCAATATGCCCCAAATCCGAGTTGGTTAATCTCTTAGTGAATTGACACTTTTTGTTCCAACACCTATGGTGTTGTAAAACTCATCTTTGGCGAAGGGCTAAGAATGGTTGGAAACTCCGAAAGAGTATGCTGTATGGTCTGCAGACTAACCGAAATCAAAAGAAAGCAAGTCGGAGAGCGATTTTACTTGTTACACTGATGCTTAGTTCGATGTTATTGACGCTGGCTCCCGCCGTGTCGGCATCGAGAATTACACAGTATGCAGTTCAACGAGATCCTTCCTATATTTCGATTGGAGATTTAGATTGTGATGGGGACAATGACATCGCTTCAGCGAGTACTATGGGGCATTTCGTTTCTGTTCTTTACAATGATGGATTAGGCGGTTTCGGCGATAGACAAGATGTCTTCATTTCCAATAATGACTCTCACCGTGCAGGTTTCCGTGATACTGCAGACGGGACAAGGGTAGAAGTTGCGGATGTCGATGGAGATGAGGTAAACGACTTAATCTACTATCAACAGAATATTCGATTCGTTGGTGAAACATTCATTCGACCAGGAAATTTAACTATTCTTTGGGGTGATTGTTCTGAGCGAGTCAATGATTGGAGTGGTTCTACAATCACGATATCGATGATGACGGTGATGCAGACATCGTCATGAACGTCATGGATGCAACTGCGTCTAATCAATATATTCAGATTTACCGCGGGCCAGATCCAACCTTGATTACTGCTCAACAAACAATAATTGTTCCATTAACACACGGTATTTACACCGATTTGATGTTAGGGCATTGGGGTGAAACTGTCCTCGGAGGAGGTATTGGCGCCCCGACTGGAGATTGTGAGGATCTCGATATTTGGTTACTTCGTACACCTCCCTACAACACAGGAGTTGGTAATTCAGTCGGACATTATGATAACATGACCGTTCTCGAATTCGATTGTGTGCAAGGGCAATATCCTAATCCTATTGCTCCTGGTGCACAAGGTGTTCACGATTTCAAGCTCGATGCCGAGCATAATTATCCACTCTACGGGATCGACATCAAAGATACTGACGATAATGGTGAAATTGATTTAATCGCCGCTGTCGATGGAATTACTGGAAACCTCTCATATGCAACTAAGGTTGGTAGTTCATGGGATACACAAAATTACGTTCTTCTCGGTGATTTCAAGGGTGCTTCGATAACGATTGAAGATATTAATCAAGATGGGGAGATGGATTTCTTCGTTCCAACTGAATTAACTTTGACTCGAGTTCAAGATTCAAGCTCTCAAAATCAAACTTATCTCTTCCTCGATAATCTAAGAGAAATCAACTCTGTAGAAATTATTCTTGCTAATCCTGCAGGACCCGGATATCTTTCGTCGCTATCTTTCGATGTCGGTCGTCGACCTACGATGGCAGTTCCAGGGCAACTCGCAGGTGGCGAGAATAGCGCTTTCGAAATTGTAATTGGTCAACGAGATTATTCATACCGGTTCGCGAACAATGCAATGTGGTTAGATACTCAAGGTTGGCCCGGAGCGGGAGATTTCTTGTCGGTTTTATCACTTGATAACGAAGATATGGGTATCACATCGGTTACCGTGGCTCCTGCTGCGAGAAACCCCGCAACAGGCCAAGCACAAATCGGTGAGGGTAGTCGTTGGGTCAATGTTACTGTAAAGAATACGGGATTGAATCCTATTAGTGGTTCAATCGATGTTGATTTGGAAGTTAAAGAAGTATTAGGAGGAACTGATACGGTAGTTTATTCGAATAATTTCGATGGCGTCACCGACTCTACGAATTGTGCAAATTGCGATCTTGTAAAATATTCCTACACTGGGGAATATGAAGATGGATTATCTTCATGGCACATTGAAACCGGTTCTTCAGTGACTCAAAATGACTCATGGTGGGAAGCAGATTCTAATCCAACTAATTATTATTGGGCGGGTATGGATTACCAAAACAATGATAATCAATCTGGTTATTACAACAATATGGATGAGGCTGTCATTCTCCAAAATGTCGACCTTAGCGGTGCCGATGCAGCTTTCCTCGACCTCTCCTTGATGTGTTCGGCTGATTATTTCGAACTTTATCTGGCCGAACAATTCGATGTCCGTGCAGTATCGAAGTTTGGAGTGATGGAAGTGGATGGGAACAAGTATTCTTCAGCGGTGGCTGGGATAATGAACGCTGGTTTAGAATTCTTAACCAAGGTGTTGACCCAGAATACAATACTTACAATGGAAATCTGTACACTGAAACTGTAACAGGTTGGTTAAATTTTGTCGATGGAGGAGGAACTTCTCCAGATCTAGATGAACGTGAATCTATTGATTTGACTCCATATGCAGGTCAGATAATTGACATTCGCTTCCGTTTCCGTTCTGGATTAATGGGTTCGGTTGGACCTGAAGGTTCTTCTCAAGACACTGGATTAGACGGCTTTGCATTCGATAATCTAACAATCAGAAAAAGAGATGTCACTTTCGGAACTACCGAAGAGGTCTCTCAAAATATCGCATTTTCTGATCTTGCTGCTGGTGAAACCCGAGATATTTCATTGACAGCAAATTTCGTTGATAATACGACATATTTCATCTCTACTGAATTAAATGATGAATCTGGATTCAATAATGCTGATGCAACCAATGATTTAGTTAAATTCCAATTAACGGTTAACAACCTCTTCGATCCAGGAATGGCTGAAGAAGCATGGATTGATTTAGAGAATGGCGTTCGCTATGCATCAGGTGATAGAGATATCAATGTCAAGGTTCAGAATTATGGAAATACTGTAACTGATTTCACAGTTGAAGCTTTGGTTAGAAATGCAGAACCTGATTTGGTTGCAATCGAAGATTTCTCTGGGTTTGAGCCTGTTTGGGAAGATGATGGAAATGAAAATGGTAGTCGTCTAGATGATTCTTCGGGCTCTAATGGAATGCTGCCTCAGAATAGAGGTGTCTTCAACAACCATGCTTATTGGCTCGGCCACCCTGATACTGGATATGGCGATAATTGGAATGAAACTGTAACAATTCCAAATGTGCCTATTGGCGCTGAAGGTGCCGATTTCGCTTATTTGACATTTGACTATTATGCAGAAGGCGATCATCTCAAGGATAGCAATGGAAATATTCTCGCTATTAGGGATGCGGCACAACTTGAAATTTCATGGACAAAAGATGGTGAAACCTTCAATGGTCTGATTAAAGGAAGTTGGACTGATTTGAATGAGAATGGCCCTAGATATGGTGACCTCTGCGAAGATTTCGATGGAAATGGGTATGATGAAGTCGAATATTTCGGAGATCACTCAGACCGTTATAACTCAGTCGTTTGGTTCGATTCAGAGAATATTGTAAAGTCTGTAACCGTTGATTTGACGAATGTATTCTTGCTAAATATGACTAGCGAAAGCACATTTGAGTGGGAAGATCAGTGTACTTCATTGGCAGGTTCCGAGATATCACTCACTTGGAGGTTCCAATCAAATGATGATGGGGTCAATGGAAATGCTGGCTTAGCAGGTTTTGCAATTGATAATATCCGAATCGAAGAATTCACTTTCGAAGATGATGGTAACTACAATGTCAGCGTAACTGGAATGGATGCTTCCGAGCGTCAATCAGTGATTCTTGGCAACCATGATTTCCAGAGTGGGATATACCGAATTGATGTCAAAACATTATTCGATAATACTGACCCAACAACTGCATGGTACAATGAATCAGAGGTCAATACTGCAAATAATTATACTACAATTATGTTCAGTATCGCTAGTGCGGATATTACTCTGATGCAACCAGATGTTTTGGAATGTACGACAGATATTACCTATGAGTGCGTTTATCCAATCGATGATTCATCTGCCCACAGTTTTGCTGCACCGTTGCTTAATGGGGTAATTGCTGCAGAATATCAGGTCTCGATGAAAATCGTTGATCAAACTACTGGCCAAACCGTTTTCGAAGAAGAGGCTGAAAATGGTCCGTTCGATCTCGCCCCTCATCAGCGTGGTCAAGCAAATTGGACTGCCCCTTACAATTCATGGTATGATGGACATGAATACAATATTAGCTTCTATGCAGTATTTACTGAGGACGGTGAATTATCTGGAAATGATAGATTCTTCTTGATTACCTTCATGGACGAAATTGATGTTCTGATCCTCTCTGACCCTACTGATCAGAACAGACTTCAGCGCGTTAAGGAAGACCTTCAATCAATGGGAATGTCCTACACGCAATTGCGTGTGAGTGATTGGGATACATACGCAACTCCTGACTGGGTTGAACATTACAATAAGGTTCTACTGCCTTGGCAAACCGACTACAATGTTGTTTACGGTCAATACTATACCTTACTTGCGCAAACCCGTGAATCTGATGGACTAAGTGTTGTCGACACATTACATGAATTCATGTCAGTCGACGGCGGAACAGTACAGATGCATCTGGGTCCTTACCAGAATGCATACGAACCGGACAATTTACCATTTGATATGTCGATTAAGGATCGTAATCAATTCAATTTCACAGTCGAGAACAGGGTTCTTTTCGATAATTTGTCAATCGAGGATCAATTCCATCCAATTATGAATGGCATCGACCCTGTAACCTTCTCTGGAATTCATGCAGGAAACTATGTTGCCATTGCTGGAATTGATGTTGCTAGCCAAGTTTACCAGCATCAAGTCCCGGCGGTTTGTGGAGGACGAATTAGCCTTCAAGGTGGAACATTCCATACTTTACTGAAGGATGAAACTCAAGGTCACTCCCTGTTATCTTTGTGTAATTATGGCGCAGGCGGATTGATTGTAACAACTGTTGATGTTGAAAATCCAAGCGTATCGGAAGCATATGGGGGGGAAAACATTCCTCTATTATCGAATATGTTGGCTTACCAATTAACTCCTTATCCAATCGACTTCGGAATTGCAGGAGATAGTTTTGATTTGACAATTAATGGACAGGCAGCCGTGCTTGATCCTACTACTGGTGCATATCGTGTGAAGTATATCAAGAGCAACGCTGAACTAGAATTCAATTATATTTCTGAAGTTGGTGGACTTATTGCAGATTGGACTCTTGAGTCAGGCAATAATGATTCAGTAACTTCCTGGGACGGTTCTATTCTTGATGCGGGATTAATCAGCCATACATCACAAGTTTCACCTTCGATTCCTACACTCGGTACATTCTGTGCAGGAGACACCACGGCACCATGCCGAATCGGTGCAGAATGGGATGTCGTTCTCTACCTCCACGATGACGAGGGTCACACCCGACTTACCTACATCACTCTGATTACGAATGATACGCTTGCTGATGATTTCTATCCAGATGCACAAGCAACAATTGTTTATGATGAGGATCATGCAGAATATATCTCCTATGATGGTGTCAAGCCTATCGG
>PSPW01000026.1 GCA_004195615.1 Methanobacteriota archaeon | reverse complement strand
AATCTGGCTCAAATAGAGGAGAGAGTGCCTTGATTTCTATGAATTCAGATAGGCTGGGTAGAATTGAGTTCTCCCATATCTCATCACTTCTATCCATCAAATATCCTAGGTCCATCGCCATAACCCCTAGCCAGAGTATTCACTCATGGACTCTTCGACTGGTTTTTCTCAGTGAATGTGCAATTCTTGCACTTTTGGTTTGGAGATTTGAGGTATTTCTCAATCTCAGAAATCGGGAAATCGGAGGCAAGGGACATTTGAGCAGTCCTGGATAGCGTCTCCATCAAGTCTGTTTTTGCCGCCTCGAGGAGCGCTGTGGGGTATTCGACTAACCTGCCAGTAAGTCCTACCAGTATTGCTGGAGGTAGGACCTCTCTCTGAGGCAAACCTGCCTTGAACCTGTCAGATTCTGATTCTTCCAAAGCATGGTGATACAGTGCCATTTGCAGTCTATGTTTGTGAAGGAGGGTTGTCTCAGCGTCACAGGAAGGCCCAGTTGATTCATCTCCGAGTGCCTCCAATAATCCGCTTTGAGATTGATCGAGAAGAGAGTGGGCCTCAGTTGTCTTTAGGTCGATGGCCCTGATTGTCGAAGGGCCCTTCTCGTTTCTCGCGCAGAGAACTAAGTCGATCACTCCGCTCATATCTATGGTGGTTGAATCAATCGTTATGAGGACCTCGTCCCCGTCTGGGGACCACTTGCTTCTCTTTACAGAATCAAAGGAAACGGGCATTGATACATGGAATGGCATCTCAGTCCTGAGACCCTCAACACGTCTTCCATCGAACACCTTTCCGCGTACCATCTTGCCCATCTTTCCGTTCGAAATACGCTGCGCCATTATGGATGTGGCCTCTGCTACCTTTTCGGTATCCACATCTGGTGGGAGGAGCTCGGAGAACACGGTTCTGTGAATGTCTTCATCAGTTATCCTGTCTACTGTCTTGGTGGTCCAAGAAGATGGGAGAGGCGTGCTTGGGCCATTCTCTCCCGGTCCGGGATTTCCAATTCCAATCTCAATTATCCTATGGAAAACATTCCCAAATGTTACAGGGTCTACTGATAGAACGGGGTTCGGTGTGCCGGATATTCCACGATTAGTCAATATTGAACCTGGTTCTATGCCCGCTCTCACCTCGAGCCAGTGGCACCTAGGGCATTCGAAGTAGGAAGGAAGTTTGCTGGGTTTTACTCGTACTCTCGTCGAGGATTCCTTGCGTGGTTTAAGAGAAGTTGGTGACCCCTCTACTTGGGAGCTTCTAGACGCTTGATCTATTGTCTCGATTCTTTGGATGGGAGTCATGATTCCATGGTCATCTTCATCGGTCTTTGAGAAGCAATCGGGATGGTGAATGATGGTCATTCCTGTTTTTTCATTCCCTCCAAGGAAGGCATCATCCAGCAACCTCCCTGGGTCAATGATTCTGCTTCCTCGGTTTACCAACATTGGTTCGGAGTCAGTGTCTGAGGGATCAAGCCAAGGGGAGTCTTCTTCTCCTCTCCTCCATGACCCCATGCGCAACGATTCGAGCCACATTTGCCCAAGCTGCGGGGCAGATTTATCATAGGCCCATGGAATCATAATGCCTTCATCAACCAGCCACTGGGTTCCCCTAGGTGATCCGGCAATGATTAGCCTCTCTTCAGCCCTAGTTGCAGCGACGTAGAGTAGCCTCCTTGCCTCGGCATTCTTCCTAGCTCTGTGGAGAAGTGAGACGTGTTCCCAGATGGCTGATCTAGGTGGCTTTCCTTCTGCTGGCCATGGGTTTGGATGGCCTGCAAACATCTCTGGGCTGACAATCAACCTGCTGTTCTGTTCATTCCTCATATTGGTCTGCCGAGCAGAAAAGAGATCGGCGAGGATGATGACCTTTGCTTCAAGACCCTTCGAGCTGTGGATTGTCATTACTTTGACTGCGTCGCTTGGGGGGATGGTGGATGCCTCAAGTGCCTGAGAGCTCTGCTCTCTCAGATTCCTGAGTCTGTCGGAGAGGACTATCGGATCGCCTCCGACCTCTTTGGACAATGTCCTGATTAACTCGACGAACTGTTCCACATTCTGCCTAGAGACCTGATCCGGGTATGCCACAAGTAAATCAGAACGGTCGATGGTGTCCTCCAGTAGTTCTACGAGGCTTGAAGAAGAGGCAAGTTCACACCATCTGGAAACCAAGGATCTCTGTCTTTCATTGGAGCAGTGAGATAGGAGGGCACGGAGTAGATCTTCTCCCTTCTTTGAGGTGGATAGGAAGTCATGAAGTTGAGAATCGCTCATTCCGAAAAGGGGCGACCTTGCTACCCATGCCGCGTTATGACGGGACATGGGTCTAGCGACGAGTTGGACAAGACCTTCCATGGTCGTGACCGCTGGACGGTCCAATAGTCCACCTTCGCGATCCACCTGTGCCGGTACTCCAAGGTCATGCAGGTGTCTGATTATGATATCCCTGAGATTCACTCTGTTTGGTAACAGGATTGTGATGTCCCCTGGATTGACTGGGTCTTCTGATTGAGTCTTTTTCCAAGAGTTGTCTGCAGATTTGACGTTTACTGGGGTTCCTTCGATGAGGCTTCTCACTCTGAGTGCTATGAGCATGGCCTGTCTCTCCAATCGATCTAGTGAGCCTGGTCCGAACGGATCAAGGTGGGTCTCTAAATCGGTAGGGGGGTCGGTGGAACCATCGGAGTCGGGCGGACAGATCCACTCAATTGATCCAGGCCTTTTCCTCTTTTCTGGGAATGAGTGAAGAGTCTGCGCCGAAGCATAGAAGTCACCCTTGGAGATTAGCCTGTGCCTATCTGAGAAAACATCTGTCCACCACTCGTTCATCACTCCTAGAAGTCCTCCGTCGGAGCGATAGTTGACCTGCAGCGACACCATACCCTCTCTACGTGCACGAATCTCTTCTCCTGATGGTGCTGGTAGATCCCAGTCCGTTGAGTCGAATGGAATCCAAGGGGCTAGGTCCCTGCCGCCCCTTTCCAAGTACTCTGAGGCGGTTGCAATGCTCGACATGTGGTCGTTTCTAGGATCCCTGCTATGGGACTCTTTCCTGAGTGTTGGTTTTCTGATAAGTTCAGGGACACTAGAGAGCTCGTGCACATTGATTGACCTTAGTGACTTGGCGAAGTCCAGGAAACCAGTTACCTCTGCCTGTCTGAAAGCATAGATGCTCTGCTTCACGTCTCCAACGTAACATACAGTAGGCTCCCAAGGAGTGTCTGGTTTCGGCTGGTCTCCTTCTCTGAACTCCCTGGGGCCCCATAGTCTGGATAATAACCTCCATTGGAGGGGTGAGTTGTCCTGTGCCTCGTCGATAATGAATGCCCTGTACCTCCTTCTAATTTCTTCGAGCAGGTGCTGCCTGCTCTCAAGGTCGGTGCGCATGGCACTCAATCTGGATGCCCATGCTCCAGCAGAGTCTCGGTTCTCCTCGAAAAAGGAAATTTCCTCGAATGCTCTGGCGATGTGCCCGTCTCTCCATGGGCTGTCTACACTGATTGAATCGAGGGCCTTCTGGACGGAAGGATGGTAGAATGTCCTGCAAACCTCTGGGCAGTTTGCTAGTAGTAAATCTCCTGCTAGCCTCTGGATATCATCGAAGTCATGGACCTCTTCCCGCTGCTTCAGATTCTTCATGACTCCTTGGAATCCCAGATGCAGGAGGTGGAGGTCGCGCAGGTTCTGTATCTCGGCCTCTAAGGAGAAGTGATGGTTCTTCTTTGGATTCTCTAGCCTCTCTGGGATTTCGACTGGGAGGACCAGAATGGGCTGTTCCCAATCTACTGGTACCTCGGGGGGCTTGGATTCGTCAAGAGTAATTGCGGTTCTTACGAAGTGCAGGATCATGCTTCCCAAATCATCAGACCAGATTCGTTCTAGCTCTGTTATTTTCGACTTCATGGTGGATGTGTATTCAGACTTGAGATTCTTGTCCTTTATTTCCGCATAACTTCTAATTCCTGCTAACCAAGAATCCGATGGGAACTTCATTCTTGGGAAGAATTTCATCTCCTTCCCCATCAGTGTTGAGGGGCTGACAATGCAAGTCAGAACGTGCCCCATCCAGCAAAGCTTCCCCCATTCGTCGGAAGGTGGGCCGTTTCTGTCGAGCTCGTCTAGAGATGCCATCCGAGTCTCGGTTGACCAACCGACCACAGAGGGTGATTGGAAGGACTTCTTGATCGTCTCACAAATGTCTGTCACAACTGAGTGAAGTCTCTGGGCCTGTTTTGCTATCTCTTCTGTGTCGACAGAAGACATAATTGTCATTAGCAGTTTGTTACGATCCACGTTGCCTGATTCGTCCATAATCTTGCGAGAGGACTCCTCCACGAAGACGGATTTTCCGACAAGTGTTCTGAGGACCCTTGCCGCAGAGGTCCTACCGGAGTAATGACGAGCAACGCTGTCCCTTGCGGAGAGGACTTCTGATGCGATTTCGGAGGGTATTCCAGCATCAACCGCATCGCCGATTCGGGTTCTTTCGCTAGCAAGTCTCCATATGGTCCTGAGTGCAGTCTCGACCAATATTACCCTTGATGCATCTGAGACGTTCTCTCGACTGAGTGCATCCCCCAGTTTTCCACGATATGGGGATACTAACTGGGAGAGGAAAGAGTCGATGGTTCCGATTGGTGCATCTTCGAGAAGGGTGAGGAGTTGCTCTACGAATCCTTGGCTCTTTACTCTCGGGTCGTATCGATGTTTGCCGTCGTCACCCAAAGGACCTGGTTTGATCCTTGAAATTGCCCTCCGAAGACGGTCCTTCATCTCGTCAGCGGCTCTGTTTGTGAATGTCAGCAGGACGACTTCTCCTGGGAGGAGCCCCTCCCAGTCTTGTAGGTTGATTCGCTCGGACGCGGGTGCAGTGACCATCCCGCCGCTCACGCTCGAAGGTCGGGCTGGCTTGGGTAGAAGTCTGGTTGCCCTTTGGTCGGTAGCAAGGTAGTGCTCTATGACTCGATCAACAATGGTGCTTGTCTTGCCGGTGCCAGCACCCGCGTCAATAACGATGTGTGAATCGAGGTTCAGAGCTAGGCGCTGAGCCGTGTTTAGTCGAATCAGAATGATCCCTCCATCCTAACATTGCAGGTTTCTCTAACTGGGCAATACCCGCATACTCCTGGAGATGGGGTCGGATGCACCTTTCCTGACTTGGCGTTGGAAGATACCTTCAGAGCCACCGAGAGCCTTTGTGCCAGCCATGATCTGAAGTGATCGCTCTGAGTTTCCTCGTCCTCGTCTGCGAACCTGTGTGATGCGGAAGTAATTGACGACCTTGTCCCAATATTGATTCCTTTTTGGGAGTCGGAGTATTGGGAGGAAACCTCGAGAAGATGTTCTGAGTTGTGTCCAATCACAGAGATTCCTGCTGCAAGGACCAAGTCTCCTGGGTGGGCTTCCTCCCATGCTCTGGCATAAATTGCAAGTTGCAATTCTTCGAGAAGGCCCTTGTAATGGCGATTCTTAGGCAAAGCCGATTCAGAGGTCTTGAGATCCCTGATTGCAACGATTCTCTTGGGCCTCCATCCTGAGCCGTGAACTCTGATTGGTGCGACACTGTCGTCCCCGTCATTGTTGATCCACTTACCAGACTTCAAGTCATGTGGAAGCAGATCGACTCGATCTATCCACCCTCTGATCTTGATTGGCTGGATGTCGCCCTCACTAGAAAGCTCGTTGGGGATGGAAATCTCCACACTGTCAGAGTCATCTTTCCCAATCATCCACTCTATGGAAACCGGGGCCGAGTCCCCTATCTCGAGTTCTGCTGCGACTATACTTCCCACTCTACCAGCAGGAGGTATTGGCGAAGGATCTGCGAGCCAACTGCTCCAATCCTCTCTGGTCATACCAGTCAACGACCTTAGTCGCTGAGTGGACACGGCGTCTGACCTCTCCAGCCACGGGGCTCTGGAGTCCAGTGACTCGAGGGCGACCTTCATGATCTCGTTTGGATGCAATCCTGATCTCTGTACGCTGATTTGTCCGGATTCTTCGTCGAAATTGCGTTCCTCACTGGTTGGAAAGTCCAGTATTTGTGCGATGATGTCGTGATGTACATTGTGTAGAAGTTCGCCGTATGTCCTGCTGTCGATATCTTCGCCCTGCAATTCTTCCCTGCCTACCCCCAGTTCTCTAGATAGCCACCCCATCCTAGGGCACCGCAACCATGTCTGAAGTCTGGTTGGTGACCAAACAGAAACATTCTGTGAGGAATCTCCCGAGTGCCCGTGTCTAGAGTCGCTCACCAATGAACCAGTTGAAACTGGGGAGAGTGGTCTCGGGTCAATTGAGGGGGTTGTTTTTCCATCGAATATTCCACCTACCACTGGCCATCTTTGGTTGGTCCTAGGAGTTTCGACTCCAGAGGGGGGTTTTCCATGGAATTTGAGACCCTCGAGAGAGAAGATGTGCTTTCTGGCGTCGTCAGGCAGGTATCCATCCATATCAGCAATGGCGGGTTGCCTTCTTTCGCGGTCCCTCTGAACGTGGGGGTCTGTTGGAATGGATACTGCGCTTGGGTTGATTGGGGATTTGGTTGGTGTCTTGCCCTTTCTGATTAGCAAGCCATCGGCCTGTCTGGAGTCTCTGGGAGAGGTTTCGAGTCCAGAGGTTTGGTAGACTCCTCCCTCGCTTCCTTCTATCTCAGAGTCTCGGGCCCATTCCCTGATTGGTGCAGCTGGCGGTGCTGTTTCATCCATGCTTGGATCTAGAATTACCACCTCAGGAGAAGCGTGCAAGATATGCTGCAAACTGTGCCTTGCATCTCTGATTGGGCCATCGGGCCTGAGAATGCCCAGTGAATGGCGTTCCTCTTCCCCTAGGAAAGGTGCCTTGGGGACTCTGAGGTCCCAGGAAGAGCTGGATAGGTTCGCTAGCACTATCAGTTCAGAGGTGCAACCAAGAGTCTCTTCTGGACTTAGGACCGAAACATTCCCAGAGAAGTTTGGGCCACCTGTAATTGCAGAGGATTGTTCGGCTAATGAGATTAGTTCGTCCACCCAATCAGGGCCTAGCATTGGAATTTCTTGGCCGGATCTGCGCTGCATCTCTCTTAGGGTCTCTCTGTCACGAACAAGAGTCTGAACTGCTGCTGCCGGAGAGAGTCCCCGGCCTCTGTAGTGTTCCATCTCAGAATCGAGGTCAATCAGTGAAAGAGTGTTCTGCAACCATTCATCGCCATCTGATGCGATATCTGGAAGAGGGAGTGGTTCACCTGTGTGGCATCCAATCGGTTGACCCAAGTCACGTACTATTTCCCTGTCCGAACCACGGAGTATGGGCCATAGGGAATTCGCCAAGCAGAGGAGCCACCATTGTGATGCTTCCTTTATTGGGCCGTCTTTCTCATCAGAGGGTGGTCGGGAAAGTGTCTCTATCCATTTGGAAAGAGCCCCTGGTCCACCTAGGACGTGTTCATTCCTAGCTAGTTTTGTAAGTAGCTCGGAATCTGCGGAAGGGGTGATTTCGAACTCAGAGGGGTGCTCTGAATGAATCTCAAAAGGGGTGACTGATGTCTGAAGTGACAGAGCTCTAAGATTCTCAAGTGAAAATGCGTTGGACCCATGTGCCAAGTTTGCGAGGCACAATATCCAGTGACCTATTGGATGGGACGAAGGGGGTTCGCCTCGCCTTTCCATGCTAATTCCAATAACTCCAAGGATCTGTTCCCATCTGTGCCTATTTTTTTCAACCGCAGGATCGACGATGATTACATCTACGTCCCCTTGGTTGAGCCTCTCTAAAACCAATCGGACTGCGACTTCGAAAGAATGGGCCTCCCTCCTGAGGAGGATTCTTTTGACTTCCACGGGGACTTCTTTTCTAGGGGTCCTATCTTTGGGAACCCAGAGTGGCAAATCCTTCGCATCTTTCACTGGATGCTCATCGACAAGAAGGTTCCCATGGTGGCCGAGTCGGAAATTTCCAGGATGTGCGAGTTGGTGTATTGGGCGATGCTTGGACAGAGACAAGAGCATCTCAGTGTGAGCTCGACAAATCTCCGGCGAGTGATCGAGCATGATGATTCCATCGATATCGGAGACTGTAAACGGAATGGTTCCGCTCTGTAATGAGTCGATTATTCGGACAACTGCCATATCTGGATGAGTGAAGCGCAGCTTCTCCTCTAAACGCTCGATTACTTTTCTGAAGGTCGTTATTCCGGGGCCATCCCATCTCTCTACTACCATCTCCTTGGAAAGCTGGTAGTGGAGTGCAGCCAGAGCCTCGGTCTTCCCCTTGCCCCATTTCATGTCAGGAAGTGAGTTGATGAGGGGAAATCCCAGTCTCGCCGCTTCCTTTCTGCACTCGCTGTGAAGTACAGACATCAGTGGACCGTTCTTCGATAGTACTCGGGGAAGCCTAAAGTCAGCGACTAGGGATGAAATCAGTGATTCGATTGTGTGATGCAGAGTTCGGTCCACTGCTCCTTGAAGATCGATGGATGACAGTACTTGCATTCTAGATTTCTCGGTAGGGTAGATTACCAGAACTCGTCCATTGGCATTCGGATCTATGCTTGAGATTCCCAATGACTGGCGCCTAATCTGCTCTTTGAGCCATTCTGGTATGGCCCCCCTAGGGACCTCCTCGCTAGTCACACAATGTTCCCTTGGTGCCAACATGTCATCTCCGAGCAACGACCATGCTCGGGGGAGGTTATTCAACCCAACTGTTGACA
>PSPW01000008.1 GCA_004195615.1 Methanobacteriota archaeon | reverse complement strand
AGAAGTGATGAGATATGGGAGAACTCAATTCTACCCAGCCTATCTGAATTCATAGAAATCAAGGCACTCTCTCCTCTATTTGAGCCAGATTGGGCTGATTTGGGCGAGTTAGATGCTACCATCAAACTGTTCTGTAAATGGTTGGATGAACAAGGAATCAATGGGATGTCATATGAGACTCATAGAATCGACGACCTTTCTCCGGTCCTACTAGTCACTATCGAGGGCACCGGACCCGGGGAGGTAGTCTTCTACTCCCATCTCGACAAGCAGCCATCAAAGCCAGAGTTGTGGTCAGAAGGACTACACCCCTTGAGAGCCGTCAGGCGGGATCCATGGCTCTTTGGTCGAGGTTCTGTTGACGATGGATACGGAGGGTATCTCTGTGCCACCTCAATCCGGCTTCTACAAGAGGCAGGAGAACCACATCCACGCTGTACAATGATCATTGAAACCTGCGAGGAATCGGGGTCATTTGACCTCCCCCCATACCTAGAGGCACTGACAGATCAACTCGGGGATCCGGACATGGTAGTCGTCATGGACAGTGGGGGACCGGATTATGACCATGTGTGGATGACAGAGGCTCTAAGGGGATTGGTTTCGGGCACACTCTCAGTGAAAGTCTCTCACGAGGGAATTCACTCTGGCAACTCAGGAGGCTCAATCCCCTCATCATTCAGAATTCAGAGGATCCTCCTAGACCGAGTCGAAGACTCAGCCACTGGTCGAGTGCTAATCCCTGAGATGCATGTCAAAATCCCTCAAGAAGTGAGGGACAAGGCCATTGCACTCAGAGAAATAGTGGGAGACAGCATCTGGGATCAGTTTCCAACCGTCGACTCGTTAAAGCGGGTCTCGGAAACTACAGAGGACATGATTATCGCAATGAATTGGGAGCCAACACTTTCGATAATTGGAGCGGACGGGATGCCATCGGTACAGGTTGCAGGAAACGTCCTTCGAACTAATACCGACCTAAAACTAAGCTTCAGAATACCACCAGGAGTCGACTCAGAGGTCGCACTAGCAAGAGCCAAGTCCGTCCTCGAGGACAACCCCCCATACGGGGCCGAGGTCACATTCACCCCAGACTCATGTGCAGACGGATTCCACGCCCCTCCACTCGATGGAAGTGTTTTGGATGCAATCCATGTTGCCTCAACTGAGTTAACAGGTATCCTCCCATTGGCAACTTGGACGGGTGGGACGATACCATTCATGGCTATGATGCAGGGAAAATATCCCAAAACGATGTTCCTGTGCACCGGCACCTCGGGCCCTGGAAACAACGCCCATGGTCCCGATGAGAAATTACACATCCCCTCCTCAAAGAGGCTGACAGTCGCTCTTTCTGCAACAATCTCAGCTATTTGCGGAAACCCCTGATTAGCCGTTTCTTCGCGACCTAGGTGCCGCCGAGGTTATATCGGGGTCACCTGCGCACCATGGAGGATGATGGACCAAGACGACTCAGCCGGAGCAGACCCTCAGCAGACTATCCAAGAACTCGAGCAGCAGGCTGCCAAGGATAAGGAGGCACTGGATAAACTCCTAGTGGCATATCAGTCGCAAGAGGCCGATATCAGTGAGATGAAGGCCCAGGTAGAGACCATGAACCGAGAGCTTATCGACAAGGAGACAGAGAAGGAGGGGATCAACAACCTTCTCTCAAATTTACGTAGGCAGAAGGACGAGATGGAAGTCGATCTTGCCAAGGCGGACACGAAGATCCCATACCTGGAGAGCAAACTCGAGAAGACAGAGGAATTGCTAGATAGGGAGAAGGCAAGACTCGGACAGGTACTCACAGTCGCCGAGGAGATAGATGAGTCAAACCAAGCTGCACAATCAGAGCTCGCCGCAAGGGATGATTGGTACGTCCAGCACATGCAACTATTCGAGGAACTCAATGAGGCAATACAGACTCGTCACGACATGATTGACAGGGCCATTGCCACGGCCAAGGACATACACTCTAAGCAGGAATCCTTCCAGGCCCAGAAGCAGGCAGTCATAGAAGAAATCAAGGAGATGGCATCAGAGGACGAAGGCCAGGTTGAGACGAAAGAATCCTCATCGGAGAATGAGTAGAATAGTCACTCGCCCGTCTTCTTGATGAATCTAGCCGGAATTCCTCCCCAGACTTCACCATCCGGAACCACAGTCCACTTCGGCAATACTGCTCTTGTTGCCACGACCGCTCCCTTGCCGATTGTGCATCCAGGTTGAACGATGCTCCCTCCGCCAATCAGTGCCCCATCTCCAATATTGACTGGTGCTAGGACAATTTCTCCACTCTCTACAAGATGCCCGTTAATCGTCGCATCACCCCCTACAACGACCCCATCGCCAATCGTAATCATCGACGCGTCATTTATATTGATCGAATTTAGTTGAACCCTGTTCCCAATCTTTGCCCCCATCATCCTGTAGTACATTGTTGCTAAGAATGAAGGAATAACCAGTCCTAGGAACATCTTCGCTGCTCTATGAGAAACCAACGAGAAGGCCCATTGGATAGTGATGAAGGATCTGAGTGGGTACCTCCCTTCCTCTTTCCTGATTCTGAATATACTCCCCAGAGTTCCACAAATCAATAGAAGAACAACCCCCCAGATTATGTAACCCAGTCCGAGACTGATGCAGAAACCAGCAGCCTCTACCAGATCGCCCTTGCCGTTGGTCAAATCAGTCACTTCCATGAATAGGAAGTAGGAGGGCATAATCGCCAATCCAAACAATCCTCCGAATAAGATCATCACTATGACCGTGAGGACATTCTGAACTACTTCGAAGGACTTCACTCTATTCCTCCTCGGAAACGAAACCCGCATCGATGTCTTCCTGATTCGCTACTCTGATACCCTCTTCAACGTCAATATGAGGGAAAAGAGCCCATCCAATCATAATGACTACTAGGACACTGACTATTGCCATCCTGCTACCCATTGTGGCCGCACTGATTGCATACACGATGGGGCCAAATACTGCTGCAGCCTTCATTATGAATCCGAAGAATCCGAAGAACTCGCTTACTCTGGATTTCGGAGTCATGAACACCATCAAACTACGAGCTTGGGCCGAGGCAGTGCCCATCACAACGCCTACCATCATGCCGAGGAGAACCCACTGAAGGCTAACTCCTAAGTTTAGAGGCTTCCATAGGTTGTCTCTCAGCAGATTTGGCCACCAGTCCACCAGGTCACCCTCTATGATTGTCGGGTGCTCTTCTCCAACGGACCTGCTCCCATCCATACCTCCTCCTCTAAATGAGAATGAGAATCTGTGATCGCTCACCTCGTTCATCTTACTCACTAGTCCACTAGCCTGTTCGGGATTCAGGTATTCCCTAACCACGTCATCATCACTCCACCTGTCGCTATCAGTGGATGACACAATCATGAATTCGAAGAATGCGTTTCTGAATGACTGATCCCCATCACCAGTCTTACTCACCCATCCCTTGACGCTACCGTCTTTATCGTAAAGTACAGTTAATCCGTACTCTCCCCTATCCTCGTCGAAGTCGTACTGGAAGTCGTACCTCTCGTGATCATCCTCTAATTCCAGAGGGGCAAATCCCGCAGCAAGGATGACCACTACTGAATATACTCCAAGTGACCAACTCAGTACTCTCTTTGTCCCGAACCTATCTGCAAGCTTTCCTCCGACCACAGTCGCCGGGATAGCGGTAATATTCACCATCAGTAGTAAAACGAAATTCATTGACGGATTGATTCTTAGGACAGAGTCTCCGAAGGCCGATGCCATCCCTCCAATTGTGTTGATTCCATCAAAGAATAGGAGGAAGGAAAGCAGGTATATGGCCAAAATCTTGAATTTCCTGATTTCTCCGAAAGTCTTCCTCACTTCCTTTATCCCATCTAATATCGCATCCTTGACCGAATCATACTCCTTGGGCCTAGGAATCTCAGGCTCTGATGTGTTCCTGAAGAGGGCCATCCCAAAACCTAGCCACCACATCGCAGTAGTCATGAATACGAAACTTAGAACCCATGGGCTCCATTTTGTAGACATCCCGAAGAATCCTGTTTCTCCAACAATTAGATGTCCAATTAGAATGGTAGATCCTCCGAAGAATCCGTATGCAGTACCCCAACTTGACACATGATCCATCTGTGCCTTTTCAGCAAGATAGGGCATGAATGCGTAGTAAATCACATTCCCACCGGAGAATCCTATGTTTCCAATTACTAGGCAAAATGCGAGGAACTTGTAATCCGATCCAGAGCCAAGATGTGGTGCGATTCCCATCATTCCAGTGAAAATCACCCCTACTATTGTGTACACCCAAAGAATCCGTTTCTTGATTGGCATCCTGTCAGCTATTGCTCCGATTACCGGGCTTACGATTGCGACGAAAAGACTTGCAGCTCCCAGAATTATAGCGTAGAATGCATCCCCTGTGACTACTAGGCTACCTACTTCGGTGCCACCTCCAGTTGCCAATTCGAACATACTGGACATTAGCTGAGGGACTAGGACGGTTAGCACGGTTAGAGCGAAAGCTTGGTTCGCCCAATCATACCAGTACCAGCCCTTCAGAGACTTGCTCTCCTCATCGCTCATTCCATCTATAGTTCCAAAACTCATACTAACTCTCCTTTCGGAGATATTACAGGGGTTTAGTGTATTCCAAAACATCTAGTGAGAAAGACCGTCGAGTAACACGTCAATTCAAGTGCAAAGAGTAGAGCGCGTAACATGGCGAACTCTTGCGGAATATTGGGAAACGACTCCAAGGCCGTGAAGATTCACCATTTGGTCAAGGCTCCCGAGAACACTCCCGAGTCCATCTCATTCAGAGAATCTTGGGACGCCAGTAGGCCAGTAACGGTGTACAAGACTCCCGAGAACCTCCCAGATGGAACTCCATGCACCGCTGCTACTGTTATTCTAAGGTCTAAGGGGTGTGCTTGGTGGTGGAAGTCAGGCTGTACATTCTGCGGATACTTCAATGATGTTAGAGACGATGTTTCTGCCGAGGACATGTTCTCGCAATGGGAATATGCAAAGAAATCAACCAATCAATTTGAAGGATGCCAAATGATCAAGGTGTACACCTCGGGCACATTCTTCGAGGATAGGGAGAATCCACCCGAGTGGCAGGAGGCGGTTCTGAAGGAGACTGCTGATATGGGGCTTCACTTGGTGGTCGAGGCTCAGGCCCAGATGTGCACCCCAGAGAAGATTGAATGGGTTGCTGCAAGACATCCCGGATGCACCGTTGCAATTGGTCTAGAGGCTTACGACGACCGTGTTCTAAGGTTCCACGTCAATAAGGGATTCACAACCAAACAGTGGCATCAGGCAGTCGAAATGCTGAGAGAGAATGACTTGCGTGTCAAGACCTACCTCTTGTTCAAACCGCCTTTCATGTCAGAGGGAGATGCACTCAACCATACCACTTCGTGGCTCATTGATGTGGCTCCCTTCTCCGATGAAGTCTCAGTTAACCCCATGAATATACAGAAGAACACGATAGTTGACAGACTGTTCAGAAATAAGGAATACAGAACACCGTGGCTATGGTCATTGGTGGAGATGATCAAACGAGCTCATGAACACCTAAATGACTCCAGTTGTCGAATCATTGTTCATCCGACAGCAGGTGGCAAGATTCGTGGAGCCCACAACTGCGGAACATGCGACTCCGATGTTGTTGCCGCAATAGAGAGGTACTCTGTATCTGGAGAAACCCAGGAGTTCAATCACCTAGAATGCTCTTGTGAGGCCCATTGGAGAGCTGAGCTGGAAAACGATCTCAGCCTCCCCATTACCCTGGGATATGGCACATTCCGACGAGGAAATCCGACAGACCTTGTTCGTGCTCCTTGATGCTATTGACAAACTGTATTCGCCCAATGCTTAAGGGCAAATCTCCGGTGGTAGAGTCGGAATTGTGCAATTCCGGAGTGATTGATTGTCCGATGACGGGTCCACTTTGATTGGAGAGTTCCTACAAGGCGAGGGAGAACCCTCGTCGTCATGGGTAATGTTAGTTATGGGCTTTGTTTCCACCATGGTGTTCCTGATATTGTACGGTATCCTGTTCCCAAGTAGCGATCTTCCCGTCATCTCTAGCGTTCTTCCAGTATTCGACGGTGTCTTCGATTCTGGAATTTGGTTCTTCATCCTTGGAGCAATGATAGGAGTTTTCGCAATATTGGGGACAATGCTTACTGAGGCAACCAGCGAGTGAGGTGAAAATATGGGACTAATTACTTCCATGGCCGTTTTCTGGTTGGCAATTCTAGTCGTTTTCATCCTAGTCAATAGGGGAATCTGGGTTTTCACTGATGTTTCCAAGAGCATGAGCATGTTCATGCTAGAGAAAGCCCTAGGCCCGCTAATAGATTTTGTAGATGGGAAGCATGGCTCTGCTGCAACTACTTGGATTATACAGGGTGCCATCTGGATTGTCCCTGCATCGATAATCACTTTCTGTGGACTATGGCTTTCACATGATCCAGAAGCACTTCATAGTCTTTCATCATGGGGCCTCAATCCAACTTCATCTTCTTTGATTACATCGGGTTTCCTAGTTGCAGTTTACGGCTCGGTTGGAATGTTACTAATCGGATCTTCCATGCACATTGTCCCTGAACTGGGCGGAACAACGCTCGCAACCGAGAAGAATGCCACTCTGATGTCCTTCGTTTGGACTCTAGCCGTCATAGTCATGTTCATTGCGGCAAATAAGCCAGAGATTGTAGGAATTAGGATTATGCCAGTTGCTACTCTTCTAACCAACCTCGCTCTAATTGCAGTAATTGTCAACATGCTCCTTACGGCCGCTTCTCGAACGAAGAAGATGCCTCTACCAGCATGGATGATGATAATTGGAATGATCTCCGCACCCGTCTCCATCGTGGTCCTAGCAATCACTGGCTCTCTAGACTCCGGTTCAGGACAGTGGCTAGCCACTCGAATAGGTGGTACGGCTTTCTTCCTGATGATGTCGGGTGCGATATTATACGGTGCTTCCAGAGGAAGCGGGAATCCACTTTGGTCTAGGTCTCTTGCAGCAGTGACCATGGTTGGGGCGATATTAACAATCAATCCATCTGGACTAATAGAAGGTGAGATAGCCTCTGACTTCCTTGGAATTAGTACTGCCGCATTCGAACCTTCGAGAAACGACATTGTCGCTGGCTCATTCCTGCTGGCTCTTTCACTAATCCCTATCATTGCGCTTTCTGCAAATGTCTTGGCAACAATGAGAGGGGATGACGTGTTTATTGAGAATCCAGACTCTCCGGGGATGCCCGAGATAAATCTGGCAGCTTTCATGGCAGTTCCCATCGCCATCGGTGGACTTTTCGTACTCACGGATTATCTGACGGGAACCAATGAGCTCACAGGAATTCACACATCTCTAGTTTTGATGGGCGTGTGGGTGGTGTTCGTCCCTGCATCCCTCGGGTCAGCATTGTCCATCTTTCCCGAGGTCTCTGGAAGACACGTCCTTTCTGTAAATCGCTCTAGATGGGCCTTCTGGTTGATGGCAGGTGGAGCATTCTCTGGTCTGGCATTCACAATGATGGCCGACTTCTCAGACATGGCGCTTCTAGAAGCCGCAGTCGAAGAAGAGAACTCAACGTCAAACCGAATACGAGTTTTGGGCTCAGTACTCTTCTACGGAACCGTACTCGGATCGATCTATCATGCACTCAACATAATCAGTGGCTCATTTAGAGGGGCCCTTGCTAGTGAAGGACTAAACCAATCTTCAACTTCAATATCCAGTCCCTACAAGCTAACCAAGGAGACCACTGTGAGGAAGATTCTAGCTCAGAGAGAGGGAAAACTCGACACAGTAGTAATTCCCGAATCTAGTACCGATCTCTCAGGTAACGCTACTGAGATATGATATGACCACATAGTCAATGGGTCGATAGGTTCTGCCACTATCGGGATAGCATGAGGATCGGTCTGGTCGGGAAGCCGAATGTGGGAAAGTCAACGGCATTCTCTGCACTAACTCAAATGCCGGTTGACATTGCAAACTACCCCTTCACAACCATTGACCCAAACGTTGGAGTGACTTGGATTCCATTACCAGAGAGTTGTGCTTGTTTGAGTCTAAGGGAACGGAGAGAGTCATCTGGTAGGCTTCAGAGTACCGAAGCTGCAGATCCCAGAGTAGGCAGCATCTGCGTTCCCAATTCTGGCTCATGCTCCGGATTCAAGCGGGTGGTCCCTGTAACTCTAGTTGACGTAGCCGGCTTGGTTCCTGGTGCCCACGAAGGCAGAGGTAGGGGGAACCAGTTTCTTTCTGACCTTTCAAGATGTGATGCCCTAATTCAGGTAGTTGATGTATCTGGTTCCACTGACTTGGAGGGAAACCCAGTTGGCTCAGGAGGCTCAGAACCAATTGATGAACACCGCTTCCTACTCGGAGAATTAGACTCATGGATTATGGGAATAATGGTAAAAGGATTGGACCGAGTTTCTAGAAAGGCGCAAGCCGAAGGGGTTCGAGCGATTCGCGAGCACTTTCTCGAGAGATTAACGGGGATTGGTGCGACAGAGTATCACGTTGCTGCAGGCTTTTCATCAGTCGAGAGAGAACACCAATCTTCGACAGATCCTGCATTGTGGGGGCCAGAAGAGCTCAGAACTTTGGCTACTGCTGTCAGGAAGTCGCTGTTCCCAATCTCAGTAGCAGCCAACAAGACTGACAACAGGAGCTATCATGGATCCGAGTTATCATCCGAAGTCGAGTCTAACGGGGGCACAGTAGTCTTCACTAGTGCCGAGGCCGAGCTCGCCCTTCGTCGAGCATCCTCCTCTGGAATGATTTCCTACCAACTAGGAGACTCAGACTTTGAACTCACAGATGATGGGGAAGAGAACCTGACCGAGAAGCAGAAGACAGCATTAGAGTCAATTTCTAGTACCCTATCTTCTTGGGAGGGCGGGGGCCTTGTCGGTCTTCTGTCGGAAGTGGTGTTCGGACAACTATCCAGAATCGTCGCATACCCAGTTCAGGACGAGACCCATTGGGTTGATGGGGATGGCAAAACCCTTCCAGACGCGATTCTGATACAAAGAGGAACTACTGCGAAGGGTCTAGCGTTTCAGGTTCATTCTGACCTTGGGGAAGGATTCGTTAGAGCCATTGATGCTAGATCGGGAATGGTGATAGGAGCTGATCATGAACTAGCTGACGGAGATGTAGTAAGTATCCAAGCAAAGACTTAGCCACTGGCAGCCTCAATTATCAACTCATAGAAAACAGCGGTCCAAGTGATTTCAAAGTCCTCATCGTTATCAATTAACCCTCCTGCGATTGGAGCTGCTTCTATTGTAGCGGTAATCGTGGCAATCCAGACTCCCCTGCCAATCTCCCCGTCATTCCACATCTCCCTAATCTCATTCTCATCCATTTCCTCTTCGGTGAATTCATCTCCAGTGTAACCTGCAGTAACATCCCATCGGATGGTAAATCCACCATTTCCCCCTCCAGAGCAATCTCCATCTGCACTCTGATCGTCAATTCCTTCGACATCACTGAGATCACTCACTCCATCTACACTGTCAGTGAAACCAGGACCAGGATCATCATTATCGAAGCAAGACACTTGCAATTCTACAAATCCAATGCTTAAATCCGTCTCAACAATCACATCGAAGAAAGAATCGTGACTTTCTCCATCATTAAGGGACACCGACTCACTAAGGGAGGTCGTACTCTCTTCGAAACTAACCAGTAGTGAACCCGAAAGCCCGGAAGAACCACTCCCAGAGGAATCATCATCTATCAAGGATGGCAGAACTTCGAAGTAGATAGGGAATACAACTAGGAAAATCAAGGTTCCTGCCAGCGTCTTAACCTTCTGAGGCGTGTCTACAAGATCTTGGAAGTCCATGGCCGTTCCGCTCTTCGCTCTCAGAGCACCATATCAAATGCTCTCTCTATCTGTCCAATAGCATCTGCAATCAATCAATCTTGCGAACTTTCCCAACCGTCTATTTCGACCCCTTCCTTGGAGAATAACTTTCGTGACTTTCTGAATTCAGGTAGAAGATAACCGATTACTGATCTCTCCATGAAAGTCCATTTCCACGGACACCTTGGAAGGTTTCTCGACCAATCAACCAAGAATTCTCTCCACTTCTCGTTGTCAAACAACTCTGGAATCCTGAAGGAAACGAACGACATCCTTCCAGAAGAACCGGGCACATAGCTCCACGTTCGAATCGCTAGACCTTCTGCTTCTCCCCCAATTACCTTCAATCCAAGGACCCTAGCTCTCTTGGCAATTGGTACAATTATTGCCCACCTTTGGACCAATGTTGTCTCCTCGAAGCGACCCATTTCCCATCCTCGACTTTCGCCGATTATCCGCATAGCTCTGATTGCTTCTGTGGGCACTATACTGACTGGAATCTCAAGCATCCGCTCCATTTGTCTCAAATCACCCTCGAGGCCCTCGCCCATAGCGGCTTCGCGTCATTCGTTCCAATCTTTGCTTCAGCCGAATAGGGAGCCAAGACCTTCGAAACTGCCTGCCTCTTCCTCGGGCTCCTCAACAGCTTCTTCCTGAGCTGGAGCAGCCGCTGGGGCAGCTCCACCGGAAGAAGCAGACGGAGCAGCCGAGGCCACTGGGGCAGCAACCGCGGTCGCCATGGCCTCATCGATGTCAACGGAGCCTAGAGAGGCGACTAGGGCCTTAACTCGGGCCCCGTCCGCCTCGACTCCAGCAGCCTTCAGCACTGAGCCGACGGCCTTGTCATCGATGTCCTTTCCTGCAGAATGCAACAATATTGCAGCATATACATATTCCATTTCATTCACCTTTTTTTTCATCCGAAGAGATTGCCGAGTCCACCGAACCCTGCACCCTCTTCCTCCTCTTCCTCAGCGGCTTCAGCCTCAGCGGCTTCTTCCGTTTCAGTCGCCTCGGAGGGGGCGACTTCAGCACTCTGAGATGCTGCTCCTAGAGCAGCCCGTAACTCTTCATCAAGAGCTGAGGAATCTAATTGTCCAGCTAGGGACAGAGCACGTGAGCGTGCTTTCGATAGTATGGCTGATGCCGTCGCGTCGTTGACGATTCCAGCCTCCAAAGCAACAGACAGAGACTCTGAAGCAGCCTTGGAAATAAGAGTCGGAGTAGTTGTGGAGGAGAACCATCGTACGTTACAAGCCAGATTGAAAGTAATAGAAGTCGCATTCACTATATCGTTCCTCAACCCGTCTGTGTCAAGGTCTAGATCAGAGGAATGGAAAAAGTGACCTCCTTCGATGGCCCCTATTAGGATTAAACCAATCTCAATCGGGTTGATGCCTAGCTTTGCTAGCATTATCCCCAAGTCCGCAGAAATCTCTTCTCCCTGGGAGAAGGTGGTGTCCCTCTGGATCGCTACTTTTCCCTTGGCAATCTTAGCAGGGATGCCTACTGCATTGAACTCTCCCACAATTGGCCCGGGTCCGAATTCTGTGGGCCCTGCAGGAATTGTAACGTCTTCTGGAAATGTTTCTCCCGCCTTGGCTGCACGGCCTTGGCGGGTCTTCTCCATCTCTCCAAAAATCTCGAATGCATTCATTGAGTCGCTGTGAATCACACAGGGCTGATGAGCCCCTTCTAGAAGAGCCGCTATCTCATTCTCCGGTCTACCAGCTTTTGACCAAGCGATCTTCATCAATGATTTCTTGACCATAGTGATACTCATTCTTTCTCTCAAGGTGTTCCGCATATCTATCATGTTGCTTGCAGGAACTCCCGAGACATCGACGACAGCCACAACGCCATCGCTGCTGAAAATCTCCGTTAACTCAGACACTCGATCCTTCTTCCATCCAGCTACCTTTGGAATCACAAGATCACCTCGACTCTAATGGATGGCCCCATGGAGGTCTTGACAAAGCAAGATCGAATGTTCCCGGACCCCCTCTCAAGCTTCCCGGTTACCCTATCCCAAACGGCTACAGCGTTAGCAGTCAAGTCGTCAATACTCTGTTCTCTGGAACCCACTGCGGTGTGGAAGGTTATCCTGTCTCTTGAACGGACCATGGCCGCGTTCTTCAGTCCGGACGCCAGAGCAGATGGATCAAGAGTAGGCGGAACTGGTCGAGGCATTTTCCCCCTTGGTCCCAGTACTCCTCCCAAGAACCTACCAACTGTTCCCATGTGCGGAATTTCCGAGAGGAAGAAGTCGTAATGATTGGCCATCTTCCTAGCCTTTTGCCGGTTTCCCCCTAAGTCCTCAATCGTGGAAGGGTCAATCACTTCGAGACCACCAGCCCTCGCCTTGGATGCCATCTCGCCTCCAGCGAACATTGCAATCTTGACAGGCTTCCCCCTCCCAGAGGGAAGTCTAATCTCTTCCTGAATCCTATTTGTCGGTATTTTCAGATCAACATCCTTGATTGTGAACGAAATCTCGATGGATTCGACAAAGCTCCTCTCCGGAGCCTCATCGATTGCCTGTTGAATCGCAGTTTGCAGTTTTTCTCTCATTTTTCTCACCTCTGCGGTTCGCGAGGCTCACGCCTCTCCCGCAATTCGTGTGAATTTAGCTGAAATGTTCGCTAAACTCCCCCTCTCTCATAGCGTTCAGAGCCACCTTTGGCTCCATGCCTTCGACTCGAACTCGCATAGAAACACAAGTACCCATTACTTCTCGGCATCGCGCGTAAATTGACTTTCCAGTGAGTCGGGCCTTCTGATCCTCAGCTATTTCCTTGACCTGATCCATGGTCAGGTTTTCCGTAGAGGCTTCCCATGATCCATTGCACTTTTTCTTCCCCAGTGTTTGAATCACTTTGTGGGGGGTTTCGTTGCGTGCTGACATGAAAATGACCTCTTATCGCGGAACTCGCCGACCTGTTCTCCCTATTTGATAATGATGTAAACTGAAAAATGACCCTTCTTGGGTCACTCCACCCTCTGAGTGACCCTCACTTGGTCAGCCCGAACAGTAAGCGCAACTGGTACAGCCGCTTCGAACAGCTCCACAGTAACCTCTTCCTTGGTTTCGGCAACTCTGGTCACTCTTGCTGCCTGCCCTCTGAATGCCCCCCCTGAGATCTCGACGATACAGCCTTCCTCAATGCCAGAAGTAGCTGCTTTCGGCTCTAGATAGGGAAGGACGTCCTCAAGAGGAGCCGCTCCGCCCAACACCTTGCTGCAGTTCTTTAGAGGGGTTACTCCTACTCCAACTCGTCCAATCAACTTCTGGACATGGTGCATTGCCGTAGCCTCAATGAAGATGAAACCCTTCATGTAGTGTGGACTGAGGACTCCGAAGATCTTGTCTTGGATATCCTGGAGAGAACCGGTTCCAGATAATCTGGCCCTGATTTCACCAGCTACGTTTTGTTCTTGACCGATTGAGGTCTTGAGTATGTACAGATATGAAGCCACATCGCCATACATCTCCTTGAGTTGAGGGGTGGCGTAGTCTTTGGTCTGAATCACTCCGGGGTCAACCCATTCGCTGTTCTTGTATAATGCGCTTGGGATAATCTCCGTCTCCTCGGTGACGAAGAGTATCGGAGTCACGTCATTAAGACGATTCCCATAGGCAAGTCCTCTGGCCGTTCCGGAACGAACCAATTCCATCTTTTCTGGGCTTATTCCAGTACACTCTGCAACCCTTGAGACTACAGAATCGTGGTCATCGGGATTACCTACTCCATAAATTCCATCCCATGCTCCAGAGAAGTCAGCGACCTCATCCGATCGCTGCATCAACAGAACCTTCTCTCCGCTTCGGAGATATACTGTATAAGCTTCTGACATTATTACCACCTCAACCTATCAGCCATTGGAAGAATGGGGGGAAAACGTTGACCATTAGCGCTAGAATAACGAAACCAATCGCTCCAAGCACGAACATTCCAATTCCACAAACTATCACAGTCTGCCTGAATTCTTGCTTCGAGGGCTTTTTAGCCATTTTCAGAATTCTGGCGTAGGAACCCGTTTGAAGCCCCTTCACACGGCCTTCAATCTCGTCTTGCCAAGACTGCGCAATCTCTTCAATCGGACCTACCTTGGAGTTCTCAACCGCCATGTTACCACCTAGAAGCACCACGACGACCCACAGATTCCATTTAAGGACGACGGGAAGCAGAAGTTCTATTCCCATTCAATTTGAAATGAAACTAACTTACGAATTCCACAGTTCTGTTTCTGAGATTTCTCATCTGTGTATGGAGCGAAGCCCCATGGATCTGCTCGCTCTTAACTCCAGTTAGAACCAGAAGGACCCTGATGTTGCTCCCCATCGAATCATCTGTGGTCACTCCCCAAATCATTCTGGCATACGGATTGATGCTCTCTCGGATTATCTTCGCACATTGCTCGGCTTCTCCGAGAGTCAGTCCTGGACCGCCGACTACGTTTACCAGTGCGCCCCTAGCATCAGAGATGTCGATGTCAAGCAGGGGTGACTGCAATGCTTCCATGGTTGCCTTCTCTGCACCCTCATCGACAGTCGCCTCACCTAGACCAATCATCGCTACTCCCCCACCGTTCTCCATTACTGATCGTAGATCCTGGAAGTCAAGATTGACCACTCCTTCCTTCGCGATCATCTCTGAGACTCCAGATATGCTCCTCATTAGCAATTCGTCTGCCACTCTGAATGCTGCGTCGAGAGGTAAATCCCTCACCCCCTCAACTTTTAGCAATCTTTCATTGGGGAGGACGATTACTGTATCACACACTTCTCTAAGTCTCTCTAGGCCCCATTCAGCATTTTGTCTGCGTACAGCCCCCTCGGAAACAAATGGATAACTAACAACTGCAATTGTTAGAGCCCCGGCCGCCTTTGCGAGCCTAGCGACGACGTGTGCACTCCCTGTTCCAGTGCCACCACCGAGGCCCGCGGTGATGAATGCTAGATCGCATTCCTCTACCTCTGTTTTCAGCACACGTTCCGATTCGTATGCTGCCTGTTCTCCTTTCTCCGGGTCGCCTCCCGCCCCCCTGCCTCGGGCGGAACGACCAATCAGTACCTTGTTCTCCACGTTCACTCTCAACAGATGTTGAGCATCGGTGTTTACTGCCATCCCCTTGACATACTCTTCATCAAACAATCCCTCTTGCTCTAATCGGGCGACTGTGTTGGATCCGCACCCTCCACAACCGAAGACTCTAATCTTCGGCTGAAGGGACTTCAGTAGATTCTCTAGATCCGGGACCTCTTCAACCTCCGGCATCATTGGAGACGGTGACTCATCGTCCTGGAGTTCTAGAACTCTCTCAATAAGGTGCTTCACATCCCTCAGGCGAATTGAATAGAGGATAACCATTGCCCCACTCCAGACTAGAAAGAAGAGGGTTTTTACTATTCAGCTAAGTTTTCACTTATGCTATCAGGCCATTTCTTGTTCTGATGAATCTGACTAGGAATGTGTACACTCCACCCCATGCAGAAATGGCCAACGCGAATGTCATACCATTCAACTCACCGTTACCCAGTAAGACCCAATCTGCCAACCAGTGAAAACCTTCGATAGATACCCCTGAGAGTTCTCCGTGTGCCTGCCATGCCGTAATAATTAGAGCAACTAGTGTTAGCACCATCCTGTCTGCTCTGGAGAACCCACCGTAAATCCTGCCTAGTCCGACAGATTGAGCTTGGGTTCCCATGTAAGATCCGAAGAGAGTCAGTAGTCCAGCAACATATCCAGAGCTCGTATTGTCCACGAAGCCCGCATTCATTCCAATAGCCACAAGGATGCCAACATCTACAATTCTGTCAATTGTGTGATCAAGGAAGTCCCCATACGGGCTGTCAGTTCCCTGATGTCTTGCAAGAGCGCCATCTAAACCATCCAGAACTCCTGCTACGAGGATAATTACGACTCCTCCGATGATGTGTATCGCCCCATCAGTATTCCTTTCAGCAGTGATTAACAGATAGAATGCTAGCAGGGAGAGAGCGAGACTGGCCCAAGTAAGTGTGTTGGGATCAACTCCCTCCATTCTATGAACCAGAGGTGTAATCACCTTAGTCCACCTCTCTCTCATCTTTTCGAACATTCTAGGCCTCTCCTATGTCCACCCAGTCAATTGGATTGAGCGGCATTCTTGGCTTGAAGTCATCTGCTATCCATTCCATAATTGCCGTAACTATGGACTCGGCATCTTCGGACGATGTGTCAAACTCTATTGTTGGAACTAAATCTCCATTCTCCGCCCATGGTCCACCGAGAATCTCCCAATCGACATTATCTGCGATTTTTTGATTGGAGTAAGATCTCTCAATAAGCCTCTCTTGTAACTCAGCTGGACGACATCTCAGAATGACTACGCTGTCGACGGGTAATAAGTGAGAAAGATGACCATCAATGATGGTTGTCTCTTTGGGGTCTTCTTTCCACGCAGATTCCAGTTTGATTAGCAAATCCTCAACATCGATTGGTCTTGCTCCATCCTCTGGATCGGCTTCCTCTATACAATCTAATTCTTCAGCAAGACCCTCTACCGTTCCAATGCAAAAACCAAAATTCCCCAGCAATGACGAAATCGTGGACTTCCCAGTCCCTGGAGAACCTGTCAATGCCAATCTGAATACCCCCTCCATGGACTTCCCGTATTGCAAAGATGACAAGAACGCTCCGTGCCGAGGCGCAACATTGACCTAGAAAACTGATGCCACTTCGAATATGACAGAGTCGGTGAGCTGGCTGAGAGCAATGAATCCCAGAGACACAAAGCTGAACATCTTACTAATTGCAGTTCCCGCAACAGTCTATTTCAATTATGTAGATCACAATTATTCCATGGCATTCTTCTCTTCATTGGTAGCCATAATGCCACTTGCATTCCTAATGGGACGTGCAACCGAGGAAATCGCCCTACGTACCTCTGAGTCTCTTGGCGGATTACTAAATGCGACGTTTGGAAATGCAGCCGAACTCATTATCGCCATGCTACTAATCTTACAAGCATCCAATGTTGCTGATTTAGAAACCCAATCATTCTACATCCATCTCGTTCAAGCAAGCCTAATTGGAAGCATTCTTGGAAATCTACTGTTGGTCATGGGTCTGGCATTTGTATGGGGTGGAATCCATCATTCTGAGCAGAGGTACTCTGAGACGCAAGTCAGTTCAAACGGCTCACTTCTCCTCCTCTCAATGATTGTCCTTGTGATTCCCACAGTTTTCCACTCGATCGTAGGAGGGGATGTGGGAGATTTGAGAGTTCAAGATTTGAGTCATATTGCTGCGATAATACTCCTGATGATGTATGGGTTATTCCTCCTTTTCCAATTCCGAACCCACGTGCACCTTTTTGCCACAGATGGGACTCATCACGAGGATCCTGAAATGACTCAGCGAGATTCAGTAATACTCCTAGTTGTGGCTACGATAATGGTTTCTTGGATGGCAGAGATTCTCGTACATTCCGTCGATTCGGCGGCCGCAGATATGGGACTGTCACATCTGTTCATCGGAGTAATCCTGCTCCCTCTCTTCGGAAATGCTGCTGAGCACTTTACCGCTGTCTCAGTTGCTGCCAAGGACAAGATGGACCTATCCTTCGCAATTTCAATGGGATCATCGACCCAGATAGCAGTCTTCGTAGCTCCACTAATGGTTGTTTTCGCATGGGTCGTCGGCGTCCCTTTGACCTTCGAATTTGGTATGCTTGAGACAGTCTCTGCCTTCCTAGCTGTAATGATTGTCAATTCCACTGCAGCAGATGGAAAGTCAAACTGGTTAGAGGGAGCAATGCTATTGTCAGCATACGCTGTTCTTGGAGCTGCTTTCCTATTTCATCCGTGAACTTACAACTCGCGATAGTATTCTTCTACTGAGGATTCCAATTCACGGGATGCTCCTGCCTCATCCACCGTCAAGGTCACTCCATCCCTGCGTATAGCTTCCCCACCCACGAAAACATCCAGAACTCTTGCCCCTGAGTATATTAGGTTGGGCAGCAACCTCCTCCCGTCCCTCCCCCATGGCCTCATTCTGATATCAGACAAATCCCAAGAAACCCAATCCTCTGATCCTTTGGTTGCTAGGGACCACGTCTCTTCCGGTCCGAGAATCCTAGCATCCCAGTGATCATGCCTCTGGACCAGACTAGCTGCCTTCGCCTCAGACCTCATATCTAGCGAGTTATTGCTGGCTGCACCATCCGTGCCAAGCCTGACATCAACACCCGCCTCCATCATAGCAGGATAGGACATTGTGCCTCCGCAAGCAAGCTTCTGATTGCTTGTGGGGCAGTGAACTGCATGCGCTCCATGACCCGAAAGTATCCTCATTTCCTTTTTAGTAACCCACCCACAGTGGGCACAAATCGTTCCCTCGGTGAAGTAATCAATTGAGTCCAAGTACTCTATAGGGTACATTCCGTGTTTTGCATGGCAGTCAGCAACCTCACCTCTCGTTTCGGATGTGTGGATACTAAGGGTGCAACCAGTTTTTCGAGACAACTCGGATGCATTCAACAAAGTTTCCTCTGAACAGGTGTATATCGAATGAGTCCCAATTCCATACTCTATTTTCTCAGGCACAGGAGAACCCACAGCAAGCAAACCTTCGATTTTCTTTAGCGCCTGTCCGGCCCCTTCGGGATAGGATGGTGTGGGGAAATCTGTTATCGGGCCACAAATCTTTGCTCTGATTCCACTGTCAGCAACCACTCTTCCCACAACCTCAGGGTGATAATACATGTCGCAAGCAAATGTTGTACCAGTCGCTATCATTTCTGCAACGGCAGCTCTAGTTCCATTCTCTACGAGCTCCTCAGAGAGGTTTTTCTCTACTGGGAAAATTGAGGTATCTAGCCATTCCATCAGGGGCAATCCCTCGCCCATTGACTTGTTTAGAACCATGGCCATGTGCGTATGCCAGTTCTGAAATGATCTGGTCACAAGTCGCATCGAACCGTCAATGACTTCCATGACGTCCTCGTCACCTTTACTAGATGAGAAAGACCCGTCTTCATGCAGGAGGAAGTCCCCTTTGTGCACCAACATGTCGTCATCGAGCAACCAAGTATCTATCACTCTCCTAGTTCCGGAGTCCATGTCAGCGCCTCTATTCTAACTACTCGCATACTGCATTTAGTACGCTAATGGTTTCTCCTTCAGAGTTCTTCATCCATGCATCAATGATATCGCCTGGCTTCATCTGACCAACTCCCTTGGGGGTTCCTGTCCATACCAGATCCCCTGGCTCGAGATCATACCAGTTAGTGAGATGAGACATCAGCGACTCTACCGGATGCACCATCAACTTGGTTGAGGCCCTCTGTCTCATTTTCCCATTTACAGACAGGCAAATCTCAACGTCTCGCCCATCCCAATCAGACCATGTTCCAAGGACTCCAGAACCTCTGAAACCCTTGCCCTCTAACCACGGCCAACCTTCCTTCTTAGCCATGGTTTGGCGCGTTCTATTTGTGGTGTCTATCCCCACACACATCTGGATTGGAGACAAGTTATCACCTAGTCTGAAGACCATCTCCACCTCGTGGTCAATACGCTCATCTGGTTCAAGAAGGGTAACAACATTTGCCCCTTCATTGGAGGCCTCTACCATGGCCGATGGAGGCATAAGGAAGAAACGAGGATAGTCGGTCACATCCCCAAGAATCTCCTGTGCATGCCCAGCGTAGTTTCTGAAGACCGCCCATCCAACTCCCATGGCACTCCCAGTAAGGCACTGATGATTAGCACACCGGTGGCTGTACCTTCTCATCAGGTTGAAGGACAATGCCCCCCGGAGTACCCCTGTGTCCGAAGACCCCTATCGAACACTAGACGTCTCAAAGGATGCTTCGGACGCTGAAATTAAGCGCGCATATCGTAAGCTAGCCAGACAGTACCATCCAGATAGAAACCCGGGAGACGCCGCCGCCGAGGAGAGATTCAAGGCCATACAATCAGCCTACGACTCTATTGGAACCGCCGAAGGAAGAAGTCAGCATGATCAGCAGAGACGAATGGAGGAAATGTTCCAAGGAGGCAGGACTCGTTCTCCATTCGGAGGTGCAGACCTTGGTGATATTTTTTCGCAATTCATAGGAGGGAGAGGAAATCAACACCCCGGATTTGAACCTGGATTCGGAGACTCTAGACGAAGCTCGAGTCCTAGACAGAAGGCTTCCAGAGGAGCCGATATTCAAGCAGGTTTGGATATCTCTCTCGAACAGGCATTGAGTGGTACTGAAGTCAAGTTTAGCCATAGAAGAATGAGAAGGTGTTTGGATTGTGACGGCTCAAGCTTCAGGTCATCTAGACGATGTTCAACGTGTCAGGGCTCCGGTGTCACCACAAAAGGTAGCACCATTACGGTAAGGGTCCCTGAAGGAGCTGAGCACGGTCACTTGCTCCGTCTGAAGGGAATGGGACACGAGCACCCAGAGGGAGAATCAGGAGACCTACTAATCACTGTACGACTCGATGCCAAGGAGGGGCGTCACTGGGAAGAAGGTCGCCTAATCCAAGAAGTCAGACTCCCTTACACTATACTGGCTCTTGGGGGTAATGTGAGAATTTCAACACCCTCCGGAAAGAGATTGCAGATCGAGATTCCCAGTGGGACTAGGATTGGAGATAGAAGACGTCTACAGGGACATGGACATGCCGGGGGGGCGTTGGACATCGAGTTCACATTAGCCGAGCCTGAGAAACTTACCAAGTCACAGATAGAAGCACTGAATTCACTCAAAGATAGTGGCCTGTAAACGGACACAATCAATCAAATATTCAATTGTCTGCGATTGGACCGTGAGAGACTTCGAGAGTCTTGCTGATTACTTGATACCACGTCGAAAAAAGATCCATTTCACCATAATAGTGGTCTCAATACTCATGATTCCTGGGATAATCGCGTCATTCGAACCGATTGATATTGAGTCCTATGATATGGAGTCTCCAGAACTCGACGCTAATCAAGTTCTAAGGGAAGAATTCACTACAGCAGGCAACATCTGGGCTTTCGGAATTTTTGTTAGAGATCCATCACACTTCGGAGAACCAGATTCCGATGTAACGATGATCGCCGAATTTCCTGGTGTGAAGGAAGGAATATCTGAGCCGAGGGGAGGAATCCTGAACCTCACTGTTCTCAGGGAAATTGACCATGATGCAAGTACAATGAGGGAGAGTGAAATCTCAGAATTCTACCTTCCACTAGCATCTGAGATCTCAGGCTATTCAGCATACGGGATACTGGATTTGGCAACAGAATTTCGCACCTTTATGGCAAATCAGTCTTCTTTGACTGCTCCTCGAATTAACCCCTACAAGCTTGCTGCGACTCTGGACATTAACGCATCAACCGACCCGGCTCCTACCAACTGGACTAACTGTGGACAATTAGATTGCCTCTCTTTCGAAGACCCAAACGTGACTCAGGACCACATAGACTTGGCAGCGCACAGGATGGCAAATAACAGCAATGGAGCTTTCCTCAGATTCCTCTCGAATGATCGCGCATTCCTCCCAGATGAGAAGGGTGCTGTAGTGGGTCCAGTAGGCCACCAAGTCTCTGCGAATGGCTCATTGATTTCTGATAATTGGCAAAGGGGGAGGTGGTCAGCATCAGCAGCTTGGATGATTATCAATTTCAATAGAGACGAAATGCAACAGAATGGTTGGACATTCACATGGAAAAATGCAAGCTCAGAGTTCGGCTACGAATGGAATGGACTTGATTTAAAGACAAAACCAATCCATAACTCAGTTGAGGTTTGTAGACAGAGAGAGGAAGTTGGACAACCTTTGTGTTCTGTCGAGTGGTTGTACCTCTCGCTGGAGGAGGACCTCAGAGAGAGTGACGAGATGATCATCTCTCTCATGTTCGCTGAGTCGATAAATGTAGAAATAAACCGAGAACTAATCTCTAGCGCATTCCTGATTTTATTGATGGGATTTGCCATATTGATTCTTCTTTGGGCTAGCCTAAGAAGGGTCTCGGACGTAGGAATAGTAGCCACTAGCCTTGTTCTATCCCTGGTTTGGATGTACGGATTAATCGGTTGGGCAATTATCCTAGGGAAGTGGTCCGGGAATGAGATAATTTTCCGTTCCCAATTCTCAAATCTCTTACCAATATTAATCCTGGCTCTAGAAATCGATGATAGCCTCCATAGTCTTCACAGATACAAAGAGGAACGTAGATTGGGGTCCAATTCAGAACAGGCAGTTCACAAGGCAATTAGCAAGGTCGGACTAGCGATAATGCTCACCTCAGTGACTACCATTGTAGCCTTCATGGCCAACATGACCTCGAGTATCGCAGCACTCAGATCGTTTGGAATCGAGGCCGGAATCGGTGTATTCTGCGCCTTCTTCCTAACGGGATTATGGGTGCCACTAGCTAGACTTGACATCGATCTATGGTTGGAAACTAGAGGAAGGCTGGATGAAGAACGCAAGGACATCATTCACATGATTCCTAGCTCTTGGCTATCTTCCGTTTCTACACAGGCAGCAAGATTCGCCCCAGTAGTTTTGATAGTTTCACTACTTATCACAGCCCTCGCTACTCCCATCATGTTGTCTTTAGAGGGGGACTTCCAAGTTGAAGACTTCATCGAAGCAGATTCAGATTTAGCGGTAGGAGTCGGCCTGATCAATGAGCGTTTCAGCGATGAAGGCGAACCAGCTTACATCTTGATAGAGGGTAATATTTCCAATCCCCTTGTCTTGGATGCAATTGATGAACTCCGTAGAAACATGAACTCTCACGGACCTGATGACCCGGACCAGATTTCTCGAATGCCCAATGGAGACGTGGAACTTATCGGAATAGATCTGATGCTTTGGTACACTAGAGGTGCAATGGCATGGAATCAAACCCCTTTCGAACAAGCTGGGTGGGACTTCGATTCTAACGACGGAGGAATTGGGTGCAAGACCCTCCAAGTTCCCAACAGAGAGATGGAATTCATTTCTGTTCCTTCGCTTGATGACAGCAGGTGCCTATCTTTCCTTTATGGATTCATGTTGACAAGAGGGGTTCCGGCTAGTGGTGGTTATCCCTCCCTTTCCACCAGTATCGTCGGAGAGTTCATCCAAGTGGAAGGTGAGATTGATTTTGAAAGACCTTGGTTGACAAAGTCAGGAGATGACCTTAGATTTCCACGAACCTCGCTGCGCTTGGGGATCTCAAGCCCCGAGCAGTTTGCTCTAGTAGAACCAGCACTGAAACAGTTGGAGGAGGATCTATCTCCAATTCAGAATCTCTCTGTGACGCCAAATCGAGAGAGAGGAGATTTGCAGTCAGCATTTGTCGACCAGGAACATCCAGTAACATGGGCAATACCAACCGGTGAGCCTGTAATCAGATTCATTGCTGCTGACTCTATGCAGAATGACCTCCAAGACACACTTCTACTAGGTTTGGTTTTCTGTATCATGGTACTCTGGTGGGGTTTCCGAGAGGACTCTTCGGCGTTAACTAGGCTGAAAGATGGATGGAGAGAGCCTCTGCAACTAGTCCCAAGAATAGTGCTTAATGTGCTAACAATGTCAATTATTTCTTACTTCCTAGCAGGACCCGATTACGCGATTCTTTTCGTATTACTAACCGTGGTCTTCTCAATCCTCTGGGGTACTAGGCCTCTGGTAATGGCAACGATTACCACTGCTCCGATCTTCTTGATGATTGTCTGGTTGTACGCGATTGTCGGAATAGCAGGTTATGGCCTTAACATGGTCACAGTGTCCATCGCCGCCATATCTCTTGGTGTTGGAATAGACTACGTAATCCACATTATTGAGAGATTCAGAGAAGAGAAGGAGAAGGGAGTGAGTACTATGAAATCGATTGAGGCAGTAGGAGGTGCATCCGGTATCGCGCTATTCGGCTCAGCGGTTTCCGATATCACTGGTTTTGCAATAATTAACCAGTCAGAAATGGGGTTCTTCTCCACGTTCGGACTCTTCTGTGCCATCATGATCGGCCTATCTCTTGTGGCAAGTCTAATCCTCACACCAGCCGCTCTGAGTCTCGCATATCGAGATAGTAAACCAATCGAGAATGACGCATCTATCGCTTGATATGGGCTATATATTTCTCCACGCACCTATCATGAAATACAATGATATGGAGCAGTCTCTGCTAAGTCATATTACAGAGGCGAAATCATGTCAAGAGAATTACTGACAGAATTAGAGAGGAGCGATGAGTATTGCATTATGAGATTCGCAGATGGCAACTCGTTTAGGATTAGCTACTTGAAAATCCGATCTAACTGCCAATGTGCAAAATGCAAACCGCGTCAGGAAAACGAACAAAGAAAGATAGAATTTGAGGAAGAGATAATGCGTTTGAGACTTGAGAAGCCAAGGGCCTCCCCTGTCGGCCGATACGGGGTACAACTAGAGTGGCCCTCTGGATGTTCAAGCGGCATACACTCCTTTTCACATCTTAGAGAAGTTTGTGAATTACATGGGACCCCCGGAGAATAGTTTTCAATACGAAGCACTCAAATCCTCACTTCTACACCGAGCCATGTCGAAGCAACGGGTCCTCCCCGGCGCTGCGGTGGCGATTTACATGCAAGATAGAGAACCGGAAGGTGCTGGAAACGAACTAGATGAGGAGGATGAGTGGCAGCTCTATGCTTCAGCTGGCTACGCTTCATCTGAATTAGACGCCGAGGAAAAGAACTCAGAAGGAGACAAACTAGGGGAGATCTGGTTTGACGGCGACGATTTTGATTTTGAGGGCAGCACTGTGAATTGGAACTCCCCACCCTGCCCCGCTCCTTTGGGAATAGCTCATGTGATTAAGATTGGAGTTTGCAACCATTGCCTGTTCCGGATATCTGGTTTTCGTTCCAGAGGTTCTGGCCCTGATTCAGGTGCCGCAATCAGAGAGGAGGCATTATTGAGGGACAGGGAACTGCAGTCAAAGATCATTCAGGACTATTGTCCTCTCTGCGAGAATCTTTTCGACGACATAGAGAATATTGTGGACAGATTGTTCGAAACGCTGTCTGATACAGACTTCTCGACTATGCAATTTGGAATCCACTTGCCAAAGGACCTCCTCCAAGAGGAGGATCGAATCAGAAGCAAGTATGGGGCACCCGGTTCATATCATCTCAAAGGTGCCATCGTAGAATCCATACACGAGAGAATCAGAGAACTCGATAAGAAAGTCGATTTCGTAAAGGAAAAGCCAGATGTAATGATTCTAGTTGACGGTCTAACTCTCAGGGTTGACGTGGATGTAAGACCAATCTTCCTGTACGGCAGGTATAGGAAACTATCACGTGGAATTCCACAAACACGTTGGCCCTGCAGAGCTTGTAGGGGCAGGGCTCTAGGCTGCAAATCTTGTGAGGGCACAGGTCTACAATACGTCGACTCGGTGCAAGATCTGATTGGTGAACCTATCAGAGAGGCTCTTGGTGCAGAAGACACATCATTCCATGGAATGGGAAGGGAAGACATCGACGTCAGATGCCTCGGGTCCGGTAGGCCTTTTGTCTTGGAAGTCAAGAGGCCATCTAGAAGGCAATTCCCAGTCGAAGACTTAGTTGAGATGGTAAAAAGAAATGCTCCAGAGAAAGTTGAGGTTGACAACCTGAGGTGGTGTTCAAAAAAGGAGATCCACGAGGTCAAGCAGTCTAGGTCAGAGAAGACCTATATGATTCGATTCAGAGCAGAGGGTCTCGATGACAATGAAATTGCAGAGCAATCAATACTTTCCCTCGAAGGTCAAGTTATCGATCAAGAAACTCCAAAGAGAGTCTCACACAGGAGAGCTGCAAAGACGAGAAGGAGAAAAATCACCTCTATCGACAAAGTAAGTTTCGAAGGTGAAGAGGTCGAAATCACTCTGAGGTGTGAAGCAGGAACCTACATCAAGGAATTGGTGCACTCCGATGAAGGCCGAACCACCCCCTCTGTTCAGAGCGTTCTAGGAAAAGATTGTGAAGTCATCCGGCTCGATGTACTTGAGATTCACGCTGACTAGACAGAAAACTGACATCCGAGTCCTTAAGAACGTCCCACAGGTCGCCCGAATTCGTAATAATGGAGCAGTGAGATTATGGTCACTAGGACAAAGGGGTCTAGACAGGGAACTAGAAGCATCCTAAGGAAGAACAAGAGGGAACGTAGAAGACTGTTCATTGGCAGGTCAATGCACACTTACCAGGAAGGAGACAAGGTGGCAATCGTACTCGATGGAGCTCAGCAGAAGGGGATGCCACACAGACGTTTCCAAGGGAGAACTGGAGTAATATCAGGCTCACAGGGAAGGGCATACGTAATCAGGGTCGCTGATGGCAACATGATGAAGACAGTAGTTGCCCGACCTGAGCATCTCAAACCGATAGAGTAGGTGGAAAAATGACTGAAAGAGAATTTGTGGACTTCGCTACCGTTAGAGATAAGCTTCTCGAGGCAATCGAGAGAAGGGGAGAGATTTCCTATGAACAGACAATGGCACTACAACACGCAGAATGGAAGGCCAGTGCTAGTGGTCATCCGTCGGGGGACATCAAGACCGATCCTGCCGTCTACACTGGCCTATTCACTGCTCTAATGGAAAACGAGAAACTGAAGCAGTACCCTGAAGTTTCCTCCAAGATAGCTGAACTCGCTCCTCTCACAGTTTCTGATGTTAGGGTTATCATCGCTAGCAAGAGGATTGCCATGGACACCTCGGAAATCGAGGAAGTAATCACCGTGATTCGTCAACACGTCCTATAGTGCTTCTAACCGCTTTCAATCAACTCATTCATCAGGGAGAACCATTCTGGGTCGATTGAAGATTATGCAGCCCAAGGACGCCCAAGACCCTGACGGAGAGGAAAATGACCCCTTTCAAGAAGAGGTCAGACTAAGAATTCTTGACATCCAGGAAAGAAGACCAATCGGTTACGAGATTCAGTGTGTTAGCGAGCCTTCGCTGTATTTACTCAGAGCAAGAGTAAGAGACATAACCGGTTTTTCTGCAAGTGAGGCAATCGAAATCCCCATGGAAAATGTCGGCCCACTCTCGGAAGTGCGTCTCAAGGATCTTAGCGGAACCTCACAACAAGAGTTAGTCACCGCCCTTTCCCATTCAATTCGATCTGATTCTGATAGGCATATCTCATTCTACAACAGTGCTGGCCCAATGTCTCTAAAATTCCACTCATTCCAACTATTAGCAGGTATTGGCAACTCTAAAGCTATACAGATGGTCCAAAAGAGAGGTATTGCAGGATGGCAAACCTTTGAAGATATAGACGAGGCTTGTGGCATAGAATCAGTCCAACTTCTCGCAGAACGGTATGTGAAGGAGATGGAGGATGTTGCCCAGACTCCCCGCTTACTTGATTTGCTAGTCCGCACAGAGCAGTGACATGGAGTCGCTGGAAGGTCTTGATACCCGACTCCTTGTCGACCTCCTCCGAGATCGAATTAATCCCAGCAGATCACTTGGACAGCACTACTTGGTCGATGAGGAAGTAATTGAGAGGACCATGCGTCTCACAGAAGAATTCAACTCCCCTCTTTCGAGTAATTCTCATGTTCTAGAGGTTGGACCAGGCCCAGGATCACTAACCCTAGAATTACTAAGGAGCCATTCCAATGTCACAGCTATAGAGATTGATAAACAGTCAGTGGAACACTTGGAACGAGTATTTGGAGAAAGAAAATGCACTCTAATTCTCGAAGAAGCCGACGCAGTCTCAGAAAGATGGCCAAAAGGGATTACGCACGTGATATCTAATCTCCCATATCAGATTTCAAGTCCGATAATTGATAGAATCACGAAATATCATCATTTTGAACCAATACAGCTTTCCATTCTCTTAGTCCAAGAGGAATTCGCCCACAGGATGGCAATGTTCTCCGCTCCCTATGACATTGGACCATTGGGTCTGAATCTGTGGCTCGACTTCGATGTCTCCCTAGATAGAAGAGTTTCTCCAAGTTCCTTCAGCCCCTCCCCTCGTGTACAATCTAGGCTCGTAGTCCTAAAGCCAGCCATTAGGTCCGAGGCAGAAGGAACGAACAAGCAACTGTTCAGAATTATCACCAAGCACTGCTTCTTTAACAGAAGGAGAAAGATGAGGACCCTACTATCCAAACCTCCATCCAGAATCTCTCGCGTTTCTGGATGGCACAGGGAGAGATGGGCGAAATCCGTTACAAAACTACTCTCTTCAAAGTCTCTAGATTTGGAAGATGGCTGGGCCGATCTGAGACCAGAGAATCTAGAGCCGATTGATTGGATAACAATAGTCAATGAAATCTCTTCAGAATAGCAATTTTGGACAATTTGACATCGACTTGATAGAGGCCCCCCCCTTCCGAGGGTCAACTTAGGTGGAGAAGTTGCCTGAGTCAATGGGAGGGATTTAGTGGCAAAGAAGGACACCTATCTCGCCCTATTGAGGAGGGGAATCGATGAGACGACTGCTCAGATTCTCGCAGACGGAGGAATCAAGATTGGGGATCTTAAGAAGCTAGATGCTGTCACCCTAATCAACAACTACGGAATCAAGAAAGAGGTAGCCGTTTCAGTCTTGGATGCAGTAAAGGCAGGTCCAAGATCATCAGGCAGACAGAGGTTCCTAGCCGACGTTCTGTCGGACAACAAGAAGAAGGTAGACAAGATCGAGGAGACTCGATTCAAGCGTGAGCAGAAAGACATCCACGCAGAATTGCAGGAGAAGAAGGAGCAACTTCGTCTAGTACGGGTAGAGGACTTCAGGAACAAGAAGCTAGTAATGAACCGATTAGGCAAAACGGTCGAGTTGATTGTGAAGTTAGAGAATAACCTAGATGACGAATCTAAGGATGAGCAGAGATCAAAGATAAGGGACCAACTAGAGACTAGAGGCCTAGAGGCAGCTAGGGATCACGAAATGCTCGAACTCTCCGGAACTCCCCAAGATATTGTTGACTTCCGCAGGAAGATTGCCCCGACACTCTGTCTTCACGCCTGCCCACATTGCGGGGAGGAGATGGATCCGAGAGGGAGCAACGTCATGGAAAGCCCCTCGGATTTCTCATTCATCTGCTGGGACTGTGAGGAGGAGTTCCACGCTGCCATGGCTCAGTCAGTTGAGAGTAGATTGAACAACGGCTCTAGGATAACAATAGATCCGAAGATTAAACCTCGTCTCCCAGTTATCAAGCCTCCAAAGAAGGATAAGTCCCGTTCAATCACAGACCTATTGATGAGGGATCTGGAGTCTGCCGGAGCTTCGGCAGAGGAACTGGAAGCGGCATTGGAGGCCAGCACACTTTCGGGGGTACTAATGAGTATAGACGAGTGGATAGATCAGACAATCGCGGCCAAGGGGTACATCCAGGCGCAAGAGGACAGGGAGGAATTCATCATCGCCACAGGTGCAGGGGCTACAAAGTTCAACAAGTGGATGAAGAAGGCCGGACTGAGGTTCAACAAGCAAACTGGAAGATGGGCTCGGTGGGAGGACCGGTGAATTCGGAATGTCCGATTTCATGGTTTCCCTCACAGTGTCCGTAATCGGAATATCAGTAATGTCCTGGTGGCTTTACACCAAAATCTCTCAGAAACTCATTGAGGTCGGAGAGAGAAACAAATGGGACGAAGAAAAACCCTGAACTACTCGTTGATGGCTGCAGTCCACCTATCTGATTGAGGAATTCCCACAATTTCGATATGACATGCAAGAACCCCTCGTTGCTTCTTCAACAGGCTCCTCAAGTCGATCAGATCATCAAGACAGCAAGGGCAGTGTGGATTACTGGGCTTTATCCAAAGCTCTACAATTCCTGAATTATCTATTTCCACTCCCTTCAGAATTGATGGATCAACAATCAACTTTCCATGCGGATCATTTCGCTTCCTCAGGGTTCTCGCTACAATTCTATGAACAACACCGGAGCCCCCACTCATGAATCGTCGTGAACGAAACCGGAAATAGGACTAACTGAAAGATAGTACGATTTCCATGTGTTTACCACCGTATCAGATTGGGAAGCCCATCTCCCGAGGTAAGACATTCCATGCCCTCGGAGGTCCTAGTCCAGGTGTCTTCTATCCCTATTGCTCCATCTCTGTGAATCACCTTTGGCTCAATTGCCATAGTTCCTCCCAAATGTAGGGGGCGATCGAACCCATTGGCCACTACTGGGGTCTCATCAAGCTCCAATCCTACCGAATGTCCCAGAAAACTCGCCTGTTCAGGTCTAATTCCCATTAGATTTTCACCATGACCCATTTCTTCAGCAGCCTCTCTACCAGCTCTCCAAGCAGTCGAGCAATCTTCTCCTCTCCCCAAGAATCTCCTGACTAATGCACCGATTTCAATCATGTCATCCAACCTTTTCTCCCATTCTCTGTCTAGTTTTCCAGAACAGAACATTCTGGTGCAATCAGAAACGTAACCTCTGTGAACGTGAACAATGTCAATGAGAACAGGGTCGCCCTCTTTGACTCTGGAGAATCCCGCCCCAAGTGGTGAAATTGGACTCCCACCAACACCCCCTACAGCGGAGTCAAAGTATGAAGGAACCCCTCCTGATCTACCTGCAGCAATTACAACTCTGTCACAATCCATAGGCCACTTCCTCATTCTAATTCTCCCACCGAATCCAGAAGCCCTACTGACCTCTTCCGCAACTCCTGCTATTTCCAACTCAGTTTTCCCAAGCCCCCCAGACTCACGAATAGATTCGAACATGGAGTGGTTGATTTCACCGCTCTCTCTCATCATTGACACCTCCCATTCTGATTTCACCTCTCGCAATTTGTATAGTAGGTCGGTGCAATCTTGAGAGGGCTCCTCCAATCCTTCCATTTTCTCACTAATGAAACTCCACCGGCTTTGCGGAACTTTCCGTTCTGTCATTGCAGGTTTCCGGATACATCCGTACTTTGCTAACATCATCGACAATTCACCCATCCGAGGGTGCTTCTCTGTGAGGTGAGGGCAATCCCCCTCCCCTCCTTCGAAAGCAGCCCTTGCAACCGATCTGCGAACCAAGTGCCTTGATTGGATGTCAGCACCCTCGGCTCCAATTAGAAAAGCAGAGTTTTGGCGACCACCTGTAAGCCAATACAACTCTACAGGGTCTTCAATGTACGCAGACTCGATACCTTCCTCTGCCAATGCACTTGACATCCTTTCTTGTCTGCTCTCTAATTCTGAAACAGGGACCCTCCAGTCTTGCCCATCGGGCCCAACCAAAGTCGATGTATCCCATTCCACATACGGTCTTGAATTGCCATAACAGAAAGGAGTTTTGGGTCCAAAGTATTCAGAAAATCATCCACAACGGCCAAAACCACTCTCCTAGTGGACGAGCCGTGGAAGGGGTTCTGACCCTCGAAGACGTCGACCTCAGAGGGAGAACCGTTCTGTACAGAGTCGACGTAAACTCCCCTCTAGAACCTTCTACTGGAAGGTTGCTGGATGATGGAAGGCTGAGAGGGATTATCCCCACTCTAAATGGTCTTGAGTCATCACGAGTGGTAATTATTGGACACCAATCTAGACCAGGTAAATCCGATTTCACCAGTATGTCAAAGCATTGTAAGAGACTTTCTCAGATATTAGGGCGACCAATTAAATTTGTTCCAGATGTCTGCGGGGACGAAGCTATCGACGAGATTAGAAACATGTCCGAGGGGGAGATCATTTTTCTGGACAACGTAAGAAAAAATGAAGAAGAGTACGGGGTAAAGTACAGTTCAAACAAGGACACAGAAGACACCGATATCGTCACCACTCTTTCCTCGGTTTCAGACGTATTTGTCACAGATGCGTTTGCCGCAGCCCATCGAAGATCACCCACCCTAACTGGATTTACCCACTCACTTCCTTGTATTGCTGGAACTCTAATGGAGAAGGAGATTCGAAGTCTAAGAACAGCATTGAGGAATCCTCCCAGACCATATCTAGCAATACTTGGAGGTGCAAAATGCGATGACTCAGTCAGGGTCGCATTGAATCTCTTTTCAAGGGGACAAGTAGACAGAATAGCATTTGTCGGAGTAACAGGCAACTTGATGCTCTGGATTGATGGCAATGACATTGGTGAAAGAAATAAGGATTTCATCCGCAATTCACTTGGCGATGACTTCGAAATAGCATGGGAGATGGCTCAGAGAATAATTTCTGAACATCCAGAAAAAATCTTTCTCCCAGTAGATGTTGCAGTCGAGTCGAATGGAAAGAGAATCCCTTTGTCAATAGATGACCTACCTACTGAGAATCCAATATACGACGTTGGTATCGAGACTCTAAAATCACTCAAACCGTTGGTACAGAATGCCAGATGCATTCTATGGAACGGCCCAGCATCATACTTCGAACTCCCCGAATTTGCTTTCGGAACTATCGAGGTACTCAATATGTGCACAGAGACGAATGCGATGACTATTATTGGCGGGGGTCACACAAGTGCTTTGGTAAACAGCAGAGGTGCTTCGAATCTCATTTCCCACAACAGCACCGGTGGCGGCTCAACAATGAGTTTCCTATCTGGTGATCCAATGCCCGTAATAGCTTCGCTGAAAGACTCATCTAGAAAGTATGGCGATACAATAGAGAGTATGGGACTAGCATCGTGATGGAGCCACTGGGGAGATTCGAACTCTCGGCCTTCTGATTACGAATCAGACGCTCTACCGGGCTAAGCTACAGTGGCAGCGAAGCGCCCACCTTCGATACTGACATAAGAGAATCGGTGAAATCGTTGGGCAATTCTCAGTGACTCACTTTAGTTTTCCAATGTCTGCGACATGTCCTATCCTGGCTTCTATGTCCGTCAGAATTTCTTCCAAAGAGGTCCGATCCTTGGCCTCAGCCCTCATCACCAGAATCGGTTCTGTGTTACTTGGACGACAGAGGAACCAACCTCTATCATATCTGACTCGGACCCCATCAACTTCTGAGAACTCCATGTCTGCATACGCATTCTTTACCGCAGCCATAACATCCTCCCTGTCTCCGACTAATGGGACCTTTCCCTCGTCTGTAGATGGGTACTCTGGCATGAACTCGAACCGCTCTGAGAATTTCACACCTCCATAGTCTGGGGACTTATCCCTGCTGACAATCTCCAGAAGTCTAGCAGCATTGTAAATTGAATCATCAAAACCATCCCAGCAGTCATTCATGAAGAAGTGGCCCGACATCTCTCCTGCCATCGGAGAACCAGGATTCTCTTTCAACTCCAGTTTCATGAAAGTATGACCGGTTCTGACCATCTTGGGAACTCCACCCAATCGAAGAATTGATTCCTCCAGAGCCATACTACACTTTACATCGAAGAAGATGGTTCTCTCCTCTTCAGAAGCACCTTCTTCGATATTTTCCAGTACATCTTTGACGAATATTCCCATCAACCTGTCAGGATGGATGAAATTGCCATTTTCGTCAACCACTCCTAGACGATCACCGTCACCATCCATACCAATCCCGAATTCTGCACCGTGTTCGACCACTGCCTTTCCAAGGTCAATCATGTTCTCCTGCCTCGTTGGATCTGGCGGATGATTTGGAAACGAATTATCCCAGTCGCAGTAGATGGGTATCACATCTACTCCTAGTTTCTCAAGAGTCCTAAATGCCAGAGGGCCCGGTACAGCATTCCCACAGTCCAGTACTACTCTGACTTCTCTCGAAGGCTTCCCTACGCTTTCCTCAATTGCTCCTATGTAGGAATCCTCGTAGTCATCCATAGAGAGGTAAGCACCATCACCCCTTCTGAATTCACCAGCCTCAAAGGTTCTTCTGATATCTTGCAAGTTTTCTCCGCCCACTGGCATTTTTCCTTGGCAGATTTTGAAACCATTGTATTCGGGTGGATTGTGACTAGCAGTAATCGCCACAGCGACATCTACAGGCAGATCAACGGTGGACCTGTAGAGAACCCCCGTTGTTGAGATCCCTAAATCAATAACATCCGCACCCGCAGATCTAAGCCCCTTCACGAAGGCCTCGTGATAACTCGGACTCGACTCACGGATGTCTCGAACCAAGGATACACTTTTTGCATCAAGATGGGTAGCAATCGCCCGGCCTAGTCGTTCCGAGAATTCAACATCTAATTCATCCCCCGCAATTCCTCTGATGTCATAGGCCTTGAATACACTCATACCGATGCTCCCATTTCGATTGTACTATCTTGTTTTTCTTTTGAAATTTCTCATTTTGCATAGTTCTCTGCCCCATGGAAATGCAGAGAGATGTAATCCTCGCCACCAACTACCCAACTATCATGAGACTCTGGTCCTATGTAGAATAGGTCCCCTGCTCGCAATTCGTGAACTCCCCCATCTTTGAAAGCACACGTTGCGACACCAGAGATTACCATTCCCAAATGCTCTACTTCACAGAAGTCAGTCCCCGAAATAGGAGAAACATCATCCGACCACTTCCACCCAGGGTAGTAAGTTGCTCTGCCAATCGTCATACCCTCAAAGTGAACAAGCTCAAATTTGCCTTTCTCGAAGGTCCTAACCTCATCCGGCGTCTCGAATCTTTTCACAATAATATCATCCAATTTCACTATACCAAAGCCTCCTCTAGCTCCGGAGGAAAATCTGTCCTGTAGTCTCCAGAGCTCCTAAACGCCTCACACACAATCTCCACTAGCGCGCCAAGAGGTAATTTTGAAACGCAATATGCGACCCTAGCAGGTGGGATAATATCTCCTAGCCATTTTCCATAAATCTCGTTAATCTTTCCATAATAATCGATATCAGTCATTAGAATAGTGACCTTTACCAAATCAGCTTTCGAACTATTTGCAGTCGCAAGTAAATCGTCAATCTTGGCCAACGTGCCAATCGTCTGGGACTCAATTTCATCCCCCGAGTCTACGTCGATTTGACCGGATAGCCAGATATGGTCTCTCACACATATTCCCGGGCTGTACGGTCCGAATTTCGCTTCTCCGGTATCAATCTTCAACTTTCTACTCATGTCTTTGCTAAGGGGTTGGGTGTATAGCGTTACATGCGTAGTTGCTCAATGACTTCGAAATGGTCCCCTGCCACATCTCCTGAAACAATGCTATCCAGCTTCACCCATTCTGCTTCTGCAGCATCATCTCCAGCCTCGGGTGCTGATTCTTCGTCAACCTGAACTATGTAGAAGATTGATACTACGTGTTTTCGCGGATCCCTCTCTGGTCTACCTTTCACTGCATACACCCGGGGGCCCCAACCTTCTACCCCGGTTTCTTCCAGAAGTTCTCGTAATGCAGCGGTCTCAGGATCCTCACCATAGTCGACGAACCCTCCAGGGAATGCCAGCTTCCCTTTCCATGGAGAAAACCCTCTTCTGATTAGGAGAACCTCTCCAAGATCTCTTCTGAGACAAATCGCGTCCACCGCAAGCGAAGGGTTCCGAAAACGTTCATTCACCGTATCTCCTCCTCCTCATCTGATAGGTTTCTATCGCATCATACAAATCCGACTTCGTGAAAGAAGGCCAATGGACATCAGTGAAGTATAGCTCAGAGTATGCAATCTGCCAAAGTAGGAAGTTCGAGACCCGCTCCTCTCCACTAGTTCTGATTACCAAATCTGGATCTGGGATACCCGCATCGTACAGGCGATTGGAAATCTCAGTAGTGTCAATCTGTTCCAGAGATAGAGCCCCAGAAGCGTGATCAGAGGCAATCCCCTTCACAGCGTCGACTATCTCTTCCCTTCCTCCGTATGCAAGGCATACAGTGAAAGTGAAGTTGGAGTAGCCACTGGTTTTCTCTTGCGCATTCTCGATTGCCTGATTAACCCTATTCGGAAGCTCTTCAGTCCTGCCGATAACCCTGACCCTGACTCCCATGGAGTGGATTCTCTCGTCTTCCGAGATTTCATCTAGGCCGGCAACGTATAGGTCGAATAAAGCCTCCAACTCATCTGAGTCCCTACTTGATAGGTTCTCGGTTGAAAGCGCATAAACTGTTAGATAAGGTATCCTCAGATCAATTACCCAGTCCATTACTTCCCTCAACTTCTCCTTACCATGCCTATGGCCAATCTCCGTACCCAGACTCAGACTCCAGGCAAATCTTCGGTTGCCGTCCATGATGATGGAGATATGTCGGGGCAACTCACTTCTGGTAACTCTGTCGCGCTTCCTTCTAGCACGAACTCTATCTAATCTTGAAACGAAACTCCAAGCTAACCATGAGTTAGACAACACTCTTGCTGGAATTGAGAAAACTCTGTACTTTAGAAGTCGTTTTGCAACTCTGTCGATTCCTCGACCAAGCCTCTGCCCCCTCCTTCTCATATTTGTCCCGGGAGGTACAAACGTTAAGACAACTAACCAGAAATGGCCTATTCGAAAATAATGTCAACCGAATCCCCGATTCTATCCAGAAGCCCACTCTCGGGATTTACTACAATCACTTCCCCGGAGTGTTGCCAAACTGGCAAGTCATGCTTGCTGTTGCCCGCATAAGCGAATCCTCCCTCGCCGAATCTAGATACTAGAGCCTCAGCCTTCTTTTCTCCTCTTAGATTGAATAATGAGTCCGAGGCCATTACATCCGAGAATAGTCCGACGTAACCGGCTACTTGCTCTGCAATTAGTCTGTCAGATGCAGTGGCTAGAATCAAGGTCCTGCCCTTTGCTCTCTCCCCAGTCAGCCAATCAAGAAAACCCTCATGATATTCCAATTCGGAGGGATCGAAAATCAGCTTCTCCGCTAGATCCCTCTTCCATTGAGCCCTCCTCCCCGTGAACTCCTTCACCAGCATTCCCATTATTGTCCACGGTCGTCTGAGTATTACCCTTCGAATGCTTACCCAGCTCATGTCAGTGAGGATCAGCGTCCCATCCATATCGACTGCAATTGGGATTTCGGAACCACTCTGCCCCACAGCATTCGCTTGGGCCACTACAATTCAAAGCCTTCGCAGACCGATTCAATGAAGTCTTGGACCTTTTCCAAGTCCCGATGAAGATGTCGGAGGGGGTTGGATCTTGGATGCCCGGGGCGCTGCCTCAAATTGAACACATCGAAATCGCTCCACGTGGATTCGAGATCCTAGAATTCTCTGGAAAGGGGCCGTTATCTGTATTTTCCTGCTCGATGATTCAGCCTTCCGAGTTGAGTAAAACGTCCGATTGGATTGATATTGTTTCGGAACTGGATGCTTGGGGCGAGGTCCCCGAACCTAATTCGATAGATCAAGTCTCAATTTCTGAAAATAGTCGCGGCCCGGTGGCGCATCTCGGTTCAGAGACGGAATGGATAGCCGAGTTTCTTCCATGGGGGTCCGATGGTTTACTCAGGAAGAGAGTCAACTCCTACTCAGAATCTTGTGATTTGCCATGTGGGGGGTATTCTTGGAAGGGTTCCGATATCATCTTGATTAGGAAGGAAATAAGCCAGTTCGCCAACTCCAGAGAACTACTATCTGATGCATTGAAAAATGGAAACAAGGGCAAATCAGACGAGATTCTCAGGCAATGCGGTAGGCTGCTAGGAGCCCTGCATAACCACGTCGAGGAAATCCGAGTCACACCCCCTGATCCCAAGAGATGGAACGCTAGGGTGGCAGAAATAGAGGAGGCTCTCCGTGCCCGTTCCATTTGGAGGACCCCATATTCAAGAGATTCAGATTGCATGCTTTCGATTGGAGACGTCAGACTAGACGACTTCAGAGGCGATTCCATAAGAATCGGAAGACCGAGATTATCCGATGCACTCCATCCACCTGATTGCGGTTTTCCAGCTATCAGGGACCTTGCTTCATTGATCCATGATCTGTCCAGACTGCACTATAGCTCAGGAACAAAATTAGACATTGTTGGTCTCAGACTCTCACTGATTGATGGCTGGAGGGAAACTGCTCCCAGTAAGTGGGCTTCTGAGAACGTGTTTTACTCCCATCGAGGAGGTCTAGCCATCTGGGAGTACGAACAGTGCCTGCTCGATGTAATCGAGGCCACATCCCATCAATCGGGACCTCCTCAGCCTGCAGTGGGACTAATCGAATTCGTTCCTAGTTTTCAGAAGAAGATGTTCAACAATAGAACCATAGGGGCTTTGTCAATAATGGCTGGATTATTTGGGATATCCACACTTTATGTCTCATTTCCCTCATCACTACAGGAAATTACCATACCATCCCTGTGCTTTATTGCCAGCATAGTTCTGATGAGGACTTATCGTAAGATGTCCCCCTCGCCCGAGGTTCCATTCAATCGACTAGTTTGATTTCGCCCTCTATGAACTCGTAGTACCTAGGCACTCCAGTCGGGATCTCGAATGAAACTATGTCCTCCGAGGATATCTCCTCGATATGCATCACAATTGACCTTAGAGAGTTTCCATGCGCTGAAACTAGGACATCCATCCCCGCCTCAAGATCAGGCAGTATCTCTTCTTCGAAGTAGGGGATTGTCCTTTCTGCAGTCATCTCCAGACTCTCTCCATCCGGAGGAGCCACATCGAAAGATCTTCTCCAGATATGGACCTGTTCCGGCCCATGCTTCTCAGCCGTTTCTGCCTTGTTTAGTCCCTGGAGCACGCCGTAATTCCTCTCGTTCAATCTCCAATCGGACTTAGTCACAGTTTCGTTCGAGGAATCATTAGCCCGAATGACAATCTCAGCAGTTCTCTGTGCACGAATCAGATCGCTTGTATGGACTACGTTAATTCCTTGGTTTCTGAGTTCCTGACCGGCTTCTTCCGCCTCCAGAATCCCCTTCTCAGATAGATCAACATCGATCCATCCGGTGAATCGATTCTCAGCATTCCAAACAGATTGTCCATGACGGATCAAAATCAGTTTTGCCAATGTCAAACACCTAGAGTTGGGCTCTACGTCTAGGCTCATGGAAACTCAGTTTACACTCCAATCCCTCGGCTCTACCCATTAGCAGAATATCCTCGGTAAACTCTCTCTGGATGCTGCCGCTAGACTCGCAGTAGAAATTGCATGAAACAGTAATCTTCGGAGGGAGGCTGTTTGTGATTTTCACCCAGGAATCCCCCGTCTTGGTCGCTCTAGGGTCGGCAAGAACCCGTTCACAGAGAGAATCGCAGAACTTCTTCAGATTCCCCTCATCACTATTCTCCTCGAACTCAAATGAAGGCCTGATTCTCCTGAACCTCCTCATGGTGAAGTTCTCCACGGGCTCGCTTGTGATGTAGGAATTGGGCACAGTTACAATCGTATCGTTGCCGGTTCTGATCATAGTGGTCCTAAGTCCAATGCTGATAACTTCGCCTTCAACGTCATCTACGACAATCCAATCTCCGACATTGAACGGCTGATCGATAATTATCGAAATCGCTCCGAAGACATTTGCCACAGAATCCTTTGCTGCAAGAGCCAGTGCTAGACCAGTGATTCCCAGACCCGCAATCATACCATTGAGATTCAATCCCACTAGTCCTGCCAATACGAAGATTCCAACTATCACCACTACTAGTCTTCCGAGGGCCTCTGCAACACTAGCTAGAGACCTCCTTGATGCCATGTTGTCCCCCTCAACAACGATGAACGCATCCAAGTAGTCGACTAGTCTGTATGCCGCGATTAGCATGAGTATCACAAATCCAGCTCTGCATAACTGCCCAATATCCTGCATCAAACCAGCCTCCCAGATATACTCGCCATTTGCCGCACTTACGTTCTCCAGAACCCAGTCCACAGACTGCCACATCGCCAGTAAACCAATCATCCATCCAAGGGATTTAGGTGCGAACAGCGTCTTTCCGTCAATCCTCTCAGTCTTCGAGAGGAGGTCCATTAGTCTAGGGAATAGGAGTCTCCTGGAGATTAGTCCAGCACTCATCGAAACCCCAATTAGCATTACAAGTAAGCCAATTCCAAATGTGGAAAAACCGAAAAATAATTCCTCCCCCGTTAATGATTTAGCAATTTCTGACCCGATTGTCATACCTTTTCCGAGAAGGTTCACCTCAATAAGTATTCTTTGTCATAATGGACCGTTCTCCGTACGATTCAATACATAGGGTTTCCCCGCAAAACATAACATGGCTAGTCAACCCTCTTCTAATCCGGGAAGAAAGAGACTTTCCAATCCCGGTGCACCAGTCACTGCGATACTACTACCATTCCTTCTGAGCATGCTCTCTCCGGTTGCACTAGCTCCAATAACAACAGCCCAAGAATCCGATTCCGGAACATCTCCCGAAGACATCTGGTCGATCGAGTATGCAAACCAGATTTTCCCGTGGGGATCGCATGGAGACTCCGACCAACTTCAGTTCCAATCATATCACGATTATTTCTCTTTGAAACAAAGGATGCAGACACTAGCCGCGTACTACCCCGATTTCCTTCAATTCAATGAAGGACTTCTCGGCGGATTTAATGCAAGAGGAGACGTAATGACGTCTGGCGAGTATGAGGGATGGTACTACAACCACCCTAGTCCGTGGATGAAGATTACTGGAAATGTTCAGGGCGGTTCGTACAATGATTTCAATGGAGACGATGGAAATTATGCCGATCGCCCAGACGTTATGCTGGTGGGCAACCACCATGCTAGGGAGTGGATGTCATACGAGGTCCCGATGTTTTTTCTGGAAACCATAGCATTCTACTATGGTAAGGCCGGCGTAGACAATGATGGAGACGGCTTGATCGACGAAGACGGTTGGGATGGCATAGACAACGATGGCGACTGCTTGATGCTGAACTCTTCATTCCAAGACAGCAATGGAGACGGTAACCCCTGCGGTCCCGGTGACTTGGGTGTCGATGAGGACTTCAGCGAGCAGTTCATCACCGACATGGTCAATACCCGAGAGATCTATCTCATTCCCATGCTTAACGTAGATGGCAATAGGTACGACAGGGAGGAATTCTGTGGAGAAACCGCATGGGAGAACTGCTATCAGAGTGGATGGAGGAAGAACCTACGCGACAACACCCACACCGGGGTGACCCCAATTCCTGATATCGACGAGGCTGTCGATGAAGGATGCGATGGTGTTGACCTCAATCGAAACTATCAGTTCGAGTGGGGTGCACCTTTGGGTGCGACAGGCCCTCTTTTCCCAGGGTTCTGCTATGCCGACGGACCCAATAACGACGTTTACAACGGACCTGCAAACACTGAGGACAACGATGGCGACGGTCAGATTAACGAGGACCACGTTGACGGCAAGGACGACGATGCAGACGGTCAGACGGATGAGGATTGGTGGGGTGGTAATACCGAACCAGAGACCAAGTTCATCCAAGATCTCACTGAGATGAACGACGATGACATGGACGGGGCCTCGGACTTCAAGTCCACACTTACGTGGCACTCATTCTCCGAACTGGTCCTCTGGCCATGGGGACACTGTACGAACTGCTACTCCCCAGACGACGAGTATCTGGTATATCACGGCCAGATGATGGGGCAGATGACTGATTACGCTCCAATGCAATCTTCAGATCTCTACCCCACGACTGGAGATTTCTGCGACTGGCACTACGGTGTTCACAATTCATACTGCTACACAATTGAGATTGGAAACGCGTTCCACGAGAACCCGGAGGACATTGCCCACATTTCTGTGAGAAACCTCGGGGTCCCATTCTACATGATTGAGATGGCAGATGACCCCCGATACAGAGCCATTGTGGGTATTGAGAACACCACTTCTACACAGTGGTTGGAATACCCAACAAATGTTTCTGTTCCATCTGACGGCGACATACCTGTCGGACTCTGCTTAGACCCGATGTTCCCCTTTAGCCCAGATGTGGAAATGACGCACCTCATGTGGCGTTTTGTGGAGCCAACCAGGCAACAGAACGACTTCGGCCCGACTGATTGGATAGAAGTTCCATGGGAGAGATCCGGATTTAACGAGACATCCGTTCAGTGCACTCTACTGGATGGCTCTAACGGAACCCGACTGGTCAGTCTCATCCCACTGCCAGACACCTCGGTAGGAAAGATCCAGTACAAGGCAATGCTTGGAACCACCAACGGCGCTTTCCCATTCACTTACCCGACTGTAGAAGATGGTGGAAACTATTACGAATTGTCAATACCATACAGAGCAGGGTTTGGGGACGCAATCCTCAGCACCCTGATGTTTCTCGTCATTGCCACCTTCGTGTGGGGTGGCCTTGGGTTCACTCTTAGGGAGATGTTCTCGGATGACGAGAGGATTTTAGGAATGCCCCCCGAAGAAATACCAATCCTCGCAGTAATCAATCCCGGAAAGGGAAAGTGAGGCGATATTTTGGATTCGCAGACGGAGGAGTCAAGCGACCAGTTCAGTGGTAGGCTAGGTCTCATTTTCGCAACCATTGGTGCAGCCATCGGGACTGGAAATATCTGGAGATTCCCTCGGATGGTGGGTGCCAACGGCGGTGGCTCATTCCTCATTCCATGGTTGATTTTCCTATTCCTCTGGTCGATCCCTCTGATAATTGCCGAGTTCGCACTGGGCAAGAGAAGCAGGGTCGGAACCGTTGGAACATTCAGAATATTCGCCGGTCGAAGGTTCGCATGGATGGGCCTATGGACTGCATGGATAAACTGTGCAATAGGATTCTACTACGCCGTGGTCACAGGATGGTGCTTGAACTACTTCCAGATTGCTATCAGAGGGGGCCTCTCTCAAGAGGTTGACACGACCGAGGTCTGGAACTCATTCCTCCAGTCTCCGTGGCAGGTCATCTTCTTCCAGATGATTACCGTTTTGATTACTCTAGCCGCCATATGGGGCGGTGCCAGGGCGATCGAAAAGGCGAACGTCACTCTGATGGTGTCGCTATTCGTCCTGCTATTCGCAGCTCTATTCCTATCATTCGTAATGGACGTCAAGGACGGAAGCCTTGACGGATTCATCTACATGTTTAGCATTCAGCCTGAGTATCTGGTCCAGCCGGAGACTTGGATAAACGGCCTTTCCCAGTCCGCTTGGTCCTGCTCTGCAGGGATGGGTATGGCGATTACATACTCCGTGTACATGAGGAAGGACGAGGATACCACTCTGAACGCAGCCACGATGTGCCTTGCGAACAACAGCATCAGCATTATCGCCGGACTCACTGTGATGATGGCGGTGTTCTCGGTTTCGCCTGATCCTCTGGGAGCAGTAAGTGGGGGCAGTTCGGCAATCACCTTCCTAGTTCTGCCTGAGGTCTTCGCCCAGGCACCGGGCGGTCCAATTGTCCAGCTCGCCATGGTCGCCATCTTCTTCCTAGCACTCTCTTTCGCTGCCCTGACATCTATGATATCCACTGTCGAGCTCTGCGTCCGGAACTTCGTCGATCACGGTTTCGACCGCTCAAAGTCGGTCGCTCTGACCGGCGTTGCGATTTTCCTCTTCGGTATCCCCAGCGCAGTCCTGTGGATCAAGATTGATCCTTCCACTGGAGTAGCCTTCCCGCAGTTCCTCGAGGTTCAGGATCACATCTGGGGCTACGGGTTGATGTTCAGCGGACTATTCATGGCATATACCATCTGGAAGTACGGGTGGTCGAGGTACAAGGCATGGCAGAGCGACAATGGGGTTGAGGGCTTCAACCTCAGGGACTACCTAGATCACGGGGTCTCCGCCTTCCGTGACGACTACATCAACACTGGAGACAATGACTGGTGGATTGGCCGCTGGTGGGACTACATCATGTATCTCGGATTCCCACTGATGTTCTCCGTCCTGATGCTCTCGTACTTCGCGGATCTGCTAGCCAATGTAGACGACCCCTGGAATCCAGCGAATCCCCATGGAATTTCTATAATTCTGCTTTTCTGGGGAGTCACAGCATCCCTGTTCGTCGGATTCAACAAGGTACTAATCTCAAGACCCTTGTTTAGGAACGTCCCAGAGGGCGCGGAAACCTCGATCGACATGCTCCCTGGCGGATCAGACCCTCATATCTTCCAAGTGGGCGACGAGCTTCCAGACCACGTCATCGAGGAACTAGGTCTGGCATGAGGCTGGAAGATGAAGGGAGTCAGCGAGGGAACACGCTGGGAGATGCACTGGGACGAAGTTGCGGTTTTCGATATCAACTCTGCCAGTCTCGGCGTGGATGAGTTTGTACTCATGACAGCCGCGGGAGAGGCGCTGGCACACGAGGTCGCGGAGGCCTCAGGTGGCGCGGAGGTCCTATTCCTCTGTGGACCCGGTAACAATGGGGGTGACGGCTTCGTAGCTGCAAGCTCATGCTCCCTTGCTGGTATCCAAACCTCGGTATTGTCAAGCCACGAGTCATCGAAGACAAAGATTTCATCGCGTGCCAGAGACATGGCAGCCAAGGGATTGCAAATCCACGTCTGGCCGGATACTCCCCAAGGGGATTGGACACTGATTGTTGATTGCCTCCTTGGGTCAGGAGGAGCAGGCTCGGGATCAGAGCTCAGATCCTCGATTAGAGAGGTTTCGTCTTGGGCTAGGTCAACCGGATTACCGATTCTGTCCTGCGATATACCAACTGGTCTGGGAGGTCCAGATGCCCTGAAACCCGTTCGCACAGTCACGTTCCATTCTCCCAAGATGGGCATGTCGGAGTCCGAGTGTGGAGAGATAGTGGTCTCAGAACTTCCTTGGCCAACCGAGGTCAGAAACTGCGGAGTCGGAGACGCCTCTAGGTACCCGTCAATGGAATTGGATGCGAGTAAGGGAGACAGGGGCCGACTGCTCGTAGTGGGGGGCGGGCCGTACCATGGGGCGCCGTTGCTTTCTGGGATGGCAGCAGCCAGGAGTGGGTGCGACTTGGTTCACGTCGCCATGCCAGCAACCGCATCCAGCAGGTCGCAGTGGCCTGCCAGCCTGATTCCTGAGAAACTCCCCGACAGGGAATTCTTGACTCCCGATTCTATAGGGGCGTTGTCAGACTTCATCGATTCGGGAAGGTCACCTGATGCGATTGTGATAGGTCCGGGCATAGGGAGAGAAGAGGAAAGCATGGAGGTTGTCAGGGCGATCATTTCCCTCTCAGTCAGCAATTCACTTCCACTCGTAATCGATGCAGATGCGATTTCAGCGCTCCCAGTAGGAAAATGGCCGGATGGGCTAATCGGCGTAGCAACCCCGCATTCGGGAGAGGCCGAGAGATGGCTGTCCGAAACGTCACCGCAGCAAGCACTAGCGGATTGCATCAAAGAGGAATCGGTCATAGTGGTTACAGGATTCGAGGATGAGATATTCGGTCCCCAGGGAAGGCATTGCCACGCTACTGGAGGACACCCTAGGATGGCCGTCAGTGGCACGGGAGACCTCCTTGCAGGGATCATCGGAGGGTTCCTTGCCCAAGGGATGTCTCCTTGGCCCGCAGCCAGACTGGCTTGCGCGGTCCTCAGGGAGGCAGGTTCCAGAGCCGCCCAAGAAAAGGGCCCGGGTCTCCTAGCCGATGACGTGCCCGTTCATATCGCCCACACCCTCTCCGAGTGGATAGTGGTGCGATGATGCTAGTCAGTGAGGATTACCCCTGGGGCAAGCTTCTACGCGAATATGTGATGTACTGCACAATAGGTTGCTTCAACGTAGTAGTCTTCTTCGCAATGTACTATTTCCTATACAAGGAACAACTCTCTGATCAGTACCCTGCTGCATCCGCATGGGCAATTTCCTACTTCGCGAGCTCAATCATGGCTCACTATCTCCATCGCTGGCTAACCTTCGAGTCCCTTACCAGTTACAAGAAGAGCCTAGCTGTGATGATGACAATCTACGTCGCACTACTGATTATTTCTACCATCTCGACAGCCTACTTCGCAGACACTCTCGGATTCAACCACTACTACTCGTGGGCAGCAAACACTGCAGCCTTCGGCTTCATAGCATTCGTTCTTTTGAGGATGTTCGCCTTCCCCCTCTCCGATGGACGCATCACCCGCAAAGAACGAGTCGAAGAGTTCCGAAATCGGCGTAGGGCTTGAAGTGGTCCCGTTCTTGGCGGTACCGTGACTAAGGGCGTTCGAGGCACCCGCGACTTCTACCCAGAAGACATGCGCGTGCGAAACTGGCTGTTCGAGAGATTCCACAACGCTGCTCTTTCCCACGGATTCGAGGAGTACGATGCCCCTGTATTGGAGACCGAGGAGCTCTACACTAGGAAGTCAGGCGAGGAGATTACTCAGCAACTATACAACTTCGAGGACAAAGGAGGTCGCAAGGTAGCCCTCAGGCCCGAGATGACCCCAACCCTTGCTAGAATGGTCATGGCCAGATCCGGCGCACTGGCCCTGCCAATCAAATGGTACTCCATCCCCCAATGCTGGCGTTACGAGAGGACTCAGAGGGGGCGAGGCCGTGAGCACTACCAGTGGAACGTCGACATCTGGGGCGCAGAGGGTGTGGAGGCGGATGCGGAGCTAATCTCCGTCCTTGTGCACTTCTTCCGCAGCGTGGGACTATCATCCGATGACCTGGTCATCAGGGTCAGCAGCAGGAAGGTTCTGGAAGAAGTCCTCGGGTCTCTGGGAATCTCTGGAGAGGGATTCTCCCAGACTTGCATTGTGATAGACAAGATGGACAAGCTCCCAGAAGACGTCATAGAAACCCAATTGGCTGAGTTGGGCCTTGACTCAGAGGCAATTTCCACTATCCAGTCAGTGCTAAGTATCACTAATCTGAACGATATGGAGGCCGCTCTGGGACAGTCCAGCGAGGCAATTTCAGAGCTGATGGCGATAGTCTCTCTGGCTGAGTCATATGGTTTCGGCGACTGGATAGAGCTCGATGCCTCAGTAGTACGAGGCCTGGCATACTACACTGGACCAGTTTTCGAAGTACACGATCGAGCAGGAGAGCTGAGAGCAGTATGTGGAGGAGGGAGGTATGACAGGCTGATCAGCACTCTGGGCGGAAAGGACCTGCCAGCAACCGGGTTCGGGTTCGGGGACATGGTAGTGATGGAGCTATTGCAGGCAAAAGGACTAGTCCCAGAGATACCAAATGGCGTCCAGGACATCGTCTTCGGGATGGGCCCAGAGCTCAGGGAAGCAGCAATGAAAGTCGTGTCATCAATCAGGTCCGGTGGAAGGAGCGCGGATTTGGTCTTGGAGGACAAGCGCATGAAGTGGGTCTTCAGGCATGCCGAGAGGGTCGGGGCGGAGAGGCTCGTAATGGTGATGCCAGAAGAGTGGACCAAGGGCACGGTCAAGGTGAAGCATCTGGCTACAGGCGAGGAGTCCGAGGTTCCCTTCGAGTCGCTATGACTGCCATTGCCATCGCTGAAAGGCCGGTCAGGAACCCGAATCCTGGTAATCCCTTGTCTTCTGGTTCCTCTTCAATGACTATCTCAGGGGTCTCTCCTATTGGAAACTGGATCTGCGTCCTCAATCCTTCTTGATTGTTAGAGTAGTAGACTCTGAAGAAGCCCCCGCACTTCAGTATCTGCAACGGTCCGCTGCAGGGGGTGCCGGAGGCATCCCATCCCGCCTTCGAAATCTGGAACCTAACACTCGGTTCTCCATCACTAGCGTTCCACCATGTCGAGTTCTCGATAACATCCAATTCCCATTTCAACTGAATGTCCTGGTCGGTTGCGATGTCTTGGAACGACCTACTGTCCACAACCGTAGACCCCCTCATCAGTGTGATTGTGAGGTCCTCGTCCTCCTCGGATTCTGCTTCTGCGTGATCAACTCTCAGACCGAACTCCAACGAGATCTTCATCCCAGCCTTGAGATAGACGTTTTCATCGAAATCGTACTTCATTCTGCAGGTTATGTCCACCTCTAGCCTCTGTGCATCACCTCCGTCCACCTCTTCCCCATATCCCTGGTCGGTCGATCCCCCAGAGCCGTCCCCATCGAAGCTCTCCCAGCAGTCGGACAGTTCTTCGTTGCCCCAGAAGTGCAGAAAATTGTTGATTTGCGAAGGCTGTTCTGGATCTATTGACTGAGCCCAAGTAATGGGAGTCATGCTAGACGTACAAAGCAGAGCTAGGATGATCGGGGCCAATACGCTCCTCGCCATTGAATAAACGCGGGGTAATCGTTCAGTTTGAGGTTATCCTAGATAAGTAGCTGGAAAATAGACTTCTAGCGGTTATTCCTGATCTGTCCTCTGGTTTGCAGCCACGGCTGCAATTGCTAGTGCCCCGAGACCCGCCATCAACCCGAATCCAGGAAGACCGCCAGGTAGGCTCCCTCCGTCATTGTCTCCGTCACCTCCACCATCTGGGTCCACTGCCTCGGTCATGTTGATGATGGGGAAGTTAGCCTCTGCGGTCATCCCATCCTCGTTGTTGGAGTAGTAGAAT
>PSPW01000025.1 GCA_004195615.1 Methanobacteriota archaeon | reverse complement strand
TGCCGAGAAGAGCGAACTCGACCGCTATGGGGAGGAACTGCTTGGCGAATCCCTCGCTCCTGTCGAAGTTCGTCTTGAAGTCGATGTTGTCAGTCAGCATCTTGGCTGCCTGGTAGAGGTCCTGGGTCACATCGAAGTCGTCCGAGGAGTCCCCTAGTTCCTTGAGCTTCTTGAGCTCCCTGATTGCCATGGGTATCCTGTCGAACTCGATGAGCGCGTTTGCGTAGGCTGCTTGGTACTCAGTGCTCTCCGAATCCAGTGCTGCTGCCTTCTTGAAATAGGCAGCGACCTGGCCCTCGTTGATTCTGTTGTTACCTTTCTCGTCGAAGTTTCCGTTATCCTGGATCTCAAAGAGTGCTGATTCGGCCCAACCGTGGTAACCCGATGGGTCGTCTGGATTGGACTTTATGTGCTCCTCGAAAATCGACATGGCCCCCATGAAGTCACCTTGCGTAATGCACTGTGCTGCTTGAGTGATTGCGTCTACTTCGGACATCTGTTTCCCTGTCCGAGGTGGGGGACTCATGGTTATGAACGGTGCGGAAGCGGGCCCTGCTATCCTTGGCCTGGAGGCGTTTGTTCTGTCCCGGGGTATCCGACGCTCTTGTCGATCAACTCGTTTATCAGCCTGTATACCTGCATCGGATTCCTGATTCCGTATAGGCAGTCTGCTGGGTCGGTGGCCATCACAGTGCGGTTCCTCTTCTTCGTAATCAGGCCGAAGAACATCGAAAGGACCCGCATAGCACCCTTGGGAGCCTCCTTGATATCTGCAGTGCCGCCGATGCTCATGCCGAGTGACTCCACTTGGAGGCCAACTCCGGAGCCCGTGATGATGTGGACGTTTCCGAATCCTAATATCCGACCCAGGATGGTCGGGTCAGCCTTGAGGTTCTCGACCTTCTGGAAGGAGATCCCGTGGACGCTGGTGTCGAAGTAGAGGAACTTCTTGCGGATGTGGATCCTCTTGTCGGTGATGGCGTACTGGAAGGAACGCTGGTAGAGCATTGTAAAAAATATCATCATCACGAACGAGGCGATGCCGAGTGGGAGGAACCATGCGTAGTTCCAGGCAGGCAGGGGACTGACGAACTCAGAGCCCACGAGGCCGCCGACCCGCTCCAGCATGCCCATCAGCTTCCATGTGAATGGCAGCATGGTGCTCCCAAGCATCCATGTTGTGGTCCAGCTCCCGGATGTGGAGAAGTTCGCGTAGTGGTTCATCTTGGTCAGGACCAGCATGGTAATCACGAATCCCAGGATTCCTGTTGTGTCAACGAGCCAGATAGCGAGCGAGAAAATGAAGTTCGCTTGTCCCTCGCCGTCCGGTGCGTCCTTCCACTCGCCCACGAAGAATGCGACGTGGACCAGCAGGACTACCAATGCTAGGATGTACTTGTCAGCCATGGATAGCATCGAGGGACCGCTCGTCCATACCGGTGTCTCGGAGTCCGTAATCTCTGGGAAGGCAACCCTTGCGGCGGACTCGTTGACTTCGGATCTGAATCTCTCGACGTACTCGGTCATACCAAACAGTGCGAGTGGGGGCCCACTCATGATATTGGCGGAAGGATGTAGAGGAATTTCTGACGAGAAATATCCATGAAATGAGATATTGCGCCTATTCAAGTGGAATGGTTATATCCGAAACACCGTCCTTCTCTCCCGTGGATACCTTGAATCTGGGCACCCCATTGGTGCCTGAAGAATCAGGAGAAAAGGCATCGACTGCATTGTTACTGGCCTTCCTGATGATCTTGCAATTGGCTGCGGGACTGTCACCTAATCCCGACGAGGTCACCGAGTTCAGGATGAGGCTGGAGAACGAGGGGGAAATGGGATGAGCGTCAAGGATCCCTTCTCTGGCAAGGAGATAATCAGGTTCGAGGACGGCAGGTACGTCGGCGAGGTGCAGGGATACATCCGGCACGGCAGGGGGAAGTTCACCATGTGGGGTGGTGACGAGTACGAGGGCGACTTCCACCTGAACAAGATGCAGGGCAAGGGCACCTTCCGCTACAAGAACGGTGATGTGTACGTGGGTACGTGGAAGGGAGACAAGCGATCTGCCTTCGGTAAAATTGAGTACGCGTCCGGAGACACATTCGAGGGGAACTGGTCCTCAGACAGGAAGAGGGGGGCTGGGACGCTCCACTTCGAGGAGGGGGGAAGATACGTCGGAATCTGGGAGGTTGACGAGCCCCTCCCAGGCGGCAAGTACTACAGCGACGAAGGAGACAGGTACGAGGGCGAATTCAAGGACATGAGGAGGCACGGGACTGGAGTCTCGAAGAACGCTGACGGGAGTTTCTACGAAGGCGAGTGGTTCGAGAACGAGATGAGCGGCAATGGAACCCTGACCTACCACAACGGCGACGTCTACGAGGGTGGCTTCCTGAATGGCAAGAGGGAGGGAGAGGGGGCTGTCAGATTCGCGGATGGGGGCGGTTACGTCGGGCCATTCAAGGATGAGTCTTACCATGGCGAGGGGGTCATGAAGAACTCAGAGGGATCGAAGTACGAAGGAGGATTCTCCAAGGGCAAGAAGCACGGTGACGGAGTCTACCTCTACCACGACGGCTCCCGGCACACCGGGAGTTACGCCTTCGGCCTCAGAGAAGGGGCTGGGGAGATGCTGATGGGCAATGGCGACAAGTTCGTGGGGGTGTTCCGCAAGGGGATGATGAGCGGACAGGGCAAGATAACATATCACAACGGGGACACGTACGAAGGAGGGTTCCTGAACGACAGGAGGAGTGGGCATGGAATCCTGCTCTTCGGCGAGGACGTCCGGTACGAGGGAATATTCGACTTCGGTGAGCCAGGACGGGATGGGACCTACCACTACCCAGACGGCAGCGAGTACTCGGGAGAGGCCAGGAAGGGGATTTGGCACGGCACGGGCAGGCTCTCGAAGCCAGATGGCACTGTATACGAGGGTGAGTTCGTGGATGGGACCATGGACGGACAAGGGAAGTTCTTCTTCGCAAACGGCAACTCATACGAAGGTGGGTTCGTCGATGGCAAGAGGGAGGGTTTTGGAGTTTACCACTACGCCGAGGGGGAGCGCTACGAGGGCGAATCCGTCGATGGCAAGAGAGAAGGCGTGGGGACCTACTACTACAGCGATGGCAGCAAGTACGAGGGCGACTTCCACAACTACAAGCGTCACGGCATTGGGGTGTCCTACGACGCCAACGGGGATCGCTACGAGGGAGAGTACAGGCATGGCAAGCAAACAGGCCTAGGCATCCTTCACAAGGCGAACAGCACGAAGATCTCGGGGAAGTTCTCCGATGGCGAGCTGAAGTCGGAGGAGCCGGTGACTGACATCTCGTCAGACGAGATGGCGAGGAGGTGCGACGAGACGTTCTCCAAGGGGTCGTTCAAGACGATTCAGTTCGAGAGGGCTTACAATACATTCATCAGGGACATAGGGGAGGCCATCGAGGACTCCTCGAGCACCCCTACGAGGCTGACTGACCTGATGGCCATCCACGAGTTCGCCGTCCAGCGCAAGGAGGCTGGCGATGAGGAGGAACCAGAGTCAGAGACGCCTCCTACAGAGGAACCGGTCGAGGAGCCGAAGGAGACGAAATCGAGGCTCGAGAGGCGGTTCAAGAGGATCCGCCACCTGAAGGAGGACGGGGGGATGGCCGAGGTCTACCTAGCCCAGGACAACGAGACCGGTGACGAGGTTATCTGGAAACAGGCCGCACCGGACAGGAAGACGACGCTGGCCACGGTGAACACGGCAATCGAGAACGAGTCGGAGATGCTCCTGTCGATGGATCACCCGCGCATACCCAAGCACATAGACTCGGGGAAGATAATCAACGAAAACGAGGAGCTCGTCAGCGTCCTCGTCATGCAGTTCATCGAAGGCAACAGCCTGAACCGGGAACTGGGGGCGGTGTCCAACGCCGGGCTCCAGGTGCCGTTCGACAGGATCTCGACGATCCTGCTGCAGATCTGCGAGGCGCTCGAGTACCTGGGTGACATGGACCCTCCCATCTACCACAGGGACGTCAAGCCCCATAACGTGATGATGACCCCCTACGGAGGGGCGGTGCTGATCGACTTCGGTCTCGCCAAGGGCGTCGACGCAGGCAAGGGGACGTCCCTGTCAGGAGGCAACCACACTCCCGGATGGGCGCCACCAGAGAGGGAGAACGGGGTCACTGGCCCCACAACAGACGTCTATAGCCTAGGGCAACTCCTGTGGCACATGCTCACCAACCAGAGGCCGGGGGTGATCTCCGAGGAGGCTCGCCTCGAGAAGATGGAGGAGCTCGGGCACCCCGAGTGGCTGGGGGAGCTCGTGAACTACGCGACCGTGCCCCACTCGGCGGACGACAGGATACAGTCGGTGGCCGAGTTCAAGGTGAGGCTCGAGAACCAGGGGGAGATGCCATGAAAGAAAATCCGCAGAGAGTAGACCTAGATGGCGTCAAAGGGATGTTCGGAGAGTCGGCAACTGGCAAAAGGGAGAGGGACGAGGACTACATTGCCTGCGGAGACTTTGGGAGCTTGAGAGTCGGTGTCCTCTGTGACGGAATGGGTGGTGGTCAGAATGGGGAGCTTGCCTCGGAGGCCACGGCTAGGGCATTCATCACCGGTGTTCGGGGACTCAAATCGGAGCTAGCAGACAGATGGTTCGATGAGAAGTTCAGATTCGATGCGCTCGCAGAAGTGATTGGGCATTGTCATGAGGTGGTAAATTCGATGGCAGGAGGTAGTGACCTCTCGGGGACCACCCTCACAGCAGTGGTTTCGACATATGATGAAGGGAGCATATCCCTCGTCGATCTGGTTCACATTGGCGACTCCAGGTGCTATCGAATTTGCGAAGGTGTTCCAGATTTGCTTACGAATGATCACTCGGTAACGGGCGATATGGTGAGGGCTGAATACATCAAGATACACGAGATAGAGGAGACCGCGGGGAAGAATACCCTTACTATGAACATCGGGGACGAGAGGTCGTCAGCAGCGGAAATTACCACCTTGGATCCCAAGGAAGGCGTGTGCTTCCTGCTCTGCTGTGACGGAGTATGGGGCCCACTGCATGGTGCAAGCGGATTGTGGCTTCCCGATTCAGAACCATGCAGTCAAGGGACTGCAAGAATGATGGTCGAGAAATCCATCGAGAGGGGTAGTACGGACAACTGCAGTGTACTCACCATCGATCTGTCTGCTTGAAGAGTTGAAATAGAGTCAGTGTACTGGACGACTCATGTTCTCCTCGCGCGAAGTGGACTGGAAAAGAGGGTCTTCAGCGATAGCGTGCTACTACTCAATGAGTATCCTACCCAAGGATCTGAGGGGGAAGGTCAATCTCAATCCGGATACCGACTCGGCGATGCTTTACTCGGCGAAGTCCACGATCTGGCCGAAGAACAAGGACCTTGATTTGGGGAAGTCTAGTTTTAGGAAGGGGTACAAGGGCATTCTTTTCTGGAGGAACGGCGTACTGGACATCCAGGTTCCTATCAAGTTCCGTCCTACGTCAACCTCGCCCGTACTCAACGGGACCATGGAAGTTGGCCTCTCGGTGGATGGCGACCTAGGCGCCTCGAAGCTCGTCGAGGGAGTCTTCACATCAAGGTCGGAAGTCAGCGAGCTAGATTCCGGGACACTGGTTTCACTGGTCAAGAGTTCGATAAAGGGCAGGTTGAACACTATGCTAGAGGGATTGGAGGAATCCAACCTCAGAGACCCCAAGGCTAGAGGGGCTGCCAACGAGCAGGCCGAGCAGCATCTTTCGGCTCTGCTGGAGGAAACGGGGATAGTGGTAAGTGGGCTGAACATGCGATGGAGCAAGACGGGTGGGGAGAAACTGGGCCAGATGAAGAAGACCCTCGACAGGAGGAAGGACGTGATGGGCACGAAACTAGAGGAGCAGGCGATAGAGAGGATGCGCGGGTCGAAGAATATGGAACAGCTGGAGAAACATCGCGCAGAGACGATTGCCAGCGAGTTCTTGGAAGAGGATCGAACCAGGAGAGACACTGCGAAGCTCAGAAGGAAGGCCGAGGTCGAAGAAGCAGAACAGGAAATGGAGCTCAGGAAGCGCATCCACGAGAGCAGATCGAAGTTGGCTGAAACCGAGTTCCAGGAGAAGGTCGATGACCTAAAGCATCTCGGAGAGATGAGCAGGAAGATGGATAATCTGGACCTGAGCAAAGTCAGAATCGACACCGAGATTTCCAGGAAGCAGGCAGAGTCTGATATCGAGAGCGATTCGAAGGATCGCGATGTCGACAGAATTGTCAGAGCTGCTCTCTCGATGAAGGAAGTTGAAATCAGCGAAGGGGCGATAATTGACCTCCTAAAACCGGAGGGAGAAGAAGGTAGGAGTTACGATTTCAGCGAAGTCATCAACCCGGATATTCACGAAGACCTCGAGCAGGGGCTATACACTGCTGGGGAGATAGACGGCTTCATTTCTGAACTAGAGAGGATGACCAAGAGTCCGGGGAATAGCAAGGAGAAGCTATCGGATATTTGGGCTGGCTTGGGAGTTTTCCACCGGCACAGGGGGAACAAAGGAGGCAGCATGGATGAAGCCATCTCCAGATCCCTCCAGTTCAATGAGGACAATACAATTGCAATGAAGTGCAGGATGGACTACCTGTGGAACAGGCATCCGCAGCAGTTCCTTCCTGGAAAACTAGAGAGGTTCGGGGACCAGTTGATGGAGATTGAATCCCTATTGGAGGGTTTATTGGGTCAAGAAGGGGCCAGTGAGTCGGATAAATCTGATATGATGGAGCGGCACAGGAAGTGCCTGAAGGCCCTGAGTCGTGATAAGGAAAATGGAGATATATGGAAGGACAAAATGGAAGCCAAATACGGGCTGGAGATTTGATGGGGGTGAAATGGTCTGTCATTCGTTGATATTGATGGATTCGTCAAGAGCCAAGCACTGAACCTCTCCATAGCAGTGGTCGTTGGAGTTTGCGTGGGAGTCTTCGAGGACGTCCCTATTGACCTAGTTCCAGATGCTCTGATCTTTGGGCTCGCTGCAGCAATGATAGTCCAAGAGATAGTCTTGGTTCAGAGGACGGGAGTCCTAGGCGGGCGATACGAGAAGGAAATGAGAGAGTACACCGAGAAGATGTTGGATTTCTTCGACAGCAAGATGTTCTGGATTTTTGGAATTCTTGCAATCTTCTTCGTTCTTGGGATGATACCCCTGATTCTATCATCCAGGGAGGTGGATGAGAAATCCGTCGTACGCGTTGCCTGCGTCGCGATTATTCTGACTCTTGGGGTCGATCCGATTCTCGGGACACTACCGAAAAAGGACGGTATTGCCACGATTGGGGCCTTGGTAATTTATGCACTGGTTGTCCATTCAGGATTGAGTGGATATCCTGATCTGGCAATCCAATTGAACTCGTACGTCGGCTCCTTCTCAGCGGTTACCAGCTCGTCAATCGTAGTGACATACCTCCTCCTATCGACCAGATGGGCATACATCCGCAACCTGTGCTACGGGATGGCTGACGGATGGGTCGAGTTCACCCTTTACATCGGAATCCCGCTACTTATGATTCTCCAAACCGAGATTCCTGATTTCCTGAAGCTGATCTTCAAGATTTACATCGGTGCTTACTAGATCTCTATGCCGAGCTCGTCGAAGGGGTTGACCTCAGCGGACAGAAGTGCATCGAGTTCGTCGGTCGCATTAACCGAGAATAGCCCGTAGTCTATGTCGCTCCTTAGGTCATTGAGCACGTCCGGGAACGTGAAACCCTCGACAGCCATGACCTCCAGCAGTTGCTTCTCCAGTGCCGTGTTGACGTATGCGTTGAGGACTGGTTGGCTGGAAGCAAGTTCCAGCTTGAAGGAGTTGATTTCCTCCTTGGCCTTCGCGTCCTTGCCCCTCTTCTGCAGCCTGTCCGCCTTCCTCGCGCAGTCCCTGGCGTTGGAGAGACGGGAGTCGAGTATGCTACGCTGCTCCGAGTGCCTCAGGTCTACCTCCTGTTTCATCTTGTTCTGCTTCCTAGTTGAGAGCTTGACGTATGACCGGATCCTGCTCCTGTTGAACCACGAAATCATTGCTCCCCACCTCCCAGATGACCATCCAGTTCAGACCTAAGATCACCTAGTATCCCATCCAGATTGGTCGATAGGATTGATCCCTCGACCAGTTCGGAGAACTCGGATGAGGCCATGTTGTCCACCCTGCTTGGATCATACTCGACGCCTGCCTTGACGTCCTGGATCAGCATGACCATCAGCCTGTGGTAGAACTGGTTTGATCGCAACACCGAGAGGACGCTCTTTGCGATTAGCAGGTCAGCCTTGACGTGCCTCATCTCCATGGCCGTGCCCAGCGCTCGTGGAATGGAGGACTCGAGTTCCTTCGATGCCTTGGAGCTGAGCTTTTCGAGCCTCTTGTCGAGTGATTGTACCTCGTTTACCTTGCCTTCCTTGGCGTTCGAGAATCTGTTGAGGTGCTGGTGATGGTCGTACTCGAGCCCATCGAGCTTCCTCTTGGACATCTTCGCGAGCCTGTCGTAAATCGGCTTAGACACGAGAATCCCGGCCCTACTCCTCACTGTCAAGAATTTCTGAGTTGTCGATGTCAGTGACTCTGGGTAGGTTGTCCCTAACATCCTCGAGCTGAGTCCCGGATGCCCATATCGGGCTCTGGACTAACTGGTCGGGAGATGTCACGCTCTTATTGAGTATCATCTGGAGCATCTTGACCGTCTCGTTCGTGTTGTCGACGGACTGCTCGAATCGTATCTTATCCGCGCTCTTCCTGTCAATGATGCCAGTTGACAACTCGATTTCGGCAGTAACTCTCTGCAACTCCTGGCTGTGCTTGGCCCCTTCCTTGGACTTTAGTTCGCTCTGCTGTCCGGTCAGTCTCGCCTTCTTGAGCTCGTTCTCCCTTATCTCCGCCTCTAGTTCCGCTATCCTATCTTCGGAATCGGAGATCTTGTCGGTGTTTCTTTTTATCTCAGACTTCAAGTCCTTCTTGCTTCGATTGAATGCGTCCCTGTACTCTGTTGGTACACCCTTCTCGCGGAGCCATCTGTCATCGATTAGGGCGAATGCATTCTTGCTGAACGGCCACATGGAGGCATGTGGATGTAGTGCCTATTTCAAAATATCCTGTAAACTGTAGAAAAACGCAGTTTGGAGACCCTAGTGAAGGAATCCCCATGAGTGCTCGGCATTTCCATGCATCCAATCGTAGTCGGACTCGGTCCTCTCACCGGACTCGTCCCGGATGGAGATGCTAACAACCTCGAAGGGGTACTCGTTGTACGTCAAGTGGCTCACCATCCCGCCTCGGGTGGGCTGGTCGAAGGTCCACCTAGCCCTGCTGACCGCACTGATTCGCAAGTCCACCCGTGCCGAGTCGTTCCGCATCCTAATCCGGAAGTCAGGGAGCGGGTTGCCCTCACCATCTACCAGGTTGTCGGCTGACTTGGTCAGATCGACCTTGCAGTGATCGAACTCATGGGTCTCGCCTCGGACTCGGTCATGGAATATCCCGGCCTCCTTCAGAGGTATCCTGGTCGTGTCCCTCTTGCGCCATGGCTTGTCATCCTTGACAGTCGAGAGCGGGGTGATGTGAGGCACGAACCAATCGAGGTACGATCCATCGTCGAAGTGGAGCATGCCCCAGAACCAAGGGACGGAGGGCGCCTGCACGGTGACCTTCTGGAAGTATGCCGTACCTTCGAACGCCTCGCCATCGACTACCAGTCGTGCCTTCATCCCCTGGAGCCTGAGTA
>PSPW01000024.1 GCA_004195615.1 Methanobacteriota archaeon | reverse complement strand
GCATCAGTGCTGGGCGCGGCGATACTAGTCGCCGGAAGACGCAAGGACTGAGCGGTTCTCGCCAATACTGGCGAGGGCCCTCAGGGCCATGCAGGTGAGGCTATGGCTGGCTCAGTATCTACCGAGTGGACCATTTCCGGAACAGGGATCAGCGTACGCAACAGAACAGTCCTAGCCGCGATGACGAACAAGCAGTCAGAGGAAGACGGGACTCTATCCGACGCCGAGATCAACTGGCTCCATGGGCGTGCCGAGGGAGGCTTCGGCATCATCACCACGGCTGCCAGCCACGTACATCCCAGCGGGAAGTCGTGGGAGGGCGAGATGGGAGTCTGGGGAGACCACCAGATCCCCAGGCTGAAGGAGCTAGCCTCGGGGATTAGGGAAAGAGGCGCTCTCAGCCTGGTCCAGATTTTCCACGGGGGCCTTAGGGCACCACGGACGCTAACTGGGGAGCAGCCAGTCTCGGCGAGTTCCAACTACGAGAAGGGCGTGGAAGAGGAGTGCAGAGGACTCTCCGACTCAGAGATACACGAATTGGCAGCGTCATTCGGAGAGGCTGCCGAGAGATGCGAGAAGGCCGGATTTGATGGAATAGAGGTTCACGGAGCCCATGGCTACCTGATTTGTCAATTTCTAGGGACCAGGACCAATCGCAGAGAGGACCGCTGGGGAGGGGATCTCCGGGGGCGTTCACTATTCCTAAGAGAGGTTTTGAGAGAGATTAGGAGTAGGACATCCGAGAGTTTTCTCGTCTGCGTCAGAATCTCACCCGAACATGACGTGGGAGTAACCATGTCCGAGAGCCTGGAGCTTTCCACTATGATGGTCGACTGGGATGTAGATATGATTCACATCTCTTGCTGGGATGCATTCACTGGAGCCCAGGGGGAACCGGATGACTCTCGAACCATCACACGCAGGTTCAGAGAGGAGTTGGGAGAAGAGGTACCTCTGATCTCGACTGGTTCTGTATGGGACGGTTCCGATGCCCAATTTGTCATAGACGAGGGGGCTGACTTGGTGGGTGTAGCAAGGGTCGCCATCGCTCACTCTCACTGGGCATCTGAGATCGAGGGTGACGGATTTGCCCCAGAAAGGCCACCATTCACGCCCGAGCACCTCATCAACCAGGGGCTCAGTCCGACCTTCGTGGACTACATGAGGAGATGGAAGGGCTTCGTCACCGATGGAAGAATATCTCAGAAGTGAACTGAATCATCAACCTGAGATATTCAAATATGGGGCGCATGGCGCTCGCATTCTATGGACCTTGGTACGCTGATACTCGCAATCATCCCACTGCTGGTAGTCGTCGACCCACCTGCATCTATTGCTTTCTTCTTGACCCTTGGCGCGGAACGCGGCACAGCTACGCTTCGCAGAATCGCCTTTCGGGCGTGTGCATTCGCGACAATGGTGCTGCTCCTCTTCTTCTTCAGTGGTGAAGCACTGCTGACTTTCATGCACGTCGAGATGTACAGTCTCCAAGCCGCGGGTGGCCTGCTGCTCGGGCTCATCGGAATGAGTATGCTCAAAGAGGGTGAGAAGCCGAGTTATGAGCCCTCATTCCTTCCATCTGGAGATCAATTCGTTAACGAAACGCCAGTCGATTTCTCTCTCGTCCCATTGGGCATGCCGATGTTGGCGGGGCCGGGCTCGATCAGTCTGGTGATTCTCCTTGGGACGAACCCCGGATTCTCTACAAACATGGTCGCCATGGCAATCATTGCGGTGATGAGCCTCTCGCTGCTGATGTTCATACTCGTCTCCTCGATGTCCCACTTCCTCAGCGATAATACGGTTCGCATCATCACTCGAATCATGGGGCTGCTAACCGTTGTTATTGCGGCCCAGTATCTGTTCGATGGATTGGCCGCGTGGCACGCGACTCTCGGAGCATGATTCCGGTTCTGGACACTGCAGAGAGTGGTGGACACTGGGGTCTATCAACTCGAGAGAGATTTTCTTCCCAATTTCATTAGTGTGTCGACGACTGTACAATAACGTTCCATGGCCTCTTCAATGGCGATTCCCCGAAGCTTGCGCCAAGCCCGCCATTTCACCATACCTACCATCTCTCTAGATTTCGGTCTCGGGCTCTTTGCATCACCTTCAGTAGCCTGTTTGTAAAGAGCGTATAGTTTGAGCAGAGTCATTTCATCGGGTTTCTCCTTCAACCTCCAAACTCGCTTAATCGCCTTCTCGAACCTTTTTTTCAAATCCATCTCAATCATCTTCTTTACTTTCAGTGAGACGTGGTCCCAGCCATTCATCCACCACATCCCTACGGATCTGCAAGTCCACCTTCGATGTGTGCGGTATGTCAAGGATGCAAATCTGCGAATCTGCACTCTTATTGGGACCGAGATGCTCGACCAACAGATCGAAATGGACTCTTCCAAGTACCTCATCCTTATCCGACTGAAGGGTCAGAATCGGCACTTCAGGAAGTCCCCAGAAAGGTAATTCCGAGTTTGCGTAGCGCACGTTTAGGTCGGGGTGGATACGTTCGTATTCGCGACGCAAGACATGCCTAACCCATGGTTTTGACATGACCATTCGTCCGGGGAGTTTCTCATCTATTATCTTCGGGAATGACGTAACCGGCGATTCGAGGATGATCCCCATGAGGCATCCTTCCCACCATCCGGACTGGTGACTGGCCAACCGAATGGTGATGAATCCACCCATCGAGTGCCCATAGATTAGAAGTCTATCAGGCGTGAAACCGAGTTGTTGGGGGACTGCATCGAGCACTGCTTCAGCGTCGGCGATTACCTTGAGAAGCGTCCAATCCATGCGACCTGTTTGCTTTCCAAAGCCGCGCTGATCAAGGCTGACAATATTCATTCCGAAAGAAGCGAGATGCTGGCAACGAGTTTCGCCTTGGCCTAGGTTTGAATCATATCCATGCAGATATAGTGCGAGATCCGTCGACTGTGTCTCAGACTTGAGCATGAATGCTTCCATCTGCTCGCCCCCCCAGCCAAGGAATTTGAACTGATGCCAGCGTGGATCAGTGATTTCGATGGAGGAACCGTAAGGACTCGTGAAAACCGAGAGATAAATCTTCCAATAGACAAAAAGCCATCCACCGAAGGGAATGGACAGTCCTACGACAGCAATAATAAATCTGTTCGTAATTAGTTCCGGAAAGACTGCAAGTGCTAGTATTTCAACAGTGAATAGAATAGATAGGACGGTTGGAATAGAAGGTGTCCAATGTACAGGTGTCTTCGCATAAGCTGCCGCTCGACGAGCTCTGAGTTTAAGTTTCAAACGGCGACTTTGATGCATCAAATCATCGCCTCTGGGTATTCCATGAGGTGCTTGTGACCGGACTGGATAGAAGCTCCCAATGCCACTGTTTCAGGGTATATTCGTTTGAAGAATACTCGCGCACTAGCGAGTTTAGCCTGGTGGAAATCAGAGTCTGGTTGTTCGATGCAGACACGTGCTATCTTTGCCCACATATAGGCGAGCATGATGTTTGCGAAGTAGCGACAGTAATCGGTCGCGCCTGCGGCGATGAAGTGAGGATTGGCCATTCCTTCGGTAATCATGAGTAAGGTAAGCTGCTGCAAACCACGTACCCCCTTATGTAGCGGTTTGTTAAATTCGGACATTTCGGGGATTTCGCGATTCTCCTCTATGAATTCTACTAGAGGCCACATCAGGTAGCGGAGGTTTCTACCTAGGTTTTGTGTGATTTTGCGACCAGCGAGGTCGAGCGCTTGGATTCCGTTCGTTCCTTCCCAAATCTTTGATATTCGAACATCACGATAAAATTGCTCGACTCCGAATTCGCTACAGTACCCTGCGCCACCCATTACCTGCATGCAAATGCTGATGGTCTCGCAGCCAAGATCTGTGAAATGAGCTTTGACGACGGGTGTCAACAGTGAGATTAGAGCTTGCGCACGCTCGCGGATATCGTCATCCTCGCTGTGCATCTGATCGAGCAATGTCCCGACCCAGACTCCAAGGGCACGGCAGCCCTCGTTGTTGACTTTGGCTATGAGTAACATTCGACGGACATCGGGGTGAACGAGGATATTGTCTGCAGGTTGATCTGGATCGCGGATACCAGCAATATCACGCCCCTGGCGGCGCTCTCGTGCCCATGAAAGCGCATTCTGATAAGCGATTTCACCGAGTCCCAAACCCATCATTCCGGTGGCAAGACGTTCACGATTCATTAGCTCGAACATATTCGTCATACCTGTATTCAATTCACCTATCTGCCAACCGATGGAGTCGTCGAAATTCATCACACAGGTCGGTGATGCGTGCAGTCCCATCTTCGCTTCGATACCCGAGCAGGTGACGCCGTTTTTGATATTGCTCAAATCTTCAGATAGTCCCCCTACTCCTCCCGATTTCCAGTCCTTTGGAAGGAGTTTTGGTACTAGGAATAGGGAGATTCCCTTGGTCCCGGCCGGGGCATTCGGAGTCTTAGCTAGAACCATGTGGACAATATTTTCCGAGAGGTCGTGCTCCCCAGCGGTGATGAAAATCTTCGTACCTGTCACACGATAAGTACCATCTTTTTGGGGTACCGCCTTACTTCGAATAATTCCCAGATCTGTACCTGCATGAGGTTCCGTAAGACACATGCTCGCGCACCAATGTCCGTTCGCAAGATGGGGTGCGTAGTGGTCAATTAGGTCCTTGGTACCGTGTTTAGTGAGCAATTCGTAGACACCCAGCGTCAATGCTGGAATGACGGATATGGCCATGTTAGTTGAAATCGCGATTTCATCGGCTCCGTTACGTACAAAATGTGGCAGGCCCAAGCCTCCATGCTCGGGCATGCATGAGGTAGCGAACCAGCCCGCCTCGACGCCTTCTCTCCAAGCTTCCTTGAAGCCGGAAGGGGTCTTCACCTCGCCCTTCTCAAACTTGAGTCCCTCTCGATCTCCCACCTCGTTAAGCGGGAGTAGGACTTCTGTGCAGTAATCACCCCATCCTTCCATAATCATTCTTATGAAATCGCGATCGAGGTCATCGTGTCCTAGACTCTTGGCGATATCAATCACATCAAAGACTTCGTGAAATAGAAAATCGTATTCCTCGTAAGGAGCATTGTAGACTACCAGTCACTCACCTCAATTCCTCAATGGCTTGCCCTTCTGAACCATGTGCTCCATCCTTGCCAGAGAATCTTCGTGCCGGGCTAATTTCCCTATCGCAGCGAGTTCCATTGCAAGGATGTCTTCCTCAGTGAGACTATCGAGAAGGTTGGTATCTCCCCCAGAGAGGATGTGCGCGAGCTCGGAGGTAACTACGACGTCGTGTGGTGTAGCCTGTCCTGACCGGGCGAGGTCGGCGACAGCCATGTCGAGAGCGTATTTGGCGCTAGGTCCGGGCAGGTTGTATGAGTGTGGTTCGGGGGGAGTATATCCCTCAGCAAGTTCGAGGAGGGTGGTTTTGGCATCTGCAATCAGACGATTACGGTTCATACTGATACGGTCACTCGGACGCAAGAATCCCATTCTTCGTGCCTGTTCTGCTGATTTGGCGACTTTCGCTGTACCTATTATCTCAAAGGCCTTCAATATGGGAGTCATCGGTCCGCCTTCTACGAGTTCAAAATCAGAGAGTCGTGCGAGCAGTTCCTTGCATCCACCCCATCCAGGGACTATTCCTACGCCAACTTCTACAAGTCCGATATATGATTCAGTGTGGGCTTGAACTGCGTCGCAGTGGAGTAGCACTTCAGCCCCGCCACCGACGCAGATTCCTGTGGAGGCCGCCACAACAGGAACTTCTGAGTACTTGAGAGCCTGGTATGCCTCTTGGCCGAGGGCGATGAAATCCTCGACTTCCGTCCATGCAGCGAGGTTTGCAGCGAAGAGTGCGATGCCAAGGTTCGCGCCAGCACAGAAATTCTTGGAATCGTTGGCGATTAGGATACCTCTCCAATCATCGAACTCAGCCATGTCAACCGCTGCGAGAATGATTTCCATCGATAGCGGATCCATCGCATTCATCTTAGAGTGGTATTCGATGAGGAGGACCCTGTCGCCAGCGTCCCATATGCTCGCTGAAGCGTTTCGCTGAAGCGGTTTGCCTCGGCGCTTGAGATCGGCGACTGTGAGAGTTTCTGCTGGTCGATCAATCTCGATGTATTCTCCGGAGGGAGTCAATCGGTTAATTTCGCCATCTTCAAGCCTGTAGAATGGCCCTGATTCAACTGCACGTGCCAGAAATGGTGGAATTGGTTTGTTCGAAGCTTCGAGACGGGAGACCAGTTCGGCTGAGCCGAGTTCGTCAATCATCTCAAATGGACCGCGCTTCCAGTTGTAACCCACCTTCATGGCGTTGTCGATAGCGAAGATATCATCGGTCACTTCGGGAACCAAGTAGGCTGCATAGGCGAGTGTGTCTACGAGAATGTCGGAGACGAAGGCGGCGCCCTCATCGTGGTGGTTGAGCATTCGGGCAAGGCCCTGTTTGGCCATCTTAGTAGACTGAAAAGCCACCTTGTGATTGGCTGGTGCATACTCACCGGTGACTAGGTTGCGGGCCTCCTTTATCTTCGTAGCACCGTCACGGTTGAGTCGATAGAAGCCTCCCTTGCCCTTGCGGCCGGTGTTTCCCTCTTCAATCATCGAGTGAATGATTTGCTCTCCCGCACCTGCAATCTGATGGAATGGGTCATCCGGATTCAAATGAGCGAGCATGCTCTCCATGATATGAGGAATAAGGTCTACTCCAACAAGGTCAATCAGGCCAAAAACTGCTGTTTTTGGTAAACCAATCGGCCTGCCCAGCATGGTATCGGCCTGCTCAACTGTAAATTCATGGTCAAGTGTCGCCGCGATTGCGCGTTGGACGAAATATACTCCAAGTCGGTTTCCGATGAATCCAGGTGTATCGTTGCAATGAGTGACGTGCTTGCCAAGTTTGATTTCTGCAAAATCAGCGAATCGCGAGACGACAGATTCGTCGACTTCCGGCCCTGCGATGACCTCTAGTAAAGGAAGATATCTTGGTGGATTAAAGAAGTGGGTGATGAGGAATCTGCTGGCAATATCGTGTGGCATTCCATGTGTTAAAGCAAAGCGCGGTAGAGTGGATGTGTTCGAGGAGAGGATCGTGTTGGTTCCGAGGTTTTCAGCAAGTTTTTCGTAGAGATCCTTCTTAATCTCAAGGTTCTCTATGATGACTTCGATAACCCAATCGAATTCTTTTAAGCGAGATAGGTCATCCTCAATATTACCTGTAATGATTCGTTTAGCGTATGATTTGTGCATCAACATCTCTGGATTTGAATTGAGTATGTTTGCAACTGCACCCTTGGCTAGAACATCTCGGTCCTGGACTTTCTGATTCCCTTTCGGTATGATGTCGAGAAGCAGGACCTCGCAGCCGGCATTGGCACAGTGGGCAGCGATTCCAGCACCCATGACGCCACTACCGATGACTGCTACGCGCTCGATTTGTCGGGCTGTAGCGTGTGTAGTATCGACACCTTCGACGAACTTTTGCGACGATTCTTCCAACTTGTTCTTCGTCATTCTCTCACCTCATTCGTACTTCTCAAGGATAGTGGCTATTCCTTGTCCGCCACCTACGCACATAATTGCGAGGGCCCGCTTGGTACCATTGCGCTGCAATAGACTGGCTGCCTTCCCTGTAATGCGAGCTCCGCTGGCTCCCAATGGATGGCCAAGAGCGATTGCCCCTCCGTCGATGTTGACTTTTGATTTGTCCAAACCCAGCTCTTCTATGACGGCGAGCGATTGGGCTGCGAAGGCCTCGTTCAACTCTACAATGTCGATGTCTTCGAGTTTTAATTCGGCACGCTCGAGAGCTTTCTTTGTAGCCTCGACTGGGCCGATTCCCATAATTTCAGGCGCGCATCCGCTGACCGCCGTTGATAGGACGCGTGCAAGCGGCTTAATGTCGTGGGACTTGGCGAAATCCTCACTACACACAAGGACGAAAGCTGCCCCATCAGTTAGTGGAGAGGATGTACCAGCGGTCACCGACCCGTCTACATCGAAGGCGGGCTTCAACCCAGCCAAGATCTCAGAGTCTGTACCTGGGCGGATGCATTCATCCAAGTCAACCAAACCTTCCTCGGTTTGGATACCAACGATCTCCTCGACGAAATGGCCGCTTTCGAGCGCACGTGTAGCGCGAGCGTGGCTTTCTACTGCGAATTCCTCCTGAGTTTCTCGTTCAATGCTGTATTTCACAGCCAGATTCTCCGCTGTGATTCCCATTGACGTGAAAGCATCTGGAGCAACCTCGGCCATTCGTGGATTCGGCATTGGATTGAATCCAGTCATCGGAATACGCGACATAGACTCGATACCTCCCGCGATGAAACATTCACCAGAGCCCATTGCTATACGGCCCACGGCATCGTGTATGGCCTGCATGCTTGAACCACAGAAGCGATTGACCGTAACTCCTGGAACAGAATCCGGTAACTCGGTGAGGAAGGTGAGCATTCTAGCGAGGTTGAATCCTTGCTCCGCCTCCGGGAAAGCGGTTCCAACAATTAAGTCCTCAACCAGAGCTGGGTTGATTTCCAGTTTCTTGAGCAGCCCGTTGACGACTGCAGCGGCGATGTCATCAGGGCGTGTGCGGGCGAGTTTTCCTTTTCGAGCGGGGGTGAAGGGTGAGCGAGCATATCCGGCTATTAGAGCCATGAAGTAATCATCATTCAATGCAATAATTAAACCGTTGAGTGTTAATAATTACAACGACTACAAAATGGAACAGTCGGTGTAATTAGTAACACTGCCACAGTCTATCTTTTTCCATTATCAAGAGCGAAAACTTTGGGAACTCCCAAAACACATCGTGAACATGTTTCTGACAAAATAATAGTTTCATGACTGAGGACCAAAGATCAAGGTTTCACGATATTTTCCTGCACCTCGTGAGTCCGGAATGGCGTCAGTCCCTGATCATCGCCTGGAAGATACGGCGGTTGGGCTCTTTACGGGCCCATTCTGATTCACAAGCTACGCCACCTTGTAGCCTCCATCCCTTCTCTATGTGAGTCAATACTTGCTCTCTCAGTCTATTCGGACCGCGGGCGCGGAGAACGATGTAATCCATGAATCCGGAAGGGGGTTCCACCCTTGAACAGTGCGCTAGACTCTCGTGGTTTCAATCCTAATACTAGAGAGGTTCATAATTACGGCCCCCCTTCTATTGACGTGGCCGATGACTCTGGAGCGGATGAGAAAACATGGCAGACGACTGCCGGCCAACAGTTCCGCAATCTGAAGGAGAAGATGGTCGCGGCGACTGACTTCACCGAGAAGAAAGTCAAGGAAGCGACCAAGGTTGCTTCAGGGGGATTGGAGAGGGCGATAGCAAGATGGACACCCCTGCCACTCTCTCCCGAGGAAATAGAGCGCCTCAGTAAGATCCGAGAGTCCCTCCCCTCGGCTCCAGACATCCCCTCTCTGGATGAGTTGGTTCAGTCGGAGGGGAACGTCATGATACCCGTGGATGAGTACGAGAGCCTAATCGAGGCGTACAAGGCAAACGTGGAAATGAGAAAGGAACAGGGAGACATGCTAGTAGAGTCGCTGGCGATCACGCAGAGGCTCCTGGAAACGGAGAAGTCCCTAGAGAAAGTCAAGATAGTTGCTTCTGAACTGGAGAAGAGGAAGGATAAGCGGCCGGTTCAGGATCAGGGGCTATCTGAGATGATGGGGACATCCATCTCCGAGAGCGTGATGCTTCTGGGATTCTCAGTAGTCTGGTTAGCGTCTCTGATTGGAGCAACCATCTATGTCGATCCAAAGGGATGGGTAATCGAGGATTACTCAATTGATCTCTTCATCTGGTCTATCGGAACTTCCATCTGGGCCCTAGTCCTTCTTCAGAGGCTGGATGCAGTTAGGACCGTACTGGCAATGCCGCTCGGGATGAGGGTTCAGGCTGCTGCCGGAGTCGGATTGGTAACAGCGATGGCACTCCTACTATCAAAGGAAGAGTTCACCGCTATCGGGACGGTCTGGGGGTGGACGGCTACGATAGCACTGTCAGCCCTACTTCTTTCCGGCCTTGGCAGAGGGGTGTTAAACTCCGCCAAGCACGTTTTCAGATTCCGTGCAATCAAGGAGATTGAACCGAAGGGTAAGAAATAGTGAGGAGTGATTCAATGGAAACAGAGGCTAGCGTATGAGTCACCCCTATGGCCCGCCCAGGGCCGGACAGTCGATACAGTCACATCCACGACCCGCATCCGAGGGTAC
>PSPW01000023.1 GCA_004195615.1 Methanobacteriota archaeon | reverse complement strand
GTGCCACTTGCCGTCGACCTGCGCAGTGACGAGCCCGCAGTCCCGCAGCTTGACCATCTGATGGTGGATTCCGGTATTGGAGAGGCCGGTCTGGTCCCCGAGCTCCTTGGAGTCCCAGCCTCTCAGAGGCTCTGGGAGGAGAGACTCTCTCATGATTCGGTGCAGGGCCCCTGACTCATCCCCTCCGGACCTCCTGACCAGGCCCATCGAGTCCAGGAGCCAATCCAGTAGAACCCCTGCGTCCCTGCTGCCGGTGGGCATGGGACGCTCAGTGAGCCTGAGGGAGAACACAGCGTCAGCGCGGATTCCGAGGCTCAAGAGCCTTGGCTAGTCTGGAACCAGGAATCAGGCGTATTCCTGGCGGATCTCGAGCCACGGGTAGACGACTTTGGACATCCCGAGGCCGTCGAGGTGCGGTGCTAGCGAGAGGGTTCCCTGGTTGACTATCCCTCTCTTGCGGAGAATCCCTAGTGCGCTGTTGACCGTGGTCCTCGACTTGCCCAGATCCCTTGCCAGTTGGGCCTGCGAGGGTGGGTTCGGGGAGTTTGAGAGGCTGGACACGATCTTCCTCTGGACGCCTGAGAGGCCGACAGGGAGCATGGCAGCCGCGGTCGCCTGGTCGGTGACGCCTGTCCCCTCGAGTATCTCGACTTGCGCGGGCGCGCCTGCGTAGTAACATGTCCTCCCGTTCACCGGGACGATCGTGACCGAGCGCTCGTTCACGAGCACCCTGAGGTGGTGTCGAAGGGTCCCGTTGGCCGCGTCCAGCTGCCTCTGGAGCTCCCTGAAGTGGATACCCGGTGACCTCTCCAATGTCCGCAGTATGCTCCCTCTGAGAGGGTGCTCCCAGGAGTGCTCGCGGGGTGCGGAGAGCGCGCCGGGAGCGAATGGGGCGAAGGGGATGAGGGCTGAGATTCCTGTTGCGCCCGCGGCCATGGCGGTCAGAGAATCCGCTATCCACGGATAGGACTCCCTTAGCTGACGCACTATGGGCATGAGTCGAATCTCGGAAATGCAGGCTTTAACCTTGCAGGGTCAGTTGAGTCGTCGATTCTCGACTCAGATGCTGTGCCTGATCACGAGTCCCTGGTAGATCTTCATGTACGCCACGAGAGGGCCGAGAAGTCTGCCTGCGTCCCTGCCGTGCTCGGTGAGCTGGTAGGTGACCTTCACCGGTGACGACGTCTCCACAACCCTGTCGACCAGGCCTGTCTTGACGCACCTGGTCAGCTTGTCTGAGAGGGTCCTAGAGGAGATCCCGCGAAGCAGCTTCCTCAGCTCGTTGAACCTCCTGTCGCCCGCGATGTAGAGTGTGGCTAGGATCTCCACTGTCCACCTTGAAGAGAAGATGGATAAGGCGTCAACCGCCGCGTCGACCTCCCAGTCTATTTCGATCTCGTCCTCGTAGTAAGACTCGAAGAGTCCCCTGATTGCCTTGCCATCGTCCTTGACCGCGGTAATCGCCTCGTTTACTTTCTTGTAGTCCTCATCTGATATCGACATGGGTTGCCTCGACATGTTATCAGGTATGCACAATGGCATTAGGTGTATAAAATGCACTATAGTGTATTCAGCAATACTTCAGGGTTAATATCTGACAACACACACCGTCAGTGTGAAAACCACACTAGGTTGAAAGGAGAAACTAATAATGGACAGATGGCTAGAAGAATGGATGAACGAAGTGATGACTGCTTGGGACGAGAATGCCCCGAAGAACCGTGACACTGCATTTGAGAGGGAACTCTGATGACCCTCATGGATAAGATTGTGAAGGCGATGGCGGATTGCCGCTGGGGGCTACCCAGAAGGTGATCCCATGGTGATGACAGGCTTGCAGTCGATATCTGCGTGCCCGAGCTGCGGATCGCCCTGTCTGGTTTACCGGGAGTACCTTACTCCCGAACTGAGCACCACTTCATGCATGACCTGCGGAGTGGTATCACTATCTGTGAACTAGGATCCAATATACTCCGGCCGACGACCCTCAACCAAAGCGGATAGTCCCTCACAGGCGTCCTTGGTTGCGAATATCGCATCCAGAGCATCCAGCTCCAACTGCAGGCCTGCTTCGAGGTCCGTCACCAGAGCCTTGTCGAGGAGATCGCTGGCGAGCCGAACGGAGACCGGGGCGGCCCTCGAGAGGGACTTCATCTGCCTCGCGACGTTCCGTTCCTCGGGATCGAAGCCCTCCGGAGTCTCCCCTGAGAGGATTGCCTCCATGTTGGAGTCGGAGTAGAACGCCTTGGACATGACTGCCACCGGGTGGCTCGGGTCGGAGGGTTCTCCGGGGTACTTGTTCGCTGGCTTGCCGTTGGAGGAGATCTCTCGGACCGTCCCTGTGACATCCGAGGCATCCACTAGGTGGGTAATCAGCCCCAGGGCGCTGGCTGCACCGGCATCCATGAAGTTGCCAGCTAGCACAGCGAACCTAGCCGCCTCTATCCCGCAGACCCTCGTGGTCCTCTGGGTTCCCCCCAGTCCAGGATATATCCCGATTGAAGTCTCGGGGAACCTGAGCATCGTCTTCTCGGTGCCTACCCTGTAGTCGCATGAGAGTGCCAGCTCGAGGCCACCGCCCAGTGCTAGCCCGGTCGTGAGGGCGATGGTCGTGTGTGGCGAACCCTCAATCAGGTTGAGCATCCTGTGCCCGTCCTTTGTGAAGTCCTCGATCTCGGAGAACGAGTCCTCCCCGATTTTGTCTACGAAGAACTTGACGTCAGCGCCTGCGACGAAGGCCTTGCCGGCACCCTCGAGCACGATGGTGCTCACGTCGGAGCGGGAGTTGAGGTCCTCGATCGCATCGCCCAGCTGGCTCACGACCGTGACGTTGAGCGCGTTCATCGCCTCGGGTCTGTTGATCAGGACGGTCGCGATGCCTCTCTCGTCGACGTTGACGTCGACGTAACTGAACTCGAACGGCTCGGTCCTGCCGGAGAACCACTTTGGGATCTCCAGACCTGCCAGTTCGGCGTACTCTCGCGCCATCCTCGACGCCTCGGAGACACCGATTCTATTGGCAAGCTCGAAGGGGCCGCTGGTCCATCTGAGGCCGACCTTGGCCCCTCGATCCACGTCCTCCATGCTGCATATCCCCTCCTCGACTATCTGGGAGCAAACTGCGAAGGCCTGCCCCATCAGCCTCTCTTTGATCTGCCTGGCTGCCTCGTCATCGCAGTCATCGTCCTCGTTGATCTCCCACATCTCGCCCCTCTCGACGAGTGCGCGCATGTTGTCGGCACCGCCGAAGCGGGGGACGGAGAGCTGCTCGGAGAGGTAGTCGCTGCTGTGGAGGGCGATGGTAGGCCCTGTCAGGTTCATGAGGCCGAATGGCCCAAGGCCGATTTTGAACTCCCGGCATGCGACGGCGTCTATCTGCGCCGCGGTTGCGATCCCCTCTTCGAGGAGCCTGCATGCCTCGTTTATCCAGGGCACGAAGAAGCGGTTGACGACGAACCCGGGCCTGTCCTTGCAGACGATGATGACCTTACCCATCGTCTTGCAGTACTGCTCCACGGCATCCATGGTCTCCTGGGAGGTGGTCTCAGCGGGGATTATTTCCACGAGCCTGTTCTTAGCCGGGTGGTAGAACCAGTGCATTCCTACGAAGCGATCCTTCCTGCCGACCTGCTCAGCCAGCTTGTTCACAGAGAGAGACGATGTGTTCGTGGCGAGAATGGTGTGCTCGCCACAGGTGCTGTCCAGGCTGGAGAATATCTCCTGCTTGAGGTCAAAATCCTCGAAGACTGCCTCGATTACTAGGTCGGTGTCTGGGGAGACGTTCTCGTGACCGACGACTCCCGTGATGCTGCTCTTGATTCGCTCGGCCTGCTCGGGACGGAAAATCCTCCTCTCCAGTGCCTCCTGCAGGAACTTGTCTATCGTGGCATGGCCCTTGTCCACCCACTGCTCCTCTCTGTCCACCATCTGGACTGAGAATCCCTCCGTAGCGCTCTTCTGGGCTATGCCGGAGCCCATGTTGCCTGCTCCGATTATCGCGACCGATTGTACCATGGTCCGTCGGGTGAAATGTCAGACATAACTCCAACGGAGGGGCGTTCAATCAACCGCAGAGCAAATCCCAGATCCTGCGAGCATGGGCATCCGGGGTCAAATCAAGCTCGGAGATCCTCTCCCTCCCTCTTGTTGCCCACCCTTCGCGGGTGTTGGAATCGGATGCCTGCTCGAGCGCCGAGTGCCATGATGCTATGTCCTCCCTATCCAGGAGTCTCCCATTCTCCCCATCGACGATTGTGTCCCTGAAGCCACCCTCGTCCACGAAGAGCGGAGGTGCCCCTACCGCGAAGGACTCGATTGGATTCAGTCCGAATGACTCCTTGTGGGCCATGCTTACAATCGCCCTCGCCCCCCTCATCAGGCTAACGAGTTCTGGAGATGGTAGCCTGGGTGCAACCCAGAGCCCAACTCCGCACGTCCCCGCGTGCGTCCTCAGCATCTCCAAGGATGGCTCGTCTCCGCCTCCGACATGGGCAAGCGAGAGTCCTGTTCCTGAGAGCATAGAGATCGTCTCCCAGGTGCCCTTGGCATACGAGGCCCGTCCCACTGAGACGACGTATTCGTCGTTCTCCGGGTAGGGGTTCTCGGGATCTTTGGAAGAGTCCTCGGGGAACTCCTCGATGTCCACGCAGGGCCACAGCACTCCGGCTTCTATCCCATAGACCTCATGAGCCCGCTGGGTTGAGAAGATCGAGTTGCAGCTAACGATTGCTCCCTGCCTCGACATCAGCGACATCATCAGCGACTGATCTCTCCTCCTCGCCCTCGACAGGGCGACCTTGGTCAGGGCGAGGTTTCTCCGTGGGGAGCCGTCGACCCTTCGATGGAGGATCTCCTCGTACAGACCTCTGTGTGGTTCGAGGAGATGGAGGTGGACTCTGAGCCCCGGTGGGACGTGGTCTAGTATGGGCAGACTGCCATCCCCACTCACTAGGTGGATGGCCATTGCGGAGGCCATTGCATCATCTAGACCCGAGCAGGATGCCCATGCCTTCGACGCAGTCCCCCTGCCGGAGTCCAGGACGACTGAGATTGGGTCCGTTGAGAGCTCCCACTTGGACTCGGGGTGGATAAGAGCGATTCCGTTCTCCGAGCAGACTTCCTCCAGCTCCGGTGATGGTTGGATGGTGGCCATCGTGACTTCGAAAAGGCGGTTGATCGCCGGGAGCACTCGTATCAGGTCTCGTTCACCACCGCCCATCGAGTCGAACGACCCCTTGGCGACTAGGAGCCTGGGCCTGCTTGCTTCGGTCATTCTCCTACTATCCTCCTGTAGATCTCGAGGATTCGGTCGGTGACCCTGTCCCACTGGTATTCTCTGGATGCATCCTTCCCCGAGGAGCCCCATTGGGACTTAGTCGTGGAATCTGCGTGAATCACCTCGGACATTGCCGCTGCCAGCGAGAGGGGGTCCTCACACGGGACTGAGAGACCGCTGCCGCATCCTTCCACCATCGGCCCCAGACCGTTCACGTCTGCCATGATCACCGGAGCACCAGAGTGCATGGCCTCGAGGAGAACGGTTGGAAGTCCCTCGAACCTAGAGGGTATCACGATGCAGTCCGAGTTCTCGTACAGCCACCTCTTCTCGGAGTCGGAGACCAATCCCAGTACAGAGATATGCTGCTTCGAGCTCGACTCTGCATGCCTTTCGTCGAGCCAGTCCGAGAGCTCTCCCTTGCCTGCGATGGCGAGGTCGAACCCCGGGTCCTCATCGTAGGACTCCATGGCGTCCATCAGCACGTCCAGTCCCTTCTGGAAGCTCATCCTACCTACGAAGGAGATCAGTGGCCTTGTTCGATCCCTCGACGAGAGTCCGGACGGCTCCTCTGCCGGATCCCCCACTGGTGAGAATCCGTTCGGGATGATGTCCAGTTCACCTCGAACTCCTTTCTTACGAAGTAGATCCTTGAAGAAGGGAGTCAGTACGATCCTGGCATCGGATGAGTGCAGCGTCCTCCTTCCTTGTGTGACCCACCTGAGCTGCTTGAGCATCCTCCCGATTGTAGTGGTCTTGACGTAGTCGTTGTGAAAGGTCGTGACGACGGGTTTTCCGGCGCCCCTAGCCTTGGAGAGAGTGCGCCTGATTAGGACTGGGAGGGTGTCATGGAGGTGCACGACGTCGACGTCGCTCAGATCTAGGTCGCTCACCGAGACCATGGGGTCGACTCCTCCGAGGACCCTGCTTGGCGGAATCCGGATGACTTCGACACCCCCTCTGGTGAATCTCTTCTCCTCGTGAGCAGGCACGTCAGCGCACCAGATGGTAACCCTGTGCCCCCTCCTAACCAGCTCCCTGCCAATCTGCTCGACGTGCTGGTTGCCGCCACCGACGTGTGGCCAGTACCACACGTGGACGAGGAGGACGTGTAACGGGCGGGACGTGTCCATCAGTCGCCGACTGGGCCCCCTGTTTGAAAACACCCGTTGTCGTGGGCTTGGCCAGCATCCTGATTTTAGCCCGGATGCGGACTCTCGGGTACGTGTTCAGGCGCGTTGTGCTTGCGAGAACGTCGACAGACCCCTCCGGATACGGGGCAAACCACACTGTAGTAGAGGCCCTTCTCGACCGGGCTAAGGTCAGTGGGTGGACCAGAGCGACCACCGTGGATGGAGGGGGGCAGTCTCGTTCGAACCAGAGGATGCTCGCGAATGCGCTTGAGGAGCATGGCGCCGACCTGCTTCACATCACCAGCCAACATGACGCTCACATGGTCCCCAAGAAGGGAGCAGTGGTCCCGATTGTGGTTTCCGTTCACAACCTGTACGACCACCGTCCGAGGGCGATTGATGCGGGAGACGTACCAGTCCCACTTGGGGACAGATTTCCCCCTTCCGCCAAGGCCCGGCTTTTGGCTTCATGCAGGGAGGGCATGGCACGGGCCAACCTCCTCCTCTGTGCCTCGGAGAGGACCCTGAATGAGGCAAGGGAAATGTTCCCGGAGACGAGGTGCGTGCTCGTCAGGGACTCGGTCGATGAAGAGTTCTGGGATCCAAATAGAAACCCGAGACCCCGGAGAATGCTGGGTGAGTCGGGTGACGAGAAGAAGTGCCTGTTAGTCTCCGTCGGAGAGAAGGATCCGAGATGGAGAGCCCAGTTCGTTAACGAGGTGTTTTCGTTGGTCCCCGAGGAAGTGCGCGAGGACCTGCTTCTGTTCCGAATCGGGGCGGGCAGGATAGACTGGGAGCAGGTGGCTGCTGCATTCCAGCATGCCGAGGCGGTCCTGTACCCCGGGGTGTCCGTCGGCTTCCGCTGCCCCCCTCTGGAGGCGATGGCCTCTGGTTGCCCCGTGCTCGCTTCCGATCTCCCCATGCATGACGAGGTTCTTCCTCCCAGGTGCCTGCTCCCAGCCACTGATTCGGACCATTGGGTGTCGGCCATCGTTGAGATTCACTCGAAATGGATGCGCGCGGGCGGAGTCCCGAGATACGTGGATGACGAGCTTCTCTCAATGGCGAAGGAATCCTTCGGGAGATCCGCGCATGGGGAGACTCTTTCCGGAGCCTACGATATCGCCTGTGCAAAGTGAGAGCAAGAGGGAGTGTCACCTGCAAAGACTCGTCGATATGACGTGGATTGGCTTCGAGTGATACTCTTCGCACTCTTGATCTGGTTCCACTACACGGTCTTCTCACTGTGGCAGCTTGAGGGAGAGGAGAGGGGCTTCGAGAGCTTCAACGTGATTCTCTTCTTCGTGATCGGGGTGATGCACCAGTGGCGTCTGGCGGCCCTGTTCGTGATATCGGGGATGGGGACTGCCTTCGCCTTCAGGAGGAGGTCGTGGCAGACGTACCTGAGGGAGCGGGGGGCTCGCCTGGGCATACCATTGCTGTTCGGGACCTACGTCCTTTGGTTCGGCATCTTCGATCCGATAGACAAGACCAGGCTCCTGTTCACTATATTCCCGGGCAGCGAGGACATGCCCTACGGCCACCTCTGGTTCATCTACAACCTGCTGATCTACTCGATACTACTCACGCCCCTTTTCGCGCACATCCGCGAGAACCCGGACAGTAGGATAGTCAAAGCTGTCAGGGGGGTTCTGGAAATGCCAGTGGGGATCGGGATCATGCTGATCCCCGCGCTTGTCCTATCGGCGAACGCGATTCTGTTCAAGCCATGGGGCTTCGGCGAGGTAGGCATGTGGTGGGAGTTCCCCCACTACCTGCTCTACTTCCTGTTCGGCTACCTGATGATCACCGCCAAAGAGGAGTACTTCTCGGTGCTCGATAGGATCAGGGTGCCGGTGACTATCCTCACCCCCATCCTCACGGTCGTCTGGTTTCTTTGCGGCCAAGCGGGGGATGTACCGGATATCATGGAGGGGGGGTGGGTCGACAAGGGGCATCCGGCCTTCTCGTCATGGACTGTCGTGGCGACCCTGGTCCAGTCGTTCCACTCCTGGTTCTGGTGCCTGTTCGTCTTCACCTGGGCGTCCAGGCTGCTGAACCGCCCCAGCAGGTGGCTGACCTACCTCAACGAGGCCGTCTATCCGACCTACATCGTTCACATGCACCTGACATTCCTGCCAATCATGATCCTCTACTTCATTGGGACCGGTTACTACCTGGGGATGGCACTGGGTACGGTTCTGGTGATGGCTGGTGTGATGGTCTGCTTCGAGGTAGTAAGAAGAGCCCGTTTCGCCAGGCCACTATTCGGCATTAAGGGCGGTCGCAACGAAGTCGTTAGACTGTGGCCCTACAACCAGACCAACGACGAGAATCTCAGGAAGGTGATCTCGCTCGCCTTCCACGGACTGGCCTTCCTGGTTGTTCTGATCATGTACGTCTTCCTGATTTCAGCCGAGTGGATTGGCGGGTGATGGGGATACTTCTCCGCGGTACTTCCACTCAATGTTGGAACGGGGGCAAGAATGGGAAATGATTCGAACGAGACTTCCGATAGAAGCACTTCTGAAACTGTACGACGACATAGGGAATCACTCGGGATACAAATGGTAATATACGTTCCAATTTCGGCCGGAACTTGAGGAAATTCAGGTGATGGAGTCTCATGCTTAAAGTCGACAATCTCAGGAAGGGTTTCGGCTCTGGTCGGAGGAGATTGGAGGTCCTGAAGGGGATCAACATGGAGGTCCAGAAGGGGGAGCTGGTCAGCCTCATGGGACCAAGCGGATGTGGGAAGAGCACGCTCCTGAACATCATTGGAGGGCTCTTGCAGGCTGATTCCGGCAACATCTCACTTAGTTCATTCAATTACGGCACGAAGCCGCCGAGCAAGGTGGTGGACGTCAGGAGGAACGGCGTGGGCTGGATCTTCCAGGACTTCCACCTCGTCGATAGGCTGGATGCGCTGGACAACGTGGCATTCAGCCTGGAGCTCTCAGGGGTGCCGTCCTCGGAGGCCGAGCAGAGGGCTAAGGACGCGCTGGAGAGAGTCGGACTGGGAGACAGGATGGATTTCATCCCCGATCAGCTATCCGGAGGACAGCAGCAAAGGGTCGCAGTCGCGAGAGCGATATCCGGTTCCAGACCCCTCATACTAGCCGACGAGCCTACAGGCAATCTAGACGTGAAGAGCGGCGAAGAGGTGATTAAACTCTTCAAGGACCTATGCGCGAATGACGGTCTCTCGGTTCTTATGGTCACACACGACCCTCTTCTAGCATCCATGGCAGACAGGATGCTGCTACTCAAGGATGGGCTCACCGCAGCATCGGATATCCGATCAGCTTGGGGAATAGAGGGGGAGTAATATGAACATCGACTCATTGCTATCCAAGGTCCTTCCGACAATGCTCCAAGCGTGGATAGCCCTGGCGTTTTTCATCATCTTCGCCATCTCCATGAATAGGTTCGGGAATCTTCTCTACAACCTAATCAAGCCCATCATAGAGCCCAGTAAGGGACAGAAGAGGAAGAAGAGGGAGGTAAATCTGTATGAGATGGCGTCAAACTGGTATCAGTCTTTCCAGACAAGGTGGCTAGCGGCTCCGAGTAACATCTCCATGGCGATGAGCAGTGCGTGGAGGGGTCGTGAGAGGGGTCTGGCGATATTCGCCGGAGTCTTCCTCTCATCTCTGGTCATCACGACAGTCCTCGCCTACGCAGTGGGTCTCAACCAGGCCTTCTTCGCATTCAGCCTCGAAGGGGATGAGTTCGACGCGAAGGTCGACTTCCAATCTGAACCGGAAGGTGACTGGTCTGGGAGGACCAACGACTCCGTTGTCTGGGAGTCACTCTGCGACGATCTGGTTGAGATGGATGAGTTCGCCGACTGCGGCTTAGTCTATGGCAGGCAAGGCCTCAGGGTACAGGGATTCTTCGACTCTAGCTTCCTCACTCCCCAACCCCTCAATGTGGAAGCGGTAAGCAGCGGATCTGGCAATTGGGGCAATGTAAGCTGGGACTACCCGGAGGCAGCCGAGAAAGGCCCGGAGATTAACACGAAGAGGATAATCAGGTTCTACGGGGATGGAGTATGGGACGGCGAGCTGGGAGAGAGGCATGCGAAGTCGGTCATCTTCGGAGAGTGGCCTGCCACTGCTGAGGATGCAGCCGCAAACAGGACGGTCGTCCTACCCTCCAAGATAGCCAGCCAAGCAGGAGTGGAAGTGAATGACACCATCGACTCGCTTACGTTCTCGTTAGTCACCGCGACCTACGAGGGTTTGGACATAGCCTTGGGATACCAAGAGTGCCAGACGGACGTCGACCTATTCTTCACCGATGAGTTCGCAATCCTATTCTGCAAGGAGAACATGACCGTGAGCAACCTGAAGGTGGCGGCGATATACGAGGAGACGGATTCCGGCAACCCGACCCTCCTGTTCGACCCGGTCATGGTCTCTGACTCCGTCCTTAGCGATGCCCAGAAGACCTCGCTGATGCAGAACGACCACGGTTACCTGGGAATCGCAGTCGACAGGACTGCCATACCCACCTCATCGACGAGAGCCGCCACAAAGTGGCTGAGCGACCTAAAGGGCTCCTTGGAAAGCGTCCCGACCGATGTCGACGTGATCGATCCGTCGACGGGACTGGCCACTGGCGAAACCGAGAGAATCTCACTCCCTCGAGAGTTCACCGTCGGACAAGGCGTCAACGTAGTCATCCTCACTATCGAGTACAATGACATCATCTCCGGGACCATCACATTCCTGAACATCTTCCTGGGTATCATCCAGGTCTTCGACTACATCCTAGTGGTACCCATAGTTGCCCTCTCGTTCGTAGTGCTGATCTACGGACTGGTACTCTCTCTCGAGCAGAGAAGGAGAGAGGTGGCCATCCACAGAGTCATCGGTGGAACCGAGGCGACGCTGTCCAGAATGATGGTGCTCGAGATCTACGCAATCGGGACGGTCGCTTGGATACTAGGTTTCGCCCTCGCCTCCGGAGCTGTGGAGGTAGTCCTTAGGGCGGTCGGCTTCCTCAGGTTCACCGACTCTGGGGACATCGACGTAGACCCCGTCCTCAGCTTCGGATCGACCTTCATAGTCACCGCGCTCACAGTTGGCCTGGCCTACTACTACGGCAAGAATAAGACGGCCGACTTCCTAAGCATCGAGATCGACGAGGGAGTCAGGAGGGTAAGGAAGGAGAAGGAGCCGAACTACCTCCTGCACTGGGTCATCTTCGGAATCGGCCTGCTCTCCTACATCGAAAGCTGGATACAAAACCGCGGTGGTTTCCTGTCATGGGACGGCGGTAGATCGGGAGGAATCATAGAGTCATTCATCCCGAACGCGATTCTACAGCTCCTCGGACCGTTCTTCCTGTGGATAGGGGGTGCACTAGTCCTGTCAAGGATCGGTGCCGCGGGCCCCCAGATACTGAATCGCCTGATGGGTTGGTCTCCGGCCATATCCGACATCAGGAGGGGGTTGAGTGGATCTGGGTCCGGGCAATCCGTGAACCGTCTATCCCTGATCATGCTCCTCACACTCTCCATAGTCACCCTCGCCGCGGTTCAGGGCCACACAGGGACCCGAGTCGACGAGAGGACCACGGACGCGCAGAACGGCGCCGACCTGATGGTCCAATTCGACTCCGGTTACACCGAGCAGGAAGCGATGACTTTCGTAATGCAATCCATCTCCAACGTCAATGACGCCGACATCGACGGAATCGACTCCATGACCTCCGTCGGTAGCATACTCGTCACGAACAAGGAGGATGGTTCGTTTTATCCGGTCTGGGTGGTCTTCGACGGGCACGAAGACACGCTCCTGTGGGACGAGCAGGCCATCCCCGGGGATGACATCGACGACATCTCTGAGAAGTGGAGCCAGGGTGCCTACGCCGCGGGACCGGGAGCGAGGACCCAACTGGATAGCCCATCCACTGGAAGCCCACTAATCCTTCAATACAGCTACTTCACGGAGAACCAGTTTGGAATTCCCGAGATCGTCGGGCCCTCAGAGGCGACTGTGAACTACGCAGGAAGGATCGAATGGATCCCTGGAATCTCCGTACCCGAGGTGGACAGTGCTCTCGTAGTCGGCGAGATCACCTACAACGAGCTGGTCAGGAACCTGACCTCCGAGACTTACAAGTCGGCAACTTGGATGTTCGAACTGTGCGACCAGTCCACCGAGGGCTGCTCAGACGCACTCGAAGTTCTGAGTGCCGACCTGAGGAGCGTGGAGGGAGTGATATCATCCCAGGACTGGTCGAGCACCCACGAGGGCAACGAGAGGAACGGTGGCCTGATATTCGGAACTCCAGGACTTCTGAGCATGATGTTCGTGGTTGCAGCCCTAGCATCGATCTCGTCTGCATTCGTGTTCCTATCCCTGGTCCTGACCCAGAGGAAGAGGGAGCTCGCCATCCTGCAGGCGATCGGGGCCAGCCCGAACCAGGTCATCCGGCTGGTTCTGTTCGAGATCATGTCCATTCTGCTGGTGAGCATGGTGCTGGGAGTCGCGCTCGGACTGGCGGTCGCTGAGTCATTCAACGGCTTCTTCGGCGTCTTCGGGTACATCTTCCAGCTGTTCCTGGGGCAGAGCGCCCCGATAGACCGAGACCTGGTTTGGCCATGGCTCGAGCTGGTGCTGGTCAACGGGCTGGTGCTCGTCGCAGTTGTACTGGCCCTTCTTTTCACCACAAGGAGGGCACTAGGGGCAGACCTGGCCACGGTGCTGAAGGGGGAGTGAGAATGGGCAGCAATAGTGAGATCCTGAGAGCCGACTCGCTCTACCACATCTACGAGTCGAACGCGGAGGACGGGAACGTCGTGGCCCTCAGGGGGCTTAGCGTCTCGATAGCCGAGGGGGAGGCAGTCGCCGTAGTCGGCCCCAGCGGATCGGGCAAGTCCACCCTCCTCAAATGCCTCGGGGCGCTGATGAAGCCATCTGCAGGAGCGGTGGAGCTGGCAGGAAGGAGGGTGACGAGGATGACGGGGCCGGAGCTGGTTGAGCTCAGGCAGCAGACCGTCTCCTTCATCTTCCAGGACGCCAACCTCCTCCCTCACCTGAACGCCCTCAACAACGTGGCCCAGCCCCTCCTGCACCAGGGCGTACTGGCCAGACCGGCCCGCAAGAAGGCCCAGGAACTGCTGGACAGGCTAGGAGTGGGGGAAAGGGCGTATGGGATGCCCGAGGAGCTCTCAGGAGGGGAGCAGCAGAGGGTGGCGATAGCCAGGGCCCTGATCACAGAACCCAAGCTCATACTCGCGGACGAGCCGACTGGCGCGCTCGACCCAATCACCAGCAGGGAGGTCCTAGCACTGTTCGACCGGTTGCACAAGGAAGACGACGTCGCGTTCCTCCTGGTGACGCACAGCAGGGAGGTCGCTGCCTTCTGCGAGCGCTCACTCGAGCTCAGGGAGGGGAGGTTCATCGCACAGCACGGGGTAGACGTGGACATAGGCGAACTATCCGGCTCCAGGGAGCTCATTGTCGATGACTCGGGCACTGTGACCCTGCCACCCGACGTGCTGCTCGAGATCGGTGGCCCGGGAAGGTTCGAGCTTCCGGAGATTGACCGTGACACCCTCCACCTCGAGAGAGTCGCCGAAGACAAGGTGGATGTCGAAGGTTCAGAGAAGATGGTTCTGTCTCCGTCGTGCCCTGCATGCTTCCATAGCTACGGGGAGAGCGAAGAGCAACTCTGCCCCGATTGCGGGTCAAGCAGACCGATGGTTCAGGCTTGAGGCAGAGAGAAATTCTGCGGCTTGGCGATTCCCAGGTCTTTTGGTAACTCCATGGTCTTCTCCGGAAGGGTGATGGGGATCATCTCACGTCCGATTAGGGCGACTCTGCTCTCTCTCCTCTCTGACAGGACCTCCCTTCCGACCATCGGTGCTAGCTTCTCTGAGAACTCCATCACTTCAGCATGGCTCGGCATGTTGTCGATCGAGAGGTTCTTGCGACTGTTTCCGACGAAGATGAATCCCTTGGCCTCGATGAAGTCGGGATCTGCGATGTTGTCCAGACGGGCGTAGTCCTCGTAGTGCCCAAGCGACTCGTGCTTGATCAGGGTGTGGCGGCAGACCGTCCGAGTGTCCAGGCTGGGGAGGATTGAGAGGGTCTCCTCCAGCTTGTGGAAGGCATTCTGATCGAACTTCGGCTTGCAGATACGATCGAATATCTCCTTGTTTGGGGCGTCCACGCTAACATAGAGCTGGGTGGGGAGGGGGTCGAGGTTCTCGATTACCTTCGGGAGGCTGCCGTTGGTGACGAGGAATGTGCTCGTCCCATGCTGGTGGCAGATGTCCAGGAACTCGCCAAGCCTGGAGTACAGTGTAGGCTCGCCGTTAAGGGAGATTGCAACGTGCTTTGGGTTCTGGGCCTCGAGCCATTTCTCGCGGTCGGCCTTCGGGTTCCCCCCGTAACCAGTCAGGAGCCTCCTGTGACCTCGCACTGACTCTAGATACAGCTCGTAGGGGTCGTCGTCTATCTTGTGCAGGGTGTCCGAGTGGGGTTCCCTCCAGCAGTATGTGCAGCCAAGGTTGCAGGTGTCCACATTGGGAGCCATTTGCATGCAACCGTGGCTCTCTATCCCGTAGAAAGTGCCCTTGTAGCATGAGCGGTCTGCGATTAGTGACTGCTTGGTCCAGTGGCAGACCTTGACTCCTCCGTGCTCACCCACCAGCTGATATTTCTGCTTGGAGAGCCTGCCTGCAATGCGCGGCTCGATCTTCGTGACTGGGCTCTGGACCATCTTTTCCGAGCCCTCTGAATCCATTGTTCGCCTTGAATGATTCCTCATTTTAGATTTGGACTAAAGGCAATCTAATCCCAAACGATAGTTATCACACTTCACAATGTAATAGGATTCCATTCCACCCTCGATTGTAATCATCAGGTTCACCCTATAGTCCACAGGGATGGAGCATCCCTCATCGTCGTTGGCCCCTGCCGTGTTTTTATTGTCGTAGAGGTCTATCATTACCGCATAAATGATACCAGGCTCCAGTGTATCTATTGCCTCGGCACCAGTGTCCTTAGATTGACCTGGGAGAACCACAGCCCCCAGATTGAAAGGAGCGCTTGCCCATCCTCCAGGATTGGAAGTGCTTGAAGTCCATGTTCTCGAACCATCGAATCCGGATTTTCTCATGGGAACTGAACTCAACGTTTCGGTACAGGAGATGTGGTATGCGATGCTGCTTGCAGGAATGTCTACGTCGCCTTTCAATTTGAAGTGCATCTCCAATTCGTGATGCCCCTGCTCCGGGTTCGCCCCATCGCACTGAGAAACATCGGTGTATGTCGCCTGCCAGCATGGTTCGTATAGGAAAATATAGGCTGATTGAGCCACAATCTTCGAGTTATACCTCTCAGACATTGTGTTCTCCGCATCTTGAGATAGCTCTTCCACCGAATTAATTATGATTGTAGAAGCCAATGCCGCCACAAGAATCAGAGCGATGAAGACGATCATCGCCCCTATGCCGATGCTGCCTTCCTCGACACCCATGACCAATGAGAATGATTGTTCTGCTTGAATGATTCCTTAAACCCACAGTCCTACTCTTCCATAATGGCAAGGGCTGCAGCGGTGTGCATGTCTCTGGCGATTCTTCTTGCTCCGGTCACCGGATGCTTCTCTGATATCGAGGGAATCGATCGGGCAGACCCCACGAACCTGCAGGTCAATCCCTCTCCACTGGTTGGTGCCTTACTTCAAGAGGTTCATTTCACCGCCTCCAGCTCGATGAGCGTGCATGTTCCTTACCTGGTTAGGGAGGATGGTTCCGAGTTCTTCACCAATGGGACGACTCTCGTTTTCGATGCTCCGGGAAGCCTGACCATCGAGATGATCGCACCATCGAATATCAGGAGTGCGTACTTCATTCTCGGCGGGACGGAGGGATTCCAGGACTCCGGGATGATGCATATCAGGGACTCGAACCAGTCGTGGAGCGAGCTTTTCGAGACCGATGATTTCGTGCAGGGGCCATACTCTTGGTTGGAGCTCCCTGTTGTCAGGGAGAACAGGTCTGGTTTCTCCGTGGAAGAGGGATCGCTGCATGGCACTGGAATCATCGATGGTTTGAGTGCCTTCGAGTGGCTGGAGTCCTTCGCTGACCCCGACTCTGGATACAACGAGCGATGGGGGCCGTTCACCCTGAACGATCCGAATTACATGCGGGCCGCGGAGTACGTTCAGGGATATCTAGAGGGAATGGGCTGGGATGCGGATATCCATCGATACTGGATCTCGGACTTCTCCTATGCGGTGAATGTCTGCGGCTACAAGACCGGGACGGTTTTCCCAAACGAGTGGCTTGTCCTAGGAGCTCACCTCGATGTGGCCGAACCCGGCAGCCCACCGGGAGGCGGGACTAGGATTGGGGCCCATGACAACGGGGCCGGAGTCTCGCTGGTCCTAGAGGCAGCAAGGGGACTGATCCAGTTCGATCACAGGAGGACAGTGGCAGTGTGCCTCTGGTCCAACGAGGAGAACGGATACGATGGGGTCGACAGGTGGATTGACAACATACCCCAGGGAGTGACGATCACCAATTACCTCAACTCCGATGCTGTGGGAACTAACTGGCCCGGCTACTACACCCTGGTAGTGGATTGTATTCCCAACAACGAGGACAAGCTAGGAGACCAGTGGGAGATGATACGGATGCTCGAGTGGGTTGGCACCCAGAACAACGACATCTCCGCAGCACTGCAGCTCGGGAGGGAGATTTTCCACGAGGAGGGATACGCCTCGATGAAGGACGTGGACTCCTCGGATCAGAAACGACAGACCATCTCGGTCCATGACAGCGACAGGGGGAGGTCCGACTACGAGAGGTTCGCAGACCAGCTTGGGGTGGTCAGCGTTGACTGGGGCAGTCTGACTGGTGGGTCTGACTGCTACCATGGCAGCTGCGACACTTTGGATACCATGATTGACATGATGGTGACCGACAACGGCACCGGGCGTCAGAACCTGGTTGAGTCCTTCGACCTAGTATCATGGTGGATTTTCTCGGCTGCGATGGTGCTGGACGAGACTCCCATCCACGACGGCTAGCTGTACTTCACGCCTGTCCCGTATGCGAAGACCTCGACTGCTTTGGTGCCCTTCGGGTTGGAGGCGGGGGTCATCTCCGCAGTATCGATACGGACGTTCAGGACTTCTTCCCAACCATCTGCCTGTGCCTGCTCCCTCAACCTCTGCGTGGCCTCTGCCCTGCCAACCGAGATGACCCGATGAATGATGTCGATCCTCCCGCCGAAGAGTCCGTTGATCCAAGCGATCATCAATTGCCAGTGGCTAGGAGAGTAAACTACGCCGGAGTAGACGAGCCCACACTCACGGATGCCCCCTACTATGTGAGCTCCCTTGAGGGTCGAGAGGGGGTCCTTTCCGAAGTGCTCTATCGAGTTCTTCTCCCTAAACATAATTTTGTTCATACTCTTGTCTAGGTTTCTTCCACTGAATATTGCTCCGTAGAGGAATAAAATCGGGTAGATAATAGTCCAGAGTATCCCGAAAACTGATAATAAAGCCGCAATCAGCAGGAAGGGGCCCCAGCAAATTACACTTGCATCAACCATGGACTGACCCCGACTACTCGACTATGACTGCGGTACCGTATGCGAACAGCCGCTTGTGGCGAACCTGACATTCACGACCGCGTTGGCGCCTCGGGCTGCGGCGTCCGCAACCATCCTGGCGATGGCTTCGCTTCTGGACTCATCCAATAGCTCAGTGTAAGCCTTGAGCTCGCCGCCTCCGATGTTCTTGAAGAAGGCACCAATGTCCTTCCCAACGTGCTTAGCCCTCACCGTCGATCCACCGACAACTCCGAGATTCTGGGTGATGACCTTGCCTGCTATGGTCTCGGTATTGACAACCATTATTCCATCTCTTATATGCTGCATGTTCGATGCTGATGAGGCAAGAACTTGAACATCACTCATCGCTGATGTGGAATGCAGAGGGCATTTCCAATGCGGTCGGAGGGCGGGTCTTGTACGAGATCAGGACGAGTCCGGCTGCCATT
>PSPW01000022.1 GCA_004195615.1 Methanobacteriota archaeon | reverse complement strand
GAGGGACCGGGCAAGCCGAAGGTCGAAATCACATCCCAGAACACGAAGGTGACTAGCGGCACTGATGTCCAAGAGAAGCTGATAGTAGCGGCCAGAGTTTTCTCAGATCTCCTGAAGCCCACTTACGGGCCCCGGGGCCTCGACAAGATGCTCTACAAGACCGATGGAACCACTGCTGTCACCAACGACGGAGCGAAAATCGTAGCCGAGCTATTAGTCAAACACCCAGCTGCGAAGATGATGGTGTCCATGGCCGAATCGCAGGAGGAGGACTGCGGGGATGGCGTTACCACTACAATGCTTCTTTGCGGCTCTCTACTCATAGAGGCGAACAACCTCTTCAGAAAGGGATTTCACCCTCTCACACTAGTTGAGGGGTACGAAATCTCCCTCCAAGCCGCAATCTCACAGATTGACTCAGACGTATCCGTAACGGACGATGCCAAACTCCTGGCAGTAGCAGAAACATCCCTCCGTGGAAAGGTCGCAGAATCGGCCCTCGATGTCTTCTCCCCCCTAATCGTAGAGGCACTATCCACCGTCTACGAGAACCGAGGCGAAGCCTTGGCACAGCATGTCTCCATGTTCAAGACCGGAACGGGCGGGGTAAGGGACTCGCGTCTGGTCAAAGGTATCCTAATTCGACGGAGGGTGCTGATGAACGATTTGCCGAATGATATCAGAGATGCAAAAGTCGTTTGCTTGGATGGCGACATCAAGATCAGGGAAATGGTCAGGGATACGGAATTGAAAATCACCAGTGCCGACGCTCTAGACTCATTCATTGGAGCTGAGAGAGATAGAAAGGAGGAGATATTCCGAGGCATCCTCGAGTCAGGGGCCAAAGTGGTTCTATGCTCCGGGGAGATAGACAAGGACATCCTGCATCTATTGTGCGATAGCGGCATCTTAGCCGTGGAGAAGCTAGACTCAACAGAACTGAGAAACGCATCCGATGCAACTAGATCGCGAATCATCGAAAACCCTCTCGACATCGAAGAATCCGACTTGGGTTTCTGCGGCCATGCTTCATGGATGAGGAAGCCATCTACCGACGAGGTGGAAGACGTAATCCGAATCGAAGATTGCCCGAACCCATCTATCGTCACAATCGAGGTAGGGGGCGCGGGAGAGACGGGAACGGAGGAGGTAATTCGAGGACTTCACGACTCACTCAGAGCAACTTCATTGGCATTGGGCGAGGACGTTCTGCCAGGAGCAGGATCGACCCACAGCAGGATTGCCCACGCTGTTCGCGCTGCATCTGAGAACCAAGGTGGAAGGGAGAGGCTTGCAATGGAGGCATTCGCCAGAGCGATGGAGACTATCCCCGCGACTCTCGTCGAGAACGCTGGTGGAGAAGCACTGGATCGGGTTCTGGAGCTCAGAGCCACTTCACTGAGCGAGTCCCCGGTTGGCATTTCCCAAGACGGGAAGATCTGGGATGTAGAAGGCGTCTGGCATCCTAGGTCAGTAATCGAGAACTCCCTCGAGTCGGCCACAGAGACGGCAATGGGGATGCTGAGGATAGATCAAGTCATTTCCGCGAGAGGCGAATAACCAACCACGAACCTTCAAGCCTCCCGTACACACGCATTCGCCATGGAGCGGCCCAGGGCGCTGATCAGCGTCTGGGACAAAACCGGGATCGAGGAACTGGCCGAATCCTTGGATTCGATGAATTGGGAGATACTCTCGACAGGAGGGACCGCCTCGAAGCTCAGAGACGCGGGAATCGAAGTCACAGACGTATCCGAGATCACCGGCCACCCGGAGATCTTCGATGGCCGGGTGAAAACGCTCCATCCCGCTGTTCATGGGGGGATTCTGGTCAGACGGGACTCAGAACAGGATATGCAGACACTGTCCGAGCTTGGCTATGCTAGGATTGACCTAGTATGTGTCAACCTGTATCCCTTCGAGGCCACCGCAGCCCGAGACCCCCCAGTGAGCGACCAGGAGCTGATCGAGATGATCGACATCGGCGGACCCACCATGGTCAGATCTGCAGCGAAGAATCATGTTGATGTCATAATCGTCACAGAACCCGAGCAGTATGGCCCTATCCTACAAGCACTTTCAGAATCCGGTGGCAATCCATCCGGCGTAAATCTGGAACTGAGAAAGGAACTCGCACTATCGGCATTCCAATCTACCGCAGCGTATGACAGCGCGGTTTCCAATGAGTTGTGGAGCAGATTCACCGACAGCAAGATTCCCAACAGGATCCACACATCATCAGAGGAGGGCCGAGAACTGAGGTACGGGGAGAACCCCCACCAACCAGCATCCTTCTTTCCAGCTTCAGGAACCCCAACGGGACTCTCAGCTGCAGTACAACATGGGGGGAAGCCACTCTCCTACAACAACTACCTCGATCTGGATGCTGCTCTCAGGCTAGCGCGGTCCCTCTCACAGACTTGCGATTTCGCAGCGCACTCCTGTGCGGTTATCAAACACACAAACCCCTGTGGCGCTTCAGTTGCCGAGAGTCAGATTTCCGCATGGGAAAACGCACTGGCAAGCGACCCCGAGAGCGCATTCGGTTGCGTGATCGCATTCGACCAGGTAGTGGTGAAAGAAACCGCAGAATCAATCGGGAAGCACTTCTTCGAATGCATGATCGCCCCTGGTTACGAACCCGAGGCATTGGAAATGCTCTCCCAAAGCAAGAACCGGAGAATGCTAACCTTGGAACCGCTTGGAGAATACCGTGAGGAACCAAAGATACGCCAAGTGCAAGGAGGTTGGCTATCCCAGATCCAAGGCCCCCCGAGCATAGATTGGGACAATGTACACTCCGTCACACAAAACTCGCTTGACGACGAGGGAACCAAACTAGCACGGTTCGGAACCTCAGTCATCGCAGAAGTTCAGTCCAATGCGATCATTCTGGTTCGCAAGACGGAAACAGGATTTGCAACGGTGGGCGTCGGACCGGGGCAGACGAGCCGTGTGGAAGCAGTCCGCATCGCCGCGAGGAGGGCCGGTGACAGAGCGCAGGGAGCGATGATGATCTCCGACGCCTTTTTCCCATTCCGTGATGGTATCGACACATCAAACGAGATTGGGATTACCAGCGTAGTGCAACCAGGTGGCTCCATTCGCGACGATGAGGTAATAGAGGCCGCGAACGAGCATGGAATGGCAATGCTATTTACGGGAACTAGGCTATTCAGGCACTAGGAGAACCCAATGGAATGGAAAAAAACTCTCTTGACCGGAGCTGCAGCGGGAGCTTCAGTCGGCTTTTTTGGGTCGTTAAACGGGTTCTTTGATATTGGCTACGGCTCTTTTGGAGGCTTTCTGGCATCAATCATCGCCTTCATCCTCTTGTCTGCATTTGGTGTCAAAATCATCTCGAAGAAGACCGGCTTTTGTGATCCCAGTTTGAAGCACCTAATTCCCGTATCCTTCCTCACATTTGTTATTCCTGTATTTGGCCCAGCCCTTGGAGCAGGAAGCACAGGACCGGAATATGTGGGCGCACTAATTGTGTTTGGAGCCGTAGGCGGCCTTTTCTGGAGTACACCCTTTGTCGGTTGGAGTTACTACAAGTCAGTCTGAATCTCTCCGTGACAACCATCATACGGCGAGTTTCGATGTCCCATTGTGACCAACCAATCTGGCACTCCACTCAACTCCCACGAAGATTTGGTCTCTGCGATTGGCAACACACCTCTGATTAGGCTGAATAGGATCACCGAGGGACTGGAGATTTCGTCTGTCTGGGTCAAGCTCGAGCGGTGCAACCCGGGTGGTTCGATAAAGGACAGAATCGGATTGCAGATGGTTCTGGATGCTGAGGAGAAGGGACTCCTGAAGCCAGGTGGGACGATAGTGGAGAGCACATCTGGCAACACCGGGATTGGGCTTGCGATGGTTGCAGCACAGAGGGGCTACAGATGCATCTTCACCATGGCAGACAAGATGAGCAAGGAGAAGATAGACATTCTCAGAGCCATGGGTGCTGAGGTCCATGTGTGCCCCACTGCGGTCGAGAAGGAGGACCCGCGATCATACTACGAAGTCGCCGCCAGACTGGCACGCGAGATTCCCGGAGCATGGTATCCCGACCAATACTCGCACGAGGCAAACCCACTGACTCACTATCTCTCAACTGGGCCAGAGATTTGGGAACAAACGGAGGGCAAGATCACCCATTTCGTAGCCACGATGGGAACGGGGGGGACGATATCCGGGACCTCCAAGGCATTGAAGGAGATCGCCGAGTCAAATGGATGCACGCCACCGACGATAGTTGGCGTCGATGCTGTTGGCTCCATTCTCAAACAATGGTTCGAAGAAGGAACCATGGGGGAGCCACAGACATACAAGGTGGAGGGTTTCGGAGAGGACTTCATCCCATCTACAACCGACTTCTCGATGATTGACGAAATACACCAGGTGGACGACGGGGAGTGCTTCCAGTGGGCAAGAGCCCTTGCCAGGAGAGAAGGAATGTTCTGTGGGGGGTCATGCGGCGGTTCGATCAAGGTGGCAATTGAAATCGCCAAGAAGGCAGAGGAAAACGGCGAGGATGCGATGGTAGTCGCGATCCTCCCTGATTCAGGAAACCCCTACCTGTCGAAGTTTTACAATGATGATTGGCTAAGGGAGAACGGCTGGAATCCCGAGGAATGGGACTGATCACACCTTCTCGAAGGCCTTCTCCAAGTCGGCAATCAGGTCATTGACATCCTCTATGCCCACCGATAGTCTCACGAGGCCGTCCTCGAATCCCCTAGCAAGCCTCTCTTCGCGAGGAACCTCGGCGTGAGTCATGGTAGCAGGGTGAGTAATCATCGTCTCTACCGCCCCTAGGCTCTCAGCAAGAAGGCACAGCTCTACAGAATTCATCAATTTCTTCCCGGCCTTCAGACCACCCTCCAACTCGAAGGAGATCATTCCGCTGAAACCCTTCATTTGGGCCTTCGCAACTTCATGCATGGGGTGGGACTCCAATCCGGGGTAGACCACCCTCGAAACCTTGGGGTGGCTTTCCAGATACGCCGCAATCTTCTCGGCATTCTCCCAGTGCCTTTGCATCCTGAGATGCAGGGTCTTGAGACCCATTATCACAAGCCAGCAATCGAAGGGGCTGGGTACAGCGCCAACACTCTTCTGGATGTACTTCAATCGCTCGAAAAGATCCGTACGATCGGTTACGAGTACCCCACCGATGATCTGGTTGTGGCCGCTCAGATACTTGGTCGTGCTGTGGAGGACCAAATCGGCCCCGTACTCCAGGGGCTTTAGGAAAACCGGGGTTGCGAAAGTACTGTCCACCACATATAGCAGATCTTTACTCTTCGCAATCTTACCCACTGCCTCTAGATCTGTTACCTTAAGGAGAGGATTGGTTGGCGTCTCTACCCAGATCATCTTTGTCTCTGGGCGTATCGCATCCTCAACATTCGAAGCTACCTGCGAGTCCACGTAGGTGAACTCAACTCCGTAGTTCGTCATGAGGTTGTTGAACAGCCTTGCAGTGCCACCATACACGTCATCACAGCAAACTACGTGATCGCCCTGACTGAGTAACTTCATGCAACTGTCGGCACTAGCCATTCCACTGGAGAAGGCAATCCCATGTTTCCCTCCTTCCAATGCGGCCAAGTGATTTTCCAAATCCTGCCTTGTAGGGTTGGAAGATCTGGTGTAGTCGAACCCCTTGTCCACTCCAATCTCCTCCAGGACGTAAGTCGCAGTCTGGTAAATCGGAGGGACTATCGCACCCGTCGTGGGGTCTGGCTTACTTTTTCCTCTTACTGAGATTGTGTCGAAATCCATGTTACTCTGACCTCTGGGTATTGGCCATCTGCAAAATAGTTTCAGTTAGCCAATTTCCCTCGTTCGTACCTTTGTTGCGACATACCACACCCCCAAGATACCCACGAGGATAATGGTAAGAGAACCGAATCCAGGGTCTGCACCATTCCAAGAAGATGGCTCCGAGAACGTACCATTCCCTAGCGTCGAAATATACCAAACGAATACCGCGGAAGACGCAGTCATGATGGAAATCATCACAATAATTACCGATTTCGCGTGTCTTGAAACGGTCTTTCCAGTTGCATAGTACTCGAACATTGCAGGGCCAAAGAAGCGATTTGTCATTGTCCACCTGAACATCCTCTCACTCGAGTATGAGAATAGAAAGGCGGCAGGAACCGCCCACGAAACCGTCGGCCACCCTGGTACCCAGATACCAATGATGGCGAACCCAACAAATAGCAAGCCGAGACCGAAATAAAATCGTCTTAGAACAGGGTTGCTAGATACGCAGTATCTCTCAACAATTTCGTCAATGCTCTCGATTCTCTCCATGTGATTCGGCTAATCGGCACTAAAGCCGTCCTTTAAGTTGCATTACCGAAGACTCAAGCGAGAACTCCCTGCCACAAGAGCATGGAAACTGCCTTCGTACCTCCACGCGTCGCTTCTCTTGACGATCCACTCAGATTAGCTGTACTAATCTCTGGCGGAGGATCTGGTCTGGCCTCTCTGCTGAAATTCCAAGAGACAGAGCCCCGCTGTCATCGAACGGTACTGGTTCTGGCAGACAGCGAAGGGGCTGCAGGGCTTGAACATGGGAGACAGGCAGGAATTGATTCCAAGGGAATCCCAATTCCTCCGGGTATTGAAATGTCAGAACGCCGCATGGCCCACGAAGCAATGGTGGAAATGCAACTCCAGTCATCTGATGCAGAGCTAGTAGTTCTCAGTGGCTACATGCGAATACTGACTCCTTCGTTCGTTGGGAATTGGAAGGGCAGGATAGTCAACGTTCATCCCTCCTTGCTACCAGATTTCCCCGGGGTTCATGCTCATCGCGACGTCCTCTCTTCTGGAGTAAGCACTACTGGCTGTACCGTGCACCTGGTGGACGAGGGAGTTGACACTGGGCCCATCCTTGCGCAAAGAGAAGTCCCAGTGCTACCAGAAGATAATGAGGCGACCCTCCAAGAAAGGGTCAAAGAAGTCGAGCATGTACTCTATCCAGAGGTAATCGATATGCTCTGCTCTGGACAGTTTTCACTGTAGGTCTTCGGGTGTATTCACATTCAGAAGAACCGCAGGGTCCTCCACGAGTATCGAATGCTTGGCCTCTGTGAACTGGACTCGAAGGGGTCGCCTGTCGCCATCAATCATTTCGAGGACTGCCTCGGTTCGAATCAAAGACAGTAACGGATGCCCCCTCTCTCCATCATGAGGCATGATGAGGCAATCATCTTCCCCGAGCCTCTCTTGGAGAGAGACAAACAGTTCCGAGGAGACCCAGGGATAGTCCACAGTGGCTAATTGTAGGGTCCCATCTTCGCACTTCGGATCCAGTAAAGCCTCTTCTATTGCATCGATTGGACCTGCGTGCATCATCGAATCAAGAACCCACTCAATGTCCAGTTCAATTCCTATGACCGAACCATATTCCTCAACGTCTTCGGGTTCCGCTACTGCAATTCTAATCGGCTCTAGATTGGCAGCAGCGAGCGCGTTTACCGCTCGCTCAATCATGGATAATCCATCGATCTTGATTAGGGCCTTGTCCCGACCCATCCTAGAGGATCTTCCCCCCGCTAGCAACAGCGAACGCATCCCTTTACCTCAGCTCGTCTAAACGCCTCAAAGCGTGATGTATTTCTTCCATCAGGTCCAATGCCCTGTTGATCAGCATCCCTCTGTCCTTTCTTGCAGTGGTCCCTACAAGCCACTCCATTAGTTGGGTGATGTCCTCAGCATCTCTCTTTATCGTCCACTCTAGAACCTCCTCTGCTACCGGGTCATCTGATGGCAGCAACCGCTCGACCATGACTACCAGAGGGGCTACCGATGAATTAGTACTATGGTATTCTCGCTGCGACTCTGTCTCTAATCCTACCCAGAAGAGAATCTCCATCTGGCACCTTTACCATAACTAGTAGATTGATTACATCACTTCCAATCTCTCTTCCTGCGTTAATGGCGGCAAATGCTGAGATGAGCGCTAAGTGCGACTCTACGAGCCTACCATCACACCAAGATTTCAGCAGCTTGTCACTTGGGACGTCGTGACCCCCTCGCAAGGCCTCCTCGATGCTAAGGAGCAGGGCCTCAGCCGGTTCTCTGGAATTGATTGAGGAGGCTAGTACCACCCATGGATCGATCCCACCTCTCTCGTGATCCAAGTTGGCAAGAAGCAGTGCTGAGAGTGCGACGTCCTCTCTCCCGTGTCTCTTCCAGAGAAAGGGTATCAACTTCCACAAGGTTCGTTGGTCATCTCCTGCTTCAGTAATCAGCCACGATGCGACCCTCCTCAGAATTTCATCGGGAGTGCCAAGGTGGAAAGAGTATCCAGCGGAGGTACCGAGACGGTCTGTGCTTGACTTCATGATCATCGCCGGCACCCCTATCGGGTAGGCTTCCCGGACAATTTTTGCTAGGCTTCGGTGTGATCTGTGGGACCTACGAGGTTGCTCCTCGAGGAACCCATCCAGAATGCGCTCGCCACTCATCTGAACTACTGCTTCCTAGAGAGTATATTGACGCTATCGAAAATCTCGCGCAGATTTTCTACCGAGTCATTGAGACGCATCCTGTATTCGTCGATAAAGGACCTGTGCACGATTTCTCCCAGCTGACGGTCCAGGCTCCTAGCTATCGCCCGGTGCTCGGCATCCTCGATGAGAAACATCCTCCTAAGGTACGCAATTTGTGCCATGACGTCATCCGACCTGTCTGTATGGATCAGCATGGCTTCGAGAACCTGACCATACACCAACCTCATTTCGCTCTTCTCAATCGCGTCTCCGCTAAGCAGTTCCTCCTCACCAGACAGAATAGCATCATAGATCCTCTTGGGCTCATCCTCTCCCAGACTCAATGCATGGGCAAGCTTCACTAGAATCCTTTTCTCTCCGTTTGATAACTGCCCGTCTCTCAAGGCGAGTCTCGTTGCGTTCAAGAAAATCCTTGAACGGTCATTCTCAGCCCACGCCTCTTCTGCCACACTACCTCAGGGGAGGGCATCTGGCCTTAACGACTAGGTTTTAGGCCTAAAATGGACCTCCAAGGCAAACAGGAGCATTCATGAATACCCCGTGTCCCGGATAGATTGCTAATCAGCCACTCCCGGGCGCCCTGCGCCCATCCGAACCCCTCCCGCCAAAATGGCGAAAACGGGGGCAAGGCCCCCGTTTGGGGCCGAGAAGCAAGGAATTGAACAATATGGCAAATGAAGGAAAATACGTAATACACGCAACAATAAAAGTCGATGGGACCGTAGCACGCAAAGACGTCGTCGGGGCCATATTCGGCCAGACCGAAGGACTCCTGGGCGAGAGCCTCCAACTTAGGAAACTCCAGAGAACAGGAAGAATTGGCCATGTGGATGTCAGTTTGAACAACCACAAAGGCCGCGTACAGGGAGCTATCGAAGTCTCATCTTCAATAGACCAAGTCAGCACTGCAGTAATCGGTGCAGCTCTGGAGACGATAGACAGGATCGGACCATGCAAAGCAGTGATCAAGGTCAAGGATATCGAAAACATCAGGTCCGCCAAGAGGGATCATGTCATCGACAGGGCCAAGCAACTTCTGCTAGAGATAGTAAACTCCGCCTCCGGCGAGTCGAAGAATATCCTCGACGAAGTCAGAACAGTACTTACATTGGACACTGAGATTGAATTCGAAGAGATGACCGCAGGACCAAACGTGAAAAACTCGGATGCAATAATCATCGTCGAAGGCAGGAACGACGTCCGGAACCTACTGAAGTTCGGGATTAACAATGCAATTGCCACTATGGGGTCGGGGGTCAAGCCACAGTTGGCAGAACTCGCCGCCAAGAAGAAGACGGTTACCGCATTCTTGGACGGAGACCGCGGAGGTAAACTCCTCCTGATGGAAATCAGCGGAAAGTTGGGCAAGTCCCTGACGCATGTCGCTTTTGCTCCTCAGAGCAGGGAAGTCGAGCACCTCGAGGGCAAAGTAGTGACGAAGTGCCTTGGCCAGAAGGAAACCGCTTCAAAGGCAGTCTCCCGAATACAGACTGCGATTCAGAAGGACGACGACAAAGCAGTTGGAAAAGGAAAACCATCATTGGAAGCCCCTGACGAGATCAAGGTCTGGGCACCTATGATGGATGGGCTAAAGGCCAACTACGCGGTAATAGTGCTCGCAGATGGAACAGGCTCCGACCCAGTAGGAGCCAAAGCCTTGGAAAACGCTCTCGGTGAGTCCGATGGTGCTCAGGGGCTAGTCTTCTCGGGCAAGGTTACCGACAGAATCCACGAGCTCGCCTCGGGCGCGGGAATCAACGTTGTAGTTGGCAAGACCGTAGGCCCTCAATCTCTGAAGCTTGGAGTGCAAGCATACTCGGTAAAGGACCTAGAGTGAGTTTCAAAGACCTATTTCTGGCAGAACAAAACCTTGCCAATAATGGCCTTCTGAAGGGTAGGCATAGCAGAAGCCATCAAAAGTCTCTCATGCCCGCTGGGATTGATGCAAGAGACTACCATGGCGATACTGACTCTCTATGGGGCTCTATCAGTCACCCTCCTTGCACTATGGATCAGGCATAAGTCGGTATTGAGACAGAGGAAGAAGCTCGCCTTGAAACTAGGATCGATGAAGGGAAATCTGACCGAGACCTCCGAGAGATTGGACCTTCTCTCAAGAGGGGTTGATACGATTCTATCCGATGCCCCAGAGGTTCACGACCTGCTAGGGGTACACAAGTCTCTGGAGGCTGCCGAGGCCCTTCTCTTTAACCAAGGAATCCCAGTTAGCAACAGCGAGTCTTGCGCCATTGCCAGCCATGCCGTCAAAGCACTGCTGAGTCACTACCCAGAAGATAGTACCGAAGACGAGCGCAGCATTGTCCAGGGGCTAAAACCACTCTCGAAGAGGCTCACCGCCATTCTGACCGAAGCAGAGATGAAAGCCGAGGACATCGAACTTTCTGCAGACGAGTACCGTCGGGCGGGAGAGCTTTTCCACTCCGTAGAAAGGTTCGACTGGGCCGCTGATTGCTTCCAAAGGGCAAATGACTTGGACCCAGAAGACGAGTCTGCACTGAGGTCGCTTTCCGAAATCCAGAGGAAGAATGGCGACCTCGAGTCCCTTGACAGAACCCTCGAGAGGCTGCTAGCAATTGTCCCAGATGACATAGGGGTGCTCAACGAGCAGTCAGTGCTACTCGACAGCACGTCCGACGAGAGACTCACTAGAAACAGAAAGAGGCTAGAAGCCATAGGAGCCACATCAACAGCTTCAGAAGAGGAGGGAGAGCTATCCCAAATTGCGCAGAGAGCCAGAGACTCAGACGTTGGTGGCGCAAGCCCATCCAACACGGCACCAAGATTAATCGAGAAGGCGGTCAAGCAACTCTTGCTCGGAGAGTTCAGAGCAGCATTGGAATCGGTTGAAACGGCAATCGAGAGGGATCGTAGCTTCGGACAGGCATGGTCCCTGAAGGCACGACTCGTCGCTGCGGATGGTGGGACAATAAAGGACGCCCTGAAGTGCATTAGGCGAGCAAATGCACTAGGGGAGTACACAGTAATCCTCGAATCAGAGATTCTCGACAACGATGGGAGGACGGATGCCGCGATTGAGGTTCTCCAGGAGCATCTTTCTAGGACGCCCGGCGATGCTGAGGCCAGGAGTAGGCTGAGTCAACTCTGGTTGGCCAGCGGCGCGGCCGATTCCGCACGTCAGACGCTCAACGATGCTCCCGAGGAATCCTGGAGCTCCGCCAGTCTGCATGTGATGAAGGGCAGACTCAGCCTCGTTGAATCGGACAACCATCGTGATGACACAGGGAAAATCGACCCACTGCCCGTTATCGATGCCCTTGTCTCGTTCGACAGAGCAGTAGAAATCGATAGGGAATCTGGCCTTGCTTGGCTCGGAAGGGCTAGGGCCCTGAGGTATCAGAAGGCCTTCGATGAGGCAGAAGTAGCCCTAGTACGGGCACGAAGACTGATCCCAGACCACCCATCGATCTCCCTCGAAGAAGCACAATTGTTCCTCGAAATGGGGGATTTGGAACAGGCCAATGCTCTAACTCTCGAGGCTACCACCATTCTGAAGGACAGCAAAACGGTCCCGTTTATCCGCGGAATCATCGCAGCGAGACACGGACGCCTCGAGGAGGCCAGAAAGCTCTTCTCCCTGTGCCTCCAGATCGATCCCAACCATTCTAGAGCCAGACTCAACCGATCATCTGCAGCCCTGCTCTGTGACGATCTGGCTATGGCCTTGGACGATGCCAACCAATTGGTCGAGAACCACCCCAATCACGAACTAGGGCGATTGAGAAAATCGGAGATACTGATGAACCAAGGGGATTGGCCCAATGCCGAGTCGGAACTGGACTTGTGCACCTAGGGACCTGCATGATTGCGATGGGAAAGTCAGAACAGGCAGAAAAACCACTAAACAAAGCGATTGAGACAAATCCCAATCTATCCGAAGCGTGGTACCAGAGAGGCCTGCTGTACCTGGACTTCGGAAGGTCTGAGGAGGCGATGTCAGACTTTGAAGGAGCGATAAGGGCGACACCTCAGCACCTTGATGCCAGGCTCAAAATCGCAGCCATTCTCCATGAAGGAAGCGACGCCGAGAAAGCCGCTTCTGCTTGGAGGAAGGTCCTCGATGTCGACCCACAGAACAGGATCGCTAGGAGAAGACTGGAGGAGTGCAGAGGACAGATTACATCCCGAAGAGAAGCCCTCCTTCCAAAGGATTGAACAGCATTCACTCTGACGAGATGATATGCACTCTCAGCAGATGGTAGAACCGGGCACAAAGGCACCTGATTTCGAACTCCCGAACGCAAACGGAAACCTCGGAGGGGAGATGCTCTCGCTCCATGACGTATTGGCCGAGAATGGTGCCGTGGTCTTCTTCACCTGCAACCATTGTCCATACGTGGTGGGCTCTGAGTCAAGGATAGAGAGTGCTGCGGAAGTGGCTAGGAAGAACGGCCTCGGCTTCGCGGGAATAAACTCGAACGACCCCGTGAAGTACGAATCCGACTCATGGGACAACATGGTCAAGAGGGCGAATAAGGGTATGACATACCCGTATCTCCACGACTCCTCGCAAGAAGTGGCTCTGGCTTACGGAGCCGAGAGAACACCGGAGTTCTACCTTCTGAACTCGGATTCGGTCGTCGTCTACAGGGGACGACTGGACGACTCCCCGAGAGATCCCTCTCATGCCACGACTTCTGAACTGGAGGACGCGATAGAGGAGCTCGCTACGGGAACGACGGTCTCCGTCCCAAGGACCGAGAGCATGGGTTGCTCGGTGAAGTGGAAGGAATAGGTGCTAATTTGGCAATGGGATTCCCTGCAAGGGCATTCTACACCGTAATGCGACTGGCCCCGTCTAGAATCAAGATGCGAATGTGGAGGGGCCTCTACCAGAGGATGGCACGGTCACAGACGGATCCAAGCTTCTGCTTCATGAACTACGGCTTCACAGACGAGGCAGAACTCCAACTCTCCGAAGGAGATGAGCCTGACAGGATTTTCATCCAACTCTACAACATGAACATCAGGGACGTGGAGATAGAGGGCAAAGAGGTACTCGAGATCGGATCCGGCAGGGGCGGCGGAGCGAGTTGGATCGCAAGGACGTACAACCCAAAGTCCCTGATGGCAGTAGACTACTCCGCAGAGGCCGTGCGCCTCTCCCAAGGTTGGTTCGCCGCACAGGACAACCTGGAATTCAAGGAGGGCAACGCTCAGGACCTGTCCTTGCCCGACGATTCCTTCGATATCGCATACAACGTGGAATCATCCCACTGCTATGCGAACATCCCAGAATTCCTGAAGGAGGTCTTCAGAGTCCTGAGGCCAGGGGGAAAATTCTGCTGGACGGACATGCGCGACTCAAGGACCATGGAGAAGATGCACGGCCAATTCCTGGAGACCGGATTCAGCATTGAGTCACGGGCTGACGTGACCAAGAACGTAACCGATGCGCTGAACCTGATTGACGAGGAGAGGAGGGAGATGATTCGACAGAGCGCCCCAGCCTCTCTCAGGAAAAGCTTCGAGACCTTCGGGGGCGTTCCCGGGACGCCAATCTTCGAGGCTCTAAAATCCGGAAAAATCCAGTATTTCAGATACCTCCTCTGCAAACCAAGGTAGTTTGCCCATTGTCAACCTGTATTGCATAGTTATGCATAACGTAAGCATAATGGAGGAATTTTGCTAAGAATAACTAGCATTAAACAAGCATAACGTAAGCATAACGCCGAGATTTCACTAAGCATAACAAGCATACTGCTACGCATAACTCGAGC
>PSPW01000007.1 GCA_004195615.1 Methanobacteriota archaeon | reverse complement strand
CATGTGCAGCAGGAACATACCAGCCATCTACAGGGCAATCATCTTGCACTGATGCTTCAGCAGGATACTACGTTGGATCAACTGGCCAATCTAATCAAACTGCATGTGTTCCAGGAACATACCAATCTGCAACAGGACAAACCTCTTGTGATGATGCAGATGCAGGATATTATGTTGACGCTAATTCTTCCACAAATCAAATACCCTGTGCATTAGGAACATACCAACCAAATAATGGACAATCATCTTGTGATATTGCAGATGCAGGATATTATGTAGATTCTACAGCTTCTATCACACAAACAGAATGTGCAGCAGGAACATACCAGCCATCTACAGGGCAATCATCTTGCACTGATGCTTCTGCAGGATTCTACGTTGATACCAACGCATCCACTGCTCAAACTGCATGTGCAGTAGGGGCATACCAATCTGCCACAGGACAATTATCTTGTGACGATGCAGATGCAGGAAATTATGTTGGATCAACTGCTCAAACTGCTCAAATTGAATGCGCCACAGGAACCTACCAATCTGCAACAGGACAAACCTCCTGTGATGATGCAGATGCAGGTTATTACGTTCCTTCAACCGGACAAATATCCCAAACAGAATGTGCAGCAGGAACATACCAAGCAGCTACTGGACAATCATCTTGCACTGATGCTTCAGCAGGATATTACGTCCCTTCAACCGGCCAAATATCACAAACAGAATGTGCAGCAGGAACATACCAACCAGATACTGGACAAACTTCCTGTGGTTATGCAGATGCAGGATATTATATGGATAATAACGCATCTACAAATCAAATTGCATGTTCTCTGGGGACATACCAACCAAATACAGGCCAAACATCTTGCATCGAAGCAGTTGCAGGATACTACGTTCCTTCAACCGGACAAATATCACAAACAGAATGTGCAGCAGGAACATACCAATCTGCAACAGGGCAATCATCTTGTGGCGATGCAGATGCAGGATATTACGTTGATACTAATGCATCCACCACTCAAACTGCATGTGCAGCAGGAACATACCAAGCAGTTACTGGACAAACATCTTGCACTGATGCTTCAGCAGGATACTACGTTCGATCAACTGGTCAATCTAATCAAACTGCATGTGCAGCAGGAACATACCAATCTGCAACAGGACAATCATCTTGTGGCGATGCAGATGTAGGATATTACATTGATACTGATGCATCCGCAAATCAAATACCCTGTGCAATAGGAACATACCAAGCGTCTACAGGACAATCATCTTGCACTGATGCTTCAGCAGGATATTTCATTGATACTAATGCATCCACTACTCAAACTGCATGTGCTCCAGGTACATATCAGGCCGATACGGCCCAAACATCCTGTGATAATGCAGATGCAGGATATTATGTTGGATCAACTGGCCAATCTAATCAAACTGTATGTGCAACAGGAACTTATCAGGCGAGTATAGGGCAATTATCCTGTGAAGATGCATCAATTGGATACTATACCGATTCAATAGGGCAGACTTCTCAAATTCCGTGTGAATTAGGTACATATCAAAATCAGACTGGTCAGAATTTTTGTAAGGATACAGATGCAGGATACTACGTTGACACTAATTCTTCCACAAATCAAACTGCATGTGCTCTAGGAACGTATCAAAATATGACTGGTCAAATACTCTGTAACGAAGCAGATCCAGGATACTACGTTGATACTAGTGCATCTATTATTCAAACTGAATGTGCTAAAGGAACATATAGTTCAAATTATGGAGCCTCCGATGCTTCTGATTGTATTAAGAAAGATGTTGAAAAGAATTCACTTATTATAATTGCACCAATTCTTGTAGTTATATCTATTATTTTACTGGCCGGTACCAAAACTGGTATTGGCCGAAGAAGTGATGAAGAAGACGAAGAGGAATAATGTTATTAATCAATTAATATGGATGTATTTTTCCATCATATTTCCCATAATAATTCCACGTTGTTTTCTCAAGAGGGTCAAGATAAGCCCTCTCGGATGGCTTATGCCTGCACTCACTCTCCCCCTTACGTGGTCACGATTTACTGCCTGGAGTTGGAGGGCGGCAAGTACTACGTCGGGATGTCTCGAAATGCGATGAACAGAGTTGAGGCCCACATCGCCGGGAAGGGCGCGGCATGGACCAAGAAGCACCGCCCGGTGGACTACGAGAGGGTCGAGTCCGGCATGAAACTCTCCGACGAGGACCGGATCACCCTGGAGATGATGGCGAAGTACGGGGTCGCCAACGTCCGAGGCGGGAAGTGGTGCCAAGCCCGACTCCCCGAGGAGACATATCGGGACCTGGTGAAGAAGACCGAAAAGATGTCCTCGGGACCCTGTAATCGATGCGGCAGGGACACTCACGGGCGGTCTAAGTGCTACGCCAAGACGACTATTGACGGGGTCAAAATCACGACGAAGTCCTGGGTCTTTCGTCCCCTGAAGGCGGAGGAAAGTGCCGAATTTCCAAGAAGCAGGAGGCGGACCATTGCTAGCGGGGTTCGTCGACACATAATCAAGAAACCGAAGGCCAAACTGACCAATCCCGAGAAGTTCGCTCTGAAGGTGCGGCGGAAGGTGTACGGGACTGCGAGGGGCAAGTCCGTGAAGTGGATGAAGGCCAACCTCCCGTACTACGAATTGCTCAATGACCGCTACAAGCGCGACTTCTGACCTCATATCGAACCAACCGTTCAAGGCTGACACACCCCTCGAGAGTCGTGAGCGGTGAATTTGCCGGTTTCAGTCTCGGATTCGCTGAATCTTGCGGCTTGGTGTTGGCTGTTGTGCTGTTTTATAGTCTGTTCATGGGGCGAATTCTTCCTTGGATTTTGGACCTCTTTTACGTTGAACATTAGACGTTTGGACAAACCGTTCAAGACTGGTACCCCTCTTTGCAAATCATGGACATCAGGTCAATCCTCAATGTGGGAAGACTCGTTTTCATCTTCCTGTTCATTCTCTTTATCATCTTCAGCAGGACTTCCATGCTCCGAGACAACCCCCTTAGTGGCATCTTGGCGTAGCCCCTTCACTCCTCGAACCAACCGTTCAAGGCTGACACCCCCTTCGATGATTATGAAGTACAAGATAGTGGCGGGGGGCCTCAACCCCAAAGTAGGTGAGACTCTCGAATCTAAGGTTCAGAGTTTGATCGACGAAGGATGGATTTGCCAAGGTGGCCCCTTTACCTGTGAAAACCACAGTGATGCCTATCAAGCGATGGTAAGGAAATTGGACAATATAGCTGCTTCAAGCGCTCAAATAACCGATCTCAAGACTGAAATCAACTATCTCAACGATGAGTTATCAGAGTGGTTAGAAGATCATTGAAGCAGTCCCACTAACTCCTCAACTGCTCCTGATTCTGTTTATCGCACTGATATCGAATTTGGATACGGCTGATTCTAAAGCCTTCTCGAACGAGAACCACCTAGCTTCATCTATTTCTCCTTCCTTTGGAATAATCTCCTGCCCCTCTAAGTCCGTTTGACAAGTATAGGTAAAAGAAAGCCAATTTATTCCCTCTTCGTTGAAAATCTCATTCTGAATGATGGCACCATCATCACCTAGGACAACACCACCACTCTCACCCAATGGGTCTGGAATCACAATTGTGATGCCTAACTCTTCCTTAGCTTCTCTCTGTGCCGCCTCTCTTGGATGTTCCCCATAATCGACAAAACCACCCGGTAGAGTCCAACAACCAGAGAAGAATCCACGAGAAGCCCTAACCATCAGAATTTCATTATTTGAGTTCGTAATTACGACCTTGCTCACAACCCTGTGAAGAGTTCGATAGACAGACTCACAAACTAATGGATCTACTGTACTATCACTAATTACCGAATCCTTCCACGCCCAGTTTTCTGGCCATGCAATATCTGGTACCCCATATGTGACAATGTAGTCAAATGAACCTAGACTTATTCGATTCACCCTTCTCAACGTCCATTCAATGCCCATTCCTTCGACTTCTTCGGGAGTCGGTAGCCTGATTGTTTCATCACCAGGCCGAACAAAATTTCTCCCCATCTGGGGTTTCACCGGGCCATTACCGGATTTGTCTACGAGAAGCAACTTCCCATCATGTTCGAGATGCAAATATTCCGTAGCCACTCTGTTCAACTCAGTTGTAACATCTCAATATCCGAGTATTGTACTCAACTGCTCTTTGTAGAATGACCCCGAACCTTGGAGACTCTCAAGCTCGTTGGCCTCAAGTTCCAGTTCTATGATTCTCTCAACGCCGTCTTTGCCCAATACTACAGGAACTCCTATGTATACGTCTTCCATTCCATACTCTCCACTGAGATATGTGCTACATGGCAGCACCCTCTTCCTGTCATCCAGTATTGCCTCTGCCATTATCGCAGCAGCACTACCCGGGGCGTAGAAAGCGCTGCCCCTTTCAAGCAGCTTCACTATCTCCCCACCGCCGCTAGCAGTTCTCTCGCAGATTGCCTTGACTTCGTCCTCGCTGAGCAGTTGGGTGACTGGGATCCCATTCACCGTCGTGTACCTTGGCAAAGGAACCATTGTATCTCCATGACCTCCTAGGACCATTGCCTGCACATCCTCATTGCTGCAGCCAACAGCCTGTGCGATGAAGTGAGTCATCCTAGCACTATCTAGGATGCCCGCCTGTCCTACTACGCGACTGTGTGGAAATCCAGTAATCTTCTGCATATGGTAAGTCATCAGATCCAGTGGGTTTGTGACCATAACTATCACAGCATCTGGAGCATTGTCCCTAATTCCCTCGCCAACTTGTGAGATGATGTCTGCATTTTTCCCAATGAGGTCCTCTCTACTCATGCCCGGTTGCCGGGGGAAACCCGAAGTCACGACCACAACATCTGATCCAGCAATGTCGGCATAGTCTTTGGTTCCCGTAATTCTGCCATCATAGTTCAGAATTCTTCCCCCCTGGCTCATATCTAGTGCCTTACCTTTCGCAAAGCCCTCGAAGATGTCAAGAAGAACGACTTCCCCTACCTTTCTCTCGGCCAAAACGAAGGCGCATGTAGCTCCAACGTTTCCAGCACCGATTACAGCAACTTTCCTTGCCCCATTGGTCATGACTGTGCGCCTGTGGCACCAGTCTTAGCCCTTTGCTGGTTAGAATGTGCATTAACGTAGCAAGCGTATTCTAGTTGTCCTTACTCAGAAAATCATGCAAAAGCAGGCAAATCCACTAATCGGAATCAGTTTAGTTGCCTTCGTTCCGACCATCTCCATCCTATTCACGTTGAACTATAATGATGATGAATTGACATCACAAGTGTTCTTCATGGCTTGCAAATTTTGGCTCCTAATTGCCCCTGCATACTGGTTCCTTCGTGTTGAGGGAAATGTCATTTCATGGTCTATGCCAAACAGGGAAGGGCTGATTCTGGGCGCCATCACAGGTATTGTAATGTCGAGCATTATTGTTGTAATGTGGCTTTTGTTCGGAGATACCATTGATGCTGATGCCATGTTAGCAGAAATGGAAACAACGGGATTAACTGACATTAGGATCTACGTTGCAGGAATAATATACTGGATTTTCCTCAATAGCCTGCTTGAGGAATATGTCTTCAGGTGGTTTGTCACCACAAAGGGCCTCGATTTACTCGGTAGCGAAATTGCAGCTATCATCTTGTCTGCCACTCTATTCACGCTTCATCACGCAATAGCCCTGCACTACTACGGTTTCATTTGGTGGCAAACCATTATGGCATGTTTTGGCCTACTTTCTGCAGCCGCCATTTGGTCGTGGTTGTACTTCCGACACAAATCAATCTGGGTATGCTGGTTATCTCATGCGATATGTGATGTGGCTGTTTTTGGCATAGGATATATCCTAATTTTCGGCTGACTCTAGTGTGAAATTTTCTGGCCGACGGTTTCAATAACAGCCTTCAATTGGATTCATCCATATTATCAGTTAGGTGTTTCAAATGAGAGTAGGAGTGTTGAAAGAGGCAGAAGGAGAAAACAGGGTATCCATCGTTCCTGGCTCGTTAAAGAAGTTGAATAAATTTGGCTTTGAAGTAGTTGTTGAAACTGGTGCTGGCACAATTTCTCACAATACTGATGGTGACTACGATGCCGCAGGATGTACGGTATCAAGTCATGAGGATGCAATGTCCTGTGACATAGTGGTATCAATATCTATGCCCGATATCTCCAATGCAAAGGAGGGGCAGATTGTAGCCTGTGTAGCAGACCCATTTAGGAACCCAGAAAGGGTGAAGGAATCTGTAAATGCAGGAATTACTTTGATCAGCATGGACATGATTCCACGGCGACTCTCAAGGGCACAGGCCATGGATGTCAACTCAAGTCAAGACAACCTTGCTGGATACAAGGCCGTATTACTCGGGGCTGCTCACGTTCCTCGAGGAATCCCCATGATGACTACAAGCGCAGGGACTGTTAGGCCTTCGAAATTCGTAATCATGGGTTCCGGTGTCGCTGGCCTACAAGCAATTGCAACAGCTAAGAGACTGGGTGCAGTTGTTTATGCATCTGATGTTCGGAAATCAGCTGCTGAGCAGATTGAATCAGTTGGAGGGAGATTTATTGAAGTCGATGGGATGGACGATTTCGAGGACGAGTCAGGCTATGCGAAACCACTAACTCCAGAGTTTATTCAGAAAGTCAACGATGCTGTTTGCGAGGTTGCAAGCGATGCAGATGTTATTGTGACAACCGCCAGAATATTCGGTCGGCCGGCACCTATTACCGTACCTTCGAGTGCAATTTCTAAGTTCAAGCCAGGTTCTGTTGTTGTCGATATGAATGCAGATGTGGGCGGAAACTGCGAGTTAACTGTTCCGGGTGAAATAATCACAACCGAAAACGGAGTGACCATAGTTGGCACAAAAAATCTCGCAGGAGAGTTAGCCACCACTGCAAGCATGCTCTTTTCGAACAACATGACGACTTTTCTGTCTACATTGGTTAATGATGGCGAACTTAGAATCGATATGGATGATGCAATTCTTGTCGGTCCCCCAGAAGGCGATGATTTCTACGTTACTGGGATGGGCGGGGTACTTCTCTGCCACGCTGGAGAGATCCATCCAAAGCAGACAAAACTTTCGGAGGTGGTCGGATAATGCTGACATTGGCAACCCTTGTGGCCAGTATTACAGTTTTCGTACTGGCAATTTTCCTTGGATTCGAACTTATCAGCAAAGTACCACCAACCTTGCATACTCCCTTGATGTCTGGTGCAAATGCGATTTCTGGAATTACTATTGTCGGTGCACTGATTCTATCAAATGCCCAATTTAACAGTGGAGATCCAGGCACTGCGTCCTGGCTCGCGTTCATCGCACTGATAATGGCGACCATCAATGTAGTCGGAGGATTCATGGTTACGAATAAGATGTTAGAAATGATAGCTGGAAAGAAACGCAGAGGTGGCAACTGATGGTTGATCCAGTTATTTGGGACATTGGATATCTTGTCTCTGCAGCAATGTTCATCCTAGGAATTAAACGACTATCTAGCCCTAGGACTGCACCCCAGGGAAACAGATTGGGAGCATATGGGATGCTACTGGCCGTACTTGTTACACTGGTCAAGATGTACACAGAAGGAATTATCGGCTATGAGTTGATTATCAGTGGTTTGGCTATTGGTACACTAATTGGTTACGTCATGGCTACACGTGTTGAGATGACTGAGATGCCTGAACTTGTGGCACTATTCAATGGATTTGGGGGAGGGGCATCGGCTCTTGTCGGCCTGTCGGAGGTCCTCAAGAGACTTCAGAATTCTAACGTTCCCGATCCTGGCGTAGAATTGTATGCTACTTGGGTGGCAATTGGGCTTTCGGGAATTATTGGTTGGGCTACTTTGACCGGCAGCCTCATGGCAATGGGAAAACTCAGGGGTGGATTCTATATCCCCTTCACTAAGAAGGACGATAGAGGTAGAAGAAAGTGGGTAAACTTCCCAACATGGGGGCCACCGTGGATGAACTTCGTCAAAGGAGCGGTGCTTCTAGCATGTATCTCCCTCATTGGACTGACCGTCCAGAATCCTCACAACTATGACTACATATATTCCCTCGTAATTCTTTCCTGCATACTCGGTGTACTATTTGTGATTCCGATCGGCGGTGCTGATATGCCAGTAGTCGTAAGTTTGCTAAACTCGATGTCAGGGATTGCCGCGGCATTCACTGGTTTCGTAATCGGGAATAATGTCCTAATCATAGCCGGGTCTATGGTCGGTGCAGCTGGTCTTATTCTAACATTCATCATGTGTAAGGCGATGAATAGGACACTGATGGCGGTACTCTTCATGTCCTTCGGAGGTGGAGGCAGGGAATCAGTAACTAGAACCAAAATCGGCAGTGATCCTGTGGAGATTGCAATGGTCTGTGATGGCATCACCAAATGCGTCATCGTACCAGGCTACGGAATGGCCGTAAGCCAAGCACAGCACGCAGTGAAGGAATTTGCCGATCTGATGGAAGCTCAAGGTGTCGAGATATCATACGGCATCCACCCTGTAGCAGGAAGGATGCCTGGCCATATGAACGTACTACTCGCCGAGGCCAGCGTTCCATATGAGCAATTGATTGAGATGGATGATATTAATTCAGAGCTCCCGGAGACAGACGTCGCCCTGGTAATCGGGGCGAATGATACAATCAATCCAGTTGCCAGGTCCGGTGAGGGGCCACTCGGAGGGATGCCCATAATTGACGTGGATAAGGCCAGAGTAGTTGTGATCATTAAGAGGAGCCTATCGGTGGGATATGCGGGTGTCGATAACGACTTGTTCTTTGAAGATAAGACAATGATGCTATTCGGTGATGGGAAGAAGATGATGAACGAACTAAATAGTGCTATCAAGGAGTTCTGAGGTTAAGTCCCCCCAACCGTTATTTGATATCGACTTCGAGAAAGGATTGGTGATATCGTGCGAGTGAATACCAGAAGGGTCTTGGCATGTCTTGTTGTAGTCGTCGCAGTATCACTTCCAGCCTTGGGAATGAGCAAGGGTCCTACTGCATCCAATTCCAATGACGACCTAACCGTGAAGTATGGATGCACTTGCCACAATAATGGCGCACCATCAGATAGGGCAGTGGTAATGGTCACTGGCGTCCCCCTGATGTACGATACGTCAGAGGAGTACCAACTGACCATACGTGTGGCCGACTCCCTCACCCTCTCAGGAGCAGATGGAAATACCCATGCAGGATTCCTGATATCCTCTGACTCGATTGGAAACTTCTCATGGGACGAGAGTGAAGAGATTCGTTATGCTGAGGGTCGCTCAGATGACGTCTCTCACTCGGATCCAAGTCTGGAAGGGATTTGGACGATTAATTGGATGTCTCCCAGCGAAGACGTCGGAGCGGTACAATTCTGGCTTGCTGGCAATTCTGTCGATGGTGCTGGAATACCTGACGACATGGATTACTGGAACCTCCTATCCTTCTCGATAAACCCCCCCGGGACCATTACTACTGACGAGAGCGGTTCTACTTTGGAGACAAGGACCATTTCCGTCGGAACCTACGACTCTCTGTTCCTCATTGAGGTGTCTGAAGAACAACTCGAGCAAGAAAGACAAGATGCACTGTCTCACAGGGTTTTCTCTCAGGGGAATCTTTTCTTCTGGACAAGTTTGACTGCACTAATCATCGGAGCCGTTCTGCAGAAGGAGATTCTTGAGAGGAAATACGAAGATGGGCCTGAGTTCCTAGCTAGTGAGCTGGCATACCCTCAGAGCTTTCGCAGGGCCGTTGTATGCGCACTTTCATTCTATTTCGCGGTTGGTTGGGCAAATTCAGAGAACTCAATCACCTTCCAAGGCGTCGATTTCACTGATTTCGTTACTGGAACTGCATTCTTCATCAGTGCATGGGCGGCTTACGGGGTATACCGAACTATCCTTGCAGCTAGATCGAAACCCGAAGTGAAGGATGTAATGTGACCCCAGATCATAACCCTAAGGTGGATCCTGGACGATTTGTTGTACATTTGGAGGAACTCAACTCAATTGCCAGAAAAGCTGCATTTGTGATGTTACTACTATGCATCTTCTGGTCATTCACTGCCAATCAGGTTGTATCTATGTGGTTGGAGATAGTCCCCTTGCCAATTGGTCCGAACAACGAGAATTTATCCGTTTATGGGCCATTTGACTGGATTCAGATGCGTTGGAGCGTCGTAATTCTACTTTCGATGTTAACAATGCTGCCAATGGTTTCAGTTATGACTTACAATTTCGCTAAATCGGGTCTATTCCCTAGAGAGAGGAATTGGCTCACAGCGGTGCTAATCCTTACGACTACGGTTGTGCCGGTTTCAATAATCATTATTTGGGCATTTGGTATTCCAGCACTAATTGATTTCTCTAGAATTTCTGGTACCCCAGAAGGGATTCTCGTTCGATACGACGCTGCTTCAATTTTGTCTCTCGGTTTGGGGGTCACTTGGGTCATGGTGGTATGGTCAATTACAACAATCACCCTTTCCCTGTCAAGGATATTCGGAATGGTATCATCCGGAAAGACCAGATTCAGGAACAGATTGCTGACTATTTCTTCAGGCATCATAATACTAACTCTACCAGTCGAATACGATGGTCTGAAATTGATAATCGCCATTATGATGGCTCTCCTCGCGGATGTGATTTCACAAACAGCACCTGTGAAGATGTCGCTATGGAGCCCCTATGGAAATAATGACTCAACTATCTAGCAGTTTGGCATTGACTTGAAAGGCTGTGCTATTGGCCTAATGCCGTGGGCAAACTATCATCAACACATTATCTCAGAGTTGTTGTAACAGTCATTTTGTTAGTCAGCTCCGTATTCGTATCCATGAACTCATCCAAGGTAAATGAAGCAATAGCATCTACAGTTGGGGATCAAGAACATGTGGATTATGAGATGGTAGGGCTCTCTATGGAGGAGAAATGGCCCGTACTTCGCATCAGCTTCCCCGGAAAGCCATTCCCGAATTCTCTGCTAGGTGATCTCTTTGATGGAGACTTGTCAGCCCAGCAGTATATCTCAGAAATGAGTGGTGGCCTGTCACAACTAGATCCAACCATAGTAGAAGGAGTCTGGGAGTCTCAATATGATGAGTCGTACTGGGGAGAGGATTCTGATTTAGAGAGGGATTCTGGTAGTGATTCAGAAGGTGCTAGGGAGCTTGCAACTCAGGCTATAATGGGATTATTGCAGGACCAGGACCCTTCCCGATGGGATCTGGATGGAGATTATGTGGTCGACCGACTCCTAATACTACATTCTGGTCAGCCCCAGGAAGAGGGTGGTCCATCTAGCACAATCTGGAGTCATTTCTCACTATTTCACGATCCGGTTGTCATTGGTGACTACAGGTTTGAGCACTACACCATGGCATCAGTGCACGGAGGCCTCGGTGTTACGATCCATGAGATGCTCCATCAAATGGGAGCAGTCGACCTCTATGACGTACATAGCGAGTCTCCGACGAATAGCTGGTATGGGCTTGGTGACTGGGACATTATGGCTAGTGGAAACTGGATTGGAGACGGCGCCAGGCCATCGCTGCCGTCTTCTTCTACTTTGGATCTTATTGGGGCAGTCAGCCCAATTCTACCAAGTCTTCATCTAGATGGAAACTTCACTTTGCACCCTGTTTCCCAAGGTGGGTCGCCACTGAAGATTGAAATTGCCCAAGGAGAGTACATTTGGGTTTCACTAAGGTCAGATGTTGGGTTTGACAGTGGATTGCCAGGACATGGAATATTGGTGGAACAGCAGGATCTCGGATTCGGCGATATTGACTCAAACCTTGTCAATACCGACCCACTTAAGCCATGGGTAAAGATCATCGAAGCAGATGGCAACGATGCATTACTGAGAGCGAGAGACTATGGATCCGCAGGGGATACGTTCACCGTTGGCGATAGATTCGGCCACACTGGAAAGCAGATCTGGGACAATCATGGTCGATTAGCCCCATGGACGATCACCATCACATCAGTTGGAAATGATTCGGCAACGTTAGAATATGACTTCGTAGGTGATGCAAATGCAATAGTATCGATGCCAAGAAATCCAATCGTTTTACTGCCAAATGAGTCTGTTTACGGAGAGGTAATTACCGATTCGGGTTGTCAGATTGTGTCTCAATTATCTACTACAGGTGATTTATTGATTCCATCCACAAATGATTCGAACCCGATTCCAATACTAGAATTATCCGACTCATCACCAAGGAAAGGCACTATTTCGGGAACAATAGGTTGCCACGATCGACCCATGACCAGAGTCTCTCTCGAATGGCGTGTTGTTAACCACAGATTCACCAGCGATACTTTGGAATCTACGGTTGCATGGGATGAACCATCAACCGTGAGGATGTTCCCTGATACTGAAGGCAATGGTCCTCGAATTTACACGATCACAGTTGAAGGTCCAGCAGGACGAATTTCTGATTCCCCGACATCTGGACAATTCTATCCTGGGGACCCAATAATATTGAATATTGAGCCGGCTGGACTGCTTGAACCAAGAATGGTAGCAAGGGGCGAGCTGGTCATAGTAGATTCAAACAATATCGAGCAAAGAATACCAATCGTGCTAAACTCTGAAGGAGATCTTCCATTCGGGCCCCTAAATTGGCTAGCAATTCCTTCGAATGCAATCTCAACTGTTCTTGTGCTCTTGGCCCTGTCAATAGCTACAGGAAATAGGAAAGAGTCACCAGATCTGTAATTTTGTCGGAAAAGTCTCTAAGCCAGAGTAGGGAACAATCGAGAGTTGAGAGTGATTTTGAGTGGTTCCAATGGCTAGCCGAGAGGATTATTGAATTCAACGCGGGGAAGAATATCCATCCAGCCCACATAGCCTATTCCGATTGGATTCCACCAAGCTAGGACTCATCTAGATGCGCTTGGGATTGCTCCATCGGGAATCCGATGGTGGCCGTGAGATCTGCAGATACCTCCATCTTTCCCCATCGTGTATTGGGTAAAGCCAGTGCTTGTTTACGCCTGATGCAAGCCTAGACGATAGACAGGCCTCAGCCCAGTTTGCAGGTCCCTCCTTGGATGGATCGACTACCAACCACGGAGCATGCCCCTCTCCAATGTCTCCCGAATAGCACCTCCAAGCCGTTCCATACTTGAATCCGGATCTGGTATTCAAACCTCTCATCCACAAATCGAGTAGTATGCTTGCCGATACCGAAAGAAACCCGATTTCATCATCTCTAATTGTGGATAAATGCGATATTGAAATCTCAACTTCTCTAGTAGACCGTACATTCTTCCCCATTAATCGGACGATTTCCGCCTCAGTAATATCCAATTGTCTTCCGTCGTGGAGGGGGATGCCAATTGACTCAAGCGGCCAATTGATTGCATCGGATATGAAAATACCATTCCAGCCAAGGCTTTCAGCGCTCTTCTCTGATATGCTTTCAAACACTTGTGCCGTTGGTTGATTCATATCACCATTGGGATCAGCTTCACTGAGGCGATATGTGACTACTGATTGTTCCTCGTCAATGACAAGTACTTCTGGCAACCTCCCCCTCCTAGTCACCTCGTCGCACCAATAGAGTAGGTTTTCCAATGTGTTCTCAGGTTCCTGGTTAGCATCATGTAAGACATCCTTTGATTCATACCATAGGATTTCAGAAACGGGGGAATCTCTGCTGGGGTGGTTGTCGGAAGACCATCTCATGGCCCAGGAATCTGAGCTTTCAAGACCCAATGGCTCAAAGTTTTCCGATAGAACAACCTTGTTTCCCGGAACTCTTAGAGCCTCTAGGACTGCTGCTTCTCTGAGAATATTTCGATTTAATCTAACTCGTTCTGAAAGCCATAATGCGAATGATCGCTGGTCAAAAATATCTTCGAACTCAACACCTCTATGTTCTCTACAGAAGATCACTTCTGAATCGGTGAGAAGAAGTCCCTGATCCCCGGTCAGTAGTCCGATTGCAGACTTCTCCCAAAGCCTGCTATAGGCCGGACCATCGTATAGCCTCCTTCGATCCCCGGACTTCATGTCCCAATGCAAGACGCTAACAAATTAGACGCTATCCCCAAATATCATTTCATCGAACCCCCTCCCGAACATTATGAGCAACGATCCCACTGCCCTCAGAGAGGAAAGTTTAGTGAGACTGCAGGTCTTACTGGAATCGATAGATGGTCCCCAGGTCACTCTAATCGGTGATACCATGCTGGATAGATATCACCATGGTTTCGCGAACAATTTGAATTCTACTGCACCGGTGCCAGTGCTGAAGATAATCCGATCCGATGAATCGCCCGGTGCTTCGGCTCACATTGCTATTGGACTAACATCATTCGGAATGAAGGTCTCATTTCACACAGCAATTGGGGATGACAACGAGGGCGAATCAATTATGTCCACTCTCAAGAATATGAAAATCAGCCTTGATAATGTTATGGAAGTATCAGATAGAAAGACATTGACTAAGATTAGATTCTTCGGCAGTAGGGAAAGCCTTCTTGATAGAAGACAGCTTCTACTTCAGGCAGACAGAGGCCCTAACAAAACTCTTAGTTTGGAGATTTCTAACTCTCTTACAGAATCAGCCCACTCTTCCATATCCAATAGTTGCGCCTTAGTTATCTCAGATTATGATAAGGGAGTCGTTACACTAGATGGGGCCCAGACTCTGATATCCGCTGCAAATGAATTGGGAATCCCTGCGATAGTGGATCCGAAATTGACCGGTCTGGAAAAGAGTAGAGGGGCGACGGTTGTTATATTTGAGAAGAGGGGAATGGCTCTTTTGTCTAGAAGGATTGGATTGGATGATGATAATGCTGCAAAGCAACTGATGGATGAGTACTCATGGGACGGAATTCTCGTACTAGGTGGAATTCATGGTGTCATTCTGCATCAAAGAGAAGATGCCAGCATCCACATACCATGCATGGCTCCTTCAGCCGACCAACAGATTGGGATGCATGATGCAGCTGCTACGTCCTTAGCCGCAGCACTGGGCTCTGGGCTATCTCTATTTGATGCAGCATTATTGGCTTCGGCAGCATGTGAATGCGTTTTATCGGCAAATTCCGGACAAGACTACATCGATCGCGAAACACTGAGATTATGGCTAGATGAGCTGGTTTGGCAAATGAGAATCTCAGATAGATAGAGCAGAAGCCCATGGCATTGAATAGTGTTGGTTCAGCACGATTATCGTGTTCACCGCAATATCTCGAGGCCGCATGTTGCCCATCATCGCAGCCTTTCTGGTAGTGACTATCTTGCAATCAACCTCTTTTGCAGATGATGGAGGGGATGATTATCCTGCGCAAATTACACTTGAAATTGCTGACGGGACCTATATCTATGAAATGATTGACGGGTCTAGTACAATTGTATCCGGCACAATACAGGATGAGACGGTTCCGGATTCTGCAACATGGGAATTACTGGATTCATCGGGTACAAGGCATTACGTCGATTTCACAGATGATCTAGTAAGCGCATCTGAAACTGGTCTCTGGAACGAGTGGTCATTTGACATAGAAATTAATCCCCTTGTTGTTGGTCCATGCGCATGCACAATTGTCGTTACAGCAATAGATGTCTCCGGAAATACGCATACAGAATTGATGTCTATTTTCATTTCCCCTAATACTCACCAGTTACCTCCGACTATCCATATCTATGGAGAATCTACCGACACATGGTCCAGCCAAGAGCATATAGTAAATGCACTTTCCAGGACCGTTCACCACGCAGAACCAATTTTTGAATACACCTTCAGGAACTCAACAATTGTGAAGTGCTCAGATGTAGCAAGTCAGGATATGTCTGATATGCCAGACGATGTAATAACGCTAAATTCATCTCAGATATCATTTGGAGTGAGCATGGATGGAAACCCTGTGGGGCCATTATCTTTCGAGATAGACTTGGCCCAATTCTCTGATGGTTGGTATGACCTAATATTATACGCGACTAATCCTTTGAATCAAGAAATCTCACATGACTGTACCAGTATCAGGGTAGACAACACAGCACCCGTGGCACTTATCGAAGGCCCGAGTACTATTCAGGAAGGAATGGAGGGGGTAGTGATAGACGGATCTTCATCGTATGATATGAACTGGGGAATCCAAGGTCTAACTTACATTTGGTCTGTAATTGAAGTCGAAGCAGGTTCTGTGTCCGGTGCGGATTTTATTGTGGACAGCGATGGGAGAAGCATCTCCATTAATCCTAATAGTTCGGGAACCTATGAGATCAAATTGGCCATTACGGACCAAGCCGGAAATATTGGTCGCAGTTCTATAATTATTGAAGTTCAGAATATTGCTCCAATTGTCAGGTTGTCAATCGATGGCGTTCCAATTTCGAATAATGATGAATTCATACTTCCGAAGGATTCTACATGTCTTATCGATGCATCAGGTTCTATTGATACGCCAAATGATGTAGATAATTTGCGCTATATCTGGAGAGTCAATAACATCCCTACTTACGAAGGTGCATCTAGGGAGTTTTTTTGGCCGGAGGGGGTTGATGATGAATTCATACTTACCATCGAAGTGATTGATGATGACTCGAACTCGTCAATGATTTCAATATTGATTAAGGATATCGACACAAATGGTACATTTCCACTACCGATAATTGTATTAATTTTATCAGCAGTATTTTTGACCTATTCTGCAGTCAAGTTCCGGGATCAAACCAACGAGTCTGAAATTCCTAAATGGGCTTAGTCGTAAAAAGACCAAAAGGCAGAATCCGGAGGGGTGATACATGATCCTGCCTTTCAAAACATCAGAGTACATTAACCGTCAAGAAAGGCTGTTTGCAAAGTTGCCCGAATCTAGTGTACTAATCATCCCGACCAATGACAGAAAATTCCGATCCAACGATGTTGGCTACCCTTACAGGGGCAATTCATACATGCTGTACTTATGTGGCTGGGAGGAGGAAGAAGGCATATTTGTTGCCAATAACACATCTGGTAGCTGGAAAACCATTCTCTTCGTACCACCACGTGATACGAAGAAAGAGATATGGGAGGGAATAAGAATAGGTGTAGATGGCGCTACATCTTGGCCAGTAAATGCTACAGATTCCATCGAAAGTGTCGAATCATATATTTCAGAAAAAATTTCTGATTCCCAAAACATATTTGCTATACTAGGCGTTTCTAGGATTATAGATGAGATGTTAATCAATCGTGATGACATTTCTGATCCAAAAGGTATACTGGATTCAATGCGGCGAATAAAATCGTCCAGAGAGATTGAACACATGCAAGAAGCTGCAAGAATAGGATCAGAAGCCCATATTCATGCCATGGAGATAACATTCCCCGGCATAGGTGAGTGGCAGATTCAGTCTGCTGTAGAGGGGAATTTCATGAATTGCAAGAGCCAATGGAGTTACCCATCAATTGTTGGAGGTGGTGAAAATGGCACTATTTTACATTACAATACAAATAAATCTGTAGTAAATGATGGAGAACTAGTTCTAGTTGATGCTGGATGTGAAGTACATGGTTACGCATCTGATATCACTAGGACATGGCCGGTTAATGGTAAGTTCACGGATCCTCAAAGGGAAATTTACGAGTTGGTCCTCAAGGCCGAACTTGCTGGGATTGAGGCATGCCAAAATGACTCTACTTGGGTTTCTATACACACTGCGACGTCCCAAGTTCTTGCCACTGGTCTTATCGAACTTGGTATCTTAGATTGCTCTCTAGAAGAAGCAATAGGCGATCCAGTCAAATTCGATGGTCCATATAGGAACTTCTTCATGCATGGAACCGGGCATTTCCTAGGCCTAGATGTCCACGACGTTGGTGGCGGTAGGCAAGGGGATGATGATGACAAAGGGCCAATATTACAGCCTGGAATGGTTCTAACTGTAGAACCAGGGCTTTACTTTGGTAGTTGGAGAACAGATGTTGAAATTCCAGAAAGGTACTCAGGTATCGCAATTCGCATAGAAGATGACATCCTCATTACTGAAGAAGGTCCAGTGATCCTATCTTCATCATGTCCCAAAGAAATTCACGAAATAGAGATGATTGTTGGTTCTGGTGTATAATTTGGCAAACTGGCAGGATATTCTGGAGAAGCAACTTGAAACATTTCCTCCTCCTATCTCTGTAAAAGACGCCGCCATCCTATATTCTGATGCTTCATTAAATGACCTAATGTTTGTTGCAATGGAAAGGAGGCAGGCACAAGTACCAGGTAACTTAGTCACATTCTTGATCGATCGAAATATCAATTACACAAATGTTTGCACCATAAACTGCCATTTCTGTTCCTTCTATAGAACTCCTGGGCATGAGGAAAGCTATACACAGACAGTAGACGAGATTAGTGAGCGCATTGGAGAGCTAGAAAGTCTGGGTGGTAGCAGGATATTGATGCAGGGAGGGGTGAACCCGTCACTTCCATTTGAGTGGTATACTGACCTCCTATCTGAACTGTCAATTAGGCATCCCAGTATTTCATTGGATTGTTTCTCACCCATCGAGATAGAGGGTATTGCAGAAGTATCAGGATTTTCTACTCTTGAAGTTCTCTCTAAATTTCGAGACTCCGGCTTACATGGCCTGCCAGGTGGCGGTGCTGAGATGTTGGTTGATAGTGTCCGAAGTGGTATTTCACCTCGCAAAGGCTCTTCCAATAATTGGCTCAAAGTCATGAAGGAGGCGCAGTCCCTAGGATTAATTACTTCTGCAACTAATGTATTCGGATTCGGAGAAAGCTACTTCCAACGTGTGGAACATATGGAGAAAATCAGAAGTCTCCAAGATAACTCGTTATCATCTGGATTTCCTGGATTTACCTCCTTCATCTCGTGGCCTGTGATGCTCGAAAACAATAACTTTGGAAAAATCGGACGTCGGAGAAAATCGACGGGTCTTGGCGCCGGGGCAGTCGAATATCTGCGACATGTCGCCGTATCGAGGATATTCATGAACAATATTGACCATATTCAATCGTCATGGCCTACAATGGGGCTAGGTGTGGCTCAGATTGCATTGTCTGCCGGTGCAGATGATATTGGCTCTACGATGATGGAGGAGAACGTGGTTTCTGCGTCGGGAACTAAGAAAACCATGACTACTGTAGAAGAACTAAAAAATTCAATAATTGACAGTGGATTCACCCCCGCACTTCGTGATTCGGAGTATAATTTACTGGATCATATTGGTGTAAAAGAAGTTGCACTAGAAGTTTGAAAGTTCGGCCCTACCGCTGATTACAGGCGCAACTTCGATTACTGTATCAGTTTTAGAATGAGGCATTATTACAGGTGATACCCACATAATTTTTTTACCGTCAGTTCCAACGAACTCAATCATTATCTCCCAATGTATTGCGATAAGTGATGAGTAAACTGATCCGGGCCATTGTCCCTCAGGTAAGGTTAGTTTGAAGGGAGAACCCACATCAATATCGTATGTCCATGAGCCATGACTCATGATTCTAAGTGGCTCAAGAATAACGGATTTCTTTGATGTAGATTGCATTGGCGTGGATTCGCCCACGCCAGCACCTATCTCATCACCCGGTGAAACACGTTTATCAGGGAGTTTTGTGGACAATCCCGGTGACGGTTGTCCTCCCTCATTCCTGCCCAGCGAGGCTAGCAAAGTACTCCTCTCGGGAATTGGCACTCCGACCTGAATCCTAGCTCGTGATAGCGAAATGCCAATATCGATTTCTCCAATCGTTACTTCCGAAGTATCTCTATCGATATGAATAGAAAACTTAGGATCTTGATATGGTGTTCTAGCGATTGATGATTGCCTAGCAATATCTCTGAAATTAGCAATAGTTCGAAATAAAAGAGGGAGGAGAAAAAGGGGGAATGTGTAGAATAGGAGCCTGGGGTATTCCAACGGGCCTATGGTGACTGATCCTGCTACAATAGTGCCAATAATTCCATATTCCACAAGTCCAGGTTCTATGGCATGAACAAAAAGTGAAACAATCAGGAGCACTACTGTGGGCTTAATCAACCTCCTAGAGATATTGTGAAGAGGGTCCGGATTTACAAACCAACCCATGCGTGATCTGGTCAGAAACTCTGGAGTAGTGTCACTAATTTCGCACTCCAAGTGAAGCTTGCCGGCATCTTCGTCACTAAAATCTCGCCATTGTACGAACCATCCATCATCGGTTCCAATTTTGAAATTTCTGAGGCTGTCGTCATTAACATCGACTACTATCTCTGAAACGGGTACATTTCTGGGTTCCATATGACCTAGTTCGAATGGTGGATACCTGATACTCTGGAGTGTTCGACGCATCATTTGCCCCACAGAACAGCCTTTGCTGCCCGGCCAACCAGTCTCCTGAATTCAGGAACCTCTCTGAGCATCTTTATGCCCAGAAGAATTGGATTCTCAATGTCACCAAATTCATTGATTAGTTGAGTTACTTCTGGCCTGGCCCAAACAGAAAATATTCTTTCGAGCTCTGAGTCATCCATCTCAGTAAGGAAAGCATCCCTTAGTGCTCTCTTCTTCCTTTGGTCTCTCTTCATTTCTTTGAGAGTACCTGATAACTTCTGCATCTTTACATCGCTCAGATCATTGTCAATTATTGACTTGCTTAACAATGGTACCAACATGTCAACTTGTTTGAATCCTGGACCAATCCCACCTCCGGTAGTAGGCTTGCATATGCCTGCAGCATCACCAAACAGCGCTACCCTCTCCCTCATCGGTCGTCTGACAATTCCACTTGGAACCGGACCGCAGAAACGTCCAACTTCTGAGCAATCCGAGAATCGAGTATTTAGGGAATCATTGCTCATTAATCGAGACATGTATTCTTCACTAGAAACCCCATCCATCAGTTGCACCTTTGACCATGTCCCCAGTCTTGTTGTCTCACCTGTGGGTATTGCCCAGCTAAAAAATCCGGGAGCAATTCCCATTCCAGTGTACATATCGAGCATTCCCTCGTCTCCAGCGTACCCAGTAACCTCGATTTGAAATCCGATCATCGTCTCTGTTGGAGTGCCCATTCTGAATTTCCTACGAACCCATGAGTGTGCTCCGTCGGCACCGCAGAGTAGCTTACATCGAATTGTATCGGCGCCATTTGCTCCGTCAATCTTCACTTCAACGTAATCGCTTTCGATATTTGCCGAGACGGGCTTAGTAGAAAGCATAATTTCCGTTCCTGTGGCAATTGACTGCATAACAACAACCTCGTCGAATATCTTCCTACATACAGAATAGGTTCTGGGCACTTTTGGATCTCCTATAGTAACCATTTTTCCAGATGGGCTGTGGATATTTGCCCCCCAGATAGTTGATAGAATTGAATTCTCAAGGCCAATAGTTTCCATAGCAGCTGGATTTACTAGACCCGCACACTGGAATGGCCTACCAATTTCATTATGTTCTTCTAAAAGAAGCACGCTGTGCCCATATTCATTCAGTTTCTTAGAGAGATAGCCGCCTATTGGCCCGGCTCCAACTACAATGACATCGAATTCTTGGGCCATGGTTTCGCCACACTTGCTACTTTTTCGACCGGCGTTTCGAATTTATTGTTTTCTTAAGATTTCCAATGAGAATGCTTGCATCGGATTTGGTAATGACGCCAATAGATTCGGTTTTGACTGCATCCATGGCTTCTTCGATTGGCATTTCTAGGGAATCAGTCATAGAGATTATTGTAGCAACCTGCTTTTCGGTAGCGGGAGAATCTTTGTCTAACTCGATTAGAGACCCGATTGCATTACTTGCAGAGCCCCCCCTTCCACCTGTTAACTCACTAATATCCGATTCGCCGATATCATTCAAGAATTTGCTCAAGTCAATATTTAACCGGTCAACTAGTTTCAGTATAGTAGCAATTTGCTTTTCGCTAGGCGGGATATTTGATTGCGCTGAGTCACTGAGGCCATCGATTATGGTTCTCACTTCCTCCCCGGTCAGTTCTTCCACTAATTTATCTCCGATGACTGCGTTTCTGTCTTCATCAGTCATCCTATTCAATATCGCCTGTAGATACTGAATCTGCCTTACTGTTGGCTTTTCACGACGCTTTTCCAGGGCTATGTTATGCATGTCTCTGAATATATCAACAAATTGTGACCACTGGTCAGATGCGCTTGCTTCACCCGCCTCAATTAGGTCTAATTTTTCTTCCATATTGGAAGTAAAGTCATATGAAAACAATCCCTGCCCATAAACCTCAGTTTGATTGTAAAAAGGTGCCACTTCAATCCATAGAGTTCTCCCGTTTACCGTTGGAATCAAAGACGAACCATCCTTTTCGACGTACTTGCGGTCAACTAACTTAGTTACGGTCGATACGTATGTAGAAGGTCTTCCAATTCCATCTTTCTTCATTTGTTGAATAATCGAGCTTTCGGAGAATCTCCTTGGAGGTTTAGTGAAATCTGTAGTCATATTGGCGTCAACATCGATACCCCATGAGTTCCCGACGCTGAAACCAATTTCTGGAGGATGAGTTTGAACTACATTAGATGACCATGAGAAAACCTCTTCCCATCCAGAATGTGTTCTCCATGAGGAGGTGCCAGTAACTGGGACATCCAATCCGTTACACGAGAATGTCATGCTCCGCCTTTCTCGAATCGAGTTGGACATCTGGCTAGCAGCAAAACGAGACCATATCAGAGTATAGAGGGCCTTTTCATCACGATCATCGCCTGCGATTTCCATAGTTGGATTCGTAGGCCTAATTGCTTCGTGAGCGTCTTGTACGTTACCCTTCTTCTTTCCGGCGTTACCCTTCTTCTTTCCTGATTCTCCAACTCCATCGCCTAGGTAATTTTTACCAAATTTTGATTCGATGTGTTTTCTCACGTCATTTCTAGCAGATACATTCGTTCTCGTTGAATCCGTTCTAATGTATGTTATATGACCAGATTGGTATAGTGTTGAAGCAATTTTACTGGTTTTTGATATTGACCAACCTAGTGTTGAGCTGGAAGTCTGAAGCATTGTGTCAGTGGAAAAGGGAGCTTTTGGACGTCTACTAACGGTACCATCCTTGACAGATTCTAGCTTCAGTGAACGTTCTGAATTGATAACTTCTAATGTAACCTTTGCTTCATCGGTATTGGAAGTTCGATCGGGGAAATGCTTCCCATCGTCATCAAACCAGGCGCTGGAATCATCAGATTCATGAAACCTCACCTTGAGTTCGATACCATTTGAAAATGCGCTAACTGAGTTGTACTCCTTGGGTACGTGAGCTTCTCTTTCTAGTTCCCTTTCCACGATATATCCTAGTGTTGGAGTTTGAACTCTGCCCATGGATCTGAGTTTCCACGAGCGGCAAAATTTTGAGCATCGATATCCCACAAGCCTATCCATTAACCTCCTTACAATTGCAGCATCGACTAAATCCATATCCAGTTCTTGTGGATTGGAAATTGCCGAAATCACAGCATCCTTGGTGATTTCATTAAATGAAACTCTATGCACTGAATCAAAATCAGACATTATCTCACTCAGTCGCCATGCAATAAACTCGCCTTCTCGATCTGGATCGGTTGCGATGTATACTTCATCTACGCCTGATTTTTTAGCCTTAGAAGTGATTTTCGACATGACTCTCTCGGCCCTATCTGTCCACGACCATGGTGGGTTGGGCAGTTCTCCAGGATTCGAAGCCCACATTGCTTTGGAGCTATCCTTGCTCTTCCTGTTCGAGGGCAGATCTTGAACGTGGCCATTGCATGCATCTACTATCCAACCCTTTCCAAGATACTTTTTGATAGTTCGAGCCTTGGCACCAGACTCAAGAATTACGAGTTTCAATGTTACTCCTCTGAATTTAAAACGCCGTAACATACCCTGTATAAACATGAGTGATGAGACGGATGGTAACGCGCGCGCTCGCGCGCTCGCGTGCGTATCCGAATGTAATTAAGGACTATGAAAAATGGATTTTTTTTATATTTCATGCGTAACTATTGAAGAATAGATTCGATTGCCAATATTGATGGGAGTGGCATGGAGGCTTTTCGGAAATCCCGCACTTCGTTTTATTGACTCAGAAAAGGCCCATTCAATCTCCATGAAAGCTCTGAAGTCCATTGGTGAGACTCAATCGGGGCAATCATTGCTTAATGCGTTATACAAGTCTCCAGAGATGCCAATTGAGGTGTTTGGCAAGTTATTCCACCATCCTCTCGGATTAGCTGCAGGTTTTGATAAAGGTGCAGAGGCACTTTTGTCATGGTCAGCAATGGGATTCTCATGGTGCGAATATGGCGGCGTCACTAGGTATCCGCAGAAAGGAAATGCAAAACCCAGGATGTTCAGGGCCAACAAACACCACGCACTAGTAAACAAAATGGGTTTGAATAACCCCGGTGCTTCTGAAATACGCAAAAGACTCAGTGCAAGGAAGTCTGCAAACCGCTGGCCAAAATCCCCAGTTGCCGCTAATATTGGCCGTTCTAAGAAGGTCCCAAATGAACACGCAGCTGATGATTATGCAGCAACACTAGAGTTACTGTGGGATCATGCGGACATGTTTGTACTGAACATTTCTTCGCCCAATACCCCCGGACTTAGGGATCTCCAAGGTCAAGAATACCTCGAATCGATATTAAATTCCTGCAATTCCATTAGATCCATGAAGGGAGACTCAAAACCAATCCTATTGAAGCTGTCTCCGGACACCAATGATGATGACATTAGGAGTACTGTTTCATTTTCACAGCAAATGGGAATTGACGGCATAGTAGCTACCAATACTACGATCAAAAGACCTATTCCACTATCAACTCAGTCACGCAAAACATTCTCGAGTGACGGGGGGCTGTCTGGTAGGCCATTGAATTCTCGGGCGTTGGAAGTAATCAATTTGGTGTACGATGAAACCGGCGGAAAGTTACCAATCGTCGGCGTAGGAGGAATTGACTCAAAGGACTCGGCTTGGGAGGCAATAATCTCTGGAGCGTCGCTAATTCAACTTTATTCTGCACTTGTGTTCAATGGCCCTACAGTAGTGTCATCTATCGTCAAGGGCCTGAAGAAGAGAGTCAGCGAGTCTGGCTTCTCTTCTATTAGCGAAGCCGTGGGATACAAACACATTTAGCGAAGGGTCGCGAGAATATGTCGTGGCACTAACTAGAATCACACGACTTGCATTAGTATTCGGCTCATCAATGGCCATACTGGGACTAATGATGGCAAGCGTAGATCCAGAGGTTCAGTATTCAGTAGATGAGATAATGAACGAGCCTGAAAATTTTCAAGATAGAAAGGTTTTCGTCAGAGGAGTTGTATCTCCAGACTCAATGGACCATGCAGATATGAGCTTCATTCTCGATGGTATTTCCCACGAGATATTGGTTGACTTTGCTGATACTCCGATACCAGATGGCTTTGACGAAGGTCGCACCATAGCTGTCCGAGGCAATTTGGATCTTCAGAATGGGGTCTGGATCATTGACTCGTATGAAATTCAGACGGGATGCCCTTCAAAATACGAGTCATGACCACTGGTCATGTTCATACGTGACCTCTGTGCGCTAATTATGGGCTAGGGGGAGAGTTGACGTGCTCTATTTTTCACAAATCGTCGAAAATGGTGACCCGAAGTCCGAGGGCGGCGCAAACGAACCTCTGGAATTACTCCAGTTGACTGCGATGTCTCGCCCCCAAGAGATCCAGGTTGGCGGGAAGCAAATCCGGAGGGATTTGCCAAGCGTCTTACGCCCGGGAACCAGGTCAGGCGCGGAAGCGAGCAGCCCGACCGGGGATGCTGGATGCCTTGGGACTTCGGGACGGAGAAGACTGGCGTGCAAGTTCCATTGATGACGAGCGTCCACCGAGGACATGCCCACCAATCAGTGCTCAGGACGATAGTCTCGAAATTCCATCGGCATCCATGCCGCCCATCGAACACACTATCCTGAAGTGTTCTTCGGAAACCGGCTGTACTGACAATCTTTGACCCCTCTGCAATAGAGGCATCCCTTCTAAATCGCCATTGGCTCTCAAATCAGGCAGGCCAATAGCAACGAGAGTCGATATCGGTTCTATATCGACCATCATCCATCGGGGGTTATCCGGTGTTGCCTTGGGATCAAAATACTTGGAATGCACATCCAGAGCGGTAAAGTCTTGATACCCCTCCTTGCAGACTTTGGCTACACCGGCCACGTGTGGGGGTTTACAATTTGAATGGTAGAAAAGAACAAAGTCACCCAAGGCCATATTGTCCCTCATAATATTCCGTGCTTGATAGTTTCTAACTCCATCCCAATGTGTCGACCCATCAGTAACGAGTTGCGCCCAAGGATAAACATGAGGTTCGCTTTTCATCAGCCAATAATTTACCATGAAAATCGTAGTCATAGGTAGGCAATCAACATTGGCCTCACCATGCATCCCTAGTTTGATCGAAAACAACTGCGTCTCTCGCAATCTCGGCACCTTTACTAGTTGCGATATTGTTCAAACCTGCTGTTTTCACCATTGCTGACATCCCCCCAGTGAGCCCAAGATTCGAAGTCACCATGAAGGAGTATATGGCTGGCAACAATAGTAATGCTGACAATGCTGCGACAATGAGTAGTATGATGACCACTGTAACGAATGGCGCGATTGCCTCGATTTTAATCCCATAAGCACAGGTCAATCCAGCAGCCGTAACAGTTGTTGCTTCGAAAAGACTCATCCCTGTACTGGCACAGGCTGTGCGAATCGCATCCAACGAATTGCCCAATTCCTTTACCCTGTTAGCAATGTGAATAGAAAAATCAATTCCAACACCGACTAGAATTGAGCCTATCATCACCGTCACGAGCGATAGAGTGACCCCTCCTGTGTCCATAACTAGCCATTGCATTGTGACCGTGAAGCCAACCGGAATTGTAGTAAGAAGTGCAAATCGGATATCTCTGAAAACTAGTGCTAGTGTGACCACAGTGAAACCTAGGGCGAAGGCAAGCGATGTCCATTGGGAATCAACAATTAGGTTATTCACCTCGATTGTGATGGAAGCAACCCCGATTAGGGTGTCTCCAAGTACAGAAATTGGGTTCTCTGAGTCTCCGGCGGCCTTAGCCCAATTATTGATTTGTTCAACAGTCACGGTAGTGGCTTTGACGTCCATGAATGGCATATCGATGTAGATCAATGTCCTCTGATAATCGGATGATATGAAGAGTTCCCGCATTTCTTCTGTCATGCTGTTATAGAAAACGTATAGAAGGAAATTCTGAGCCTGTCTCCCACCATCGTCCTCTTGGGCATCAAGGGTGTCAAGGATAGTCCAGAAAGAGACGTTTCCTGACTGTTCACGGTCAAATATTAGCTCTGCAACCTCCTTGATTGGCTCAGGAATAGGGATTGGGGACCAATCGTCATCTTGAATAATGTCATTGATGGGTGATCCAGAGACGTTTACACCCACGGCTATTGCCTTCATTAGGAAAACTATTGACACGGCAGTAGCGTTTTCTACGTCGTTGCATTTTGATTCGAGATTCTCGATTCCTTCGAGATTAGCATAGGGATGTTCTGCTGTAATCGAACCTATGCCAAATTCTGGCTCTGCCTGAATGTTGGCCTCCACGAGCAAGAATCCAGGTTGGCCTGCCTCGAACTCATCTGAGTAGACACCCATTTTCTGAACTGCCTCAACCTCATAGGGGGCCATTTTCAGGAGATCGATATTTTCCTCGACGTTCGGTCGATTATATCCAGCTGAGATAAGCATTAGTATTAGGAAAAATGCTATTGTGATTCTAGACCACTTCACTGGCATGTTTACTGCTGCAACGAAGACTTTCGGCGGAGGATGCGAGGGTTTTTTCAGATCCAGTAGAATTGTTAGGTTGGGCACCATTATCATGGTCATTAAGTAAACCACTACAATCCCACCCGCCAAAGCCCAACCAACGGTTTGAATGGGCTTCATGGGTGCAAAGGTGAGTGAAATAAATCCAATTATCGTGGTCATTGCAGACAGGAATACCGCCCGGCCCGTGGAGTTCAGAGCAGCGGCCATCTTCTCATGTGGCGTGCCTTTGGATTCGGCATACCTGTTTGTGATATGAAGCCCATAAGAAACCCCTAACGAGAGGATAATGGGGCCCACAAGAATTACAGTCATAGTGACTTCATAATCGATTAAACCGATTAATCCTAGAGTAACCCAGACAGCACAAAGAGTAGGTAAACCAGCGATGATTACGACCTTGATGCCTTGGACGAAACGAATCCGTCCGGTTTGGAGTAGGTCGCAATGGAATATGAACAGCATTGATGCTACGATAATACATCCAATCGGAAAAACCTCCCAGAACAGCTTGAATGACTCTTCGGTTACGGCATTAGTTAGTGGTGCGGGACCCGTTAGTGTCATCCTTAGGCATAAGGTGTCCTCTCCGATGGGGCACTTGCCCTGGGAATCGGGAGTGCCCCAGTTGTTGTTCATACCGATTTCATCAATCTTGTCTTGGGTTTTTGAGACAATATCTCCTACTGACATGTCGCCAGTATCATCGGCAATTCCTATGATTATCACTGCTCGATTCCATCCATGTGGGCTCCTTTCCTCCGTTGGTGTCCCCACATCTCTAACCAGTTTGTCTAAGGCGTTCTGGGGCATTTCCTGTAGGATCTGATTGACTCTCTGTTGTTCATCGGGAATTGCATAGTTCCCAATCAGATCGCTCTGAGAATCTATCGTCTCATTTATCTCATCCGATAGTTGTTGGTTACCCGTAGCTTCTGCGAGACCGGAAAAGAAAGCCTTGACCACTCGACCCCCGCTTGAGTTAACTTCCTTAATCACAGTAGAAATTGATAGGACGTAGATGACGTTGTCATTGGCCCCTTTATCGTTCGTATGGTTATTAATCACCCTCTCGACATGATCGATCTGGTCAAGTATGTTTATCTGAGTGACATTGTTTTGATACGATTCTACGTATATCACCATAACGTTGGTAGTCCAGTCCTCCTCCACTTGAGCAATGAGATTTTTTACGCTGCGCGGATCATCATCGGTCGGTAGGTAAACCTCTAGGTCACCGTTCACGTTTAGAGCAGGCTCTTCGTTGCAGAATGCTGGATTGTCAAAACTATCCCTGCAGTCCAATACCCCAGAGTGAGGCAGTAGTGACAGAGTGAAACCCAGCGATATTAGAACAGCCCAAATTGGGAACATCGTGAGGATGCTGGTGCTATTTGACTCCCTGAATTTCCTTCGGATACGGTTGATAAACTTTGCAATTGAACCTTTGATCTGCTCTGAATCTGTATTAGAAATACTCGTTCGTGCACCATCGATTATTGTGTTGACTGACGTGCCTAATGAGTCGCCGATACGCTTCTTCGCCATGTCGCTCCTACTACGACGTGAAACGGCATACCTTCAACCCCTCGGAAGACATGATTCGTGATGTGTATTTTTACAATGACATGACAATTATCAAGAACGCCAGACTTTTCCAATAATTTGGTGACATTGTGAGTGAACCAAGAATTTCTGATAAGAGATGGAGCGTGGACCTTGAGAAGCGCATACAAGAGTCACACTTCTCCGAAGAGTCATATCGCGAAAGATATAGTTTTGATCCTCGTAGCGAAAGAGAGATTTTCGTAATTGATACTCCACCCCCATATCCTAGTGGGACATGGCATATTGGTGCCGTAGCTCAGTACAGCATGATCGATGTCATAGCAAGAAGTCAACGTTTACTGGGAAAGGAAGTCAAATTCCCATGGGGAGTAGATCGAAACGGCATCAACATCGAGTTTACGGTCGAGAAGAAAACTGGGAAAAAGATGAGGACATTCGATAGAGCAGAGTTCCTAGATATTTGTTCCCATACTATAGAAGAATACACTCAAGCAATGCGCAAAACTGCAAAAAGAGTGGGTTTATCTTGCGACTATGATAATGAGTACCTAACTGATTCGCCTGAGTATCGCGCTGTTTCACAGGCAATTTTTGTTGATTTATTCAAGAGCGGCGATATTGTAGAAGATTTGAGACCCAATATCTACGATCCCGTGGAAGGCACTACAATTGCCGATGCAGAGGTTCAAAGAATTCAACGCAGAACAAAGTTATGTCATGTGATTTGGACAACTGAAGATGGCGAGGACATTACCATTTCAACAACTAGACCTGAAATGATATGCGCATGTGGCGTCGTGATGGTTCACCCCGAAGATCCAAGATACTCTCACTTAGTTGGGAAGAGGGTGAATCTCCCCTTGCCCGTCTCCGAAAGAGGGGAGAATGTCGAGGTCATGGCACATCCATCTGTGAAGATGGATTTTGGCAGCGGAATTCTGATGGTCTGTTCTTTTGGAGACCAGAATGACGTGGTAATATTCAGAGAACTCGGTCTAAGGCCATTTGTAGCAATTGATTTAGAAGGTGAAATGACTTCAATCTCAGGCCCACTTAGAGGGATGAAGGTCAATGATGCAAGGATCGAGGCGACTAAACTACTGCAGGACTCTAACCGCTTGGAGTCAACCGAGGAAAGAGATCAGGAAATTCCAGTGAGTGAGAGAGGTGGAAACCCAATCGAAATCATCCTTCTCAAGGAATGGTATGTTAGGCAAACCCATGTTCTAGACAGACTAGTAGATCTATCAAAGAGTAGCCGATTCATTCCAGAGAGAAATAGGCAGTACCTTCATGATTGGGTTGATGGCATTTCCATTGATTGGCCAATCAGTCGAAGGAGATGGTACCACACCGAGATCCCAATATGGTACTCTGAAGATAGAACAAAAGTAATCGTCCCACCTAAAGGAGTATACGTCCAACCTTGGAGAGAGGGGCCCCCGCCTGGTTCTGAGGTAATTGACAGGGAAACGAAGGATTCTGTAGGTGAGTTTTCTAAACTAAAGGGAAGTCTGGGAAAAATTTCCGGCGAAGAGAAGGTTTTCGACACGTGGATGGACTCGTCGAACTCCAACCTGTTTGTTTCGGGTTATCTGAACCAACCAGATCTGTTCGATCGCTCATTTCCCACATCTATCCGCCCCCAAGGCAAGGAGATTGTCAGAACTTGGCTGTACTACACTCTACTAAAGAGTGCCTTACTATTTGACAAACCAGCTTTCCAGAATATTTGGATCGATGGACTTGGGATGGACCCATGGGGAAGGAAGATGTCGAAGTCTCTAGGTAATGGGATTGACGCAGATAGTGTTCTTGAATGCGGAGCTGGCGGGCGTACCGGCTCTTGGAAAATCAAGGGGGCCGATGGAAAGCAAGTTATCCTCAAGGCGAATAAGATTGGGAGTGAATGCTTTCGACTCTGGAAGGCGTGTGATGCACAGGTAGGAGATGACTTCCACATCAATCCAGAAGAAATTGAAACCAAGTATTACGGAGTACTAACGAAGATTTTCAACATCGCCAGGTTTGCAAGTCAGTTCGATGCGCCAAAAAATCTTGAATCGCCGTCCGAACTAGAAATTGAAGACATCTGGATACTCGCTGAGTTCGACTCTACTCTTTCAGACGTTCGGGCTGCATGGGAGGATATTGACATATACACTGCAGCACAGTCAATCAAGTCGTTTGGTACCGGGATTTTCCCAAGCCACTGGTTGGAGATGTCCAAATCGAGACTTTATGGTGAGAACAAATCTGCCACATGGACCCTGCACAGGATTGTCCGGGATCTGATGAGTGCCTTCTCGCCGATATGCCCATTCTTCACCCATTACCTCAGCACCACTCTATATGGCCGTAGCTCTGTCGATGTGAGGGACTTCCCCCAATTACCACCCTCATGTGGAGTCGATCGATTCGATGAATTACGTTCTCTTACGAGTACTCTAGAGAAGTATAATTCAATGGTCTGGAAGGCAAAGAAGGATCTCGGAATATCTCTGAAATCACCAATTTCTGGCATTGATATGCCTGAGAAGCTGACACCCTTTGCTAGTGCCCTTACACAAATGCATAACTTGGAATGATACTCATTATGCAAGGTTAGTTGAGTGAAGTACTAGTTTCACCGGTCTCGAAGAACTCGACCAGCAATGTTGCCATCTCGATACCGATTCTGGCTTGGGCTTCCAACGTGGATGCGGCTATGTGGGGGCTTCCATGAAAAGATTCGAAATCAAGAAGGGGGCTATCGCCTAAGGGTTCATTATCGAATACATCCAGTGCAAGGGATCGCAGTTGACCGGTTTCCAAAGCCTTCACTGCATCTTCTTCATCGACAATTCCTCCCCTTGCGCAGCTTACAATATGGTTGCCACATTCTATGCCATCGGCCCCTATCCCGGGCATCAATGATATCCTATCCAAGTTAACTAAATTTCGTGTTTCATCTGTGAGGTTGCAATGGACCGATACATGGGTACAGTGGCGAAAAATTTCATCCACATCATCGTGCATTACGACCTCACTAATTTCACCACTCACATATGGATCGTATGCATGGATTTCCATTCCAAATGACCTAGCAGTCTGAGCTACCCCTCGTGAGATCCTTCCGAACCCGAGTAGTCCGAGTCTTTTACCGCCAATCTCCGAGCCTCTGAGTCTCTTCTTAGCCCAATCACCGGAACGCAGATTTCTGTCCGCAGTAGCGATATTCCGAGTCGAAGCAATTAGGTGGCCCATCGTCAATTCTACAACACTTCGGGTTGAGGCATCTGGAGTGTTGCATACAACAATTCCATTTATTGTAGCTTCATCAACGTCTATGTTGTCTACCCCGACACCAGCCCTACCAATGAAGCGAATCCCTCCTTCCGCAGTTAACGATGACGAAATCTGTTGGGCTGTTAGCTTTGTAGCACTTCGAATTACAACAGCATCAAATCGAGCAAGTGAACCGTTAGAAATCTCTTCTGGTTCATGATGCCTCACTACGACTTCATAGCCTTCATTCTCGAGCATTGCGATCGCTTGGGGGGACATGCCGTCCGTCACGGCTATGCGAACCATGATACAACCTGAGGAACGATGTGCATCAACATTGTGAGATTTGGTTCCGGTGGATTGATATCTACCACCCCAAATACGGAATTAGATACTATGGGATTTGAATTGCCTGAACTTGAATATGATTATGATGCACTAGAGCCGCACATTGATACAGAGACAATGGAATTACACTATTCCAAGCATCACGCTGGATATACTGCCAATCTGAATGCAGCAATAGAAGGGACTGAAATGGATGGATTGGGCATTGAGGAACTGATGACTGCGCATTTCGATAATGCAGCCGTCAGGAATAACGGCGGGGGATACTGGAATCACCAGATGTTCTGGAAAATCATGTGTCCTAATGGCGGAGGAGAACCCAGTGGGGACCTTGCTAATGCTATTACCGACACATTTGGATCATTTGACTCAATGAAAGAACAATTCGCTAACGCTGCAATGACTCGATTTGGTAGTGGTTGGGCATGGCTATGTGTAACAAATGACACATTATGCATTTGTTCAACACCGAACCAGGATAACCCTCTGATGACCGGTGACGGCATTCCAATTCTTGGCATTGATATCTGGGAGCACGCTTACTACAAGAGCTACGGCCCCGGAAGAGCCAACTACATCCAAGCATGGTGGAACGTAGTGGATTGGAAGACGGTCGCTACTAATTACGAAGGTGCAATTTAGCAATTATTTTTCGCATAAATACAATTTCATTATAGTGGCGAAACTGCACGCGAAGGCGTGACCGATGATTACGAGGCGTTACTTACATCTGTTCTGATTCTCGTATCTCCCGTATTTTTTGCTCTTCCAGTATCTATCGCATGGAGGTGGTGGGTTGGTATCGAACCTGAGCACGAGCATTACAGGGAAAAAGTGCGTAGAGTATTGGATGCAGGAATGCCGCTAGTTCGGTACAGGGGTGAGCTAGATTCCGAAGCGAGAAGGGTTCACCTGTCGTCAGAAAGACAGACTAGGATTGAGTCTGATCTGCTGCATAGACTAAGGGTTCAGCACTTCCTACTTTTCCCGAGTCTTATTCTATGGCCATTGGTGGGTATTTTTGCAGCTATCATCAGTATTCCAATGATGCCGTTCCTGAGGCTTGTGGAGTGGATACTAATTGACAAGAAGGTGCTCTCTTCTGTAGCAATAGTGATTCAGAAGTATACTCGCTGGGAGATAATTGGCATTCCCAGGCTGGATGACGGTTCGAAGCAGTTTGGTAAGGCACTAGCATCAATTCATAGAATGCCGACTACTGTGTTTCTTGGATTATTTGCGTATCTGATAGTTTCATACTCGCCAATGAGTTCTTTCCACGTACTACTGCTGAGTGCATTGGTTTACATCATATTAGTTTCAGCAATTTCTGTCATTAGGGCAGCAACTGAAAGTACACTTACATTCGCAGATCCAACTAACAGGAGGATAATTCCTATGGAGTCGTATGTTGATGAGAAGCTTGGCCCCTGGGTAGGAGTAGGTCTGTTATTCCTACTATCTAGGCAATTGATGTATGGTTCAAAGATACGTACTGGCGAACTACTGATTGATCCAGTCCCATTTTCTATAAGCGTACTGCTAGTCCTATATACAGCAACAATAATTGGTATAACCGTAGAGATTCTATTCTTCAGGAATAGGGGCATTAGAGTTAGAATGGCCTTCCAAAAACAGATGGTTGAGGTTTTCAATCCAGATGTTTATCTGTTCAATAGAAATATGGGTTCTCTAAGGCTAATTCCATTGATGCCACTTTCCGTCTGGCTAGAATCCGATGAGGATTATGATGCAATAATCACGGATAACTGAGTAACTCCATTGAGAAGTTGTTTCCATCAATCTGTACAACTTCTGTTGGCGATTCCCCTAGTCGTATCAATGCAAGTGCATGAGTGATTCCATCTTTGAAAATTGATGAGCTTACCGAAATAGAACCGAAATTAGTAATGGAATGCTTGCCAATCTCGAGAGGGGAATTCCCAGTGAGCCTACAAAAATTCTTGACGGTCCTGCCTCGGCTCTCTATTCTAGCGTGGACTTCTTGGCCCGGATAGCATCCCTTATCGTTGCTAACAAGGGTGCCCAAGCCCATTTCTTCTGGGAGATTACCCAATGCATCATTTATGGTAACATCGCCAAGCATAATTCTGTATATTTCCCATCTTTCGGAGCTCATTTCCACATAGTCTAATTCACTAAGAAGTGATTTGATAGAATTAACATTGTCCGATTTTACAAGAATATCGAGTCTTTCACTTAATGATGATTCGTACTTTACGAAAAGATGGTCACCAGACTCAATTAACTGATTAACTTCTGCGGCTTGATAATTAATTCCTAATTCTGAGAACATGTCATGGCAATCTCTAGAGAATATGGATATTCGGAAAATTGCATTATCGGCAATCAAAATTTCACAATCTTCGTCCCATGAAGTGCCATCTACCAGTGTTCTACGTGTGATCTCGTTCTGCGCAGCAGAAGAGATTAGGAGGACTTTGCCAGAAATGGTATATATTGTTCCATAGTCAGATATTCGACCATTATAATCGCAGAATAGTGCATCTCTACTGGTCAGGTTTGGCATGTCGATTATATTGGTAGATACCATTCTGTCTAGAACATTGAGAGAATCGCTCCCTTGAATCAGGGTCACCGCATTGTCTCGGACAATATATTCCGAAAGTGGGTTTGATAGTGACAAAAAACGACCTCAGCCGAATGATTGTCCACAACCACAGGATCGATCGGCATTGGGATTCTCAATTTGGAAGCCACCCCCCATTAGAGTTTCCTTGAAATCAATATTTATTCCATTCAACATTGAACTATCCTTGTTGTGTACTAAAACATCAAAATCGCCTATATCGATTCGCTGGAACCCATCATCTCCGGGATCCTCAATGATTTTCATATCGTAAAGATACCCTGAGCAGCCGCCCGATTGTGCACTAATCACCATTACATGAGATTCTTCGTCTCCAGACATGTTTTGCCGAAGTGCTCCTATTGCAGCTTCAGTAAAGTTGAGCTCGACGTTTACTACTTCAGTTTCTGTGACTACGGGGAGGGAAAACCCTTCACCACCGAGTATGCCCATGAATTGCTGTTGAAATGGTTCTATTTCAACGGTTCCTATAATCACTCGTCACACATATCAATCATGCTCATCTCCAGGGGCCATGGAGGGGCTTGAATCGCGAGAAATTGCTAAGTTGACCAACGAAGGTATAACCAGGGGAACTGACTGTGTTGCATGTGAAAGTCCCCTATCAATAATTATCGAACATGAATTACACGGTAGACATGAACTTGGAATTACAATGAGGACTGGCGGACATGACAGGCTACTAGTTCTAGGTTTCATTTACTCTGAAGGTATTATTTCGACCATAGATGATGTGTATAAAATTGAAATTGGCAATGATTGCGCAACAATAAAATTATTCAAAAACGCATATTTTGACCCCATAAAGCACTGTAGGAGCAGTACAGTGACATCGTCATGTGGGATATGCGGGAGGGCAAGTATCGAAGGGGGCATGTTGAGGGGAACTAACGAATTGGATGAACGAATGAAGATTGGTTTGGATACTATAGCAAATTGTCTAGAGACGGTTACTCGTAAACAGTTAATTTTCGCACAAACAGGAGGATCTCATGCGTGTGCTAGTTTCACCAGTAATGGCTCAATAGAGAGGATTTTTGAGGATGTCGGAAGGCACAATGCATTTGACAAATTAGTAGGGTCATATATTGATGAGGGGAGTATCCCGCAGGCTGAATTGGGGGCTTTTGTCTCAGGCAGGGCCTCATTTGAGCTCGTTCAGAAATCTATTCGTGCAGGATTTCCAATAATGATTGCAATCGGTGCCCCCAGTAGCCTTGCCGTTGACCTGGCTAAGGAGCATGGAATGACACTAGGTTGTTTTGCGAAGGATGATTCGATTAAATTATTTAGTGGAGTTAGGAGAATCCTGCAATAGTTTGGATGGACGGGGATTTCTATATCTCCTCTCCTTCATATCATTATGGTATTTCACCCCCAAATTTACGCCATTGCTAGTAATCCATTCGGAAAACTTGATTGAGCCTTGTGGTTTTTCGTCAGTAGCCATAAGGCCCTTCATCAAGCCTTTGATCTCTGCATTGGTAATGACTATGTCTTGAAGGAAGATGCCCACAATCTTTCCTACGAGCAACCCAATAAATGGTGGAATCGGAATTATCATTCTACGAACACCTAGTGACTTAGCGAGTAGTCTAACGTAGTCTCTGTACGAGAAAGTCTCAGGTCCTGCAACGTCCAAAACAATATCTCTCGTAGATTCTCCCTGGTTAACTGCAACCATTGCTACATCGGCAATATGGATAGGTTGGATAGGGTAATTCCCCATGCCGAAAACACCGAAAATCGGAAACTTACGTATCAGCCATGCCATATTGTTAATCAGAACGTCTCTTTCACCCCCATAGAAAACGGTGGGCCTTAGTATTGCATACGATAGAGATGACTCTGTGAGGATTCTCTCAACTTCGACCTTTCCTCTGAAATATGACCAATCTGGTGCTTTGTGAGGATGGGCTACGGAAAAATGTACGACCCTTTTGACGCCAGCTTCCTCTGCAGCGAAAAATAATTTTCTGATGTTCTCGACCGCTAAATCATGAGCATAGTCACCTTTCCGATCCTTGTAACGTACCCAGTATGTGTTGTATAGAACCTCGGCACCTTTCAAAGATGATACAAGAGACTCATGATCAGAGAAATCAATTGGCAAGACTTCGACTTGCCCCTTAAACGGGTCGTCTCGGCCAATAGCATTGGTGAGTGTCCTGACCTTCTTGCCTCTAGATATTAGCTCCTTCGCAATCCATCTTCCCGAATATCCAAACGCACCAGTCACTACGTGAAACCCTTCATTCACACCCTCTGAGACTAGGAGTTAGACATTATCTTACTCTCAGTACTTTGAAATGTGCGACACATAAAATCAGTTCGTGCGAGTAACTCCAGAAGCGACAACTCCTCTTGAGGAAAATCCACCGATTAAAAGCGTGCCAAGAACATCGGCTGCGGGTTTGCCGGCGATAATTTCTACCGTCAAACACGGAGTCTCAAAAATGGGGATAATAGCAAGCCTTTCCAATTTTTCCAGAGTCAACAAATTCTATGGCTTTGACTGTCCTGGCTGTGCATGGCCAGATTCAGACTCAAAAAGAACTTTCGCTGAATTCTGCGAGAATGGTGCAAAGGCCATTGCAGATGAGGCTACTAAGAGAAGAGCAGGCCCTACTTTCTGGTCCAAGTGGAGTGTAGCTGAATTATCCAAGAAACCAGATAATTGGCTCAACAGTCAAGGAAGACTAACTCACCCACTTGTACTGAAGGAAGGTTCCGAATACTACGAGCAACTATCATGGGATGAGGCGTTCAATACAATCGCTCTTGAGCTATCAAAGCTTAATTCCCCAAATGAGGCTATTTTCTACACCTCTGGGAGGACTAGCAATGAAGCGGCATACCTATGGCAATTACTTGCCAGGAGTTTTGGGACAAACAATTTGCCCGATTGCTCAAATATGTGTCACGAATCATCTGGCGTTGCATTATTGCAAAGTATTGGGATTAGTAAGGGTACGGTAAAGCTTGAGGACTTTGATAAGGCTGATCTAATCATTGTCGTTGGACAGAATCCAGGAACTAATCACCCTCGGATGCTTACAGCTCTGAGGGACGCAAAACGTTCCGGAGCATCGGTCATTAGTATTAATCCACTAATGGAAACTGGCATGGTTAGATTCAAACACCCTCAAAATCCACTAGAGGTCTTAGGTCGTGGCACTACAATATCGGACGATCATATTAGAGTCAGAATTAATGGGGATCAAGCACTATTCAGGGGTTTTGCTAAGGCGATTATATCCAATAATGATGAAGACGTCGATTTCATTGAAAGGCATACTAACGGTTATGAAAATTATCGTACTGAAGTATTAGGCAGTTCATTGACAGAGATATCGGAGATTAGTGGGATTGAGCAATCAGAAATTGAAAGGATTGGAGGATTGATTGGCAAGTCAAAATCGACTATCTGTTGCTGGGCAATGGGCCTGACCCAGCACAAGAACTCTGTTGCTACAATACAAGAGATTGCAAATGTGCTTCTACTTGGGGGTCATATGGGCAGGGATGGAGCCGGAGTTTGCCCGGTTAGAGGTCACTCAAACGTCCAAGGAGACAGGACAGTTGGGATTAACCACAATCCATCGATGGAATTCCTGGAATCCCTAAATCTCGAGTTTGGTATTGAACCTGTTAGTAAGAAGGGTTTGGATGCCGTTGAATCAGTGAGAGTGATGAGAGATGGGGGGGCTCGAGTATTTGTTTCGATGGGGGGTAACTTCCTTTCAGCAATGTCAGACACAAATTCTACAGCGGAAGGTTTGCAGAATTGTAGCTTGACAGTACAGATCTCTACAAAGCCAAATAGATCACACCTAATTTCTGGGAAGACGGCTATCATCCTGCCTTGTCTGGGCAGAACGGAGAGAGATGAAACAGGGGGTCATTCGCAATTTGTCACAGTGGAGAACTCGATGGGCGTGGTTCACAGATCTATAGGGAATAGGAAACCCGCCAGTCCTCACCTATTATCGGAATGCAGCATCGTAGGTGGATTGGCCATGGCAATTGAGGATATAAGAGGTTCAACGGGCATCCCCTGGAAAGGTCTAATTGGAGATTATGATAATATTCGTGAGAGTATCGAGAGGACCATTCCAGGATTCGAGTCATACAATAAGAGGTGTAGAATTGATGGTGGTTTCTACTTGCCAAATCCTCCACGTGACAATCGAGAATTCAATACCGAATCGGGGATGGCCAATTTCATTACTCATAAATTACAACCGATTTTCGTAGATGAAGATAAGTTTCTAATGATGACAATTAGGTCTCATGATCAGTACAATACGACAATATACAGCACCAATGATAGATACAGGGGGATTTCGGGCAGTAGAAGGGTCGTCCTAATGAGTCAGATAGATATCGACTCTCGTGGATGGAAAGAATTTCAGAAGGTTACTATTACCTCACATTTTCAGAGGAGAGAGATTTCCTCTCATGCGTGGTCTGTCATTGAATATGATATCCCTCCGGGAAATGTTGCTACGTATTTCCCGGAATCCAATGTTCTCATACCACTTGATAGCGTTGCAGATAGGAGTAATACGCCGACTAGCAAGTCCGTTGTCGTCTCAATAGCACCTATGCACTAGTGCGTGATTGTCGTTTTGCTTGCTCACGTGAAAGAAGTCGACATCGACTGATCTGCTTCTCGCATAATTCGGAGTCCTGCTTGTCCAGGCCTCGCTCTAGAGCCTGAATGAAACACTTGATGGCGTCATCGAACATTTCCACTGCGGCATACGAAGAACCCATGTTGAAAAGAGTCCGCCCGGAAACACTGTTTGGATCAATTCCTATCGCTGTGTGGTATGCTACAACGCTCTCGGAGTATCTGCCAGAGTTATACAAAGCGTTACCTCGACCATTTTGGGCCTTCACCTTCAACTCTATCTCCGTGGCAGGGCATCCGCCAATCGCCTTCTCAAAACTGGAAATTGCCTCGTCGTTTTTTCCCTCACTCAGAAGGTTGATTCCCATGTTGTACCACCCAACTGCCTCATCTAGATCCCCTCGCTCGGGTTCTGTGGGGGAATTTGACTGGGCCGCCTCAGCTGCAAGGATAAGCGCTTCAGTTGAGGCTTCATCAACAACATCTACATCGATTGCTTTCACTGGAGGCTCGGATTCTATGGCCACGGCCCTCTTCAGGCATTGATTGGCTCGGTCATCGTATCCAGCGGCGCGCAAAGCCTCACCAAGCCCCCTCCATACCTCTGGCGAATTGGGAGAGTCCTCGAGGAGAGCTTTCCAGATAGTCACGGCACGAGAATGATCTCCCGTTGATGTTAGAGAACGGGCCTCATCGAATCTATCTATATTTTCTTCAAGAGCCAAATCTTGATGGAATGGTAGTAAATCTTCTTCAATCTGCCTAGCCTCAACGAATATTCTCTTTGGTTCTTCGGAAGGTTCGGAATATCCTGCTATCGAGGCCAATTTTTCATCGTCAGATATTGATGTCATTGCGGATCTTGCATATTCAGAAGCATCCATTGGATTTTGATCAGCCAACAGGTAAGTCAGATTTGCTAGAGTTGGTGGGTGGTTAGGAATGATTTTGTCCGATTGCTCAAACGCCTGTACTGCTTCTTCCATTAATCCAGTCCTAGAATATAGAACGCCAAGACAATACCAAGCAGTTGCATGATCTGAGTCGATTCTTATCGCAGATAGATAGGACTCAATGGCCTCAGAGTCATTTCCTTCCTTGGAAAGGGCCGCAGCCTCCATGAGAATCTCGGCTAAGCTAGTTCCCATATTCACTTCGAAGAAAATCTGATGAATAAGTATTCGCAACCCCTGAAGAGGGACAATTGAAGACTAGGTGTCGCCTGAGCGTATCGTGAGTGAGCCAATTGTTGTTATGGGAATTTGCGGGTCCTATGACCTAGACTCGGCGAATGGTAGAATGCTAGAGATAGTCCTCAATGAGTGTAAAGAGCTAGGTGCTGAAACAGTAATCTGGGATCATGGTGCTCGTCCATTGCCCCTAGTTGGTGCTGAAGGGTGCTGGGATGATTCCAATGTGAAGGATTTTCAGGAGATGGTAATTTCCGCTGATGCATTTGTTCTTTCAAGTCCAGAATATCACGGAACTATGAGTGGAGTCATGAAGAATAGCCTCGACTGCGTATACTCAAAACACACTTCCGGGAAGGTTTTCGGCCTAATATCTACACTTGGAGGGCAGACTAGCAACAATACGCTCAATCATATGAGGATAGCCGCAAGGTGGATTCATGGGTGGGTTACTCCGGAGCAGATAGCGGTTCCAAACATAAAAGAAGCATTCAATGAAGATGGATCTCTCGTTAGTGATGATATCAATAGCAGGGTTATCGAGCTAGCATCATCAATTGTTGAAAACACAACCAAATTGAGGAGTTAGAAGTGACTGCTGCAACACTGTCAGCACAAGTATTGTTTTCATTGTGGTGATTATGCCTGGTGATATTTTTCCAACTAGAGGGGAAATTGAATGGATTATGACAGATTCCGAGAATATTGAAATTATTGTGGACAAGGGCTTGAGAGGGATTGAGAAGAAAGTTGCAAATTTACTTAGCGCACCGACTGTTGTTCGAAGGCCGCTAGATGAAATGAATAGTAAACTTTGGATATTGATGGACGGAACTAGGACTTTGGGGCAAATCATATTCGAAATGGATTACTTCTTCGATGAAAAAATTGCACCCGCCTCAGAGAGAGTTAGTCGGTCTATTGCGAAATTTGTTGAATTGGGCTTTATCACATTAAATCGAGAAAGGTTTGAGAATGAGAGCGAATAGCTCAGAAAGAGTTCACTCTTCTTCGACCGCGGTTCGTAGCCCCTCGTTCATATTCTCCCTGTATTTAGCGGAAAAGAAGATCAAGAGTGGTATTACTAGTACCAAGAAGAAGCAACCAACTAATGCGGAGAAGCTGTATACTGTCTCTTGGACGGGGTTGAGTGTGAATTTCTCCAAGTTTACTAGTTCATGGGAAGAATACTCGGATTCTATCAGCATCCCAGCACTGGATGTAATTTCTCCATCATCCTCAACCTTGATTTTCCACGTGATTGTCTTTTTTGCCGAATTTATCAATTCACTGGCTTCACTTTGAGCATTTTCGAGATTCTCACTTTCCAGATATCCCTTGCCCTTGATTGGAAGCTCTAGTGAAACCCTTCCGCGAAGTGTGCCACTACCATTTTCGAGTTCAATTGAATGTATTCTACTAAATTCGCATGTTTCCAGGTACTTCGAGTAATCAGAGTCTGGCTCATTGCATATGTAACTCTGGTCCTGTAACCCAAGGCTCGGTGAATGTGACCAATTGGTTCCCTCGGCTTCAATCGTTAGAGTCGCCCCGGGTGGTGCGCCGTCGACAGAAAAATTGACCCATGTTATCGCTGAATTTGTCGTATAGTACCATTGAGCATGGCCCTCAGATTCAGATGTAATTTCCATGATCTGGTGATCGTTAGTCGTGGTATATGCATAGTACTCAGAGTCAACTGTATTTGAGTAAACGGCGTACGAGAGGAGAATAATCAAAGTTAATCCGGTGCCCACCATGGTGCGAAGCATGTTGGGATTCTTTGAGAGCGATCTCTTCACGTATTTTCGAGTACAGAGTAATTATTGAATGCTTGTTGTGCAAATTAGTGAGGCATACTGTAGAAAAACCGTTTCATTACGGTTAAATACGGTCTGTTGGACGGGCGGCACACACGGTGAACCTATGACGACATACTACGACGTACCAGCGGGCCTACTTATTTCGAGTCTAGCCGAGAAAATGCAGTCGTATGACAAGATTTCCGCACCCGAGTGGGCATCCCAAATCAAGACTGGAACTCATCGGGAAAGGCCCCCCGTTCAGGATGACTGGTGGCACACAAGAGCAGCTTCGATACTTAGGAAAGTAGCAATGAAGGGACCAATCGGTACAAATCGGATTTCACAGGAATTTGGTGGCGCTAAAGATCGTGGAGTGAAGAAGAACAAGGCGGTTGCAGGCTCGAGGAACGTTGCTCGCAAAATATTGCAGCAACTAGCCGAATCTGGACTTATCGAAAATTCTATGAATTCTTCAGGAACAGTGAACCATGGAAGGATAATCAGTTCTAAAGGACACGCGCTTCTAGACCTGATTGCACATTCTGTTCGAGGAGAAGCAGAGGAGAAGTATCCGGGTTTGGAGAGGTACTGAGGGAGAATAATGGCTCGAAACAAACCCTTCGCCAAGAAGAAGCGCCTGAACAAGGTGACTAAACAGAATAAAAGGGTCCCTGTTTGGGTTGTAATGAGAACAAACAGGAAAACTAATTCTCACCCCAAGCGTCATATGTGGCGTCGTTCAAAGTTACAGAGGTGAATAAATGGCTGAGGTAAGGGAGATTACAATTCCACTAAGGGCTGCATGGAAAGTCCCTAGAACAAACAGGGCTAAGAGAGCTATGGCGGAAATAAAAATTCATGTTTCTAGACACATGAAGAAGACTGAAGAAGAGGAAATCTGGATTGACGAGTCTGTAAACCACGCCATTTGGGCTAGAGGTATGCAGAATCCTCCTCGTAAGATCAAGGTTGTCTGTACTCGCGAAGAGGGCTTTCCTCTGGAAGTCAAGCTACTGGAGGATTAAATATGGGCAACATTAGACCATCATTCATCAAAACAAGAGCACTGAGGTTAGTGGAAATGTATCCGGAGCAGTTCACAGATGACTTTGACACCAACAAACATCTTGTCTCTGAGTTCACAGATGTTGACAGCAAAAGAATGCGTAACTGGATAGCTGGTTACATAACTAGGTATAAGCAACGCAGAGTGGACTAGCGCACCACTCATCACCTAGTATGGGGTCGCTAGACTATGGGTGAAAGGCGAGGAGACTCTCTGCCAATATTCAATGAAAAAGTCAGCATTGTATTAGTTGAGCCGGAGCATGATGGTAATGTCGGTGCTGTTGCTCGTTCTATGATGAATTTCGGTATCACCGACCTCAGGGTTGTTGGTAGGAAAGGAGAATGGTCAGAGGAGGCGAGGAGGCGTGCAAAGAATGCTCAGGTAGTTCTTGATCGGGCCATACTTGTAGATTCGCTGAGGGATGCATGTTCAGATTGCTCCTTGGTGATAGGTACATCGGGAAAGAGGGAAGAAGGTGAAAAGACCGCTATGAGACATTTCCTTCTACCGGATGAGCTCCCTGAGCGTCTCAAGGGCGTCGATGGAAGAGTTGCCGTTGTGTTTGGACCCGAGGGAAAGGGTCTCCTGAACGAACAATTACGAATGTGCGACCTACTATTGACGATTCCAACTTGGGAGGGTTACCCGATACTGAATCTCAGCCATGCTGTAGCCATAATCTGCTTCTCATGGTTCATAAATTCCCATACTGGAGCACCTTCGGGGGCAGGGGGGCGTCTATTGGAACCTGCCTTGAGAGATAGGTTCCGGGATGAAGTGATTAGACTTTCCAAATCAATTCCTACGAAGGAACATAAGAGAAGAGGTATCGAAGAGACGTTGATTCGAGTAATAATGAGAGGACTTCCAAAGGATGACGAGATACACAGATTAATCGGAATAATCTCTGAAGCCGCTGATTCTTTCGAGGACTCCGATTTGGATGAGTCTTAATTTATCCACTCCATGTAGCCCAGGATTTAGGAGTCTCTCTTACATGAAAAGAGTGTAGACGCAAATTATTTCCGTACGATGACGTGATGTGTTTGTCGACTTGCTCAAATGCCCACCTAGCCAGATTCTCGGCAGTTGGGATAAATGGTACAATGACTGTGCGATGACTATCCCCCATTGATGATAAGGCTTCTATGACATCATTATCTCCCTCGTAAACAATGAAGGCATGATCCACGACGTCGTGGATGTACTTGGTGAGAATTGCAGATACATCAGAGAAGTCCATCAGCATTCCTTCTTCTGAAACTCCCCTTGCGGATACTACATCACCCTCTAACTCGGCTTCCCACCTATATCTGTGCCCATGGATGTGTTGACACTTACTCTTGTGGTTCGGAACCCTGTGACCGGTATCGGTCTCTATCCATCTTCTAATTCTAGTTGCCATTACCTTCCTCCAGTTTGAAGTCAACGCTCGCTGAATTAATGCAGTACCTCTTCCCTCCGAATTCCAATGGTCCGTCATCAAATATATGCCCCAAGTGTGCATCACAACTTCCACATCTGACCTCTATTCTTAGCATCCCTAGGGTCGTGTCTTCTAGTCTTCTTATCCCAGCATCTGCGTGCTCGGTGTGGAATGCGGGCCATCCACATTGAGAAAGGAATTTCATCTCCGATGTGAATAGCAAGTGACCGCAGCAAATACAATGATAATCGCCACCCCTATCCTCAAGGGTATACACGCCAGTGTTTGGCCTCTCAGTACCAGCTTCACGAGTTACAAAATATTGGAGTTCCGTAAGACGCCGCCGCCACTCAGAATCTCTCTCCGGATCTAATCTCGGACGCTTGGCACTCATGGTGAAGCCTCGTGTTTCCTCTGTTCAAATTGTGCGTTTGCAAGTGCTGCTTCCCAACCACTGATGTATTGGACTGGATCCTCCCGCCCAATAGTGTGGAAGGCCAGTATCCTCTCGACATCAGCACCAGACTTCCCTGAACTCCTTCCCATATCATCTGGGTTGTATGATGTATTTGTGTTCCTGAATACAGTGTCGAAGTCCAAATCAAGAGATGTTATTGAGTCGCTGGCATCTTTAAGGATGGTGATTTTTGTCTCCTCGATGTATGGCAGGAGGAAAGATACGCGCTCACTGCCCCAGTTACCTAACGAAAGGGCTTTCTCGAGCGCTTCGTAGAACTCTGGCCTGCAGTCTGGATAAATCTCGTGATCGCCGCTATGTACTCCAAGTGCTATGGTCACGTCGGTTTGTTCGCTATTCGAAATGCTTAGTGCGTGCCCATACATAATAGATGAGAAAATTGCATTTCTGTTGGGTACAACAGTCTGCTTCATCTGTTCGGACTCGTAATGCCCCTCCGGGACTATAATTTCGTCACTAGTCAGAGCAGAATTTAGTGAACGCATGGCAGATTTTAGATCAATAACGATGTGATCGACAGAAATTCCATTATTTTGCAGATATTCGATATTTGCCTTAGCTCTGTCGATCTCTATCGAGTGCTTCTGTCCGTAATCGTAAGTCAGACAGGTAATCTCGTAGCCATCAGCTAGCATCCTCATCAGGAGGGACGTGCTGTCCATTCCTCCTGAGAGAGACATCAATGCACGCAAATTAGAGCACCCCCATCCACTTGTGAGTCTGAAGACTCAGTCTCCAACCAGGATTGCTCTTCACGACTAGCTCAACTTGCCTGAACGAGAATCCGTTTTGCTCTACTGAATCTTCCTCGATGTAACATGGTTGTATGAAGTGGTGATCGAATCCAGACTTGAGATCGTCATACATCCCCAAGTCTTGGCCGCAATAAACTACTTTCAACTCATCTCCAGTTCGTTGCATAATTGACACATTTGGATATAGTTGGTCCTTTGGACTAATGCAAATCCAGTCGATTATTGGATCAATAGCGAGAGTCCCATTGGATTCTATGGAGAGTGTGAGACCGTGCTCCTTCAAGACTGTTCCAATTGTTGAGAGATCCTGCATTGCCGGCTCTCCACCAGTGAAAATTACTCTGTCACAATTGAACGAAAGAACCCTATGTATGACTTCATCCAAGTCCATCTCTTCGAATTTCATGAAGTCAGTGTCGCACCAATCGCAGCGAAGATTACAATTTCCGAATCGAACGAATACGTGAGGAACGCCTACGTGAAACCCTTCTCCCTGAACAGAGTGGAAAATCTCGACTATAGGATACTTCGACAAATTTTCACCCCTGGACGGGTTCGGATCGAATTAACTGCAGAAGCTCAGTTCTAGCCTCGGACTTCTCAAAGAAGACTCCCCTCATTGAACTGGTTGTCATTACTGAATTCTGTTTTTGCACACCACGGCATTTCATACAACCGTGCTGTGCCTCAATAATCACCGCACAACCAAGGGGTTTGAGAATAGACTCAAGGTCGTTGGCGACTGAATGAGTAATTCTCTCTTGGTTCTGAAGTCGCTTGGAGTGCATGTCAAGAAGTCGTGCGAGTTTGCTAATTCCCACTATTCTATCTACAGGGATATATGCTACATGGCCACGACCAGTGAATGGTTGGAGATGGTGCTCGCAGGTGCTTTGGAACTCGATATCTCGTAGAAGGACAATCCCATCATATCCCTCGGCGTTGAATGTGGAGTCAAGGATATCGTTTGCATCATTGGAGTATCCGGAGAATATCTCATCGAATGATTCGATTACCCTATCGGGGGTATTTTGCAACCCCTCCCTGAGACTAGAATTACACTTCTCGATGTACCTGATGAGTACCTCTACTGCTTTCACTGCCTCATTCCTTTCAGGGATATTCATTCGTCCAACCTCCCATGCCTATGATCAATTTCATCAAGTTGATCCAGCATCTTCCTGCATGCAGTTCTAATAGCATCAGCGAGGCTAACGAACTTCTTCGAGTCGCCAATATGCTCCTTCAAATCCACGACGATTTCATTTGGCATGTCAAGACTGATCTTTGGCATGTTCCTGCCGAAATTGATATGGATATAATATTACTGGAGTAATACTAGAGTATTATTTTCGCATATTCTCTACTTTTCTATCGAGATCGGGATAAGTCTCATTGAGGACTTCGGCCCTAGCCTTGAGGCTGGTTAGTTGCCCAGAAGCCTCTTTCTCTGAGATTCCATGGGATAACAAGTTTAGAAGTAGTGATAATCCTCCTTGGATTGTTCCTGCATCCAGAAATGCATCATTAGAAATTTCCCCAGTTGCCCTAAGCACCTCCAGAGTGTCCCTAATGAAATTTCTTTCAGATTTAATTTCGCCCATACAAGTTGGGTCTAGTTTCACAAATCTCTCCAATGATGTAATCATAGTTATCCGAGTTAGAGACCCTTTTTGATGATTCTCACTTAGACGATTCAACGAGCTCGATGAGGACACCACCAGCAGATGATGGATGGATGAAGGCTATTCTGTGACCCTCTGAACCAATAATTGGATCGTCTGAGACCATTCTAACCCCGATTTCTGTCAATTCGGAAATTGTTGACTTAATGTCTGCTACGTTTACAGCGATCTGCTGGACCCCTGGACCACTACTTTCAATGAAGCGTCCTACTGGCGATTCCTCATCTATTGGTTCTAGAAGTTCTATGCGAGTACGGCCCATCCCCTCCATGTATCTGATTTTGACTCCTTGCTCTTGGTTAATCTGGTCAACAGATGGTGAGAATCCCAATTTAGACCACAATTCTTCCGATTTATCTAGTGAAAGTGTCGCTATTCCAATGTGATTAACGGTGCCATTTGTCATTCAAACACCACTTGGGGCGACCCATGTTCCGAACTCTTCCCTCAAAATTGTGTTGACTTCGCCGACTGTTGCCTCTGCCTTCACCGCTGAAATAATCGGATACATTACATTTGATCCATTTCTACAGCACTTCCTTAATTCGATAAGTGAGTCGTTGACTGACTTGTTGTTCCTATTTGTCTTCATTTCAATTAGATGAGATATCTTGGAATTTGCCTCACTCGAGTCAAGAACTAGCCCCTCAAAATCTGGCTCTTCCTCATCAACATGAGTGTTTACCCCCACAACTAGTTCCAGCCCATTCTCTATCCTACTCAGCTGACCCCATGCACTTTCATGGATTATTCTCTGTTGAAGGCCCGCTTTCACGCACTCCATTGCGCCACCCATGTTTTCAATATCATGGATAATCGAACGGGCTTGGAGAATCAAGTCATCAGTAGTTTTCTCGATGGTTGGTGACCCTCCTAATGGGTCTACATACTCGGTGATGCCTAATTCCTCGGCGATTATCTGTTGTGTTCTTAATGCAAGTCTTGCAGAGTTTTCTGTTGGCAGTCCCAAAGCCTCATCGAAACTGTTTGTGTGTAGAGACTGAGTTCCTCCGAGGACTGCAGATAGTGCTTGGTATGCAACTCTAATCGCATTGTTCAATGGTTGTTGAGCTGTGAGAGTAACGCCTGACGTCTGTGTATGAAATCTTAGCTGTGACGATTTTGGATTCTTTGGGGCGAATTCTTCCTCCACCAATTCGTACCATAATTGTCTTGCTGCACGGAACTTGCTTACCTCTTCGATGAAGTTGTTGTGGCATGCGAAGAAAAATGACATCCGAGGGGCAAAATCGTCAATCTGCATACCGATCTCAATAGCCTTACGAGCATAGAAAATTGCATTTGCTATGGTAAGAGCAATTTCCTGCGGAGCTGTGCATCCAGCTTCTCTCATGTGGTATCCACTAATAGAAATCGTATTCCAGCGTGGAGCGTTGTCATTGCACCAAGACATAAGATCTGTAGTTAGTCGAATGGAGGGCTCTGGGGGGAAGATGTAAAGTCCTCTCGAGATATACTCTTTCAGAATGTCATTCTGGACTGTGCCGGATATATTCTTGTTTTCGACACCTTGCTCTTCTGCCACAGCAGCATACAATGCCAGGAGGGTTGTTGCTGGCGCGTTGATTGTCATTGAAGTCGAAATTGAACCCATATCGATGTCTGCGAATAGCTCTCTCATATCGTGAATCGAGTCGATTGGCACACCTACCTTTCCGACCTCTCCAGATGATAGCTCATCGTCGGAGTCAAGACCTAGTTGAGTTGGCAAGTCAAATGCTATTGATAGTCCAGTCTGTCCACTGTCCAGTAATTTCTTGAATCGATTGTTTGTATTAGTTGGTGAAGAGAAACCGGCATACTGCCTCATTGTCCAAAGTCTGTCCTTATACATTCCTGGATGGATTCCACGACGATATGGAGGATTACCGGCGGAACGCGAATTAGCATCTTTCTTGCTGACGATTTTTTTCCCTCGAATTGTCCAGACGGTTACAAGCCATGAATCATTCTCAACTTTCATCTTCGAACTGTGTATGCTTCGACGATCCTTTCTAAGGAAGACATTTGTTCTTCATCGATAATACCCTCACTAAGTTTCTCATCGAGGAATTCCTTGGCCTCCTTGGTTGTCTGCCTCTCACCTCTAGCCCAGATTACTGCTAAAAGGTTAGAACGATACTCCTCTGCAATGCCGATATCCACTAGGAGTCCTCGCATTTCGTACTTGTATTCCATATGCCTGCTTCTATCTAATCTTCGGGCCCTATTTGCTGGTTGGTAAGAGGTCTTTTTTCGGAACCTCCTCTGTGGTTTCTTAGGGGCCTCTTTGGTGACGGCTGGTTTTGCTTCGATTGCCTTCTGTATTTTTGCTGCTTGGGCTGCCAGTGATGCTTTGAGCATGCTGTCTTGAATGATTTGTCTAGCTTTCAGGCTCTTTCCCGAATCCACAGGAGGTTGTGTCGGGGTGACTTGTTTTGTTGTCTCATCAAGGACGATGCTTTTTCTTTTCTTCCTGCCCAGTAATTGCCCCTCAAGAACATCTTCTTTGTGTTTTTCCACTTCGGCAGTATTGTTGTCTTCGATAGTACTGCTCGGAGATTGTACAATCGGTTCCACAATGGGCTCTACAACCACTTCAATAGGAGCCTCTACAGGGATAACCTTCGGCTTTGGTTTGGCTCCTGGTACGGATGGTGGCGGTGCAATCTGAGTCCGACTTCTTGGAGTCTTAGTCCTAGCTGATTTGTTGAGTTGGAATTTCTGAGGAGATTGGGATGATGACCCGAAAACGTTCTTCGGGGCTGCCTTCTTCCTACGTCTCCTCTGCACTGTCTAATCAATCCTCAGTCCGGCGGTCAGACTGACTCTCATAAGAGTTCGGGATTTATCAGTCCCACAAGACCGCAGTATTGTCTGTTCTCAGTGTGGGGTCAATGGCGCTATCCATGATTTCAGTCTCTATTCCACATTCAAGCATGCGTCTACCAAGCTCTGCTATCATTGTGCCATTGTCGATGCAATATGGCTTGTCGGGCCAGTGACATTTCGCACCTCTTTCTTCGCACATCAATTTGCTCATCTCTCTAAGTCTTTCATTGCAGGCAACACCCCCTCCAAGTAGTAATTCTGACTTCTCAGTATGTGCTAATGCCCTCTCAGCAACTTCCACACAAGTAGCAAAAGAATGCTCCTGTAGAGACCAGCATACTTGTTCTAGTGAATTTTCCTCTGACACTTTTTGAATAGCCGATGTCAGCATGCCAGAGAATGCCAGATCCATTCCGTGAACACCATATGGCAGAGGCACCGAATCGAGGCACTGTATGCCCTTACTAGGGTGTGCCAATGCTAGTTTTTCAATCGCTGGGCCACCGGGAAACGGTATTCCCTGAGATCTGGCAAACTTGTCAAGCATATTTCCAATACCAATATCCAAGGTCTCCCCCAAAACTCGATACCTGCCATTGGCTCTTGCAATAACCTGTGTATTTCCCCCACTTACGTAGAGTAGGACTGGATCAATACAACCTGTCTGATTTCTACCAACTTCTATGTGTGCAACACAATGATTCACCCCAAGAAGTGGGACTGAAAGTCTAGTTGCAAGTGTTCTCGCTACAGATGCCCCCACACGCAGGCAAGGACCCAGGCCAGGCCCCTGACTAAAGGCGACTGCAACAATTGAATCCCAAGTGAAGTTTTCACTGTTTGATAGACTATCGAGAAGTTGGGATGTTGTTTCAGAGTGATGATCCGCAGCTTCACGAGGATGAATCCCTCCCTCTTCAGGGCGGAATAGTGACGAAAAGGAAGGGAACAGTTCGCCATCAATGCTGACTCTCCCGAATGAGAAGGTGTGCGCCGTGCTTTCGATGCCTAGGATTATGCCTCCCATGGGCCCCCCATGAGCGTGAGTTCTTTCAACTATCGGAATCTCCAGACACCATGAAGACGCTCTTGTACAACTGTGGGGAAGTAGCTCATCTCTCAACAGGTGATGATGAATATCCTCTATCCGGAAATAGACTATTGGACAGAAATTCACTGGTTTATCCGCCTGGAATGGGTATCATTATTGATTCAGGAGTGATTGCGAAGATTGAACCTATGCAAGAACTGATTACAGAATTTACTCCATGGTACCCAACAAAGAATGAGAATGATGAAATCAAGGTAATTGACGTCGAGGGGATGTCTGTCGTCCCTGGATTCGTGGATAGCCACACACATCTAGTTTGGTCTGGTGATAGGTCAAATGAGCTATCCATGAGGATCACGGGCAAGTCCTACAAAGAAATAGCGCAATCTGGAGGAGGGATTATGAAGACTGTCAATAGTACTCGAAGTGCCCCCAAAAATCAACTCGTGAATAGCGGCATCAGGCGTTTGGAGATTGCATTAAGAAGTGGAACCACATCATTGGAAGCAAAAAGTGGATATGGTTTGGATCTGGATTCAGAAGTAAAACTACTGGAGTCGATTTCGGATATTGGCAGATCAACACCCTGTGATGTCCGCTCTACCTGGCTAGGAGCCCACGACTTTCCCTCGGAGATGACTCGGAGTCAGTACGTAGAACATCTAATCTCCGAACAGCTGCCAGTAATTTCTGAGTTATCCTTAGCAAATTGGGTAGATGTATTCTGCGAGGAAGGTTGGTTCACAAATGAGCAAACTGAAGACATTGTGACTGCTGCAAAATCATTCGGACTTGGTTCCAGACTTCATGTAGACGAGTTCGTAGACAGTGGTGGTCTGCAGTTAGCCTCTGAACTTGGTTCGGTTAGTGCCGACCATGTATCCTGCTCGAATGATGATTCGAGAATCAGCGCTGCTGAGTCAGGCACTGTTCAGACATTCCTCCCAGGGACACCTTATGTCTTAGGAAAGGAGCTTGATTTGCCAATTAAAAAATGTATTGAAGAGGATTGGCCATTTTCATTAGCCACAGATTTCAATCCCAATTGCCCTATCATATCTCTACCCCTGATAGGTAGTATGGTTACTCACAGGATTGGGGTCGACCCAATTGCTGCACTTGCTGCAGTGACTAGGAACCCGGCAACATCAATGTTCCAGAAAAGTGATGAAGTTAGAGGAGTAATTGCAGAAGGGAGGGTTGCAGACTTGAATGTACTTTGGACCTCATCCGCTGATTCATGGTGTCAGACTCCTGGATCATCTCCAGTGAAATTAACTTTCAAAAATGGTGATATTGTAAATTCTAATTATGTGTATTGAAACTATTAGTAATAATTAATGATATTTATTCACTAAATTCTGTAATTCAATAAACATTGATTGTTGAACTTGGATTTTCAGAGAAAATATTCGGAACGTAATGAAAACTAGTAATATTTCGCGATATTTCTTACCGATAACCTACGTTATCAGAAATAGGATTTACGCGATCTGGATAAACAGCCTCTCAGTATTGCGATTATCGAAAAAAAGGAGGAAAACGCGCAAACCCCCCTACTATGAGTGAAATATTGAAGGCTAGAATCCAGACGTAGTAGCATGGCCTCTGAATTCAACGGGTACTGTATGAAATGCAAAACATACGTTGCAATCAATAGACCTGAGAGGATCGTGATGAGCAATGGTAGAACAAGAGTCGCCGGCGAATGCTCAAACCAAGGATGTGGTGGACGTATCTCGAAGATTGTTTCATAGCTGTTCAGAATGATTCTTGAGTGATTGGCAATTCGAAGAAGAGCCGGGCTCGTGGTCTAGGGGTTATGACGTCGCCTTGACATGGCGAAGATCGCAGGTTCAATTCCTGCCGAGCCCACCAATAGAATCTATTCTATTTAGAATATTATTCAAATTCGTAAGAGACTCTTAGACGTCCCTTACCCTTGTTCTTCTTACCGATATATTTGACTTTGGGAATTTGGGTGGTGTTTGAAACATGGGTGCCAGCACATGGGCATAGATCGACCCCCTCAACTTCAACGACTCGTAAGTGTGTAATGGACTGCGGAATTCGATGCATGAACTTGGTGTGCCTCATTTGCTCATGCCCCAATATCTTCTCCCTGGACCATTCGTGAACATTTACTGAGATGTTGGCAGAAAGTACTGAATTTACGGATTCAATAAGTTCATCGGGGTTGAATACCCCCTTGTCTTCGAAAAGAAGGTCAACCCTAGAATATTCAGCTCCGATTTGATTTCCAACCGTCTCTGAACCCCATAAGTCTTCGGCCAGTGCTGAAAAAATATGCTGTGCCGTATGCATCTTTGTATGTCCATTTCTACGAGATAAATCGATCTCGCAAGTTACTTCTTGGCCTTGTCTGAAGATCTCAGTATCACCTACTGGGTGGATTATCATTTCACCCGGTAGAACCTCATGCAGAGTTGTTGATTTTCCATCGTCAGTGTAAATTGCCCCCGTATCTCCTGGTTGGCCACCACCCCTTGGATAGCAATGTGTTTCCTCCAGAAGCAAGGAGTCTTGTTGGGTTGCAACTACCCTAGTCGTAAATGGTGGTGGATTTGTTCCAGGATGCCTGCTCATATGCAATTTTTCTTGAATAAAATCACCCGAAAATACTCGTTATATCACCATTCAGGATTGCTTCGGACAGATTCTCACACTCCACAGTCAATGACCTGTCGCCATCCAGCTTTCCTACGTGGCTTCGAACCCATGCTGTTACTTTACTCACGCCACCGCCCGGGGCTTCGTCAATTCCATCTAGTGCCTCAGTAGAGCAAATCAACTCATTTGCCAGAACCTGCGAGAGCAATAGAGAGGACTGCATCGCCCTGTAAGTCCCAGTTGCGCCCATGGAAACGTGATCCTCTTTCCCCATACTGACTGGGATGTTACTGGTTGTTGCAGGGTTTGCTAGAAGATGAAGCTCTGCGATAACTGCGGCAGCAACATACTGAACAATCATGAGACCACTCTCGAGTCCCTCATTTTCTGCTAGGAAGGCCTTTTGGCCACTCCAATTTGGGTCTAATATCTGATTGATTCGTCTTTCCGAGATACTAGCTAGCTCGTGACAGGCTATGGCAATTGAGTCGCTTGCTAGGGCAAGATTCTGGCCATGGAAATTTCCTCCACTGATAATTTCAGCACTACCTTTCGAATCTACAAATACCAGAGGATTATCAGTAGCGCTGTTAATCTCAATCTCCAACATCCTACGGACCTCTCGTAGAAGATCGATTACTGGGCCATGAACTTGTGGAGAACATCTGAAGCAGTATGCATCCTGAACCCTGTCGCAATCTACGTGAGACAACACTATCTGAGAGTTTGAGAGTAGCTCAGAAATCCTGGCTGCAGAGATCGACTGTCCAAATTGTGGCCTTGATTCGTGGATTCTCTTGTCGAAAGGCTTGTGGGAGCCCCTAATTGCCTCCAACGAACAAGCGATTGATGCATCGGCCACTAGGGTCAGTATTTCCATATTGAGTACAGTTCTAATGAGGTAAGCACACATCTGACTTGTTCCATTGATCAGGGAAAGCCCCTCCTTGGCCTGTAGTTTTATCGGAGTCAAATAGGCTTCTTCCAATGCTGTCAAACTATCTATGCAGCACCATTCTCCTTCCACAAATCTTAGACAATCACCCTCCCCCATCATCCCCATAGTCATATGGGAAAGTGGGGCTAAATCTCCGGAAGCCCCCAATGAGCCTATTCTGGGGACTACAGGAGCAATTCTTGAGTTGGCCATCGAAAGCATCAGTTCAACTAACTCCGGTCTTGCTCCGGATACTCCCTTGGCAAGTGAATTTGCCCTAATTACCATCATCAAAAGAACACTTTCTGGATCCATCCTTTTGCCGATTCCACATGCATGGCTTCGGACAAGATTTGTTTGAAGAATCTCTAGTTCGTCTTTGTCGATGCTTACTGAGGAAAGGGCTCCGAATCCCGTATTTATCCCATAAACAACCTCGTCCGAAGCTACCACTTTGTCTACAGCTTCACGTGATTGTTGCATTTTTCCTCTCGAAGAAGCAGAAAGGGAAGCAGTAGCAGAGCCTTTTGCTATTGCCAAAGCCTGCTCCAAAGTTAGAGACTCACCGTCAATCGCTATCTCTCTCATTAGGACTAGCGAACCTAGTCAGCCAAATAGAGTCATCGAGAGTCATCAAACATGCCATCTAAGACGCTATTGTCCACAATATTGGGAATGGTTACTTCCAATCTATCATCGGATTTCATAGCACGGGTTATTGCCGAAATGGCGCCACTGTTCCTAGCCCATGATCTGCGGGCGATTCCATTGTTCACATCCCAAGAAATCATTGATTCAATATTTCTCTGTGCTTGATCAGAACCGTCGATTACCAGTCCAAATCCACCGTTTATGACTTCCCCCCATCCAACACCACCTCCATTGTGAAGGCTGATCCAAGTCGCACCCCGAAAAGAGTCGCCTACGAAATTATGTACAGACATGTCTGCAGTGAACATCGAACCGTCGTGTATGTTCGCAGTCTCTCGGAAAGGGCTGTCTGTCCCCCCCACATCATGGTGATCCCGACCCAATACTATCGGAGCACTCACTAACCCATGGGAAATTGCCTTGTTGAATTCACTAGCAATGGTTCTCCTGCCGACTTCATCGGCATATAGAATCCGTGCCTTACTACCGACCACAAGTTCATGTTTATCTGCTTCGGAAATCCACTTGATATTGTCCAGATACTGAGTCCTGACATCTTCAGTGCAAACAGAGGACAGAGTCTCGAGAACTTGTTTGGCGATTCGGTCCGTAGTACGAAGATCCTCATCACTGCCTGAAGTGCAAACCCATCGGAATGGTCCGAATCCGAAGTCGAAGCACATTGGACCCATGATGTCCTCCACGTAAGAGGGATATCTGAAGGAGCCATCAGTAGAAAGCACATCGGCGCCAGCCCTGCGCGATTCAAGGAGGAATGCGTTGCCATAGTCCCAGAATCTAGTTCCCCGCCCAGTTAGAGTGTTGATTGCATCAACGTGCCTTCTAAGGGAGTTCTGTACGGATATTCGGAATTCGGCGGGGTCTGACTGTATCAGAGACAAACTCTCGTCGAAAGATAAGCCAACAGGCATATAGCCCCCCAACCATGGATTGTGTAGGCTTGTCTGATCGCTTGCGAGTTCGGGAGTAATCTCCCTCTCGGCCAAGTATTCCAGTAAGTCGACGATGTTTCCCAGATACCCTAGTGAAACTGCTTCTTTGTTGGACACAGCATCCTCAGCACGGTTGCACAATTCATCCAAATCCTCGTATAGCTCTGTCAGCCATCCTTGTGAATGCCTCTTGTGTGCTGGAACCGGGTCTATCTCTGCGATAATGCAAACCGCTCCTGCAATTACTGCGGCTTTGGCTTGGGCACCGGACATCCCTCCTAAGCCCGAAGTGACATACATGACCCCGTCCAGACCCTGTTCCGAAGTCTTGCCCAGATATTTCCGCGCTGCATTTAGAATTGTAATTGTAGTCCCGTGTACAATTCCCTGAGGACCGATATACATGTACGAACCAGCAGTCATCTGTCCATACTGAGAGACCCCCAGGGCACTCATTCTCTCGTAGTCATTCTGAGTAGAGTAATTTGGTATCACCATCCCATTTGTGACCACGACCATTGGGGATTCCGAGTTAGAAGGGAACAGTCCCAGTGGGTGCCCGGAATACATCACTAAAGTCTGGTCATCCCTCATTTTTCTTAGATAGTTGATAGTAATAAGGTACTGGGCCCAATTCTGGAATACCCCCCCATTACCCCCATACGTGATTAGCTCATGCGGGAACTGTGCAACGTTAGGATCTAGATTATTTTGAATCATTAGCATAATCGCAGCAGCTTTCTCACTGGTGCATTGATATTCCCCTATAGGCCTTGCATACATCTCATAATCTGGTCTGAATCTATGCATGTATATGTGCCCGAGATGGTCTAGTTCGTCGAGGAACTCAGGAGCCAACACATGATGCCAGTCCTTTGGAAAATACCGCAACGAGTTCTCAATTGCGAGTCGTCGCTCTTTGTCGCATAGGACTTGGGGCCTTTTAGGAGCGTGGGGGATGGATTTGTCGATTTCTTTACTTGGCGGGAGGTCACTAGGTATCCCCCCATAGCGAGTATCATTGGAATTCATCACCAGCCCAACCTCTCATTCACATTGAGTCGTATTGCATCGGCCGAAGTAGTTGATTTGAGTACAACTTCATCGATTTGAGATGACAATCTCTCTACATCCTCGCCTTTGATAAAATCTAAGTTGATCCGTACGTTCATTGCAGCCATATTTACTGCAGAAATGGCAAGTTCTGATGCGGATGCTAAATCAGTAAGGGCATTAGAATTACAGGAAGTACACATTATCTCCAGACTGCTAAGGAGTTCGCTTGCACTGGAGGCAGTTGCAAGAGGAGCTTCGGCAGCACCAATTGTTGCTTCGCGAATAATCGATTTCCTCGCTTCTTTCTGGTCCTCAGACTCTCGCGGAAGTCGATAAGCAGCCATGACTGAGTCAAATGCCTCGGCATCTATTTCCGCTAGTCGTATGGCCTCTTCTACGCCTATTTGAGACTTGGAAATCACAGATTGAGCTGCTTCATGGCCTTCCTCCCACTTCTCTTTACCGATAGTTAATCGTGCGACCATCATAGCAAGGGAGTGGGCGTGAGCAAGGGATAGTGCGGCAACTGATCCACCACCAGGAGTCGGTTCAGAGGAGCCAATCGAACTGAGTACCTCCCTGTATCCTTCGTTCATGATTCGACCCCCTCGGCAATAGCCCACTCAATAATGCAAGATCGTGGTTCAAAGTCACTCAAATGGTCAAGCATTAGTCCTGAAATTGCCTTTTCGACAAGAATATTCTGATCTGATTCGTTCTCTCCATCATGGTAGTAGTGGCCGGCTGATAGCATGGCATTCAATGGGACCAGTCCAACTAATTCGCCCGCAGTAGCATTGAGTCCTATCTTTTTCGCCTCGTGACGAATTGCTTCAGTGACGTCGTGGAGTCCAGTTTTATCGTAATTAAGTAAGTTCATCGAGACCTGGGCGGTAGACGAATCGTACATCCATCCAGCAGCCTGCAGTGACTGGAATATGCCAGGCTTTCTCAGAGTTTTACCGTCCTCGCCAATAATCTTCTCTCCATTTTCATCCTTTACTAGTGAGCCACTGGTCCTAATCTTCGCCGCAATAGAATTCGCCTTTGACTTGTCATCAGTATCTAAATTTACATTATACGCAATCAGAATCGAACGTGCTCCAGTAGCGGTTGCCCCCATATTTGGCTTGAATTCCGCTGGCCCAAAGTCAGGTGCCCATTCAGGTGAGGAAATCTTGTCTCCCAAACCCTCGTACTCGCCTCTTCTAATATCGGGTAGCCTGACCCTCTGAGGCATTCTTGCTGCTTCGGCATAGAGGTATATTGGCAATCCGAATTCTTCAGACACAGCACGTGCGTATCTTTCTGAGAGTTTGACGCAATCATCCATAGTTACACCCTTAATCGGTATGAAGGGGACGACGTCCACTGCCCCCATTCTAGCATGCTCGCCAGAGTGATTTCTCATGTCAATGAGTTCGAGTGCGATCCTGGTACAGTCAATCACTGTATTGAGGACTTCTTCGGGTTCACCAACCATTGTCACTACAGTTCTATTGAAGTCAGCGCCCATATCAATATCGAGGAGCGAAACCCTATTTGCATCCCTAACTGGCCTTGTGATTTGCTCGATAATATCCTTGTCAATACCCTCACTAAAATTTGGTACGCACTCGACGAGTGATGCATGCATGGACATTGGAAGGGTCTACTCGTCAAGATATTTTGCCTATGCGTAGATTCCCTCAGAATTAGTATCGCCAGGGCTCTTTCGATTCTTCTCAACCTTCTTTATTGCCCTGATGAAGTCGATCTTCTGAACTGACTTACGGTCACTCGAGATAGCGGAAATACCGGCCTCCACAACGGCGGCTTTAATTTCAGCTCCACTAAATCCCCCTGACATGGATGCCAATATTTTGTTGTTCACGCCCTTGCCCAGAGGCATTGAACCTGTGTGAACGGAGAAGATTGCCTCTCTAGCACTCAAGTCAGGAATTGGGATATCAATTATTCGGTCAAATCGTCCGGGACGTAGGAGGGCTGCATCGAGTAGTTCCGGACGATTGGTAGCAGCGATGACCTTGACATTATCGAGACTCTCGAAGCCATCTAGCTCGGAAAGAAGTTGCATTAGCGTCCTCTGAACCTCACGATCTCCTGAAGTGGCGACGTCGAGTCTCTTGGAGCCTATTGAATCGATTTCGTCGATGAAGATGATTGATGGGGACTTCTGCCTAGCCATCTCAAACAGCTCTCTGACCATCCTGCCACCTTCACCGATGTACTTCTGAGCTAGCTCTGCTCCTACAAGCCCGAGGAATGTAGCATTGGTTGAATTTGCAACTGCCTTTGCCAACATAGTCTTGCCAGTCCCTGGAGGGCCTGTCAGCAGCACCCCTTTCGGTGGATCGATGCCGAAATCAGAGAATGCCTTGGGGTTCTCGAAGGGGAGCTCAATGGCCTCCTTTAGTTCCCTGATTTGTTCCTCTAGTCCCCCAATGGAAGAGTAATCAACATCTGGTGATTCGATTATCTCCGAGTTGCTAACTAACGGATCCCAAGAGTCAGAGAGGATTTCGACTACTGATAGTGAATCCTGATTTAGCGCCACTCTGGTTCCTGGTTTGATTTTTGTACTATCGAGACGGGGATTGATCGAGACTAGGAAGACAGTCCCGTTGGAACTCCTCACGATAGCCTGTTCGTTAATCATATCCTGAATGTATCCTATGATTAGCGGTGGAGTTCGAAAGTTGCTTAGTTCCTCTTCAAGCCTGTTGGAGCGCGTCTTCAGCTGAGTGATTTCATTCTCCAAGAATAGCTTCTCCGTCAGTAGTTGTTGAGCCCTGTCAGATAGCTCCTGATAGTCCTTTGAAAGACGGTCTAGAGCCCCTTTATGGGGGTCTTTGTTATCGTGAAGGTCACCCCCACTTGGTGTTTCGTTGGCCTCGGACACCATGTTGTCCGCACTAAACCGATACTTAAGACCTCTACGAAGGACTCATGATGCTCAATCGTGTGGGCAATGCATGGGTGCATGCGAACTTTGTGGAGCTGAGGGAGTCAGTACAAAGATGGCCAGAGCATCACAATCATTGCTTGAATGCTGTAATGGATGCATTGGCTCCATGGGTCTGATTGCTGAGCAAGTGATGAGGCCGAGGGTCAGTGCCCCCGCAGAGCCACGAAGCCATATCTCTGGGAAAGGGATTACTGGAGTAGACATCATGACGAAAGATGAGATGGAGCTAGCAAGCGACTTTAATTCAAGAATTAGAAATGCTAGGGAGCATAGGGGCCTATCTCAGGAAGACCTCGCCAGAAAGATGAACGAAAAGATTGGGGTCATTCAGAAGGCCGAGAACGGCATCAGACCAACTGACTCGCTAGTGAACAAGTTTGCAAAGGCACTTGACGTACGCCTTTTCGTGGAGTCGATGTCCCACGGCCACACCATGGTTACATCGGATTCTGATAGACAGATGACCATCTCAGATGCCAAGAAACAGATCGAAAAAAGCCCCAAGAATAAGATAGCCAAGAAGAAGGGAAGGAAGATAGGAGTCTCCAGATCCGGTGCACGCTCAAGGAGATAGGGACGTGGAAGAAGTCTCCCTGCACGTGATTCATCTCGATCAGGACGACCCCAAGAAGTGCACCGCAAGAAAGATGCATGCAAATGGCCTGGTAAGGTTGCACGAGAACGTATCA
>PSPW01000021.1 GCA_004195615.1 Methanobacteriota archaeon | reverse complement strand
CTACTATTTTTTGGCCTGAGGAATATAGACAAGCAGCGTTGGGAGGGGTCTGTATGGTTCTAGAAATCGCAATTGATGTCCAGGATGTTTCGATAGAATACAAGTCAATTCCCAAGGGGATAATGAATAGAAAGAACGAGAAACGGGTGAAGGCGATTTCCAAGGTCTCAATGACCATCAATAAGGGAGAAGTAGTTGCCCTTATTGGGAAAAATGGGTCAGGAAAAACAACCCTTCTTAGCGCTATTGGAGGGTTTCTGAGGCCGGCATCGGGAACTATAGAAACCAATGGGCGTGTTTTCACCCTCAAAGGTTCCAACCCCGGGCTGATTCCTCACATCTCTTCGAGAGAGAATGTTAGACTGATGAGCCAGATATATGGGATTCCAGAACACGAGGTCTCAATAATCGAAAAAGAGGTTGAAGAATTCTGCGAGCTTGGAGAAGCATATGACAGGAACTACAGTTCACTCTCTTCGGGGATGGCTGGGCGGGTTGGTTTCGGATTCACCACGAGCCTGAATCCGGAGATTCTGCTGATGGACGAAACTTTGGGAGTAGGGGATGCAATTTTCCGAGAAAAGGCCACGCAGAAGGCTATGGAGTTCATGGAAAAGGGAGAGACGATACTGATTTCCACACATTCTCTAAATTTAGCGAAATCAATGTGCAATAGGGGAATCGTACTAGACGAGGGGGCTAAGGTATTCGATGGCCCGTCTGAAGATGCAGTCAGGTTCTACGTTGAAAATATTGTAAACAGGGGGCGGTAGGATTCCGACATTGACAGCATTACTTTTGATAGTTTCATTCCTCTATTTGTCAATAATTGCAATGATTTGGGCTATTTCAATCGATGAAAAAATTATCCCCAAATCCACTGATTTTGATTTCCATTCAGAGGTAGAAATACCTGCAAGAACTGAGGCGCACGAGACCATAGACCTCAGTGGGAATGACGTGACGATACATAACTTGAGGAAAAGACTCACTAAGAGGAGGAAAGCAAAGGGCAGGACCATGAATAGGGATGAAATCTCTAGAATTACCAAGATTCTTGATTTAGACAAAAAAGACTACATGGTGAATGGTGGTTCTGATCTGCTAGATTTAATCGAAAGTATGGATCAGAAAAAGTTGCAGAATCTATATTTTGAGGGGAATCATGGCCAATTGCAGGAATTAGCATCACTCAGAATTAGGCTGCACCAGAATGAACTGTCAACTAGAAGGCTGTTAGTGAAATCATTATACCTCTCAAAGGACTACAAGAATTGTGCAATGAGATGTGCAGAATTATTAGAAATCGATGAAGAAAATATAGATGGTCACAGGTACATGGCCAGATCTCTGAGATCCCTTGGAGATAGTAGCGGCTCAATGAAACACTACTCATTTCTAGAAGGTCTGCTATACTACGATAGGGAGGCAAAGGTCGCAAGAATGCGATTCCTGATAGAAGGTGGCGAATTGAACAAAGCATTGGAAATTTGCCATGAAATTCTCGATAACACCCCAGAGGATAGGCATGGGTTGATCTATAGTGCGAGGATCTTTGATAAAATCGGAGAATATGATAAGGCATTGGGAACTTGGGAGACCCTGCTAGGTTCAGGGGTTGATGATTTTGAAGCAATGCTGGGTTTAGGGAGGACATATTACACGATGAGGATGGACGATGAAGCTCAGAATTACTTGGAGCAATGCCTTGAAATCAATCCTGGGGACTCAAGAGCGAAAAGAACGTTGTCTCAGGTTTACGCCCGTTCGGGATCACTCTCTAGAGCACTAGAACTGATAGTTAATTACTGCATCAACAATCCTGAAGAAATTTCCAATTGGGAAAAGCGGCTGGTACTGCAATTCCGGAGTGGGGGCGAAGGAGCGAATGCAACGATAGAGGATATCGTTGCGCTAAACGGGGGTTCAATTCGAGGATACGCAATCGCTTCGGTACTTGCAAACGAATTCTCGTTGTTCGAAAAGAGCAAGGAAATATCTGAAAGAGGAATTAGCGAATATTGGGATGAGGCTGAGTTCTACCGAGAAATGTCGAACCTTTTCCGAGATTATGACAACCTGACAATGGAGTACAAGTTCCTAAAGAACGGAATCGATGTTTGCGGGAGAAACGAGGGCTTTGAAGATGATTTGTCCGCACTAAAGAGATTTCTCAAGATTGTGGGGTTGAGCGAGAAACATATTGATGACGCTATTGAAAGGGGGGCGACGATACAAAGAACAAGTTGCGTCATTGAGAGGATAGCGCAATTAACGTCCGGCAATGTAAATCAATCATGGGACGGAAATGGAAAAATCGCCATGGCCTCTTCATCATTGGGAAGAGGGGGGGCGGAAAGGCAGGTAGTCTCCTGCCTGGGAGGAATAGTCTCGGACGGGAGGTGGAAAGAAGTGCAGCTTTTCTGCTACAGGATAGACACGTCTGGAGGAAGGTTCTCAACGTATGAGGGAGAAGTAGAGAAGCTGGGCGTTAAGATAGACGAGTTTGGTGGTTCTGGTAGCCCCGATAAGAGCGTGATTGATCAAGATCTTGGAGAGTGGAGGAAACTAATTTCGCTACTTCCGGAAAGAATGAAGAAGACCATTGTCCCACTTTACCAGAGGATCAAACAATTCAAACCCTCAATACTCCATTCATGGCAAGATGGGATGAATATTGATGCTTCAATTGCGGCCATGATTGCCGGAGTTCCGAACATAGTGTTGTTCGCCCGCTCCATGAGGCCAGATAGGAAGACGGCCCTACACATCAGGGGAAGGGGCTATTTAGATGATGCATATCGATCGATTCTCAATAGAGGGAGGGTGATTTTGGCCCACAATAGCAATGCAGGTTCAAGAAGTTATTCAGAATGGCTAGACATGGGATATGACTCATTTCCAATTATCCACAACGGAGTTGATTTTGACACAATTGAAAGAGAGTCAAATGATGACAATGTCGAGTTGATTCTGGAAGATCTTGGGATAGGAGAGAAAGACAAGGTTGTTGGTTCAGTCTTCAGAATAGTCGAAGAGAAGAATCCGGAACTATGGATTGACGTAGCTAGCGAGGTTATCACCAAATTAGATAATACACATTTCGTAATTGTTGGAGGGGGGATCCAATTAGAACTGATGAGAGAAAAAGTGGAAAGAATGGGAATTGGTAATCGAGTACATCTGGTGGGCCAATCTACCGATATTGCATCATGGCTAAAAAGGATGGATTTGTTTTTCCTTACGTCACGGGTTGAGGGTTTGCCAAATGTCCTAATCGAGGCACAGGGCTTTGGCGTTCCAGTGATCTCTACGGATGCTGGAGGGTCAAGTGAAACGTTTATCGATGGAGTCACTGGCAAGCTTTTAACAAACGAAGACGAAGGGGAAATCGGCAGAGAAATTATTGATTGGCTAAATAGAAGCGAGAAGTGGTTGGAGAACTCATCAGCGAATTCAGAGAGCAATGCCAGGAATAGATTCTCTATGGAAACAATGTATGAAAAACTCATAGAGATATACCACATGAGCCAGTCAGAGAGTTGAGAGGATGGAAGGAAATATTCCCAAAAGAGTCTTTGTTACCGGAGGAGCTGGATTCATCGGCTCACATATCTGTGATCGGTTGGTCGAAATGGGCACCGAAGTTGTCTGCGCGGACAACCTAATCACGGGATCAACCGAAAACATTTCTCACCTAATGGGAAAAGAAAATTTTGAATTTATTGAGTGCGACATTACAGAAATAAATTCGTGCATGGAGGCCATGGATGGTTGTGATGCGATAAATCACCAAGCAGCTTTGGGTTCAGTACCGAGATCAGTGGCTGATCCACTAAAGACTAACTTATACAACATTACAGGCACTCTAAACATCTTCCACACTGCTGCAACTAAGAATATCAAGAGAGTGGTTTTCGCTTCGAGTTCTTCGGTTTATGGAGATGAGGAGGGACTTCCTAAAATAGAGGGAAAGATAGGCGCTCAACTATCCCCATATGCTGTTTCTAAGAGAGCAGGGGAGCTTTACTCCGCTGTTTTCAACAAAATCCATGGGATCGAAACGATTGGTCTAAGATACTTCAACATATTCGGACCCAGACAGACTCCTGAGGGAGTCTATGCAGCAGTAATTCCGAGGTTCATCAATAATACCCTAAATGGTGAGAGGTCGGCAATATACGGAGATGGGGGACAATCCAGGGACTTCACTTATGTTTCCAACGCTGTAGACGCTAACATTGCCGCCTTGACTACAGATAAAGAAGCAGCATTTGGGAGAATTTACAATATAGCCTGCGGTTCAAGGATGACGCTGAACGAGATTTTCGAACAGATAAGAGATATTATCGGTGAAGTTGATCCAGAGGTTGCAGAAATTACGCCAATATTCGAAGAAGAAAGGGTGGGTGATGTTAGACATTCACTGGCTGATATCTCTCTTGCAAAGGAATATTTGAATTATGAACCAATAATCGATTCGAGAAGGGGCTTGTCATTGACTGTGCAATCTCACATTTCGAGCCAGTGGCAATAACACGAGTCGGTGCTATGATTGTGGACATTAAGAGTCGAGGCGACTTACTCAGATTTATCTTCACGATAGAGGAAGAAGACAAAGCCGTACCTAGTGAAAAATTCCGAATGGGAGAAAGTGAATGCTATTTCAGACTTCCAATGGGAGTTGCTCTAGAAAGTATCCATCCTGACCATATAGCTCTAGTTTCCCTGATGCTTTGTTTTCCATTCATTGGTGAGAGAATCACATTTCCCCGTGGGATTTCCAAGGACTTCCATGATGCTGCTGGAGTTATCAGCAGGTTCTCCGTTGGACCAATAAATGAGAATCTTGTCTCTTATCGTGCCCCCGAGTCTTCCAAGCCAGCACTTGCCTTGAGCGGAGGTGTTGACTCGGTAGCTGCACTAGCCATAATGCCAAAGGAAACGGTTAGTTTTTTCCTTGATCGGCCAATTAAGAGAGGTTCACTGTATGACAAAGATGCAGCGCATACGAGTTGCAAAGAGTTGGGAAAAATAGGACACAATGTAGTAATGGTGGAGACTGACCTGGAATACCTTAGAAAACCAGTCGGATTCCCAGTAGACGTAGCAAATTCATCTCCGGCCATATTGCTTGCAGTAGAGTTCTCTTTGGACAGCATTGCTTTCGGTACAATAATGGAATCTGCATATGGAATTGGACATAGGAGATACCGCCATTACCCCGCCGAAAATCACAACAGGCTATGGGGAACGCTATTCAAGGCAGCTGGAATACCTCTGAACCTTGTCGTTGCAGGAATGAGTGAGGTGGCCACCAGCAAGATAATGATCGAACACGAAATTGGTCCTCTCTCACAATCATGCATCCGAGGAAAATGGAAATCCCCTTGTCTAAATTGTTGGAAGTGCTTTAGAAAGTCTCTACTTGATTCTACACTGAGGGGCGAGAAAATTGATGACGAGGGGTTAGACAAGTTATTCAAAATCGAGGAAGCGAAGCATCATCTCGAAGGTTTTCCCATAAAACACGAAAATGTTCTCTCCTACATTTGCGAGAGATATGAAGGTAATCACAAATTGATGAGTTTACTGAAAAGAAGAGTCGGGGCGGATAAATCAGATCTGAAATGGCTAGAATCATGGAACCCGGAGTCGATCGAACTAATAATCCCAGAATACCGAGACTTTGTTGAGTCTAAGATTATGGAATTGATACCCACTATGGATGATTCCCAGATTAACAAAATGAAGAACTGGGATATGGGGGGAATGCTAGGAAATGAAGAATTCAAGGTCTTCTCAGAGGAGTTGCGTGCTTCACTATCTAGTCTCTGAAAATCAATCTAGCTATGTGATCAGCTATCTGGGAGGCCCCATTTGGCTTCCTCAGTGAATTCCCCGATTCGACCATACTTTGCCTATTTTCTGGATCGATAATTTTGGAAACAAGATTTTTCATCCTAGGTCTTGTTACATTCTCCTCAACTAGCATAAATCCTGCATCTTCTGCTACTTTTGCCCTTGCAAACTGATCGTCCATCCCTGTCTTGCTATTTGGGATACAAATGCACGGCAAGGAGAACATGATCGCTTCGTGGAAGGAATTGTACCCGCCCGATATCACGCCAAAGTCAAATGAGCTGAAATACCTAGAGTTTGGATAGTCCCTAAGAATCCTAACATTGGGTAATTCACTAATTTCTATCCTTGAACCCAGTAAAGACTCCCCCATTACAGCCCAAACTCCTGCATCATGCAATACTCCCAAAATGATGGAGATGTCGGAAGAAATGTCGTTAATGTTTCCTGCTCCGAGTTGGATATACGCAACAATTTCGTCTTCGGGAATACCTAGTCTAGACTTTAGTACGTCGCTTGCAACAATATCTTCGTCATCTAATAGGACAACAGGATCACAATGAATTATTGAATTGTTTGTTTCATCCTCGTCTATGTTTGGCTCAACGCTATCTCCGGGATGGATGAGGTAGTCGAAGATGTCAAAACTATCTATTGGGACATTTGGTGCATTCTTCTTGAATGTGCCCCTTCTGACCCATATCCTTAGGATGTCATCCCTCCGCACTATTGCGTTCAGCATCCCTCTATAGGGGTAAGAGCCATCGAATAGAAATGCCTTGGGCCTGTGGATAGCAAAAACGTTTGATAACATCTCCTCTGTAATTGAATTCCATGTGCTTGCCTCCATGTTTGAGAATTCCTTCCTACCTGGCAAGTGATACGCGGCAAAGCCTTCTTCGCGAAGCAGATGAAGTGTGGGCGATGTGGTGAAGAATACCACTTCCATGTCTGGATCTGCCTTATTCATCCTCCTTGCTATGGAAAGTAGTCTTGTGAAGTGACCAAGTCCAACGCCATTTGTCGGAAAGAATACTACACAATTCCTCTGCTCAGATTCACCGGTGAACGGCTCTGAATTAGAATATCTCGGAGTTGCCCCCACTCTCTCCTTAACAACTTGAACTAATAGCAACAATATACTGAAAGGCAGCCACAATAGCCTCCATGGTTTTTCTACTGATTTGGTGAAAAGAGTCCCAAGTCTGAATGTTGGAGACGAACGAACCCTGCCCAATTCCCTCTTGTGCTTATCGGAAATCTTGTCTCCATCCTTAAGGGAGCCATATGGGTGTTCGTTTCTCTCACTCCCCATGGGGTTCGCTCCGGTCGATTGTATTTCACCGTTCCCAGCATAGGGAACTGTGATATTGGATTGCAATCGCGCATCGTTTAGAACACGAAGAGTGTGGAACGGTGGTATCATGGAAGAAGGAATTGCAAACATTGACAGCAAAATGCTGAAAATCGGCAAAGATAGGCTCGAGAAATTGGGCGCCAAGGATGGAGGCATGTATGGATACTACACAACAAGAATTGATCGGGAATCGATGTTGAACAATGATGATGAGGAGATAATAAATTACATTGTCAAAAACGAAAGTAAGGATTCTCAAATCCTCGAGGTGGCAGCAGGGTGCGGGCAAGTTAGTTTCGCATTAGAGGCAATGAGTTTCGGAAAAGTAGAGTTTTGCGAGTTTGACAAAAGACGGTCTGCATTCGGCAGGGCCATTGCAGAGGGAATAGGATCAAGTGTAACAATTCATGAGTGCGACTACAGAGATCTTGATCTTCCACAATATGATCTCGTTTTCGTAGTTAATGCGGTTTCCTCTTCTTTAGGTGGAAAGGATGCAGAGCTCTTGATTGAGCTAATTAACTCTGAATCAGATGTTATGCTGAAATATGGGTACTACGGAGTCGATAATGAAATTTTCGATATACTGGATGACGATGGGTCAGTAGCGTACGAAGTCGTTTTCTCAACAAATCAGGAATTTAGGAGATACACAAAATCATCTGGAAAAAGGAACGTTGCAAATACAAAGATAGATTCTAAGGAAGATTTGGCGGAGAAGCAAAATGAGGCAATAGAAATTGCTCGAGATTGGGGTTATTTCTCTGGAAGTCTAAAACAGAGATCGGATTTGTGGAAGGGCCTTAGGATTCTGGATGTAGGCATGGGAGGAGGCCCTCATTCTCTGGCATACATTTCTCTGGGAGCCGCTGCATACTACGGTATCGACCCTTTGGCTGGGACCGGCCACGTGAGGGATTTTAGATCCAACAAGGATCCAAGCATCCCAGCATACCACCCATTCCCCGTTTCCACAGAAGAAATGATGGAGTTGTTCCCTCAAATTTCTATTTATTCAGATATACTGGAAAATGTATCTGAAGAAATTACAAGAAAGAAGCCTCAAATCGCAATTCTTTCAGCGGTTACTGAGCACCTCCAAGATTTGCGCTCTGTTTTCCAAAGTATTTGGGAGGTTCTTGACAAGAGGGGGTTTCTCCACCTAACTCATTGTAATTACTATTCTTGGACTGGTCACCACGAAAATCCTAGAGCACCTGCAAATTGGGATAAAACGAATGAGGCTCAAAATAAGGTAATTGACTGGAAGCATCTAGACCCTAAACATCACCGATACAAGGATGTTAATCTCAATAGAGTTAGGCTGGATGATTTCAGAAGACTATTGAACAAATACTTCGAAATTGTCCAATGGAAAGAGTCGATAATTGCATTGGAAAGGTTGACTGATGAGATTCGAAAGAAGCATAAGAAATACACACTCAGTGAATTATTATCCAACGTCGTCCATGTAACTTGCATTAGAAGAGATTCCCCCCTAGAAGATGATATCAGCAATCTTCAATTTCATCATCCTGAAGATGATTATAGGTCAGATGAGGACTTCAGCGATCAGGATATCAAGGATTTTGAGTTCAACAATTCGGTGATGTTTTCTTCGATGGGGGATCTAGCTAGCCATTCCGATAACAATCATGCTGGAACTAGACTTTTCAAGACCCTGAAAATAGGAGATAGGTTGAGGCTCAGGAAGGGTTTAGAGTTCTTGGAAATTGAGTTTGGGGGTCTTGATGACTCATTCGGAGAGCATCCTAGAGCCAAAATTGTAGATGAGATACCGACAAAAATTCTGAAGGAAAACTTCAATCTATGGACTATCGAGGAAGTAATGAGGGATGGCGAGAGTATTGCCATTGAGGGACAAATGACTCAGTCTTTTGTGAAATGAACTAGGTTAATTCTTCCGGCTTCAAAGAACTTGCATTTCTTTCTGAAGCCCCGGGAAATGACTTCCTTCTCGAAAATCTCTCTTTCTTTTTCGTCTCTGACCACCCCGAATGAACCCGTGTCAATGATTAGGTGGCCGAAATTGGCGAAACCGTCCATAATCTCTTCTTGGTTTGGGGCTGTGTGTCCAGAAACAACATTTGTTGAGACGAGTACCTTTGTCCTCTGGACTAATTTAGGATTAACACCAGGGTATTCTCCGTAGTGGTATTTCAGTGGCCCGGGGTCAAATCCTTCTTCCATGGAAATATCCGAGGCTACTTCCGTCATCATTATGCTATGCAAATATCTGTCCCTATCGGCTTCGACTCCGACGCAGTCATAACCTGAAAGGCTGAGGAGGAGGAGCCCCGAGCCAATTCCTGGACCAAATTCCATTATCGAAGTAGAATCGATTTCAGAGAATTGCATGAGGGTATACTGTAGAATTACCAAATCGGCTCTAGAGAAGTAGATTTCATGGTTCTCAAAACGCCCTATATAGTAACGCCCCAAACACTGCCAGTCATTAAGTCCGGTTACCTTGTTCAATAAGATAGAATCCAATTTCTGGTATTTCTCCCTGCCATAATCCCTCCCTGTGCCCCCTTCTATTCCGGAGAATCTCCTGGGGTCAATGGGGATTGACTCTATTTCTCCTTCATGAAGGAAACCGTATAGGTTCTTATCGATCGAATATAGTTCGTCCATAACCTGGTTTACTGTGGAGTAGTGCAAAGAGGCACCTGCATCGTCACATACCTCTTGCAGTTTTTCGAAAATCTTTATGATTTTGGGATGCTGATGAGGATATCCAAACTCGTTGGTGTCGTATTCTCCGTGCATTGAGTGAGCGTGAGTTTTGATGAACATTTTATTCCCAATTACGAAACCCTTGGAGAGCCAATGATTTAGGAATTCATACCAATCGCTAATTGCTTCTGTGATTTCCTTGGCCCTATAATCAAGTGATGAGTGTTCATAATCAATTTCTTGATTCCATATCAGGAACCTTCGTTGATCGATTTCTATCGGCATCTCACCCAATGGAGTGGGGTCGGACTCTGGGAACTCATAGCACTTAGGGGCTAATGATGGGATGATAGTGAATGGCGTCTTTGTTGAAGGATTCACCCAAGGCCTACCTGCTGGCATCGTGAAATCGGCAATGCAACCATTCCTCATTAGAATCTCAATCTCATTGAGGTTGTTGCATATCTGTGGATCGCTTGCGTTCAAGGCCCAGACGCCGTGAATAAAGCCCCAATTCTCGAGCTTTTTTCCAGTCTCGTTTTCTATTTGCTTCAGAAGCAGTTCGAAGGAGAGATCCAATCTAGCAGAGTCCTTCGAAGCTGAATTAGGTTCATCGACAAATTGGCTTTCGTATGCGAAATAGTGCCCTATTGTGTACCTCTCGTGATGTACATGAAGGTGTATTTCGTGTCCGGAATCCTTCGCTATCTCGCCCATTACTTCCGTGATTTCGTCAGTCAGCATCTTGGTTTGGGGACGAAATACTACGCCGTCCCCCGGAATCGAGACGACCCCCTCGTATGCAGATTCTGAAGTTCTTGGAAGGTGGGCTAAAACGGCCTTGTAGAACAGTGAGAGATTTCTACTGTGGGGGTACCGATCAACCTGTTCGAGAAACTTGATGATGCGCCCCAAATGATATTCAGTGTTACCGTCATACCAGGGTTCCCAATGATCGGTATGGAATACGTGAATCTCCTCGACCCCACGGGAGTCTAGGATTGAAGATAGGAGGGCTTTCTCCGCATCCATTATTCATTCCCCAATAATTCCGAATAGACAATGTTTGCTGGCTCCTCCAGATACCATCTCATCATTTGGTAGTTATCTGGATTTCTTTGCTCTTCTCTTCGAGGCAGATTTGACGGGTGCTTTATTATTGGCGCTAGTATCATTTTCCCCGGAAAGTGTCTTCATCACCTGGTGAGACGTCTTGAGAACCCAATCCAGCCTACTAGTTCCTGGGTGGAACATCCTGTGAACTAGATGCCACCCCTCAGAAGAATACCGGTGAAGATCCCACATCTTTTGGTCGTCCTCATCCATCCAGAAAGTGATCCTATAATCATCCTGAATCAATTGTATACTGTTGGCTTGAATCCTGTAGTTTAATACAGACCAGCCGAGTTTCTCGGCGCTCTTTGAGAACGAGGGAGGTACTGACAATCTTTCTGACATGCTATTAGTCCGCTGAGAAGAGTTCCCATTATAACAATTGGGAGTGCGATGTGTTGATTTCGAATTCCCGGTTCATGTAAACCGAGTGAGGTTAAGTTTTGATGTTTCAAGGACCAAATCGGCCCCCCAGTTCCCGGCCCACTGGTAGTTTGTCTTCATTTCGAACGTAAGATCGGATATCGAGTAGACCTTCACGGAATCTCTGCCCGCCATGAAAAATTGATCGTCGCTCAGATTGTAAAACCTATACCACATCATTGAGCCTTCCTTCTCTGTGAAGGTTCCATTTGGTTTCATGTTGTATTCCTTTCCTACCACCATATTCTCGTGAAACCAACCCACTGCAGACCAAGTTGCATTTTCGACTACCTCTGTCCTATCTGGCCAGTTTAGTAGTAGGGCTGTTACTCCTACGGATTCCCAACCTGACTTGCTTGGAAGCTCGTATGCCCTCCCTGGCATTGGTTCGTATGATATTGGATCGTGTTGCTGGCACCAAACGGTAAGCGTACCTCCTTCATCTCTAATCTGTGACTTCAGAATGAAATCGAGTCCCCTGTCAAGTGAATCTTCTAGTATTGTCCTATTGAGACCTGAAAATATGCCTGTGGAGAATGGTTCTTTGTACTCAATAATATCCCAAATTAGAAGCATGGCCCTGATCATTGCATGATCATTGAATGTGACGAGATTGGAGTAAGTGCCTATCCTCTCGGGATATACTTGTGGCCACCCACCGGATTCGTACTGAGATTTTAGGATGAAATCCAGACCTTGACTTGCAGAGTTCTTGAAAATTGTTCGATTTGTTTCATTCGATGAGGTCGAGTAGAGTTTGGAGAGGAATCTTATTTCGCTGGTCGTAGCATTGTTGTCGAGTGTCCCCAGGTATGTCCCATTAGGACAATCTGACTTCCCACATGTGTATGGAGAAATTGGCTCTATTCCATCCCATGGCTCCATGTAACCATTGATGTTATTCTTTCCCCAGCCTCCATTATCCATCTGCCATGTAGTTACGTTATAGCCATACCATTCTGTATCAGCCGTTCTCTGCTCAAGGTCCCGGAAAGAACGATATTCCTCAAGCAATCCCTCTAGATCTGCATCCAGAGCGTCGCATAGTCCATCCGAGTCCTTGTCTTGAGGGGTGCTGGAATTACTTCGTGGGTCATTACCGCATTCATACTCTTGGCTATTGACCCAACCATCACCATCCTGATCATTATCTATTTCATCGGGTATTCCATCCCTGTCTAGGTCAGCATCACCTAATGGATTAACCTCGTCCTCAGATAGGTTAGCGAGGCACCCACTTGAGGACAGGACAATCAATAGAGCGATGAAGTGAGATACAAGCGGCCTCATGGATTGGCTCCGAGGGGGTAACCAACACCGTGGTATTTCCAGCCAATAACTTTCATTTCGTCGGGTTCTAATGCTCTTCGACCGTCAAACAATGCATGGTTATTACATAATGAATGAAGATGCGCCCAGTCAATAGAAACGCATGCTTCGTGGGCTGTAGCTAGTACTACTAAGTCAAATCCAGACTCGGTCACTGGACTCTCAACTGGAGTAACCCAATCAGGAAATTCAAGGGGATGCACATAGGGGTCCCAGACAAATGTTTCAATCCCCGAGGAGACAAGGAGATCGGTCAATTCCCTCACCGGAGTCTCTCTTGAGTCTCCGGTTTCAGACTTATAGGAAAAGCCCAACACTAGGGCTTTTTTGGCAGTGATTTCCTCTCTTTCGAGCAACTGAGAAATCATTTTAAAGGACTGCTTTGGCATACTTTCGTTCATCTTCCTTGCAGCTAACCCCAGTTTTGTCTCCGAGCCAACTCCCCGCGAGAGGGAGATGTAGAAATATGGGTCTACAGGGATACAGTGTCCCCCAACGCCAATGCCCGGGGTGTGCCTATGAAAGTTCCATTTTGTGGAAGCAGCATCGAGAACTTCCTCGACATCGATACCTATCTGAGGCAGGATTGTAGAAAGTTCGTTAACAAATGCCAAATCGATATCCCGTTGAACGTTCTCAATCAGTTTTGATGCTTCGGCAA
>PSPW01000050.1 GCA_004195615.1 Methanobacteriota archaeon | reverse complement strand
CGTTTCACCTGGCCCGTCATGTCTCCATCGACGGGCATAGGGTCGCCGCATTCGTGAAATTCAATGGTACTGAGGAGGAGATCTCCAAGGAGGTTGCCGATATCAAGTCGGCCGTGGACAGCGATGAGTTGGAAGTTCTCGTTTCTGGCAGTCTCATAATTGATTCTGACTTCGATCGGATGCTCGAGGAAGATCAGATCAGAGCCGAGATAATTGGGATCCCCCTATCCATGATCATTCTCCTCTTCGTCTTCAGGACGGTTGTTGCTTCACTTCTCCCCATGGCTGTAGCAATGTGCACGTTCCCCATGGCTACTGGTCTGGCATTCTATATCTCTCGATGGTTCTCGATGACCCAGTACTCGATCTCGATGATTTCACTGATTGGTATTGCAGTCTCGATAGACTACAGTCTGTTCATGATTAGCAGGTTCCGGGAGGAGCTTGGAAAGGGGCAGGACGTAGAGGGGGCTCTAGCTACGATGATGTCAACAGCGGGTCGAGCAATACTGTACTCTGGTGCGACAGTGGCAGTGGGTCTGTGCACTCTGTTTTACTTTACAGCGACACACATGCCATCCATGGGGATGGGTGCATTTCTAGCGGTCCTAGGGGCCTTGGTTTACTCGCTTACTCTGCTTCCGGCATTGCTTTCTCTGGTTGGACATCGTATAGACAGCCTTCCGGTTCCTTTCCCATGGAGGAAAGGGGAAGGTCGTTTCTGGGAGGAGTTCTCGACAAAGGTCATGAATAATCCAGTGAGATGGCTTGTCCCTTCGATGGGCATCCTCCTACTGATGGGAGCTCCTTTCCTTCACGTGGAGCTGACCGCGGGAGGGCTAGATACTCTACCTCCAGACCTGGAGTCCAGACAGGCCTACGAGATTCTGGAGAATGAGTTCCCGGCCTTCACCGCCTCGGTCGTTCCCTTGGTGATTGTCTTCGAGGACGGCCAAGACCCGTTCTCCAAGACGCTTGCCGTTGGGATCTCGGAAATGTGTCAGCAAGTGGAGGATGTGGAAGGAGTAGTGAGTGTGGATCACCCCCTCTGCAATCCTTCNTACGAGGTAGATATGAAAGACCACCTTAGGGAGAGGATCCCAGCTGCTCTAGCATTCGTACTGCTAGTTACCATGGTTCTAGTATGGTTCCAAGTTCGCTCTGTTCTGATACCAATAAAGGCCGTATTGATGAACATACTCTCAATCTCGGCTTCATTCGGACTGATAGTGGTTGTTTTCCAGGACGGGCTCTTGGCGGGACCACTGAACTTCACCCCACAACCACTGGACCTGATGGTTCCACCACTCGTGTTCGGGATTGCGTTCGGTCTTTCCATGGACTACGAAGTTCTGATGCTCTCTAGGATTCACGAGTCCTGGTTGGAGACGGAAGACAACACTCGTGCTGTGTCTGAGGGGCTACAGGCTTCAGGGAGGCTGATTACAGGGGCAGCTGCGATCATGATTGCGGTCTTCTCCGGATTCATCTTCGCAGATGTGATGATAATCAAATCAATCGGATTTGCTCTAGCGGTGGCGGTCTTCGTAGATGCTACCATCGTAAGGGCGATCGTCGTGCCTTCAGTAATGAGGCTCATGGGGCGTGCGAACTGGTGGTCTCCCAGTTTCTCCAGCTCCCGCAAAAACAAAGGCGACACGTCACGTAACCAGTAACATGGTGGAACGCGGTAACGAAGCCGGATTGGTGCTAGTTACCGGTGCTAGTGGGTACATTGGCAGTCACATCGTAGCCAACCTCCTCTCCAAGGGGAGGGAAGTCAGGGCGACAGTGAGGGACGCTTCTGACCCGGAGAGGGTGAATCACCTCAAATCCATGGAAATCTCCGAGGGAGGAAACCTAGAGATTGTCGAGATGGATCTTCTCGATGGAGATTCAGTAAATAGAGCCGTTTCTGGATGCAGATCGGTGATCCACACAGCAGCAGTCGTGGTCCTGAAATCCAAGAGGCCTCAAGAGAAGATAGTCGATCCTAGTGTCATTGGAACAAAAAACGTCCTAGATGCGATTGACGCGTCGGGAACTGTATTAGGCCGCAGAAGTGGAAGGATGGTCAGACTCTGACCACGGAAACGTGGGCTGATGATGCCACCATAGAGAACAATCCGTACGGGCTGGCCAAGTTCAGCTCCGAGAGAATCGTCAGAGAGTGGCATGGGAAGAAGGATGAGTCAGGCCCGAGGATGGTCACAATCAATCCCTGCGTTGTTCTCGGGCCTCCTCTCTCCAAACGGCACCTCGACGGGAGTCCTTCGTTTGTGATGACCCTGTTGAACCGGGAGATCCCTGCCGTGGTGCCGATGCACATCAGCATCGTTGACGTGCGGGATGTCGCTGAAGCGCACGTGAGGGCTCTGACCAAGGGGGACAATGCAGGCAGATACCTAGTGGTGTCCGGGCAGATGTGGTTCAGGGACATCGCCAAGTCCCTGAAGAAGGCAAATCCAGACTTGAGAATCCCCACGATGCAGTTACCATATTTCCTCTCACTATTGGTAGCCATCTTCCATCCCAAGATCAACCTCTCATGGGCAAGGACCCATCTAGGTAGAAGGCTCTTCTGGGACGCCTCTCCTGCTGAGAGGGACCTAGGGATGGAATGGATGAGCCCAGAACAGTCATTGCTCGAAACCGTCCCGCCAATTCTAAAAAACGAGTGGTTAGTGTGATGTTGTGAGCAAGGTAGTGCAACTCCTCTGTTTCCTAGTAATCTGCTCTACCACAACGGGTTGTACTTGGTGGGAAGAGGATCCCGTGGAAGAAATTGTCAATGGAACATTCGAATTTGGGAGAGAGATTCCCATCACCACCTGGTTCCACTACCCCGGAACCCCCTCTGAGAGGTGGGCAGTGGATGCTACTGACCCCGATGCGTTATCGGCATCAAATATTTCCGCTGACTTCTCAGGGAATAGTACACCGTTCTTCTCTAGCGCGACCTACTATGGGACTGGCTTCGACACTTTCGAGCCCACTCTCGGAATAACTTCCTCGGGAGCAATTTTCTTCACCAACTACAATGGCCTGGGTGATGGAACACACATAATCAGATCAACGGACAGAGGGCAGACATGGGAGGATGTCGGGCCTTTCAGCCAGATTGACGACGACTCCGGGCAGACCCCGAACTCGAACGACCCCTACATCTACGTGGACAAGTTTACCGATAGAATCATCAAATTCGACATGCATGTACTCGCTGCCATGTTCGTTGAGTACTCAGACAATGATGGTGATTCCTGGAGTACTCCCTTCCCAGTGGAGGGGTACTATGTCACGCAAGACCACCAGAGCATCGCCTCAATGCCACCTCCTCCCGGCGTAACTGCTTTCCATCCTGTAATCTACGTCTACTGCATCAACACCGGCTCCCCAGCTGCAGGTGCTCAGTGTTCAAGATCCCTGAACGGAGGGTTGTCATGGGACGTTCAGAGAATCGGTTTCCCAGTGGAGAGTTTTCCCCAATGCTCTGGCCTACATGGCCACCTAGCAGGTGGTTTGGATGGATCGATATACAGAGGTAACCCCTCCTGCGAGGGTCCTGCAGTGTACCGTTCCCTTGATGGTGGGTACAGTTGGACAGAACACACGATTACCACGGAAGTGGGGATGCAGGACGGATGGCATGCCCACGAGGTGGCCACTGCAGTGGATGATGGTGGAAACGTACACGCAACTTGGATCGGGGATGACCTGAAGACGTGGTACGCAAACTCTCAGGACCAAGGGAATACTTGGAGCGAGCCGATGATGATAGCAGCGCCTGGCGTAGTAGAGACTGGCTTTCCCACGATATTTGCTGGAGCCGAGGGGAGAGTCGTGGTGGGCTACATCGGAGAGTCCGAAGACTATGACGAGGAGAACGGTACTGGTGGGTGGTCAGGATACATGGCGATCATGACGGATGCGTTTGCTGAAAGGCCGCTGATTACCAGCGTAGCGGTAAACAATCCAGACGACCCGTTGGACGTAACCCTTGACTGCGGGAACGTTAGGTGCGGCGGGTTCGGCGATTTCATTGACGTGGAGATAGATGACGAGGGGAGGCCTTGGATTGCTTTGGCTCACAACGCAGCCGGCTTCGAAGAGGCGATCATAGGCACTCTGATGGAAGGCCCTTCCCTATACGGAGAGTTATCGTATCTCGAGCCTCTCCCCCCTGGTGGAAACTCAACTCTGCTACTCGGATGAAATAGACAAGAGTAGTCGTTCTTTGGGACTATAGGCTTCTGGGACCAGCAATCCGTTTAACTGATGTATGAATGGCACGGCCGCTGTATCGTGAGAGTCACCGCCCTGAGTATTGTCTCCCTCATGATTCTGGCT
>PSPW01000020.1 GCA_004195615.1 Methanobacteriota archaeon | reverse complement strand
AATGTGATGTCGCCAACGTCTTGGTCTTGGTTGCTGATGGTGCGAAGCAAGGTGGTTTTTCCTGAGCCGTTATGACCGATTACGCCGATGCAATCGCCTTCTTCTATGCGAAGGTTGACCCCTTCCAGAACGGTGAGGGGCCCGAAGGCCCTGTGGACTTCCTCGAGTCGAATCAGCTCTCTAGCCACAGCCTTCGCGAGAGCCGCCCCTACAAGTAACCGATTACTGACGAGAAGCCAAGATGATTCCGTCTGGCTGTTCTAATGGTGCCGGCTCGTCCAATATTATCGAGAATCCGGCTTCCGCTAGGAATCCCTTGCACATATCGTGAATATCGGCACCATGGGTGCCTACTATGATGGTAGAGATCCTCGTCCCTATACTGGGGTCGGCGGCTAAGTCCCTGCAGATCCCTTCTTCCGAACCCTGAACGTCCATGCTAACCAGTAGGTCAGAGTTGGGAACAGATTGTAGAAGGCCCCCAATATCGACGAGTTTGGCGATCATATGGTCACCATCCTCTGCCGAGTTTGCAGATCTCACGGATGCCCCGTACCCGAATTTTATCTTCATCGGACCGTCGTGTAGCTCATCCTTCCCAACCACTGCGGAGTTGAACACAGAAATCCCATTAACCCCATTAATCATAGATCCCTCGAATATCCTGCTGCACATCTTCGGATGCGCCTCTACTGCGAAAACATCCAGATCTGGGCGTGTCTTCTTGGCGAGTAAAGAGTAGTACCCCCATGCAGCGCCAATGTTCAGATATGTCCCCCTCTCAGATAGGGATCCGAGGGCCTCCAGAAAATGCCCTTCCTCCTCAGGCTCGTGCAGTATCCCGAGCGTGCTGCTCTTGTATCTCTTGATCTGATGCCGAGTCAACCATTTTCTCGGGACTGCGATGGAGTTGTCGAACCTGAATAACCTCACGAGCAAACCAAGGATTATTAGTATTTGAATTGATACCAGCCAAAACCCATTCGATTGAAGCTCTGGGGTGCCTACTGCGGCCTTACTATGTCCTAAAATCTACCTTCTTGGGAGGTCCGCGAGACCTTCCCTTTCGCTTGTCTTTGTAATTGACCGCCTGCTTGCTTTTGCGGCTTCCATTTCGGTTTCCATTACGGGTGTCATTTCGGTTTCCATTACGGTCACCATTTCGGTTTCCATTACGGTCACCATTACGGTTTCCATTACGGTCACCATTACGGTCACCATTTCGGTTTCCATTTCGGTTTCCATTTCGGTTTCCATTACGGGTGTCATTTCGGTTTGAGGGTCTGTACTGCTTGCTATTTCTAGATCTGCGGGCCCTTTTGTTGTTCTTTGGGCCCCTCGAATTGCTGCCGCCATTGAATTTCATAGGGGGTGCCAGGACGAACTCCCTCTCCTCCAGAATATCTACGTCGGGCTCTGTGAACCTACACCTAATTCCCGCCTCGCTCTGGATTCTCTTGTACTTCCTGTTCTGGGACCTCTGGACAAGAGAGACTACCGTACCCGTTGAGCCTGCACGAGCAGTTCTGCCGCTACGGTGCTTGTACGCCTTGCCGTCATCCGGGGGATCGTAGTGTATCACGCAGTTGACTTCGGTAACGTCTATCCCGCGAGAGGCTACGTCGGTTGCTATCAGCACCCTGGCTCTGCCTCCACTGAACTTCTGCATCGATCTGTCTCTCTGCTTCTGGTTCATCCCCCCATGTAGGGTGGTGAAAGATGAGCCGATATCACTCATCTCGTCCCCAAGGCGATCCACACCTGCCCTGGTTCTGCAGAATATGATACTCCGGCCGCACTTCTCCGTGATGTAGGCTGAGAGATCTGCTTTGCCTCTGGAGTTGACCCTCCAGAACAGGTGCTCCATGCTGTCCATGCTCACTTCCTCTGGTCCGATTCCTATCATAGCAGGATCCTTCTGGTAATGGTCGATTATCTCGGCGACGTCGTCGTCGAGCGTGGCGCTGAAGAGTACAGTCTGCCGATCTTGGCTGCACTTTTCCAATATCGAGCATACCGGTTCCATGAATCCCATGTCAGCCATCCTGTCGGCCTCGTCCAGGACCACCATTCCAACGTCATCTAGACGAAGTGCGCCCCTGTCAAGAAGGTCGATTAGTCTCCCTGGGCATGCGACTAGTATCTCGACGCCCTGTTTCAGATTCCTCAGTTGTCCCTTGTACGGAGTGCCACCATATACCGATAGGACGCCGAGGCCTGCTGACCTAGCCAGTGGCTGCAATACTTTGCGAATCTGCTCTGCTAGTTCTCTTGTAGGGGTGAGGACAAGGGAGGTGGGTCTCTTAGACTCGGCTTCCGCTGTTCTGGAGATTAGGGGTAGGCCGAAAGCCAGGGTCTTGCCTGAACCGGTTGGCGCCCTGCAGCACACGTCCCTTCCTTGCATAGCTTCGGGGATTGTCTCTATTTGTACCTCGAAGGGCTCAATTATGCCATCTTCCCGTAAAATCTCGACCAAGCGTGGCTCGACTCCTAAGTCTGAAAATCGAACCAAGATACTCCTCTAATCGGCCCCGCCCTCCGCGCCCTATTTAGTATGGGGAGTAGGAAAAGAGGCTCTAGTAACCTCAGATGCCAAAGTAGGCGAACACCAGAAGTGTTTTCGCATCACAGGGACTTGCGTCTCAACTCGGAGAATAGCTTTGATGGGATATCGCTCTCCACCTTTATCCTACTGCCATTCGGATGCTCGAAACCAAGTGCCGAGGCATGCAAGCATAGCCTGTTCACACTGGCCTTTCCTCGGCCGTACCGAGTGTCTCCGGAAACCGGGCACCCTATACTGCTCATGTGGAGCCTTATCTGTGCCCTCCTCCCAGTATCGATCTTGATCCTGATCAGGGAATGCATAGGCCCAGTCTCCTCGATTCTCCAATTGGTTATCGCTTCCTTGCCGGCCCTCTCTCCCTTCTGAACCAGTCGAACCCGCTTGTCCTTAGTCTCCTTGACGCGGGACTTCTCCACACCTGATTCGGAACTGGGCTTCCCGTATACCACTGCATGGTATATCCTCTCTATCGTACGGTCCTTGAACTGCTTTTGGAGCATGTCCCTAACCTCGGTGGACTTTGAGAGAAGAAGGCAACCCGACGTCTCTCTATCGAGGCGATGGACGAGATGGACTCTTGTCGAGTGGTTCTTGGATGCCCAATTCAATGCACGGTCGAACATGGTATCCGCCTCCCCCCTTGGAGTGGCGACCGAGAGAAGTCCTGCTGGTTTGTTGACTACGAGAAGTTTGGAATCATCGTACAGTATCTCCGGCTCGGGGATGCTATCGACCTTCTTTCTGGCTGGCCCATCCCCCTCGGAACGGGAGAGTGTCTCCACAGTAGATCCTGCTCGGACGATTTCTTTGGCACGGGATGCCTTGTTGCCGTCAATAAGTACGCGCCCGTGGTCAATCATTCTCCTTAGCGAGTTCTTCTTGGCTTCTGGGTAGAGGATGGAGAGGACATCCATCAGATGCCCCCGTTCCTCTACTTCTATCCGTGGGTTAGCCATGGACCTGCCAAAGGGAGTGGGCCATCAAGTTTGACGAAAATCCGCTAGTAACCGGCACCCATCTCTGAAATAGTCGAGGGATTTGGCGCGTTGCATGAAGTGGAATGAGGGAGCAATGGGAGATCAAACAGGCAAGGTCGCCATTGTCACGGGTTCGAACACGGGGATAGGTTACTACATGGCAAGAGCACTGGCTTCCAAAGGCGCATCGGTCACCATGGCATGCAGGAACCCTGAGAAGGCTGACCTAGCCATGCTCAGGATCCTCTATGAGTTTCCCGAATCAGAAGTCTCGGTTTCTGTTCTCGACCTAGCAGACCTATCCAGCGTGGAGTCGTTCTCCGAGAAATTCGCATCCGAGGGCAATCGGTTGGACATCCTCATCAACAACGCAGGCGTGATGATTCCGCCCAAGTCATCTACCAAGGACGGTTTCGAACTCCAATTCGGAACTAACCATCTGGGTCATTTCGCCCTCACTGGCCATCTGTTGCCGATTCTGGAGTTGACCGAGGGTAGCAGAGTGGTGACGGTATCGAGCATTGCGCACAATCCAGGAGTCATCGACTTCGATGACTTGAACGGAGAAAGGAAGAGGTACAACAAGTGGGGATTCTACTCTCAGAGCAAGATTGCGAATCTGACTTTCTCACTAGAGCTTGCCAGAAGGCTGGAGAGAAGCGGGTCGGGAGTCTCTGCAATAGCGAGCCACCCGGGATACTCTGCGACAGACCTGCAGAGGTACTCTCTGTTCTGGCGCTTCCTGAACCTGTTCGTGGCAATGCCGGCGAAGAGGGGGGCCGAGGCGACCCTCTACGCAGCCACCGAGAAGGATGCGTTGGAATACCCGTACTGGGGCCCCACTGGTATGATCGAAATGAGGGGAATGACTGGGAGGGCCAAAATCAACTCGAAGGCCCAGGACGAAGATACTGCAAGGCGGCTATGGGAAGTGAGCGAGAGTCTGACCGGAATCAGATTCCTCACAGAGGGGTGACCCGTTGGGCGAACTTTATCGCTGCCCCTGGTCCACTGGCGACCCTATCTACATCGACTATCACGACAAGGAGTGGGGCACTCCGAACCGAGATGGGCGACGACTCTTCGAGAAGATTATCCTCGAGGGGGCACAGGCTGGTCTTTCCTGGATTCAGATCCTAAAGAGGCGAGAAGAATATCGCGATGCTTTCGACGGATTCGACCCGAAGAAAATCGCATCCTACGACGAGGAAGACGTAGAGAGGCTCGTGTCCAACCCGGGGATAATCCGCAACCGGGCCAAGATCAAGTCTGCCATCAACAACGCTCGTGCCTTCGTGGAGCACTTCGGGACTGATGAGGACGCCTTCTCGGAATTTCTCTGGTCATTCGTCGGAGGTAGCCCCATTGTAAATCTTAGAGAACGGATGGATGACGTAGAATCGTCCACCGCGACAAGCAAGGAGATGAGTGATGCCCTCAGGGGCCTTGGTTTCACGTTCATAGGGCCTACGACCTGCTATGCGATGATGCAAGCTGCGGGAATGGTCGATGACCATCTGGTGACCTGTTTCCGCCACACCGCTAATCGATGATCTTGCGTGTAAGAATTTCAAGTCCTGTACGTATTCTCGGGGGCGTGCTCGAGGAGATTGCAGCTACAGTGGCAGTGTTGATCGTTACCCCGAGTTGGGCGATAGTCCTGCTGGCAATCTCCGCCTACCTCTGGAAGTGGCTAACGTCCAATTCCAAATGAATCAGACCAGTCTCCCTTCCATCCCGCCAGCAACCTCGATGACCTGTCCGGTGATATGTCCGGACACCTCGTCGGAGGATAGGATCACAATTGCTCTTGCCACGTCATTAGGTGTAGCGAGCTTCTTGAGAGCCATGGTTGACTTCGCCCTCTGCATGACCTCTTCGTCCAGCCCTGATTCAACCTTCTTCTCGGTGAGAGTCCAACCGGGTGCCACGGCATTCACCCTGACGGAACCCAAGCGGGAGACCTCGTTCTTCAGCGATAACAGCAGGCCGGTGGTGATCGCACCCTTGGCTGCAGCGTAGTCAGAGTGGCCTGCCTCGCCGTAGATTCCAGCAGTGGACCCCACTAGGACAAGGGAGCCTGATCCTCTTTCAGATACGTGAGAAAGGAATGATCGGGAGGTGTTTGCTGTTACTCCGAGGTTCGACAGGATTGTGGAGTTCCATCTCTCTTCGTCTATCTCCCACATGGGCCTGGGATCTGGTGGATAGATTCCCGAATTTGCTACGCAGATGTCCAGGCTCCCCATCTGAGAGACCACTGTGTCAACCATCTCATCGGCTTGCGAAGGAACCCTCAGATCAGCATGGATGGCCATCCCCCCTATCTCGGTGGCTAGTTCCTCGGCCCCTTCAGAAGACGTGTGGTAGTGAATTGCGACCTTAGCTCCCTCTTCGGCGAACTGCCTGCAAATTGCCTGCCCTATGCCTCCAGCACCACCGGTGACTAGTACTACCTTGCCCCTCAGTCCTGTTTCCACATACCTTGTGATTAGTCTGCCCTAATAATTGCGTCCTAGTTTCAAGAGGGCCGTTCAGCAACGGTTTTATTGGCTCCTCAGATGGGACCATTAGCATGCACATCACGAGTGTGATTGCCCTCTTGTTCATGCGCTCACCTGATGCAGCCGAGTTATAGAATTGGTCCCGGAACTGGCTATTGCCCTCTGTCGGTCCAAGCCTGGGCCCAGTGATCGAAGATGCGAATCTCGAATGGAGCGTCGGAGTTTGTCCGGACGGAGAAGACGTCCCATTCGGAGAGCAGGCCCCGATGGCCAGCGTCAATCCATGTGAGTTCCCACCATGTGCCGTCGTCCGTGGAGATGTTGGTTTCCTCCTCGTTCAGCATCAGACTTGCCATGGAAGAGCCCCCTGAGAAAACGTGCATCTCCACCTCCGACAGAGTGACCTCGTGAGACATCTCACTGGGCACAGTTCCGATGACAGAGGTGGTGTCGTCATTGACTGATTGGTGATCTAGCACCGGGATGAATGGCACTGGGGATCTTGGGAACTGCGCCAGCCCGCTGATATCCAGGTAGCCACCGCCTTCTAGAATAGTCGTGTAGTAGTCAATACTGAGTCCCTCTTCCCAGTCCTCCGTGGCAACCGACATAGAGAATGTCACGTCGTCCATCCCGAGGCCGCCGGAGTAGATTGCCATGCCAACTATCCTTGGTGGAAGCCCTTGGATCTCGAAGTATATCTCATCCTGGCCATTAGTTGCCCTTGCGATCTGGTAAGACTCGAATGCATCGCCTGTGATTGTCCAGCTCAGGTCGGAGAACTGGGAGACGTCGTACCTGAATGGTGGCCATCTTCCGTCCGGGTTCTCCGTAGCTAGCCTTGATATCTCCAAGAAGGGGTCCTCGTAGTTCGGCTCCATGTCCCGGCCAATCATCCAGTGATCGGTTGTCCTAGTGTAAGTGTCCGGCCCTCCGTCCCAAATATTGTACCCAACTACCTCTACACCTCCTACTACCACGGAGTTGGCAACCAATCTGAGCTTCCGGTCATCATCCTTCTCGATCCTCCACTCCATCTCTCCACTGACTCCCGAATCAGAGAACCTGGTGATCGTGCTTACGCTAAGCCTGTCGTACTCCTCTGCAAGCTGCAGTGCGTCTATCTCTCCAACTTCCTCGAGTATCGAGTTGAATGCGCTGCTAGTTAGCGGGAAGCATGTGTTCTCAGGGCAAGGTCTCTCTACCTCCAAACATCCCGCTAGTGCCGGAAAGCAAATCAGAAGGGACAACAGAATGGGTCGGAGCACGTGCGTGGCTAAATGGGTGGACAAATATGCGTTCCTCAAGAGTTGGTGGCTGGAATTGGTTTGCGTGGCGCCTATATGGGAGGCACGTGGAGCGAATGCCGGGTGAGGTCGAGTTTTGGGCGGAGACATCCTTGTGGTTTACAAGAAAAACTTCGAAGAAGTCCATGACAAGTCACTCGAGGAAGTCAAACTGGTGCTCGACGTTCTCGTCGAGGAGAGAGGCCTGAACGTTGGTTACACCGCTCGCGAGACTGTTGGGCGGGCTGACTTTGTGGAACCCGACCTGGTAATCGTGCTGGGAGGCGATGGGACTCTGACATCTATTGCGCACTCAGTCGACGAGAGTACCCCTGTTATGGGAGTCAATAGCCACCCTCGTAGCGAGGACAATGGGGGCTCATACGGCTTCTTCATGGGTAGTGACCCGAGCACGTTCTCCGAGGACGTTAGGGCGGCCCTGGATGGTGAGGCCATCGTCAACGTCCTGCCTCGTCTCCAGGCCGAGATCGAGACAACGAGCGGCAACATCATCCGCTGCGACCCGGCACTCAACGACCTGCTGGTTGCCAATACGCACCAGTACCAACCATCCAAGTACAGGCTGCAGAGGGACGGGATCGATTCGATACAGCATTCATCCGGGTGCCTATTCTCCACTTTCCTAGGGCAGGGGGCGTGGTTCAGACACGTTGCGAACATCGAGGGAACGGAGTTCTTAGCCAGTGAGATAGACGACCACTACCTGTACGTGGCGAGGGACCTTCCTCGGGCTGACAGGGCCGGAGACGGGTCCTACTGGGAGTGGGTCAGCAAGCCCACCGTTATCACGAGCGATATGCACAGGGGCTACGTGGTCAGCGACGGATGGGACGAGACTCACTTCACAAGGGGAGCAACGCTGACCGTGAGTCTGAATGGGCCCAATCTTAGACTCCTTACCTTCAGGGGAGCTATACTCGATGGCGTGTCCCAGTGGTTATCGCAGTCCTAGAGAATCTGCTTCAGGAATAGTTTGGTTCTGTCGTGAGTTGGGTTCGAGAAGAACTCCTCAGGGGTGTTCTCCTCTACTAGTTCTCCTTCGTCAAACAGGATACACCTGTCGGCTACCTCCTTGGCGAAGCCCATCTCGTGAGTGACCACAATCATGGTGATATCCCTCTTAGCCAAGTCGATCATCACCTCGAGGACTTCCTTGATCATCTCAGGATCGAGAGCCGAAGTTGGCTCGTCGAAGAGCATTATCTTCGGATCCATCGCAAGGGCCCTCGCGATAGCGACCCTCTGCTGTTGTCCGCCAGATAGCCCACTGGGGTACTTGTATGCCTGCTCGGGGATACCAACCCTCTCGAGCAGCTCCATAGCGAGGTCCTCTGCCTCCCTCTTGGGTATGCCCTTGACCTTCATCGGCGCCAGAGTCACGTTCTCGATTATCGTCAGGTGGGGGAAGAGGTTGAACTGCTGGAAGACGAATCCTATCTCTGATCGGATGTACTTGAGATCGGAGACAGTAGTATCGTCATCCACGGTGATTCCATCGATTTTGATGGTCCCACCGCTGTGTGGCTGTAGGCGGTTTAGGGTCCTGATATAGGTCGACTTCCCCGAGCCCGAGGGGCCGAGGATGACGATTATCTCGCCCTTCCTGACCGTTATATCGACTCCCTTCAATGCCCAGAAATCTCCGAAGTTCACTTTGATTCCCTTTGTTTCAATTATTATTTCATCACTGTCCGTGCTCATGTTGCTTCTCCTCCTCCTTCTCTAACCAGTCCAAGGTTCTTCTCGATCTTCATCGAGACTCTGGATAGGTAGAATGCAAACACCCAGAAAACAATGGCGGTGACGTACAACGGCTCTAGGAAGTTACCGAGGAAACGCAAATCTGTGGCTGGTAGGTCCTTGGCTAGTTTGAAGAAGTCTAGTATGTTGATGATGAACAGCAGCGTAGTGTCTTTCCAGAGCCCGATGAACACGCTGACGATGGAGGGTATTGTGGTCCTGACGGCATTGGGTAACTCAACCTGTATCTTGGTTTGGAAGGGAGACAGCCCTAGGGCGATGGCCGCCTCCTTCTGGCCAGAGTCAACGGCCTGAAGTCCTCCTCTGAGAACCTCTGCGATGTAGCATCCGCCGAACACTCCGAACATCAGGAGCATGCGGATGATATCCTCTGCATCGTAGAATGGATCCATCAAATCGGGCATCAAGAAGACAGCGAACCAAAGCCAGCAGATTAGAGGGCCCGATCGGACCAGTTCGATTAGGGCGACTGATGGCACACTGAAGAACGGCTGGTCACTCTGTCTACCGAAGGCTAGAACGACTCCTATTCCGAAGCCGAGTACGCATCCTGCAGTTGCTACAATGAGGTTGACGAAGAGGCCCCCCCATTGGGATGCCTGGATGCCGTCTCCTGCGAGTTTATCGAGAGTGCTTGGGACTATCTCTCCAGCAATTATGGCTTCACGTATCTCTTGGACAGGTGTGCCGCCGAAGAGCACTGCTAGATCCTTGACCTGCTCAGGTGGATCCATTATCATAATCGCGAAGAAGAATGTGACCACTGCCCCTATCGCGATGTATGACCTCAGCCGGTTGGCCTTGTACTCCTCTGATATTGAACAGTAGTAGTACGACGCCCCGTATGCCAGATAACCCACCAACAAGGCCTTCGTCAGATTCATAATCGGGACGATGCTGTGGTAGTTGATTTCGCTCGGTACCCATGCTACAAGCATCAATACGCCACATAATGCGGTGAATGGGACTAGGAATCTTGCTGGCTTTTCAGCAATGGTCCCATAGGCGCTCGCTAGGACAGCGAATGACAGGTAGAGTATCCACCACAAGCGCCAGTTCTGATTGACACCATAGCAATTTGAAACAGCGATGCAGGATTCTGAGCCAGGTGCTTGTGTCATCTGTTCGGTCATCTGTTGTCCTACGATCAGTAGTACTCTGTTAGCCCAGACGACAGACCAATCCGCTTCAACTAGGGCGAAGTGACTGAGGCCACGTACTGCTATGACGATAATCCAAGCGGTGGAGATTCCTAGTAGCGCGGTGGAAAGGGTCTTTCGCGGGGTCCACTTGACCAGAGCGGTCCAAGTCACCCACCATGCAAAGACGATAACAATCGTGCAAATGGTGCCAAAGATCAGGGCATTCGGAGAACTTGCGCCTCCCGACTCTGCCTTCGCCACCAGCTCGAAGAAGCCGTTGGGCAGGAATCCCTCCCACATGCCTCCAGCGAGGCCGCAGACAAAAGCCAGAGATATCGCCACGAGGGAGAGTAGCACATTGTTGCTGGGAGTGACCCAAGGACCTCCTGGCTTGCCGGCTATGGACTCCTCTAACTCAAGGAACGAATCCACATTAAGGCCTCTCGAACTCATATCTTCACGCTCGTTACTCTTGAGTTATACCAGTTCATCACCACTGAGATGGCGAGGCTTCCTGCCTGGTAGGTGATGAGCAGGAGGAGGAACAGAGGAATCAGTTTGCCGACGTTGTTCATCATCACCAGTACGACGTAGAATATGTCACTGTAGGCGACTATGACGGCTAGGCTGGAGTTCTTCCAGACGTTCATGAATTGGTTGTTCAACAGCGGCACCATGCTCCTCAGGGCCTGGGGCATGATGACCAGCCTGAGCCTCTGATAGGGATTGAGGCCCACCGAGATCGCCGCCTCGACCTGCCCCCTAGGAAGAGCCTGAATGCTTCCTCGCACGATCTCGGCCACAGTCGATGCGGTGAACAGCGTCAGTCCGAGCATCATGGCGAGAAAGAATGGCGTGATTTCGAATCCAGTGCCCTCGGCTATGTCCCACGACCCAGGGGCGTCAATGACCCCGTCCCCGTTCCAGTCCTTGACGTACTCTGGCCACGACAGACCCTTCGAGACGGCTATTCCCGCGGCTACGGCGAAGGCGGCAACCCAGATTTTGAACCTCTCCCTGAGGCCGGATTCCGAATCATCAATCTGTAGCGAGTTGATGCCGTCGTCATCAACTCTGCTGGTGACTGACAGAGCATAGACAATCAGGGTCATGGCCAATAATGCCTCGGTGCCACCTCCATGTGTCGAGACGAATGGTACCAGATAATCGATGAAGACTACAGCTGCGACAATAAGGAATATGTCTGCGACGAGAGCCTCGACCCTCCATCCCAATGCACTGAAGGGCCTCCTAACATGCTCAAGAGGAGTGTTAGGGGTGACTATGAATCGTGGTTCGATCCTGTCCATAGAACGTAGACCAGCCCTGAGTAGGGCAAGGGCGACTAAGCCCATGACCAATCTCTGATATGACCCCACGGTCACAAACCAGATTCCCTGGTTGCTGAAGAACACAGCCCCACCGAAAAGGAATCTCTCTTCTATGAACAGTGGGGCTTGAATCCCATATTGAGTTGCAATTAGGAACAAGAGAACGGCGAGAGGGAGGTTTCGGAATACCTCGACGTATACCGTAGCCATGGTTGATGCCAACTTGTTGGAGGAGAGTCTAGTGACGCCGACAATGGTCCCAAGAATGACACATAGCACTATGCTGAGCAAGGTAACCCTCACTGAGTTGATGATAGCAGCCTTCAGGAACAGCCATCTTGGGTCGAAGTTCGCCACCACCTCCATCGGCCACGGATTGATCTTGAAGGTGTTCACCTTGTCCATGAAGTCGAAGTTTACCGCCCAGCGGTTCTGCATCACCGGATTGGGGTCGTGCTGCAGGTAGAGCACCCTCAGAAGCAAGTACAGGATAAACGGCAGGAGAGCCAGATAAGCCAGAGCGGCGGTCCTCTTGGCCTGTATAGCTGGCTTCATACCCTCTCGGGAGATTCTCAAGTACCAGAAGGCGCAGGTGAAGAAAATAACCAGAGAGAGGAATTGAGGGATGTTCTGAGAGATAGCGGGAATCATCGAGATGTTGAGAGTCAGGCCTGCGAACAAGATGATTGAGCCTACTGAGACAACTGCACCCAAGACCTCCCTTGGATTGAAGGAGCGGATGTTGCTCCAACTCAGAATCTCGCCTAGGTTATCCTGCAGCAGAAGTACTCCGGCAACAATAGCACCTCCAAAGAAGAAGAATGGAATCTGAGCCCCTGGTGTCAGTTCTAGGACACTGGTCAATAGGAAGTATGAGAGTACGAAGCAAATGATGGCGAAGATTGAACTCGAGCACTCGGAGATCCAGTTGCGATCTCGCTTAACTATTCTTGCCCATTGTAAGAAACCTGCGGCTATCTTTTCCCAATCTCCTGTAAATGCGCCTTTGAACATCTTGATGAATCCTTTGAATGAATCAACCAATTCTTTTCTAAACCCCCTGAATAAGGTCGGCATCTCGTTCTGTACCAGCAGGAAGCAGAGTAGGATAACTCCGCCGACAATCGGGGTCAGTTTTTCCATAGGGTAGTACGAGGTGTTCATCTGGGTGCCAGCAATTGTGATATCTCTGGCCATCGTGGAGATATAATCAAGTGACATCCCAAGGAACTTGTTACAATACTTCCAGAACAGGTAGACACTCAAAAGGAATGCATAAAGTCGAACAAAAGATTCTATGACTTCCATGTGGCGAGCGGAATAGTTCGAGGGAGTCTTTCTAACCAATCCTTCGAGGAAGGGGTCTTCTGGACCGTAGGCGTTGCCGCGGAAATCAGAACTAAAGTATAGACAGATAATCATAAGGTGAACTAGTACAAGGTTGGAAAATCGAATCAACCAGAATAGGATGGTGTCCACGATAGACGAACTCTCTAACCCGATTATTTCGAGAGAGCTGAATATTAGAATTAGTGATAACGGATTGAAAATTATACTTAAAACTACACTAATTTGTGTATATTTTTTCCACTGACTTCCTCTACCAGTGTCTTGGAGTCTCTTAACGACCAATGAATACCAGATGAAGAGCGCTGGGAATGCAAGTAAGTAGGAGAGGCGGAATATGGTTTGGGAGTCGGGGAAAAGGTTTGGCAGAACTAGAACTGCGTACAACGCCAGATTCAGGAGCAGAAACCTAAGTCGGTTTATCCTTCCATCCGAACTCGTTAGCTGATCGTAGAGACTCATGTCCCACGTATCGGTTTCTCTGGATTCGTCCCCCTCAATAGAGACGGACTCTTCGAATACCATGCTCCCCGTAGGGGAGCATGGAGTGTAAAAGGGTAGTGAGGCCCTTGGGGGAGAAATCCCCCCCTCCAAGAGGCTTACGTAATTCCGATCAGTCAGTTAATGCATTCAGCGACGGACTCATCGAAGACCATGCTCCCGTAGGGGAGCATGCGGTGTAAAAGCGTAGTGAGGCCCTTGGGGGAGAAATCCCCCCCAAGAGGCTTACGTAATTCCGATCAGTCAGTTAATGCATTCAGCGCATTGCTGGTGCGTACTGGATTCCACCCTCGGAAACGAGAGCGTTTAGGGTTCCGACACGCGAGATCAGGCAGCCGGTCATGGCGGCGGATCCGCTGACACCGTCGTAGGTACCGTCGCAGAACGCGTCGTCATAGGCCTCGCCATAGTTTCCAGCGGTTGCTAGGACAGCCTGCATCCAGTCGCCCGCAAGCGGGTTGGTTGCAGTACCTAGGCCAAGGTTTTCGGTTAGTAGGCGGCACATACCAGGGTCGCTACCATCGCAGGCAGCGGTGGCGGATGCAGCTGCGTTTGCAGTGGTGACACCCATCTCCTCAGCGGTTACCATTCCATACCAGACCCAAGCCACGACGTCCTTGAAGTCAGAGTCCATGTCGCGGGTTGCCGCT
>PSPW01000006.1 GCA_004195615.1 Methanobacteriota archaeon | reverse complement strand
GACGACGACAACGACGGATGCCTCGACGAGGACGACGATCTTCCCTACGACGACTCCGACTGCAACGACATGGACGGCGACGGAGTGGGCGACAACACCGACCTCGACGACGACGGTGACAACGTGATGGACGTCGACGACCCATTCCCACAAGACGGGAGCGCATGGGCCGACAACGACGGTGACGGGATACCTGACTACACTGGTGACCCGCCATTCCTCGGAAACTTCGAGGGCGCATCGATTCCGGCTGGCTGGACCACCTACGGCGACGCTGACTGGTTCGTATGCGGCGTGGGATCCTGCGGGAACCCAACCGGCAACCCGATCAACGGGTCTTACATGGCAGAGTCCGGCGACATCGACAACTCGGAGACGAGCTCGGTCGAGGTCACTATGGACACCTTCGCTGGCGACGTCTCGTTCGAATACGAGACCTCCACGGAAGGGTTCTGGGACTACTTGAGGTTCTATGTGGACGGAAGTCTGACGATGAGCTGGTCCGGAATCACTTCCGGAACCTACACCACTACGGTGAGCTCAGGATGGCACACCTTCGAGTGGATGTACTACAAGGACTCCAGCGTCAGCAGCAACTCGGACACGGTTTGGATTGACGACGTGTCTCTGCCGATTTCGCAGAACCTGACCAACGACGACCCCGACGACGACAACGACGGCGTCTACGACGAGTTCGACTTGGACCCATACGACCCATGCGTGAGCCTGGACACCGATGGTGACGGACTGCCCGACGATGTCATGACTGGAATCTTCGACATGAGCGGATCGGGTGATGAGAACTTCACCGTAGACTGCGACATGTCGATGTGGTACGCAGACTGGGACGACGATGGCGACGGCTGGGGCGACGAGGAAGAGTGGCTATGCGGATCCAACCACTTGGACGCCGAGGAATCCCCATTGGACTTCGACCAGGACTGGATATGCGACGACCTGGATGACGACCTGGACAACGACGGTGCGCTCAACCCAGTGAACAATTGCGAGCTATACCTAACCTGGGACGATGAAGACGGCTTCATCGACTGCATTTCCGACGGCTTCCACTCAGTGGATGCCGACGGAGACGGCGAGGCCTCCTACATGGAGCTCATGCACGCATGGGCATTCCAGTTCGGCGGCCCCGACGAGGGCGGAGATAGTGGCGATGATATCGGCACCACGAGCCACAACTCTTCCCACATCGACATCGAACTGTCCTTAGTGGACGAGTTCGGAGATGTGGAGCATACCCTCTACGGCTTCGATATGTGGGAAACAGGTCTTGACGACAACTCCACCGAAGAGGAAGAACTGGCGTTCCTCCTCGAGAACATCGAGTACTACTTCGATTCAGAGGCAGTGCAGCCGATGGAATGGTTCTTCGGCGGACTGATCGAGAACGTATCGTACTCGTACGAATGGGGAGTAGAAGAAATCCCCGGACCGGATGGTGGTCCCACCTTCGTCTGCGGAAACGGCGATGAGATACCTTTCGACTACGTCAACGACGGAGAAGATGACTGCGACGACGGTGCGGACGAGCAACAGTACGACGCCGCCGGAGACCCAATCAACTGGTTCGACTGCATGGACGGTTCCGAAATCTGGATCTACCAGGTCAACGACGGATACGATGACTGCCCCGATGGCGAGGACGAGCACTGGGAAGGAGATACCTGGAATGAGGGCTCATTCAACAGCACCGGCGTTACCGAGACCATACAGTTTGACCTCGATATCTCCAACGACACATGCTTGGTCATTGCCGATGCCTTCATCATGGGCTTTGACATGTCATCAGGTACCGACGACCCAGCCAACTGGACCTCCCAGATGGGCTTTTATGGGGCGATAATGGCAGGACCTGCCTTCGATATCGACAACGACTTGGACGGGATCCCCGACTGCCTCGCAGACGAGTTCGGCGATGACGACGGAGACGGCGACGGAGATGGCGATGGTGACGGTGATGGCGATGGCGAGGGTGACGGAAACGACACCGGAGAGCCAGAGGTATGGCCAACTCAGGATGACATCGACGCGTTCAACGCAGAGTTCTGGGACTGGATATCGGCATGGGATGCTGACAACAGCTCCTCCCTGAACTTCTCAGAGTACTGGCAGATCATCACAGACTCCGAGGACGGCTTCGACTTCGAGAACCCCGGATGGTCCGAGGACACAACCGAGTGGGACCAGTTCCCATTCGACCCATCCGAGCAGATTGACACCGACATGGACGGAACGGGCGACAACGCTGATGGAGACGACGACAACGACGGCGTCCCAGATAGCCTCGACGCGTTCCCGTACGACCCAAGCGAGGACAGTGACCTTGATGGCGACGGAATCGGAGACAACTCCGACACCGACATCGACGGAGATGGCATCGACAACGACGAAGACGACTTCGACAGCGATCCGGATGCAGCATCCGACAACGACCAGGACGGCATCGACGACTTATCGGACTCCGATGACGACAACGACGGCGTTCCTGACGTGGCCGACTGGTCACCATTGGACACCGACTGCATCGCTAACCCTGATGGCTGCGAGCAGTACGACACCGACGGCGATGGAATCGGCGACAACGCCGACACCGACGACGACGGCGACGGCGTGGACGATGGGTCCGACGCATTCCCGCTGGACGCCAGCGAGAGCGCAGACGCTGACATGGACGGAGTGGGCGACAACGCCGATCCCGACGATGACAACGATGGAACCCCAGATGGCCTAGACGCCTTCCCGAACAATGCGAATGAGCAGAGGGACTACGATGGTGACGGAATCGGCGACGTGGCCGACGCTGACAGGGACGAGGACGGAATCCTCAACTCGGACGACGCTTTCCCGATGAACGAGAACGAGTGGTTGGATACTGACGGAGACAACGTCGGAGACAACAGCGATTCAGACATCGACGGTGACGCCGTGCTGAACGCAGACGACTGGGCACCGACGGATGCAGCAGAGTGGGACGACACCGACAACGACGGCATTGGCGACAACGCCGATGACGACGACGACGGTGACGGAATACTGGATGCAGACGAGTACTCCTGCGGCACTGACTCGAAGAATCCGAGCTCCGTGCCTTCGGACTACGACGGTGACGGAATCTGCGACGCCCTGGACGATGAGGATAACAGGGGCGAGGCAGGCATGACTCCAATAGAGAACGATGCACAGAAGACGCCCGGCTTCACGCCCGGCTTCGCATCTGTGCTCGCGGGCATGTCTCTGCTTGGCGCTGCCATGCTCGGACGACGCAAGGACGACTGATCCAAGGATCGGTACAACATAACCCCGAGCCGGGGGCCACTCGGCACTCGGCTCGGGGCCACAACCCAATGCTGATAAGTCTCCCTTTCGACAAGGGAGACATGCCAGGCACGACTCGGGCTGAGATAAGGACGTTGAAGGTCGGACGATACGTTTCCATCGAGGAAAACGCCTACAAGATTCTCAGCATGTCCAAGTCTAAACCGGGGAAGCATGGCTCGGCGAAGGCCAGGATAGAGCTAGAGGACATCTTCACCGGACAGAAGCGCTCACACGTGGGGACGGTGACCGACGCGATCAAGATCCCCCTCATCGAGAAAGGCTCGGCCATCATCACACACATACAGGGCAACGAGGTCCATGCGATGGACAGCAAGACCTACCAGAACTTGATATTGCCCGTCGAGGCGAGTATGAACCTTCAATCCGGAGGGGAAATTCAGTGGATGGAAGCCATGGGAAGATACAAGATCAGCCGGGACCACTAGCCCATTTTTCGCCATCTCCCGCCATAATGTCCGCGTGAAGTATAAGCGTCGTTCTCATACGCTCAGAATGAGAGACATGTCTGAAGTGGAGCGTTCGGCCTACAGACAACCCGTCACCGCCTCCGGCCTCGAGGCTATCGAATCAGGCACCCTGACATGGCTCGACGAGGACATGTACAACAATCTCAACACCGGTCTTCTGGAGCAGTACCTCGAGGAGAAGAACCTCAACGAGTCCTTCGAGATCAGCCACTGGGACACGCGCAAGGTACTGATCGGTATTCTCGTCGGCGCCGTCTTCAGCGGGGTCACTGCGTATATAGGCCTCAAAATAGGCCTCGCGGTGTCAGCGGCGTGGTACGTTGCATACCTGCTTGGCATGGCCCTACAGTGGTCACCCTCGGAGGTCAACATAGCAACCAGTGCCACCACCGGAGCGACCAACGCCTCCATTGGCTTCATCTTCACGTTCCCCGCGATTTTCTTGCTCGCGTACTCGGACGACTACAAGGTCGGTGACGGACACCTGCTCAGCTCCGTGGACACCCTAAACCTGGCCTTCATAGGAATAACCGCATCCATGTTCGCCGGTTTCTTGGGGGTGATGTACTTCATTATCTTCCGACGCGTTTGGCTGGTCGAGGACCCTCTCCCGATGCCGGGTTTCGAGGCCACTCTGAAGATGCTTGACATTTCATCCGACGTCAGCTCAGGCTCCGCCGAAGCCGCTCGCGACTCACTGCGGACCGTCGGAATCTGGACCGTCCTCACGATGGGTATGATGTTCGTCATCGACTACCCAATCAGGTGGTCGAAGAAGATTGCGGGGGTCCCAAGCAGCATCGCAGACTGGTTCGCAATGACCCTGTCCGGAGAGAAGTGGGGCCTGGCCTCGGTATACACAGAGAGATGGATCCACCAGCCTAGCGAGCTTGTAGAGGGGCACGCCCCCTACAACGGGATCACGACCTACGAGCAGGGAAATCCGATGTCATACACGTTCCTCGGCATCGAGATCAGCCCCACTCTCTTCGCAATAGGATGGTTCATGAAGTTCAGAGCTGCACTCCTCGTCAATTTGGGAGCTATTCTGGCATGGTTCTGGCTGATCCCACTGGCCGTTATGCAGGACGTCCCCGTATACGACCCGGAGCAGGGGGTGTACGTCAACATAACCGAGCTCGGCCCCACCGTGCAGTGGCAGGCATTCGGCTCCATCGTTCGCACGGTCGCAATAGGGGCGATTCTTGGAGGGGGTTTCCTCGGCCTGTTCAAGATGGCCCCGACCTTCATTGGAATCTTCGGAGATATTACCCAGGCCTTCTCCGGGGAGCAGGGGGACGAATTCGTAGAGGGCAAGGGCTGGTACGAATGGCCCCTGTACCACATTCCAATATTCATGGGCATATCCTTTTTCGCTATCACAGTAATCTTCGTACTGGGCGGATATCCGGTAGTCCCATCGCTGATATTCTCGGTGGTCCTCCTCTCGACCACATTCCTCCTGGGCGCAATCGCAGTTCGCGTAATGGGTGAGACCGGGATAGAGCCCGTATCAGGCACTTCATTCATCGTCCTTCTAATCCTCCTCATGGTTTTCCTAAACCTCGATGTCGGGCTAACCAAGGAGGAGTCAATACTTATGTCGCTTGTTGGCACCACCGTCTTCGGCTCGGCAATCAGCATGAGCGGGACCGTAGTCGGCGATTACAAGAACAGTCTCTACATAGGCAACAGGCCCTATCACATCTCGAAGGGGAACATCATGGGGGTCGTCCCTGGGGCGATTCTAGGTGCCGGCGTGGCAATCTTCCTCTCCAAGCTACTTGCCGACGGGACAATCGAACTGCTAGCTCCCCAAGCAAACGCCTTCGCATACTTCACAATTATCCTAGCCGAGGGGCAGGGCAATTGGAGCGCCCTCCTAATCGGCATGGCACTAGGCGCGTTCGCAGAGTGGGCCACAGGTATGGGAACCTCATTCGGCCTGGGCATGTACCTCCCCACTCCCGCTACCTTCCCCATGCTGATAGGCGGTGCATACCGATCGTGGTGGGAGGAGCGCAGGCTCAAGCCAGTAGTAGAGTCAGTAAGGCAGGAGGAAGGCGGTGCCGCTGCCGAGAAGAGGGGCGCACAGATGCTACTCCTGACTTTCATGATCGCCGCCGGAGCCCTTACTGGAGAGGCATTCTACGGGGTCGAAGCCGCTGTTCTCGCAGTGTTAGATGAGATTTCTATCGGCGGGCAGGTGCTCTCCCTCTACTCATGGTGGCCGTATGCGAGACTCTTCGGCTTCCTGATAATCAACGTGTTCCTAGGGGCAATGGTGTACGTGCTATTCAGCAAGGCTGGAATCATTGGTGCTGGCGGAGCGGGGGGAGAACCTCCCAAGTCGGCCAAGGTCCGTGGTCCAGTGCAGGGGGCCAAGAGTCCCACTGGCGTCATGGACGCTGAACTGGCGGACTGATCTATGGGTGAGTCTAGGAGCGTCCCAGCAGGCGCATGGCTGACCCTCTCCATAGCAGTCCTAGCCGTCTCGAGCGCCGGGATAGTCCTGCAGGAGATGTCAGAGGTCCCACCTTTGCTTCGAGCATCGTGGAGAATGCAAGGCACAGCCCTGGTCCTCCTGCCTGGATTCCTTTACCAGTCATCCCGCTCACTAGATTTCGAGACCAGTCGAAAAGACGCCCAGCTAATCCTAGTTTCGAGTGTTTTCCTGGCCATCCACTTCGGCAGTTGGGTCTGGTCACTGGACAATACCAGTCTCATACACAGCCTTCTTTTCGTCAATACACACCCACTAGTCGTAGTCGCCATGATGCCATTCATGGGTGAAGCCGTTCGCAGGGGACACGTAGCAGGCGTTGCATTGGGATTCGCAGGTGCCACAGTAGCCCTGATGGACGTCGGTGACGGCGGGCAAGTAACTCTAGCTGGAGATATTGCGGCTTTCATCGGTGCAGCCACAGTCGTAGGATACATTCTGGTTGGTAGGCACCTCAGATCGGAACGTGGCATGCCGATATTCGTGTATGCCTTCCCAGTAACCTTGGCCGCTGGGGTTTGGCTCTCAGTCGGAACAGTCTTCTTCGAAGGTTCCTCGATGGCATCAATCACACCGGAAGAATCTCTGCTGGGGTGGTCAGACCCCCTTTGGTTAGCATGGGTTGCATATCTGTCCCTAGGACCTGGCCTTTGTGGTCACACTGGGATGAACACCGTGCTTAGATGGATCCCCCCCATCATCGTGTCAATCACATTGCTGCTAGAACCAGTCCTCGGGGCAATCATCGGCTGGTTGTGGACCGGGGAGACTGTGATTGGACCATCAACAGTAGCTGGGGGACTCATGATGATGTCCGGTGCAATACTCGTCACCCTCCAGGAGTCGAGCCAGAATACTCATGAATCGGTTTCATAACGGGACCATCGTGCGAGAAATATGATGGCATTTCCAATACTCCTGACAAATGACGATGGCATCAACTCGCCGGGCTTACAGGACTTGGCAACCTCCCTAAACGGCAGAGGCCATCCAGTAGTAGTTCTCGCACCACTAACCGAGCAATCCGCGGCCGGGATGAAACTCACCCTTCGCGATGACATGTTATTCCAGGAGCACACGGATATCGCGGATAAGATCAGGATCGATGAGGAAGTCCCCCTTCGGGTCTTCTCACTTGATGGCTCTCCATGCGATTGCATCATCGTCGCCATAGACGGGGGATTGAAGTCCTGGGTGCCGGAGATTGAGCCCTGGATGTGTATCTCTGGAATTAACAGAGGACCAAACCTCTCAGTCGACGTCCTCCACTCTGGGACGGTATCCGCTGCCCGTGAAGCCGCTCTCTACGGATTGCCATCTCTGTCAGTCAGCCTCGCGACCTACTCTCATCAGGATTACTCCCATTCCATTGAAGCAACTCTGGATGTATTGGACCGACTTTCCGCAGTTGTTAGGAAGAAACCAGACAACCTCTTGAGACCCGATGGATCTAAGAAAAGGCCAACTGATAGTTTGGACTTGGACTCGCTTAGGTCTTGGTTTCTCCAGGGAAACCTGTTCCTGAACATGAATATCCCCGATACTTGGAAGGGAACATTTCAGACAGTTCCCCTTGGCGCTAGGTGGTATCACAACGCAACCGATATGATGGACAAGGAGTCAATTGGTGTGACTTTCAAGGTCGGGGCAGCCCGAATCGTCGATGAGGACATAGAAATGACTGATTGCAACGCAGTAGAATCAGGCTTTGCATCCATAACCCCTCTAGCAAGCTGGCCTCAGAACCACCCCTTGGGAGTACCCCAGTCGGTGATGGAAGAATCCACCAAGATGGGAATAGAGGGGATGCCTCACTGGTTCTAGTTCCCGTCAAGAAGATGATGCAGAATCGCGATGCACGAGTGACCCTGCAACCAACGCTTTCCCAGTGAAAGGGAAACGGCCCCTCGTACTGCTAATCTGTCATCTTCGGTCAAGGGTTTGTCATCGGAGATGACGAATCCCAAATCCGTCGTCGAGGGAATCTCCGAATAATCCCCTCCATCAGCATCGAGAACCACCGGGGAAACGCCTTGAGAAGCCCATTCTTCGATTGTCTGCCCCAAGCCCCCCCCAGAGTGGAGAATTCCTGTGGTGAACTCATCGAAACGCCCCCTCGGAGGGACTGCCTCTTTCAAAATGCCCTTGATCTGCCCTGCGATTGATCGCTCGTCAGGCCTAACTCCTCTCAGAATAGAACCATTGAGCCAGATTCTCCTAGGGGGTCCATCGCCACCCATTAGGTGCAGCATCACATGGCTGTCTTCCCTGATTCCGTGTGAGACGAAAAGCGCAGCATTTACGGCTCTTGCAAGGACATCCATTCTCCCTCCCGACCCAGGAAGGTCATTCAGATTCAGGGATCCGGAACTAGGGGCTCTGTGGCCAATGATTGCGAACCACTTTTCCAACTGATCACCCCAAATCGAACTCATCATCAAGTCCCATCATGGATTGCATCTGGCGCCTCATTTTTCGGTCCCCTCTGAATCCACGCATCATCTTCTTGCTTCTATTCCACTGAGTTAGCAATTCTTTGACCTTTCTCTCCTCACAACCCGAACCTCGCGCAATCCTCCTGATTCTGCTCGACTTCAGTAGCAGAGGGTCATCCTTCTCCTCCTGCGTCATCGAGTCCATCACAATCCGAAACTTGTCAAGATTCGCCTGCATCTGCCTCTTCTGAGCCACACCCATGTTCCCCATCCCTCCGAACATCGTGTCAGGCAAATGCGAAAGCACCTTGTCCAACGTGCCAATCTTGCTCATCATCTCCATCTGGGCATACATGTCAGTTAGAGTGAACCTGCCCGACATCAGCCTCTTCGTCAAGCGCATTGCCTCTTGTTCGTCAAGATCCTCAGGAGCTAGGTCGATTAGTCCCTCGATGTCGCCCATGCCAAGTAATCTAGAAATGAAACGATCAGACTCGAACTTCTCGATATCACCAATCCTTTCTCCTTCTCCAACGAAGACTATTGGGGCTCCTGTAGTTGAAACTGCGCTTAGCGCCCCACCTCCCCTTGCCGTTCCATCTAGCTTGGTCACTATCGTCCCAGTAACGCCCACAAGTTCGTGGAATGTTTCTGCCATAGGTCCGGCTGCTTGACCAACCTGTGCATCAATAACTAAGAAACGCTCTGAAGCGTTGGCAATACTCGCAATCTCGAGGAGTTCATCCTTCAGTTCTCCATTAAGACTGTCTCTCCCAGCCGTATCAATGATTACCACATCAGCAGTACCGACTTTCTTCAGGCCGTTCCTTACTATTTCTGATGCTATCTTGGTATCAGGTTCTCCGTAGACTTCTACCTCAGTGCCTTCGAGCAGTTGGCTTAGCTGCTCGAAGGCACCTGGCCTATGCACATCGGCTTCAATTACTGCTACCTTTGCATTGTGACTCTTTCTCCACCAATCAGCTAGCTTCGCAGTAGTAGTGGTCTTTCCTTGTCCATAGAGCCCCACCATAAGGACAGTCTGATTGTGGGGTTTGATTACTCGAGGAGGCCCGAGAATCCTAACCATTTCAGAATATATTAGATTCATTGCATGGGTTTCTAGCCTAACTCCTGGTCTCGGCTCCTCCTCAACCATCCCTCTTTCGACTCGTTCCGTAAGCTCCTTTGCCTGCCTAACGTTGAAATCAGCCTCGAGGAGCGCTCTCCTGAGTGATTTACTGAGTTCCTTTACGGTCTCGTCGTCTATCTTCCGTTTCCCCTTCAGAAGTCCGATTGAACCGAGAACTCTACGCTTGAAGCCCTCTAGCGCCATGAGTTTCGGCACCAATCGTGTGGTTTGAACATTGTCTGAGTAATACAGTAATGGAATACTTCCATATCCGCTGTACTGAAAGGGAACCCTGCACGGGGAAGGATATGGCTGAAGCTCCTATTGAGATGTGGGAGATGCAAGTTGCCTTCGCAATCGGCCTGCTGGGAATCTACGTCGGTTGGAGGGGAACCATAGCCAAAATGACTGGATTTTACGATCTATCTGGGGCTGTAAAAACATTACTTTACGGAATAATCGCAGGAGTCCTAGCCGCTTCGGCAATAGACGTTCTAATTCTAACCGAAGTCCGGACTGGGACTCAGAACATCATCTCTCTTAGTGCAATTGCCCTAATGATTGCACTGGCTGAATCGTCATTCTCACTATTCGTCCTCGGTCGCTCTAGAATCGTTGGATTGAGAGCATGTGCCCCATACGGATGGACACTTGGATTGGGTTTCGGGGCAATGCGATCCGCTCACCTAAACGTCCGACTGTTCGATCCAGTAGTCTGGGATGGGACTGGATTTGGGATTCCGAATATTGTTTTGGCATGCGTTTTAACTGTGATTACCTGCCTTGGGCATGCATCCATAACTACGTGGCAGGGTTCTAGAATTATAGAAAACAGTCGCTTCCGGCCAATAATTTACGGGTCCATCGCTCGTTCCGCCCTAATCTTGTCCACAGTTCTAGCGGTCTTCTTCCCACCCACACTAGCTTTAGTCGCCCCTATCGTGGCATGGTCTTGGTTCCCTGCCCAGGAGTCGTGGTTGCCATCCGGCCTCACCCCTGCAGCAAGACAGGCGTATAGGCGCACTTTGCGGCAAGCAGAAATTAACACATCTAGAGCAGACAGTCGAATCAGGGGAAAGTCAGTCGAATCCGACGAATAGTGTTAGAAATCGGCCATTACCGGAAATTTCCTGTCATGGCGCAGGATTATATCTAATTCTCATATTCATTTGGTTGAATGCGGGTCATTATCGCAGGCGCCGGCGAGGTCGGCCGTGGTGTCGCCGCAGCGCTTCGAGGTGAGAAGAGGGGCGTTGCGATGATCGATCCTGACCCCAATGCGATTAGCGATTCACAGTCTTTGGATTGCCTTCTGGTTACTGGAAACGCCCTTTCTAGAGATTCCCTAGTTCGCGCCGGTATCAGCGATGCCGAGATAATCGTCTTCGCCACAAATGACGACAATGTCAACGTCTTGGGCTGCGCATTCGCCAAACGAGTATTCAGCGAGCAGGTCGTGGACAGAACCGCTTCTGGATTAATTACAATAGCCAATGTCCGCGATTCAGAAATCACTCATCATTCAAGAGGCGCGGGTCCACTTGAGAACTGGGCACGAACAGACTTCGTCGTCTCTCCATCTATGGATGTCGTCGAACAGTTGGTTTCTGGCTTGATCGCACCATCTCTTTCAGACGTAATCCCTCTAGGGGATAATGCCTGGATAGTCGAATCTTCCGTTTCTCTTGACTCTCCAATTATCGGATCAACTACCGGTGATGCCAACTCCAGGGCCAGGACTGATCCTGATTATCCAAGAATTATCGCGATGAAGGCTCAGGGAAGCAAGGGACGAATCGTTTCTGGAAATGAAATAATCCAAGAAGGTGACATGCTCGTCTTTGTGAGTGGTTCTACAAACTTCTTCGGAGAGGTGGCTAGAATGGTAGGAAATTTAGATTCTGAGATGCCTGAAAAGCCGACAGTTGCCGTGTTCGGGGCAACAAGCTTTGGGAGTAAGTTGGCGGAGCACTACCTGAATAAAGGCTCGAATGTAGTCATCATCGAGCCAGATTTGGATGCAGCCAATGCAATCGTCGGGTCAAGGATAGGCGTCAACAAGCGCCTCGATGTGATTCACGGCGATCCTCAGGACGAAGACCTACTCAGAGAACTAGCCGTCGAGGATCATGATATCGCAATATCTACATTGAGTGATGATAATATGAATATCTCAATAGCAATGAGGACCTTTGACAAAGGCGTCTCCAGAACAGGTTTGATCTTGAAGGACAGAGCCCTAGTCGAGGCCATTCAGAGAATCGGACTCAGGCCTGTGAGTAAGCGAAGGGTAGCCGTCAAGTCAATACTCAAAGCAATTCACATGCATGTCCCAGGACTCTATGAGCCCATTCCTAGGATCCCATCTCTAGTCTCAATGTCCGCAGAGATTAACGCTGGAAACTCATTACTGGGTAAAGAATTGGACGAAGTTGAGGATATTATCGGAGCAAACCTAGTAATGCTCGAGAGGATGGGGGAGGATGGCAGCTTCAGCCACATAGTAGAAGGAAAAATCGGCCCCTTGGAGGAAGGTGATCGGATTTATCTTATTCTGGAAATTGACGATGTAGGAAAGGCCGAGGAGTCACTAAGGAGTTAGTATGCGCTGGGAGGTTGTAAGCCTAGTTCTTGGATGGACTATTGGTTTGGTTTCATTGCCTCTGATGGTCGTCGGATTGTACAGCCTTTTTACTGAGGGACTTGAACCAGCAATTCGTACATTTGCAATACCTACTCTGATTTCCATTTCATTTGGGTACGCGCTCGTCTTCCCCGCTCGGGTTTCTGATCCATCTGCAAGAGTCAGGGATAGGGAGGCCTTTGCCTCCGTTGCCTTGGGCTGGATTCCCGTAGTAATCATCGGGGCATTACCTCTATGGCTGGGAGGGATGTTCCATGGCCCCTTTGAGGGGTATTGGAATCCCGGACAAGATAATTCCGTTAGCCAGATAGTGTATGGGCTCCTTCACTCTTGGTTCGAGTCTATGTCGGGTTTTACAACCACTGGAGCCTCGCTCGTGGACCCTGCCACTAGTCCTCTTTGCGGCTCCGGACTAGTAGGAATCAATGAATTCGAAGGAGACTGCTTAGGTAGTCAGAGGAAAAGCCTCATTCTCTGGAGATCAATATCCCAGTGGATCGGTGGAATGGGCGTCATTATGCTGGGTCTCCTAATTTTCTCAAGAGCACTCGGTGGAGGGATGGCCCTAGCCAGAGCCGAACTAACCGGCCCCTCTATCTCCAACCTAGGAACAACCCTCGAGAGCACTGCTCGGAAATTATGGGCGATTTACATTGGTCTGACCTTGCTCGAGGCAATCCTCCTTTTCCAGTTCACTAGGATGGATGCATTCGATTCTGTGAACTATGCCCTTACAACCATGCCATCGGGAGGATTCGGAACTACTGACGGAGGGATAATGGACTTTGATGACACCATAATTGAGTCGATTGTAATGGTCTTCATGCTTCTTACATGTATCAACTTCAGCCTGCTATATTTTGCATTCTCCGGCAGATCAAATGAGATCTGGAAGGACGAGGAGCTTCGAACTTACCTGCTAATTGTACTCATTGCATGGATTGCTATGGCAGTCAATATCTCTCGTTCAGAAGAATTGGACTATGGCATATTGGAATCCATCAGGCATTCGATTTTCCAGGCTATTTCGATTACAAGCACTGGATATTCTAGTGCAAACTTCTCTGATTGGCCAGTTTTCAGCCAGTTCGTTTTACTCATTCTTATGATAATCGGCGCAAGTTCCGGATCTACAGGAGGCGGACTAAAGGTTCTGCGAATCAGAATTGCATTCGAACTAGCGAAGAGGGAGGTGATAAAAATCATCCAACCTCGGAAGGTTGTGGCAATTCGCTTCAACCAATCTATTGTCGACCAGGAAAGGGTATGGATTATCTTGGGTATGATCAGCTCTTGGATGGTCCTCGTCACCGCATCTATGCTGACTATTTCTTTCCTAGAACCAGATCTAGACATGGTTGATGTGCTATCTGTCTCAATCTCCCTTCTAGGGAACACGGGTCCGGCGTTGGGTGATTTCGGTCCTTCTGGCGCAGCTGCCTCATGGGCCGGCCTCAGCACGCCATCCCTGCTGGCATCTACGATGCTGATGTGGCTTGGTCGTCTCGAACTACTCACAGTACTGGTGCTACTTCATCCGAGGACTTGGGAATCAGACTAGCCAAACCTATCCAGAGTCGGCTGGGTGTCATCTCCGCTTTCCTGCTCGGCATCATCCACTATCATAATCTCATCATTTCGTCTCAACTCTTCTCCTTCGAACGCCTTCACTATTGCCTTCCCACTCTTACTGGATTTGGGTATTCCGTGCATGGCAAGGTGATCCTCCACCTCCAATCCAATCTTCTTTGCCACGCTGAAGTCCCCCTCTGCTCCTCCTAGGCTGGGATTGTGAATTGCCAGTAAGGTCGGCCATAAATCATCTCTAATCGAAGACTTGCTCGTTCCAAATGACTCCGATAGTCTGGAAATAATCCCTCCAGTCCTCCACGACTCGCCCCCCCTCCTCAGAAAATCAGGAAAGTTAACGTACACCTCATTACCAGTTTTTGTCGTCGGGATAGAAGCTATAGCCTGAGCAGGCAATGCTGAACCCCAGTACCAGGATCTGAAAGCGCGATTGGAGTATTTTGTAGCAAGAAAAGAATCCGATCTGCACATGGCTCCGGAGATTGCCTCCAAATCCGAACCCGTCATAATCGACTGGTTGTTCCAAGCGAACCAAGCTAGCATCTCATCTGGGTCCTTGTCGGAGTTGCGAACAATCTCAGATACGCTTGCACCCGATGGGGCGAGGTATGCTCTCTTTAGAGACTTGAACACGTTCACCTGGGAGTCTCTTAGGACAGTATCTGAGAGGTCATCAACAGCACTCATGTCAATGTGTCCATCAACTACGCTTGAAAGGGATTGAAGATCCCTAACCAGAGCTCTAAGATCACCTGGGTTCCCATCAATCAGAGCATCAAGAGACTCAGGATCAATCCCGATTCCCTCTGAGTCCAGTACTCTGAGAGCAATACTCCTGAGGTCTGACCTGTCTACTCTCTCGAATCTTACATTCTCTGAAACCCTCAGTACCCTATCTCTGTTGGATCTCCAGTTACCTCCTTTGCCCCATAGTCTCATCGGGTCATTGCACGTCATTATCACGGGATGATTAGTATTGCTCAGAAGGTTGAGTAGCTCCGCCTTCCCTCCCGAGTCACCTCTAAGAACCGGGCCATCTTCATCAGAACTCATTGTTTTCTGAATCCGATCCTCCGAAATCTTTGCGAATCCTCCGCTAAGGTGATCAACCTCATCAAGCAGAATCACCGTCCCCCCCGAGGGGGCTGAGTTTGTCGCGAATTGGTCCAGTGAGATATGTTGAGATCCCCTAGTCGCCGAACCTCTGATGGCTGCCGCATTCCTCTGCTCCGAAGCATTCAGTTCGACAATCGTCCATCCCCTTTCTCTGGCCAATGCATGCGCAAGAGTAGTCTTCCCGACCCCAGGCGGTCCCGAAAGAAGCAAACCCCTCTTTTTTGGTAGATTTTCTGCAGACCAACTCTCTAGCCACAATCTGACCCTTCTTACCTTGTCCTCATTCCCTTCCATTTCAGATAGGGTCGTAGGACGATAACGCTCCGTCCAGTCATCAGGGCTCCTATCTACTTCCATGAGCCTAAATGTCATCGGCGACACTTGAAGATTAGCCTAGAATAGAGATGACAGGGAGCCAGAAATTAGACACCCAATGAGGGAATCGGTATCTATGCGAACCTGCTTCTGATCATCCCTTCTTCTAATTGTCACTGTACTGTCATCGAGAGACTGATGATCGACTGTCACAGCCCACGGGACTCCAATCTCGTCTGATCTGGCGTATCTTCTACCTATTGACCTGCTAGTATCTATTTCTGCGATAACCCCAGAGATTGAACCAATTCGGACTAACAACTCTCTTGCCATTAAATCCATCCCATCCTTGTCGAAAAGTGGCAATACAACGAGGTCATAAGGGGCAACAGAAGGTTCTAGGGATAAAATCGTGTACTTCTCATCTTCTTTTTCCAATTCCAGATAGTTGTGATCTAAGATATGCCAAATAATCCTATCGATTCCGAATGCAGGCTCGATTACATGGGGTGTGAAGTACTCTCCAGAAACTACAGAGTCCTGGTAACTTCTAGTCACCATATCTTCACTGATTTCTACACTAGTTCCATCTGCAAGTAAGAGTGCGAAGGGCAATTTTTTTGGTAAATCGGTTAATTCCGAGAGGGCAAGAGAAACCTCGGAAGCCCTTTCCCTGAAAACAGGGCCAACCACCGATCCTATCGGTTTGAGAACCTCTCTGCTCTCCTTCACTGGGGAATCATAGTTTCTCCATGCCCGCATCAGCCCAGATTTAGAAAACTTCTCGTGTGACTCCAAATCATGACATGTTCTATTCGCTATCCCTACAACTTCAATCCAACCATGTTCCCCATTTATCTCACAGTCCCAGCAGTCAGATGCGTAATGAGCCATCTCGGAACTAGCGTGTTGCCTGAATCTAACTTTTGAAGGATCAATGCCCACATCCTCTAGGAACTGCATCGTCATGGCTAGGAACCAAGCCACGGTGGGATGCTTGACTATTCCTGCTTCGAATACTTCTTCGAATGTGGCCTCTTTCTCACCAGAGTGGGGGCCATCTGGGTCGGGCAAAATACGAACAATACCAGGCCAACTGCTCAAGTCACTAGAAGGCGGATCTTCCGGATCAATGAAATACTCCAATTCTGCCATATTGAATTCCCTAAGTCTTATCATTCCCTGACGCGGACTAATTTCGTTCCTATACCCCTTGCCGGTTTGCATTGCTCCGAAGGGCAGTCTCTGCCTAAAATGCCTGTAGAGCGCTGGATAAAGCATGAACATCCCCTGAGCAGTCTCAGGCCTCATGAAAGCGGTTCTAGAACTGCCCATCGCGCCAATACTGGTTTGAAACATCAGATTCATCGGACTCGTCTTCTCCCAATCCTGAGCATCACAACTGGGACACTTGATCCCCTCCTTTACAAACAACGCATCAAGCTCAACTGAATCTAGAGAGTCGAGATTCTCGTGATGATTGCCTAGTAGGTGATCACTTCGAAATGCACCGCTGCAGGACTTGCATTCCGACATCTTGTCGTTGAACTCTCCAACATGACCACTCGCTACCAGAACCGACTCTGGAGTGATTGTCGGAGAATCAATCTCTACTACGTTGGGCACTTTGCTCCAGTGTTCAATCCATGAATTAACCACCCGACGCTTAATCCTAGCACCCACTGGTCCGTAGTCAACAAGTCCCGACACGCCACCATATATCTCGAATGATGGGAGCACGACTCCTCTTCTGCGAAGTAGGGAGGACAATCTGGACATCCTTCCATTCTCGTCCATATGGACTAACGACAATCAACCGTGGTTTTCAAGCCATCCTAGTGCAAAGGGTCTTTGCCTCGATTGAGAGGCCATGGTAAGATATTCGGGCATTTTTTTACGAATTTGTACTGTTTATTGAGAAGCATTCATTTATGCAATCGATACCCTGAAACGCAAGGTGGATTGGAAAAAATGCCAGAAATAACCTACGTCTCAGAACTTTCCGAGACCGAAGACATTCTGAGCAAACTCTCACCTCCAGTGAGAAATTGGTTCCAAGACACTTTCCCTGATTTCACAGAGCCCCAGAAAGTTGCCATTCCCCAGATATTAGCAGGCGAGCACCTACTTCTATGCTCTCCCACTGGTTCTGGGAAGACATTAACGGCGTTTCTTTCAATAATTGACGACTTGGTTCGTAAATCTCTGAACGGTACGCTTCCAGACACTGTACAATGTATCTATATCTCCCCAATTAAAGCCCTAGCAAACGACATTCAAAAGAATCTTATTGGCCCTCTTACTGAGATAAAGGAAAAATTTCTACCGGATAGGGCCCAAGAGATCAAAGTTGGTCTTAGAACGGGGGACACTCCACGGAATGAACGCGAGAGGATGCTCAGGAAACCCCCTCATATCCTTATCACGACACCTGAATCATTGGGCCTTGCTCTTGCCTCGAAGAGGTTCCGTCCGCTTCTGAATGATTTGAAGTGGTTGATTGTCGACGAGATGCACTCTTTAGTTCCCTCAAAAAGAGGCACTCACCTTTCTCTAAGCCTCGCACTAATGGACTCAGTCGTCGATTCTGATGTGCAGAGGATTGGAATTAGCGCAACAATGGAGCCCCTTAACGAAGTTGCTGAGTTTCTAGTTGCCAGCGATTCTCGAGAAGATGGAGGGAATCACCAGAGAGTCTCGATAGCTAAGATATCAGGGTCCAGGAAATTAGACCTCGACATCATCCTGCCCACGCCGAGATTCACATCCATCCCAGTGAAGGAGGTTCTAGATCACAATATCGACAGGATCAAGGAACTAGTGGAGGCCCATACTACAACTCTGGTTTTCGTAAATACAAGGAACATGACAGAAACATTCGTCCAACGGCTCAAAGTTGCAGGTGTGGCCGGCGTTGAGGGTCATCATGGTTCTATGGACAAATCTATCCGACTAGATGTCGAGCAGAGGCTAAAAGATGGAAAACTGAGATGTGTGGTATCTTCTTCAAGCTTGGAATTGGGGATTGATATCGGTTCAGTGGACTTGGTAATCCAAGTTGGATCTCCAGGTTCCATAGCCACCGCACTTCAGAGAATTGGCAGGGCCGGTCACCAAGTAGGGGGTCTGCCCAGAGCTAGGTTCCTGCCCACTTCACCTCATGATCTACTCGAGATCGTGGCACTTCAGAACGGAATACTTTCGGGGAATATGGATCTGCTCAAGTTCCCTCAGAACTCCCTCGACGTCCTAGCTCAGTTCCTGATTGGATTGACTATTATCAGGGAATGGGACATAGACGAAGCATACGAGCTCGTGCAAGCCTCTTGGCCATATCGTAATCTTCCCAATGATGACTTCATCGAAGTCCTCGATATGCTGGACGAAGAGAGGCGAATCTGGGTCGACTGGGAGGAGAATCGTTTCGGAAAGAGGGGCTACGCCCAGATGATTTACTATACCAATATAGGGACCATAGCTCCTGACAATAACTACCTAGTTTTCACTTCTGACGGTACCCTCGTTGGACAGCTTTCTTCCTCATTCGTTTCCAGTATGAGGAACGGAGACGTCTTCCTTCTGGGGGGTTCGACATATAGGGTTGCCAACGTAATAGGGACAAGGGTGAATGTCACCCCTGCAACTGGATTCAGGCCCACTATTCCATCTTGGACGGGCGAAGCGATGAGCCGAACTACCGAACTAAGCAATGAGGTTCTCGGATTATTGAGTATCCTCTCTGTTCAATATCGCACAGGCAATTCGATTACTCCTTTCCTAATGGACGTCTTGGGCCTTAATAGACCCGTAGCCAACGCATTAACTCAGTTCCTCGATGAGCATTCAGCTACAACCTTCCAGGTCCCATCTCAAGACCGAATTCTCGTTGAGCAAGTAGAAGCACCACTTCCAACCTATGTCGTAACTACTTGCAGGGGACGGGCATTCAACCTTGCACTAGGGTATCTGTTTGCAGGAATGGCAACCAGGGATGATATCATCGTGCACGAACTGTCCTTCGATGAGAATGGCTTCATGGCAAAATTGAGCCACGAAGTAGAGGTTTCGTTAATTCCGGAGGTTTTTCGTGGGAGGGCCAGTGAGGAAATCTTGAACAAGTACCTGATTGACTCGCAGCTATTTGCAAAACGTTTTCGAGAGGTCTCATCTAGGAGTATGCTCAATCCTCGTAGAATTGGAGCCGAAGAAGTTAGTCCGAAGCAATACCAAACCAATGCAGAGCAGATAATGAATCGTCATAGGAAGATGGACGATTCAGTAATTGTGAGGGAGGCGATGAATGAGATTCTCACTACTGACTTGGGGATGGACCAACTCAGACAGTTCATGGAAAGAATGGATAGCGAGGACGTTCGAATTGTCCACCGTCGAGTCAAGATCCCTTCTCCTTTGGGTCTGACTCTCTTCATGTCCTCATTCGAAGACTTGCTTTCCCTCCGAACCAGGGCCTATCTGATCAAGGATATTGATCCAGAGATCCTGCGACGCCTACTCGGAGCAAGATCACTCGCAACCGAGCTCGACAAAGAAAAACTGGGTGATTACTATCAATCGAAGGTATCTGTGCCAACCAATGCCACTGAACTACTTAGGCTGATGGACATGGGGGGTGGTCTAGAGAGGCAACTCACGCACCCATTGTACAGTGACAAGCTCAAGGATATAGAATTCGAAACACTGCGTTCATGGGTTCACGAACTAGCAGAGAGGGACCTGATTACCAAGGTCCGTGGAACCGGCCTCGAAAAGATTGACGGAAAGTGGTTTTCGATGAGGATGACTGAAGTTCACGGTACCCTTGGATGTCTAGCAGTAGCTGGAGCGGCTGAGATGGACGATCTCAGAGAACTGTACACCGGCGGTCTGACTTACGAGATTGGTGAAGGCTTTGTGGGTGGAGAACCATCCAATTGGAAGAAAAAAACCCTCTCTGACCCAATGGACTGCCTGAGGCTAAAACTCCTCGATATGTTAGGATCAGAGGGACCGCAGACCATAGAATCACTCAGCGGCCGTCTACCGTTCCCTTCTGCTCAAGTAGAGTCGGTTCTCCAGGAGCTCGAGATGCGCAATCTAGTCTCAATTGGCTTCTTCACACAAACAGGTGAGGGAGAGTTCATTCTCAGAATCGATGAATACAGGATTACTGGTGGGGAATTCAATGTCATCGACTATCGAACTCTCCAGACATTGATTCTAAACAAATCATTCTCGACGTTCGAAGAGCCAGCTGATGTAATTCGTAATCTGACCTTCGTGCAGAGACGAGAAGAGCTACTGCATAGGGTCGAGAACTACAGATTCCGTGATTGGAAGGACATTAAGCATGACTCCGACGTATACAATGGAAGGCTCCTTCACAATCGAGTCGGATACACACTTAGTGAAAAACTGCCAATGCTGATGGGTCTCCGGGGGGAGCCTTGGTTCGGGCCACTGGAAGAGGAGCTGATAGAGAAGATACCCGAAGAAGGAATTTCCAGAAATGATCTATTCGCCGATTATCCGAAGGGGAAGGCGAATGCACATATTCAGAGGAGTCTGAAGTCGGCCCTATCGAACATGGAAAGGCAACTAGTAGTGGCAAAGCAATTCATCGATGTTCCAAATAGGAAGAGATCCATGGCCATATTCAAGAGGTTGCATGGGCGTATCAAACCCCTGCCATTCGACAAGGCCTTATCTGAACTAATTGCCAGAATTGGGCCAGTTCGCCTACATACTCTACGCTTGTTCGTCTCCAGGCCAGTTGAGGAGTTGGCTGACACACTCCGTGAACTCGAGAGAAGTGGTTCAATTGCCAGGGTGGTAGCATTACAACCCGAACCAACTGATTACTACTCGTCGCATGAGGATGCAGAAAGACTACTCTCTCCACTTCCGGAGGATAGGAAAATGCGCATTCTGGCCCAGTCAGATCCATTCAGCAGCCGTTTCATACAGGAGGTTCGTCTCCTTCTCAAGCAGGGGTGGTACTATCCAGTATTCAAGGGAGTGGATCCAATTGGGCGCGTCCTTATGTTCGTGGTAAACGACTATCTCGAGATCAAAGACATCAACATCCCACACTCATACCTAGACGACTTCAAGGAAACTTTTGGCGAACTACTCGAGAACTACAGGGACCGACTCGTTGACGTTTCTGTACTTCATGCCTTCAATGGTGTTCCAGTCCATGACTGCGATGATAACATCCAGCAAATCCTATCTGAGTTGGGATTCACCTCCATGGGCGATGAAGTGAGGTACATCAGAGGAGGTGTAGTCGAACCACGTTCAAGACAGGAGATCAATAGGATGCTGTTCTACCATCACTCAATTCATCAGAATAGCAGGTGGGAAAACGAAACCCTTGCTCTTGAGAATGCCACAGAGCTCCGGGATGACTTCTCTCTCAGAGGACGCTGCGAGATGTTCAGGGTCAATCTCGATTCGATGGTCGCCGCTCACCAGTTGCATCAAGGCTCAAATCTTCGAGGTCACCTTGTTTGGGCTCGATACTCTCACTTTCAGAATCTGCTTTCAATTAGAAACGTACCTACCGATCCTGAGGACGAGGAGATTCTCCAGTTCTTCAGAGACACAAACGATCCTGATTTATTCATGGAAAGGAATGCAATGTCAAGGTCAGAGTTCCGAAAATTAGTATCCCCTCTCGTGAGGAGCGGTCATCTAATCCAAGACTACCGTGGAGGCTTCCGGACGGTCGAACCACCACAAAAAGTAGACTTGTGGGATGCCAAAAGATCCTATTTGCGGACGCTGGTAGAAGATTATCCAGTAATCACACTCAAGCAAGTAGAGAGACTGGCTGGATCTTCTTTCGCCCCTGAAGAGATTAGTGATGTAATGCATGACTTTGAGGACGATGGGACCCTGATTAAGGGGTTCCTTGTCGATGATCTTCAGGATATCTGCTGGGGCAGACTGGATATGCTTGAGGGGATGGATAGAATTAGCCGAACTCGTGACTTGGTCATCCCCCCCTCTGACCCTCTTATACACTATTTCGGAAGCATACTCAGGGAGAGATTCGGTTTTGGCTCTGCATATCTGGTCTTCCACAAGGAAGACCCAATCGCTGCATTCAAGGCCAATACGAGGAATAACAAGATCGAGCTAACTGACTTCGTCGGCGACTCGGAATTGGAGAAAGAGGCGATTAGGGTCATGAAGGAGTTCGCATGGGAGCACGATATGCCACTATCTGGGAAGCTATTCGACAGAATCAGGTCCAGAATTGTCTGAGTCTTCGAGCCAGACCAAGGCCACTAACAAGAACTCCAGCAATAACCCTAGTCACATGAATTACTGGGTTCAGTACCTTCATTACGTGCCTATGAAGCTCTGGCAGAAGGTCGAACAGTGCTATTGCCATCAGGAACATTGCAAAAAGACTAGCCACCTTTGCAGCATAACTATGGGCGAAATCAAAAATCCCCATTCCCGATAGGCTCCATCCTCTATAGGTGTCAGTGAGCCAGACAATTCCAGCATTCCTGAAAACATTCAGAACGTGTATAGTTGGGATGACGATTAGCAGTGCCCTCGCACGCCTCTTCCAATGTACCGAATTTAATGCCACAATAGCCCCAATGAACACTGTCATCGACTGCAGAGCCGAGCAAGCCAAAATGAATGCAACAATCGACTCCCCTTCATCGTTAACCATGGGTGCGTAGAAGCCCCCCTCACCCAGCGGTTCACTAAGCACAAACCGATTCCCTTCCCAATCAGAAACTGGGATGGCGACCTCTCCGTGCCTCTCAATCATCATCGTGCCAATCTCGTAACCACCAAATCCTGCAAATTCTAGCATGAATTCGGCACTGATTGCGGTAAATTGCACGAATGCCATGTTGAGGTATGGTACTCCGAAAACAATGTAGTATGGAATCATGGACCAAACCACGAACCCCCTCAGCCACACTATCGTCTCATCAGTTTCTCCCTCGACAGTCCACTCCCAATAGGAAATTGCAAGACCTGCTGGAAGGGCTCCGGCAGTCATGAATATCAGTACAGGATCGGATATCTCTACGAAATGTCCCGAGTATAGATAGAAGAAGAGGCCGATTAATGGCCACGAAATCATGGCAGAGCCTTTCGCATAACTCTCAGAATGGTGATGAAATGCAACTGCCATCAGAATCAACCCAAATGATCCGATCAATAGCTGCATGGTGACATCGGAGATTCCGAGACTACTGGCGAATGAGCCCACAATCGATGATATCGGGTCTTCCATAATCACTTGCTTTCATCAACCCGTAAATAGGATGCCCCCTCCCGAACTACTGGAGATATGGGTTTCGACTTTACTGAATTCGCCGAGTCTTACGCTTCTTCACTTGTGGAGGCAATAGAGAAATTACCCGTTCCTAGGCTAGAAGAGTTCTGGAAACTTGTCGAGAATGCACGCGACTCAGGTGCAACGGTCCACTTCATTGGCAATGGAGGGAGTGCAGGAACCCCTTCACATAGTGCAGGAGATTGGTCCAAGGAATTGACCCTCCGGACCATTTCTCATTCAGACAATTCATCCTCGCTGACCGCTTGGGCAAACGATACAGATTACGGAAACGTGTTCGTTGGACAACTTTCTACTTTCATCAAACCTGGAGATTTGGTAGTAGGGTTCAGTGGATCTGGTAACTCTGAAAATGTCATTAACGGAATCGAGTTTTCCAAAGAGAATGGCTGCAATACTGTGGCGATTACGGGAAACTACAGGGATTTGGGGGGTGGTAAATTGGCTGAAATAGCCGAATTATGCATCTTAGTTCCCTCGCAGTCAATGGAGAGAATAGAGGATATGCAATTGATTATCAATCACATCATCAAAGAGGCCGTCAAGTCGAATAATGGATTGTGAGAAAATGCTGCCACCCCATAGGCACGGTTCTTCACTCGAGGACCCATTAATTCTCACTGACTTTCCGGAACAGTCTGGATGGTCCGGGAAAATTGCGTATCTTGATCGTGATGGGGTACTGAATCGATGGAAGGATGGTTACGTGAATTCTCCCCGGGATCTGGAACTACTCATTGGTTCGGGAAAAGCTATTGCCATTCTAAGGAGAATGGGTTTCAGGATTTGCGTAGTTACCAATCAATCTCCCATAGGGAGGGGTCGATGGGGGCATGATGTCCTAGCACAAATTAATGAGAAGTTGCAGGAGCTACTATTCGAAGAGGATCCCGATGCCATAATTGATCTGATTCTTTACAGCCCCTATTCCCCCTCTGACGAGTCTTGGTCCCGAAAGCCGAATCCCGGTATGCTAGAAGCAGGTCGACAACTTGTCGACAATGCACACAGATTCCCTGGTAAGTCGAACAAACTCTCATTCGGTGATGATTGGATAGATAGGCCAAGTGAGTCTGAATCCATACTGATTGGTGACAGGGAATCCGACATTATCGCCGCAGAGAGATTTGGGGTCCGAGGAATCCTCTGTGACTCAGAATCAGGCCTAGCAGCAGTAATCGGAGAGATTGCCTCCCGCAAAGAGAGGTGAACCCATTGAAGTGCCGAATTGGTCTTGATGACACTGATCACATTGAGGTGGGTTGTACAACATCAAGTTTCGACCACCTCCTAACCGAAATCTGCGAGCGTATGGAATGCCAAATCGTCGAAAGAAGACTCGTTAGGCTTTGGCCATTCGCTCAGAGACGTACCCGAGGCAACGGGGCATTGGGGGCTATTCTCGAAATTCCCGAGGACAGAGCAGAGAAACTGGAACAAATTTGCAACGAGTGGTTCTCCAATTTGTTGGTTGAAATTAGCAATTATCCATTTTCAGAAATCTCAACCTCGCCCTGTTTAGTGATTTCCTTCACGCCAGTTCCAAAGGATTGGTACTGGGATGCAGTTAGGAAAAATGTCGATTCTGATACTTTGCTCGATGAAGCTATTCAAAATGAAGTAATCGTGATTCGTTCGGATTCCACATTCGGTGTTGTTGGGGCGTGCGCTGCCATTTCTTGGGCCAACAACCCCAACTCCTCATGGGAGCTTATTTCTTGGAGGGATAAATCAATGGTAGGCACACCGAGGAAGGTCTCATCAGAATCTGTTTCCGAGTTGGAAACTCAATTTCCAGAGACGTTCCTCAATCGGGACCCCACCAAGGGAAAGAGCATGATTGCTCCTCGAACTCCATGCCCAGTTCTATACGGAATTCGTGGCTCCTCGCACTCTGGTGTCGAAAAAGCGCACCATTGGCTCCAATCAAGGACCGACGTCGAGGAATGTCACTCTTTCGCCATTCATCGCACAAACCAGCTTAGTGATGACCATATCGCATCCTCACTTTCTGGAGCTGTAGTCTCATTGCCGAATGAGACTAAGGGCGGTCATGCAAACATTTCCGTATTTTCTGCAGGACAGGCGGTCAAGCTAGTTGCATTCTCGGCGGGCGGTCCAGTGAATAGACTCCTAAGGTCGCTTATTCCAGGAGATAGAATTACCTGGGCCGGTTTGGTTTCTCCTGATGGATCCACCCATTTGGAGCGAATAAAATTGGATTTCGCAACAGCTAGGATCGTAGGAAGGCCTATTTGCTGCTCTAGGACAATGAGGAGCTCTGGTCGAGATCAAGGGATACGTTGCATCTCATGTGGCCGGATAGAGAGAAAATCATGGTATTGCACTGATTATGAGAGTACAATTGAAACTCCCGTGGGAGTGTGGCAGGAACCGTCGCCGTCTAATCGTAGACACCTATCTAGGCCTCTTTCTCATGGATTCCCGGGGACAAACTGAAACGGACCCCCCGAATCCCATGTCATGGTCGGACTTAGCGAGTTACTGGCAGCATTTGTTATGATTGCGATTACAGGATTCTTAGTGTGGACTGTTCTAGGAATTAGACAACGAAGGATGAAATTTGCAGTCGATGGTGGTGATGACTACAGTGGCGAAGCGAAGGAGCCCGATGCTCTGATCAATCCCGATGAAGATGCCTTGGAAGATATGGATCAGTTACTGGAACAGGCAGGATTCTCCTTCCCGGAAGAAGAATAGTCAGTAAGGATAATCCCTCTCGTGGGCATGCGAGTCATGTGGCTAAGGGGCAGAGGTCGATCGAGAGAATCCCACGGCGGGAGCCTCCCGAGTTCCACCAATCAGAAGCTTCAATGATTGAAGGGGTAATTGAGGATGGCTTCCTCAACGTCGCTTTGGACGATGCAAACCAGTACGGACCCCATGCGATGATCATGCTCCTTGGACTAGTTTCAATCTTGACCGGTTTGGTATTAGGTCTCGCTATGATTAATCCTATTATTGCCGCTGTAGTCACGGCCGGTATTATTGGAATCTCTTTCATCGGCTTCATGCGCCGGAAGAGAAAGGTTCGGAAAGTATGAGAATTAATCAAAGGCATTTTGAGCCGTATTAGTCGTTGTACTATAAACGTCAACTAACGACCTTGATTAACTCTTACTGAGTCATTTTACGCGCAATTGAAACCGCATTGTCCACGAGTTCTCCTGATACACCAAGATGTCCTCTGGGATCGAATAAATCATCCAGTTGTTCATCGTCAAAGATAGAAGATATAGAATCAGACTTGGAACAGACGTCTTTCAGATGCATACCATGGTCCATTGCTTCCATAGAAGCCTCCCGCAGAACTTCGTGCGCCTCGTCTCTAGGCATCCCGGAGTCGACTAGGGCCAGCATCAACCTCTCTGCCATAACTAGCCCATTCTGTCTTTCGATATTCTCCATCATCCTCTCACGGTTAACTGCTAATCTAGAAAGTACTCCGTTGCACTTGTCAAGGATGTCATCTAGAAGAATCATCGAGTGTGAAAGGGTGAATCTTTCCGAGGAAGAGTTAGCCAAGTCCCTTTCATGCCACAATAGTGCGTTTTCGTAAGATGGAATGATCATCGACCTCACAATTCTAGCCAAACCACAGGCATTTTCCGCGATTATCGGATTCTTCTTGTGTGCCATAGTGGAAGAACCGACTTGCTTCTTAACGTCAAACGACTCTGCGACTTCCCCAATCTCGCTTCTTTGCAGATTCCTAACTTCCTGGAGAATCTTCTCGATACTAGTGGCAACATTTGACATCCAGCCAACCCACTCGATATATCGATCCCTTCCAACAACTTGTGTTGTTGCCACGGGAATTCCAAGACCCAATTCAGTGAGGATCAGGCTCTGTAACTCGATAGCTCCCTCTCCTTGAGCGGCCCCAGTTCCTACAGCACCCAGGAACTTACCAGTGGTGGCCCTAAGCTCAAGCTCCTCAAGTCTCTCCATGTGCCTCCTGAATTCGTCTACCCATACCGCAACCTTGAGTCCGAATGTAATGGGGACAGCCGCTTGTCCGTGAGTTCTTCCAAGCATGATCGTGTCACGCTCCCTTTCGGCCATATCACACATTGTCGTAATTAGCGAACCAACCATCTTCTTCTGCAAATCTATGCTATGCTTGATTTGTAGTGCGACAGCTGAATCGACAATATCGTTGCTAGTAGCCCCTAGGTGGATACACCATCCAGCCTCGCCTGCAACCTCTGCCATTGCTTTGGTAAGTGCCATGATGTCGTGGCGCGTCTCCGACTCAATCTCATCGACTCTATCTGCGGTGACTATTCCTGGGTCGGAAATGTCAGCTATCATGTCATAGTGCTCTGGGCTAACTCTCCCCATCTTGCTATGGGCCCAAATCAGGGCTCTCTCCACTTCCAGCGAACGAGCATGCCTTCCTTCACGAGACCAGATTTCCTTGGCAACATCTCTTCCATACCTGTAATCCAAAGGGGAAACCGGCATAACTACGAGTCATCCGACCGGGACCTCCTGTTTGAGTCTAGCGATTTCAAGAAAGCCTGCAAGATTTGACCTCCAACACACCCCTCGGACCATCCCATATCGTTTCACCCTCTAGCAATATCTTCCTTCTCATGTGGGGCGCTCCGACGACAATGGTCTCAAACTCGCCCCCCTCTCCATCAAGATTGAATCTATATTCTTTAGAAATACCTGCTAACATTTCCAAAGAATCACTATCTAGCTTTCTTCCAACCCATCGTTCATCCATGCCATCCGTTGAAACTGAGGTGAAGATAACTTCGAATCCATGCACTACTAGGGACTCCATGTGATCGAATGGATCCTTGTGCCACAGGGGGCAGAAAGATCTAACTCCAAGTCTTTCGCACATCATCTCAATTCTTGTTTTCTGGTAGTCGGAACGAAGTGCACCAACTACAATGCCATCAATCTCTAGAGGTCCGGTGTGAATCTCAAGATTCTCTGGAACATCCACTCCCTCTGGCCAATAACCCCCGAGAGTGACAGAAGGGAGTTTTTCACCGCGGATTGCCATCTCCAAGTCATCTACCTCTCTCTCCTCCTCACCGTTTGAGAAAACAGGTTTCCAAGGAGTGCCCATGGAGGACGCTTGAAGTCCAGCAATCCATGAATTCTGCAATTGGAACATCATAGAGTCTTCTCCACGAACTAGAACGGTGACTAGGGAAACAACTTCCCATCCCTGAAGTCCCGCCCACCAAGTGGCATATGTTGAGTCCTTGCCGCCCGAAGCCAATACTGCGACCTTCATACTCACTCCAACTATTTTTCACATAATGGACACTCGATTGAGTCTTCCCCCGACCAAGATTGATAAGAGTCCGTTCTGGCATGGGGTCGATAGCGATGCAGCCAAGCGGACGAGGATATGACCACGGAGTCTCTACTTTCTCCCCGGATGGGAGGCTCTATCAGGTCGAGTATGCACGAGAATCCGTCAAAAGAGGAACAACTACAGTAGGCCTGGTTTACAAAGGCGGCGTAGTACTTATCGTTGATAAGAGAGTTCAGAGTAAGCTAGTAATTACCGATTCAATAGAGAAGATGTATCAGATAGACAATCATGTTGGCATCACGACATCAGGACTAGTAGCCGATGCACGCCAATTGGTCGACAGGGCCCGGGTCCAGTGCCAAGTCAATCGAATGACATATGGGGACAATATTCCAGTCTCTACATTAGTGAAGAAAATGTGTGACTATAAGCAGTCATTCACCCAATATGGTGGTGCAAGACCATTTGGAACAGCACTCCTAATAGCCGGTTTCGACGATGACGGTGCCCACTTGTTTGAAACTGACCCGTCGGGAGCATACCAATCTTACAATGCCGGTGCAATCGGACGCGGAAAGGCCACTGCAAACGACTACTTCGAGGCTAAGTGGAAGAGAGGGCTCACTCAGAATGCAGCAATCAAGATGGGACTAGAGTCCCTTCGAGAGTCACTTGAAGAAGATCTGAACCCAGAAACCGTGGAGATCGGTTGTGTAGACAAGGAAGGTTACGTCAAACTAGACAGGGAATCAACACTGAAGCATCTTGGTAAATTGTCTTGAGACCCCATCATCATAAGCCAAATCCCTCATCGGCGTCCATGGTAAGCCTCGATGACGCGGTTCTAGCTCGCCTTGAGAAAGGAGGGAGCAGGTACGAGATACTAGTTGATCCCGATTTGGTCGAATTGTGGAAAAAAGATAACGAATCAGTTGAATTTAGTGAACTTCTCGCCATTGAAGAAGTATGGTCGGATGCTAGGGCTGGCGAAAGACCAACCGGGGAAGCCCTGGAGAAAACTTTCGGAACCTCTGAGATATTGGCATGTGCTAGAATAATTCTGGATAAGGGGGGTATACAGCTAACGACCTCACAAAGAAAGCAGATGATCGACGAGAAGAAGCTTCAGATAATCAATGAAATTGCCAGCACGGCAACCGATCCGAAGACAAAACTCCCACATCCGCGGACAAGGATAGAAAACGCTCTCGAGGAGATACGATTTTCGGTCGATCCGTTCAAATCAATAGAGAGTCAGGTTGAGGATGCAGTTGCTGCTCTCCGACCAGTGATTCCGCTCCAATTCATCACAGTTCGTCTTGCATTCATGGTACAAGGCAAGGACTATGGCGGCGTCAGTCAAATGCTACGAGATTCGATACAAAAAGAAGAGTGGATGAGTAATGGGAATTGGGCCTGTGTTGTTTCAGTTCCCGGAGGGATGAAAAACGATATAATCGACAAAGTAGCTTCTAGGTCGTCTGACGTAGAAGTAAGAGAATTGGATTGATTAGGCCAACATCTCCAGCATCAACGGTTATGAACAGTGGGCCGGTCGCGCGGCTCGATAACATGTCAAAAAAGAATGGCGCGGCCGGGCCGCGGAAAAATAATCGAGGGCAAACCCTCGTGGTGCCTGGGGAAGATCTAGGCGATTCAGAAGGCTTTGAGGCTGGGCATGGCGTAATGGCTATCTCTGGCAGACTCAAGGCAGTAAAGCAAGGAAGACTAAGGGAAAAGGGTCGTTCAATCTCGGTTGAGCCTACTCACACTAGGTATATCCCCAGACCGGGTGATCTAGTAATTGGGTATATTGAGGGTTGTACCAACAACATTTGGTTCATCGAATTGGGTGCACCGTTTAACGCAATCCTCCCAATGAGCCTTGGTCCAGGGAAGATCGACTTCGGCGGAACAAGGTCAGTAATGGACATCGGAGAAGCCGTTCTCTGCCGAATTCAAGAAGTTGAGGAGACACACTCAAGCGTAGTTACAATGAAGGGAATGGGACTGCGAAAGATTAGGTCGGGTGTGATCGAAGAGATCGATCCACATCTGCTCGGCCGGCTCATTGGAAAGGGCGGCGAGACATTAAGAAGGCTGAAAGCAGAAACAGATTGCCGGATTGTTGTGGCAGACAACGGTCGAATGTGGGTTGACGGCGACCTTGATGGAATTCTAGACGTCCGCAACAGACTCTCAGCAATATCTGGAGACTCCAATGGGGGTGCAAACTGATGGGTGGCTACGGAGACATGCAAATGATTGATGAAAACGGACTCAGAGTGGATGGGCGCTCACCTGGAGACATTAGGGAGATAACAATAGAGACTGGCGTCATTCCCGTCGCTGACGGCTCTTGTAGAATGACTTGGGGTACTAATGAGGCGATTGTGGCAGTATACGGTCCAATGGAGGCTCATCCTCGAAAGATCCAGAGGCAAGACAGGGCCGTACTGGATGTCGCATACAACATGGCTCCATTCTCTACTACTGACAGAATGCGACCCGGGTTCAATCGTCGGAGCAGAGAGATTAGCAAGGTTACCAAGGACGCCCTTGAAAGCGTGGTACTGTTGGAACTCTACCCCCGTTCAAAGATACGAGTAACTATCGAGATCGTGTCAGCGGAGGCTGGAACGAGATGTGTCGGACTCACTGCAGCATCAGTAGCTTTGGCCGATGCAGGCATTCCAATGACAGACTTGGTAGTCAGTGTCGCCAGCGGGAAGATCAATGACGTAGTCGTTTGCGATCTAAACAAAGAAGAGGACAACTACGGCGAAGCAGACTTGCCAATGGGCATTCTCCCTAATTCTGGAGAGCTCGTTTTCTTGCAGATGGATGGTAACCTCTCTCAAGAAGAGTTCATGGAAGCATGGCAGTACAACATGGATGCTGCTCAGGTCGTCCATGAAATGATGGTCGAGGCCTTGAAGAGAGGTGATTCTCAATGACCATACCAATCGTTCCAAAACTTCTCCGTGCCCATCTCTCGGAACTTTCCGGAAAGAACGCTAGGATAGATGGCAGGTCACAATGGGAAGGCAGAAAATTAGAAGTTGAGCATTCAGTACTACCTAGGGCCGAGGGATCAGCCAGAGTAAGGATGGGGGACACGATCGTTCTCGCAGGGGTCAAATTTCAGTTAATGCAACCCTACCCCGACAGACCAAATCAAGGTGGTCTCATGTGTTCTGCCGATGTTCGCCCCATTGCTGGGCGGCATTGGGAAGCAGGACCACCGAGTCCCGAGGCAATCGAACTTGGCAGGGTAGTGGATAGGGGAATTCGTGAATCAGGTTGTATAGATGTAGATTCTCTTTGCATAATCCCGGGAGAGAAGGCATGGCAAGTTATCCTCGATCTCTTCGCAGTATCAGATGACGGAAATCTCTTCGACGCCTTCGCCCTAGCAGGAATAGTTGCACTCAGGAATGCCACTCTTCCCGCAGAGCGATTCGAGGTGGGCAAAGACTACCCACTACCCGTCTCAAAGACTCCAATCATGTGCTCTTACCACAAGGTAGGGGGGAGATTCGTGTACGACGCATGTGCAAGGGAAGAGCTTGGTGGTGATGAGCGAATCCATATCACCTTGGGAGACGATGGTAACGTCCATTCCTTACAGAAGGGTCTAAAGGGAATTTTCTCGACCGAGGAATTCACTGAAATCATGACTAATGCCCAAGGAAGGACTAAAGAACTCAGGAAAATAGTGGATTCATTGTAGGTATAATTATGGCAAAGAGGACCCAGAAGACTGGCGCAACAGCTCGATTTGGTGCTAGGTACGGTGTCAGCGTTAGACGAAGAGCTGGATCTGCTCTTGCCAAGAAATCACGGAAGTACACATGCCCTAGTTGCCATTATCCCAAGGTTCAAAGAAAGGCTGCTGGGATTTGGGAATGCAGGAAGTGCGACCACACATTCTCCGGAGGCGTCTGGGAGCCCTACACCAGGGCTAGTGACGCCAATAAGAGGATAATTAGAAGGTCCCTTGAAGGAGCTACTGCTACTGATATGACAGTAATAGCTCAACAGGCTGCACTTGACTACGAGAGAAAGATTTCCGAGAGAGATTCAGATGCAGCAACAGAAGAGGAATAATTCGATATCACTCGAATTGCTATTGGAGCATTGCGATTCCGGACCTCTTTCCTCTTCTCTCGTAACTGAGGCTGATTTCTCACACATTGACGGGGAGATTTCTGTATCTTTGTCATCTCATTCATTCAGTGATCTCCGAGCTCGATGGAATTCAATAATGAGAGCATTAATTGCCTCTGAGCAATCCCTTGAAGCAGCAAGCAGGGGGGAATAACATCAGCGAGCAAGTGACAGCAGAGGAAATCCAGTCTCTAGCAAGAGAATTACAGATGTTGAGGAATCAAATACAGACGATTTCATCACAGTATTCGGAGTATGGGATAACTGTGGACGAACTTTCCAAGCAAGACCCAGAGAGGCCGGTTTATCGCTCCCTAGGAAACATTCTCCTAGAGGTTGGGGATCGCGATTCACTTGAATCTGAGTTGAAAGAAGCTCAAGAGGCGCTGAATGAGCATCTCAGTAGGCTCATAGAGAGGGAGGAAAGCATCCGTAAGAAGTATGAAGAATTGGCCGAGAGCTTTGAGCGGGCGTGAACCTCGAATGGGACAAGAAGCCGAACCCTCAGAAACTCTGGTAGTAGATTCGAACCTCTTTCAGACATTTCTATCGAGAGGTAAAACCGAGCAAGCTTTGGAACTAAGCGAGGAAATTCTAGCAAAATCGAGAAGACTGAATAATCGGGATTTCGAGACAGAGGCTTGGATTAGGATGGAAAGGGCCCTTTTGGGGGCAATAAATCCGAAGGAGGTTGGTAACGAATTGCGCTGGTGCGTCGATCGTCTGGCTTCGGTCAACACCGGCTCACCAATGCATGGGCTGGCTCTGCTAAATCTGGCTTCTTGGCACCGTAATTTGAACGAGCAAATGATGGCTCTAGTGACTCTTTCTGATATATCTGCAGATGCGGGTCATCCAGTAGAAGTGGTTGGACTGTCTCGTTTAGAATCCGGGAGAATCCTTGTTTCTATTGGTGACCTTGAGCCGGCTATGAGGCATCTCTGGATGGCAATGCGGAGACTTTCTTCAGTGGAAATGCCAGCAGAGGCAGTAGTATGTGCAATGGAATGGTTAGACATAGCACTAGATGATGTTGACCCGGAATCGCCAACTATGGACGACCGGATCGTCAATGCAAAGCCCAGGGAAAGTCCTGGACTGACGACATCTCCATCAAACCCCGCCGACATAAAGGAGTCAGTGGAAATAATTCTCTCTAACGGGCTCCTCGATGTTTCCGGTGCGAGGCGGGATGATCTAGGATTGGTCTTGGACGCTAGTGATGCCCTAGGAGAGCCAGTATGGAGGGGGGCAATAGAAGATAGGAAAAAAGAAATTCAAGACTCAAGACTGATTGAAGTGCTCCAGTCATGATTCCTTATTCTCTCAATCTCATCGTCACCCCAAGCAGAATTTTCCGGCAGTTGTAGACACCAACCTACTTCTTCGATCGCATCATCAGATGAAAGCCATGGATTGGGGCTCACTGGCACATCGACATGGACTAGCACAACATGACCTCCGGGAATCAATTTTGACTCAATTGATTTTGCAGTACCTAGAATCCCAGTTTCCTCGTATAACTCCCTAAGTGCAGCCTCTTCGGGTGTCTCATCTTGATTCAAACTACCCCCGGGTAACTCCCAACCTCTGACTTTGTTCTTTACCATAACCCAGCAGTCACTCTCTTCATCAGATACCGCCCAGACAACTACAAAATCCATCTCATTTCTCCATCTCTTGAAGTAATTCTGCTACCTTCTCTGTCGCACCTTCTGTGCCTTCAGCAGCCATTCTCCTAGCGAGAAAGAATGCCTCTGTAATCTTACCTTCCCTTCTGAGTCTATCAATCTTTGAGAAAGTACCAAGCTCCTGCATCTCATCAATTATTTCAATCTCTATCTCTTGCTTAGGCTTCGATAGACTCCCGAGTCTATCGAGGAATGTTGCTCTGTCCGAGATAGAGGGAACTCTCCATGGGACTCCATCGCTTCCCCTGACCATCGCTTCCATTCTTTGCTTGAATCGTTCTCTTGCAGTAGAGTCCGGAAAAACACTCTCTGCTTGGTCATAGCAAAGCCAAGCCTCGTCGTACTGTTCCCTCCTCTCGTACACCACCCCCAGTCCCTCCCATGCTTCGTGGTTAATTGGTCTCTGAGAGAGAAGCACCCTTGTCAATTCTAGAAAGATATCTTCGAAACCGCCACTCCTAACTCTCTCCAATCTTCTTGAGAATAGGACATTTGCTCTTTGGTCCGAAACATCCAGGCCTTTCAGCCTCTCAGAAAAAGCCTCCATCTCTTCTGGTTCTTCCCCAATCTTCTTCCACCACATGTCTGGATCTAGGGGATCAGTAGAAAATGCTGCAGTCAATAATCCCTCACATGTTCCAATAATGTCTTGATTCGCCAATTGCATCATTAATTCAGGATCCCGACCTAGAACGGAAAAGAGATCTGCTAGAACTGCTCTAGCACCCTCTGAATCCACTCTCAATACTTTGATTTTTATCAATATCTTCCAATTTTCTTCATTTGTGAAGTCGTAGAGAACACTCTGCTTAGCGCTCTGTTCGGCCCATGAAAGGTTGTTTCCATTATCGTCCTTTATCCTTAGGAACTTTTCAGCTTGACTTCGATACCTGTTACCAAGGCTTCTCCTAGGGTGTTGGAGGGTTTTCGAAAGAACTCCATCATCTCGCATTTACTCGTCTCACAGAACAGATTCGAAGGGTGATCTATCAATACCAGGTTCGATGGTTGCATCCATGCCAATCTTGCTTGTGGTCCCATCTGGGGATCGACTAGGGTCTAAACTAGAGCCCTTCTGATTTGATAGTATTAGTGTATCTCTATCGGGTTGCCAACGTGTCATCAGGGCCCATTCTACTCTAGAAGAATTTGTTACATCAATGTCCTTGTCGACTACAATAACTTGTTTCATAGATTTATGACCGTCCAATGCTGCCCGAATTGCCTTCATGCCGTCGCCAATTTCCTCCGGAATGATCTGAACAACAGATGACAGCCATCCACTGCCGCCATCTGTCAGAAATACATCCGTGCAGGTCACAACTTCTGCGACGGCCGTTTTGATTGTCGGGGCTCTTGGCATCCCCATCAGCGTCATGTGCTCTACTCCTGCTGGAATCAATGCATGAAAAATCGGCTCATCCCTATGATGGATCGCATCGTATTCGATTACTGGCTCAAGTCTGATGTCATCTACAGTCCCTGTAATGTCCACATACGGCCCCTCTTCTCCAGAAGAAGTTGTTATCCTTGCCTCCATAGCATATTCTGCATTCGCTGGCACAACCACTCCATTTGCTAACTCTACCATTTCCAATTGAGTTCCATACAATCTTTCATGCAGTGCTGCTGCAACTCGCAACTCGTCTAGGGGTTCGTCAAATGACATAGCAGCCGCCAGAAGAACCACCGGGTCAGGCCCATTTACTACTGCAATGGGGACCTCATCTTTATTCTCTTGAGCCTCGTTGACCATTGTCCTGAGGTGTCTGGGGACTAGTCTAACACAAGTGCTATTCTGGCTCTTGACTAACTGCCTGTGGTATGATGTATTCCGCTGTCCGTCATATTGGGCTATAATTATCGAAGCAGACTGATACCTACCCCCATCTTCCTGATAGTGCCAAGGAATTGGGAGGCTCAATAGGTCTGTCTCCTCCATAGTATTCTCGAAAACTGGCGAAGCACTCCGTTCTACAAGAATCGGCTCAGCAGGATTCTCCATCGCCCAAGAGAGAATATCTATCAGTTCGCCTGGATCTACTTCAAATGCCTCACAGAGCTTATGGCGAGTAAGTATGTTCATTGCAACAGTGTGACCACGTGCTTCGATAATATTGGTGAAGAGAAGGGGTTCGTTTCCTGAGGACACAGATTCCTCTCGCATTTCAAAATTGACACTAACCGGGTTCCCAACAACTCGACTACCCTCGACAAGATCCCTGAATCCCATGCTGCACTCCGGAAAACTAAGCCGCTTGAATGTTGGCTCCTATTCTTGTCTTTTGGGCCAATCTATCACATTGCCCACCCGTCAGTCTCATAAATGGAAGGCAGGTCGCCGAGTCGTCATTTTGAGGTATATGTTTGGGACGAGGCCTTTTCTCCGGTTCGAAGATGAAGTCAGATCGTAAGAAGTACAGGTGGAAGGAGAGGAAATTCCGCAACAGACAAGCCAAGCGAAAGCATGGCGGTGTTTTGAAGCACGACCCCCTCCGCGGTAGCCCTCAAGCCAAGGGAATCGTAATTGAGAAGGTGGGCTTCGAAGCCAAGCAGCCTAACTCAGCCATCAGGAAGGCGGTAAAGATAAGCCTAATTAGAACCGGTAACAGACTCACTGCATTCGCTCCGGGAGATGGTGCGATTTCATTCATCGACGAACATGATGAGGTTATGGTCGAAGGTATTGGTGGAAGTAAAGGGCGTTCATATGGTGATTTGCCCGGTGTCCGGTATAAGGTGATCAAGGTCAACGGCGTTTCACTAGACGAAATGGTTCGAGGTCGCAAGGAGAAACCAATACGTTGAGGTGCTTTCTAATGGATGATTCAGAAGCTAGTGCGCAGGTCGATAATTCAGAGGACCCAATTGCAGAGGCCCCAATTGTAGAGGTCCCAATTGCAGGAATTGGGACGATGGTATTCGGCAAGTGGGACGCCAGTGAAGTCGTGTGTAGCGACCCCGGAATTTCCAGATATGTCAACTTGAAGATGATTGGGGCACCTCACACCGGAGGTCGCCATGCAAATGCATGGTTCGGGAAACAGGACCTGTCCGTGACCGAGCGATTCATCAATAATCTCATGAGAACCGGCAAGTACAGTGGGAAGAAGCAATACTGTGCCAAGTCTCTGGATGAGGCATTTGATCGTATCAATGCCAAGCGTGGTGAAAACCCACTGCAGAAATTCATTGACGCAATTACAGAAGCAGCTCCTTGCGAAGAGACAACGAGGGTACGAATAGGGGCAGTCAGCCAGCCCAAGGCAGTCGACTCTTCTCCAAGTAGAAGGCTCGATGTCGCACTGCGCAATCTGGCTATTGGCGCCGCGTCTGCAACAATGAAGAGCAAGAAGTCCCTGACTGAGGGAATAATTTCTGAGATTTCCAAGGCATCAGAGGGCGATGTCAATTCATTCGCAGTAGGGAAGAGGCACGAAGTAGAGAGGATTGCAGCCTCGGCCCGATAAGTCCATTTTGTCCCACATTTATCCCATTCTTCGAAACCGCTCAATTGTCTTTATGAACCGTTTTCAGCTCGGAAAAATTACTGGATGAGAATATGGGTCGTAAGGAAGACAATATAAAGCGCGCTACAGAGGTAATGCACTTTCGCGAGCGAATTAGGAATCTAGCCATCGCAGCCCACATTGATCACGGAAAGACCACTCTATCAGACAACTTGATTGCTGGCGCAGGGATGATGTCCGAAGAGCTTGCAGGGAAGTCTAGGGTATTGGATTTTGACGACCAGGAAGCCGCCCGAGGAATAACAATCAATGCAGCCAGCGCATCAATGGTGCACGACGTCAATGGGCAGGACTACCTGATTAACCTGATTGACACCCCTGGACACGTCGATTTCGGCGGTGACGTAACCCGTGCGATGAGAGCCGTCGATGGGTGTATCATTCTCACATGCGCGGTGGAGGGAGCAATGCCTCAAACCGAAACCGTCGTTAGGCAGGCACTGAAGGAAAAGGTCCGTCCAGTTCTTTTCATCAACAAGGTAGACCGCCTCATCAACGAGCTTCAAGTAACTCCAGAGGACATGTTGGCAAGGTTCCAAGAGCAAATAAAGAAAGTTAACAATTTAATCAGGACTTTTGCACCCGAAGAGCACAAGACGGACTGGCAGGTCGATGTTGCCAAGGGGACCGTAGCCTTCGGTTCGGCTTACCATAATTGGGGCATCACCGTACCATTTATGCAGAAGACTGGAGTAAATTTCACTCAGATTTTCGAGTACTGTAATAACGATCAACAAAAAGAACTCGCTAAGAAGGCTCCTGTCCACGAAGTTTTGCTGGATATGGCAGTGCAAAAGCTCCCCTCGCCATTAATTGCTCAAAAATACAGGATTCCGAACATTTGGCAGGGGGATCTAGATTCTGAGTTTGGCAAGTCCATGATGAATTGTGATGCCGATGGCCCCCTCTCTTTGATGATTACGAAGATATGGATGGACCCTCATGCAGGAGAGGTAGCAGTTGGCAGAGTATACTCTGGGTCGATAAAGCAGGGAGAGACTGTATGGGCAAGCGGAGCTGGCAAGGCCGAACGGGTCCAACAAGTCAGCATGATGGTAGGCGGGGACAGGATTCAGGTTCCCGGAGTATCAGCAGGCAACATTGCAGCATTGACTGGCGTGAGAAGTGCAGCTGCAGGAGTGACTGTAACAAGGGAGAAGGACGAGACTCCCTTCGAGGCAATCCGACACTACTCCGAACCAGTAGTAACAGTCGCGATTGAGCCAAAATCAATGAAGGATCTTCCAAAATTCATTGGTGCATTAAGAGGTCTGGCCAAAGCGGACGCTTCTCTATCCATTGATATCGCCCATGAGACTGGCGAGGCCCTCCTCTCGGGGATGGGGGAACTCCACCTTGAGATAACCATTTATCGTCTGGAGGAGGAGCAGGGAATCAAGGTAAACCAGAGCAATCCAATAGTTGTCTACAGAGAGTCAATCGGGAGCGATAACAAGGGTAGGGCTTTCGAGGGTAAGTCACCCAATCGGCACAACAGATTCTACGTTGAGGTGGAACAGCTTCCCGAGGAAGTCATCAATGCCTTGAGGGAAGGGCACTTCGGAGACGGACCAGTAAGAAGCAAGGATGCCAAAGAGATTGGAAATAAGTTCGGAGAGCTCGGGATGGACAAGAATCTGATGAGGAAAATATACGCTATTAACGCCACTACTGTCCTTGTGAATGACACCAAGGGTATTCAGAATCTCCACGAAACAAGGGAATTAATTATTGAGGCTTTCAACGATGTTTGTAAGAAGGGCCCCATTGCCGAGGAACCACTAACAGGGGTCTTTATTCGCTTAGTGGACGCAAAACTACACGAGGATGCTATACACAGAGGTCCAGCTCAAACTATCCCAGCAGTTAGGAATGCCATCAAGGGTGCATTACTCAGGGCTAATTCCGTACTTTTCGAACCAATTCAGAAGATCAGAATCGATGCACCCACAGAATGGGCTGGGGGGATAACTCGGCAATTAATTACCCGGAGAGGAGTTATCGAAGATATGCCTGTAGAAAACGATGTAACTTGTGTAATTGGCAAGATGCCAGTAGCAGAATCCTTCGGATTCTCCAATGACATTAGAGCCGCAACACAAGGAAGGGCGATTTGGAACACCGAGAATGCGGGTTATGATCAGGTCCCACCAGAACTATTCCACAAGGTAGTTGGTGAAATAAGGCAGAGAAAGGGACTCAAAGAAGAAATTCCCGGAGAAACCCAGTACACCGACTGATTAACTAATCCTAATCAATTGGAAGTCAGTCAATTCCCTAAGTATATTGACGGCCTGCGAACTTGGTAGTTTGTTAAGGCATTCATGTGCCAACGAGTGATGGTGCATGGCCTTCTTTCTTGCGTAGTCTATTGACCCCGAACTATCTAATTCGACTACTGCCTTGGATAGGCTTTCATCACTGCATTCGCCCGATCCAAACACCTTTGTGAAATGTGGCAAATCTTCCTGACTCCGTTTTGCATGGATTGCAATAAGAGTCATTTTTCCCTGAACTATGTCTGAACCTGCTGGCTTTCCAAGAGTCTTCGTGTCTCCGGTGATGTCAATTAGGTCATCCATCAATTGGAAGCATAATCCCAAATTTAGTCCCCATTCTGCCATGTTGTTGACTGAATCAATATCTGCATCAGCTAGAATCGCCCCTGTCCTGGCACAGGTTTCGAACATCGCACTCGTCTTCCCAGCAATCATGGCTATGTAATCCTCCTCAGACACCATACCACGAGTCTCAAATTCAATATCCTCCTGTTGCCCTTCTGCGACCTTCCTAACCATCTCACCGATTGATCTAATCAAGTGTCCTAGCCGTTCGTCTGGGATGTCTTCCGACTCTGCTAGGATCTCAAATCCTACTGCTAGCATCGCATCTCCGGCATTAATGGCCGTCGCATCATCATACTTTACGTGAACAGCATCAAGACCCCTTCTAATTGGGTCCTGATCAATTATGTCATCATGTATCAGGGTAAAGTTGTGAATAATTTCTATTGATGCTCCCAGCGTATAATGGCCATTATTGGCGTCACCGACTGCCTCCCCCACAAGCCTCGGCAGAATGGCCCTAAGCCTCTTCCCGCCACCTTTGAATAGATGAGTCATCGCTCCATGGAGATTATTCTGCTCCATCTTCCCCAGACTAATCATAATCTCTCTCTCTACCCTATCTCGATGGTTGGAGAGAGCATCTAGCAAGTTCTGTCCAGGCTTCACTGACTCGCCATCTATGTCTACTTCACCACAATAGATTATGTCGTCATTTTTCGATTTTGCCAAGGAACTGGGATCACAATCGTTCGGAATTACAAATTTCTCCCAGATTAATCTAAACCAAGGAGCAATGACTTCATTTTCCCATTTCCCCTCTCCCTCCATCATTCTCTTGATTTCTGATGAATCGGCCCAAAGAACGTCGGAGATCTCATTCTCATTATGATCGACAATCGCATCAGCACAAACTACCATGATGTAATCAATTTCTTTCTCTATCCAATCTTGATCCCACCTGCATGAATATTCTATTCTCCCTATATTGTGGAAGGACCATTGCTCGGTGATTTCTTTTGGAATACCAAGCTCATGGTCAAGTTTCCTCCTTGCAGCTTTTTTCACTCCCTCAGAACCATCATTTTCAGATTTCATATCTAGAGGATGGCTGCAGCAACTATTTGCCCATACTCCGGAAAACGTAATCTTTTCAAGTGATCTTTTCTGTAGCAGAAGGCGTCCTTTGGAGTCAAATATCAGTACACTGAAAGCACGATGTCTAATTCCATCATTGTTGTGACAAATTAGTTTTGACTCAACTCCCGTCACATTATCTTCGATATCCACAACTAGACACATCTCCTCCATCATCTCTGACTGAATGGAATCGTGATTCCCAACCTCTTCGATTTCAGGGGCCATTCAACCTTGTGGGGCCGAGACGTGTATATGAAGCCTCAACCGCGCAATATCTTCGTTCCCTTAGTTTGCCCAGAGGTCAATAATTCTAGAATCCTATTTGGCTTTCTCCCATCAATAATCCATACCTCATCAACTTCTTTTGAAATCTCAAGAGCCCTATCGATTTTCAGCCTAATTCCCCCAGTGACATCGATGTCAGTATCGTGGACTCCCTCCATTTCTAACTCAGATCGCAAATGTGTAATTAATTCCGAACCCTCTTCACTTGGGGGGCTGCTCATAACCCCATCAGCATCGCCAATCAGGAAAATGCTATGCGTCACATCTAACTCAGTAGATAATCGAAACATCAAATCATCTCCAGATAGTATTCCAAACCCTCTCTCATCATCCGTTTCTACAACATCACCGAAGGTAACTGGTATTGGCTCTCCAGGAGCTCTTTCGAAAACTGAGATATCGCCCATGAATCGCGCACCAGTGCCAATTGCCCATTCCGAAGGCGGGTGACCAATACATGCCAAACCTCTTTCTGTAAATTTATCAATAATCAACTCATTCAACTCTCTCATATCGGAACGAATTTCTTCTACTGCTTCTCTCTGATCTTTCGAAATCTCAGTTTTCATCCCTTCTGCAATTTTCCATTTCTTGGCTAGAAGGTGTCCGAATGAGCCAGCACCATGGACTAGAATTATTGAAACTTCCAGTTCCGATATAGGAAATATGGCATCAACCACCCTTTCTACTGCATCAGGGTTGAATTTTTTCATCGAACTCTTGTCCGAAATCAAGCCTCCGCCTAATTTTATTGCCACTCTAACTGCCATTTGCTGTTCGAGGTCAAGATTCTCGTATTCTAACATTTTCAAATCACATCATACAGTTTAACGCGTAGTACTCAGTCGAAATATTGTGGTAGACACAGCAGAGCTTGAAAGATTCCAGCGTTGGCTCCAGTCCGAACTAGCCACTGCTTCTTCTCTCGAGGACAAATCCGATAGGGATCGCAGGCTACTACAAATCGAGATTGCGATTTCAGAGGTCGTACGTTATAGGGAGATTCTGAGTAGTCTGGAGGATTCTTCTTCTTCACCATTCGTGGAAAGAGATGATGCCGTTAGAGTACAGAGCAATTCCGACGTAAAACCAGTAACGAAATCAGGAGAGTGCCACTCATGCGGCGCAGAAAAAATCAGCGACTTGCAGTTCTGTCCCGTTTGCGGCGAGTTCTGATCATTCTTCTTCTGCCCAGGATTCCCTCAGTAGCGATAGTTCAGGGTCGTCAGAACCGACAATTGACAAGTACTCTCCAGCAACGCTCTCAGTCAGGAATACTGTCACTCCAGCATGCCAGATTGTCTCCCCCGAAGCCACCATTCTAGCGGTATCTACTTCGATAATTGCCGGGTCATTGTGATGAAATCTGCCAGCCTCTGCTGCATACTTAATTGAGGCTGAAAGGTGTACGTGTGAGCGATCACCCGGGCTTATACCCACTTCAATCAGATTCTCTGCCTCTGCAGGGTCTGACGGATAATATAGCGAATCGGGGATATCACTCGTAGGCAGGTCTAACTCGATTTCTACAGTATGGCCGTAAGTTGCCCGCATCATGTTCGCTCGAACTTCATACCTTCCTTTAGTATCAGTTTCAGATATCGCCCTCAAGTGGTGCGGTCTTAACCAATCCTGGGGTCTCCTTCCTCCATCTTTGAATTTCTTCACGATGTCCCTTACGTCAATCCAACCATTTATGTCCATTTCTAAGTCGAACTTCTCCGGGGCATGCCTTAGCACAAGTGCAAGTTTCCTTGCCATTCCGTCCCTCTCTCTGGTGCTCAAGATGAACTTACCCTCGGTGTTGCAAGCAGGACATAGATCGTCGTCTGAAAAGTATCCGTGCATAGAGCATTCCCTAATCATATATCTACCTCGATGTGGATTATTCAAGAACCCCTCGGTCGATAGATGAATTCACTTCCCGGGAACCGTTATGGGCCCGACTCTTGACGAGAGCATGTGAGGTCTGTAATTGTCGATTGGAGAAGATCCCCATTCACCAAGGCACACAAGGGCGCACTATCGAGTACAAGGCCAGACGAATTCGCCGGTCAGGTAATCCGAGATCTTTTGGCCAACATCCCTATTGAATCTAGTGAAATCGACGATATTATTGTTGGCTGCGCTTATCCCGAGGGCGAACAAGGCTACAACATCGGCCGTTTGATGACTTTCTTGGGAGGAATGCCTCCCGAAGTACCCGGTTCCACTATCAACAGACTTTGTGGCTCTTCAATGCAGGCAATACTAACAGCATCAGCACAGATATCCGCTGGATGGGGTGATTGCTTCTTGTGCGGGGGCGTGGAATCGATGTCTAGGGTGAAAAGAAGAGGATTCAATTGGAGTACACATCCAACTTTGGAAAAGGAATTCCCTCAGGCGTACATCAACATGGGGATAACCGCAGAGAATGTGGCAGATTTGTTTGAAATCTCCCGAACAGAACAGGAAGAATTCGCACTTGATTCTCATGCCAAGGTCGTAAAGGCAGATTCGGAGGGAAATTTCTCTAGAGAGTTGGTCACAATCACTTCCAATGGTCATGAAATTTCTCATGACGACTGCATTAGGCCCGACTCCTCACTGGATTCAATGTCTCGACTGAAACCGGCTTTTGTCGAAGGCGGTTCAGTGACTGCCGCCACCTCGTCACCTCTCACTGACGGCGCTGTATTTTCACTGATTTGTAGTGAGGAGTTTGCCACATCTAATTCTCTGACTCCAATTGCTGCCATTGTCGCCGGTGCAGTGACTGGCTGCTCTCCCGAGCTAATGGGACTTGGTCCAATTTCATCTTCCAATTTAGCCCTCGAAAGAGCAGGCTGGAATATTGCGGACATAGATGTATTCGAATTGAATGAGGCCTTTTCTTCACAGAGTTTAGCCTGTATCAGAGAGCTGGGTTTGGATCCAGAGACTGTGAATATAGATGGCGGTGCCCTTGCAATCGGCCACCCACTCGGTGCATCTGGAGCAAGAATCGCATGCAAAGCCGCGAGCATAATGTCACGAAATAACAAACAAAGGGCCATGGCTTCAATGTGTATTGGTGGTGGAATGGGTATTTCTATCGCTCTCGAGGCTGTGTGATGTTCTATCGACGCCCTCATCAATGACCCATCAATAGCAAGGCCGTGAGCGAGGATACCGGCGTCACATCCCACGGGGTAAGTTTGGTAGGTAAGAATATCATTCTGGCCGTCTCAGGAGGTATTGCGGCTACAGAGTCAATTAAGCTTGCAAGAGAACTCAGAAGGCACGGAGCAAACGTATTTCCGATGATGAGTAAATCGGCGATGAAGGTCATCACACCTCTTGCCTTATCATGGGGCTCTGGTGTAGACGTAGTCACCGATTGGGATCCAAAAATGTCGCAATTGAGAGGTTTTGACGGCCTCATTCTCGCTCCTGCAACAAGAAATACAATTGCAAAATTCACTCATGGTTTACTTGACTCTCCAATGATGATGGCCCTTTCCGCAGCTGTAGGAAGCGGCATTCCCACATTGTTTGTCCCATCGATGCACAATGACCTGTTCGATGACGCTGTTACAACCGAACTTCTTTCTTCTTTGGACGAACTCGGTGTGGCAGTTTTAGTTGACAAACCTTCAGAGGGGCGGAGAAAGCAACCCAGTGTAACCGCTATTGTTGCTGAATTCTGCAATCTGTCGAATAGTAGGTTGGAAGGCCGCAAGAGGGTAGCAGTTACTCTAGGCGGGAACTCAGCTCCAATAGACTCGGTCAGGAGTATTGTGAATGCTTCTACCGGAAATACTGGTTGGGCAATCGCTGAACATTTGCATCGAATGGGGCATGATGTTGTGTGCATAGTCGGTCGCACGACTCGAGAACCATCGTTTTCCTTGCCAGACGTACGTTTCGATGAAACTCCCGAAGGAATGCTGCTCGAGTCAATTAAACTAGCTAATTCAACTACGGAACCAGAATACTGGATCCACGCCGCGGCCATACTGGATTATGTACCAGATTACATCAATGGGAAAAGGCCAAGTAAATTGGAAAATTGGAACATCGAACTCACATCCACAAAGAAACATCTGCAGGAGCTAAAGGAGCATGTTGCAGACTCGAAGAGAATCGGTTTCAAATTGGAGGTCGATGCCGATGAAGACGCTATTTTTAAGAAATCAATGGATCTAATTTCTTCCAATAATCTTGAAGCAGTAGTTGCCAATTTATTGGATGAGGTCCGAGGAAACTCTCCAACAAGGTGTAGGATGATATTTTCCAATGGTGTTGTGAAAAGAATCGCAGATTTGAGGGGGCTGTGCGAGGCAATTGAGGACCTAATCGTCTCGGGCTGAATCTCCGAACAAAACGAATCATTCAAGCACTACTCCAGAGAGGAAACTCACGTGGCGAATCATTCTAAGGCCAAGAGGGGGATTCCTCCTAAAGAGGATTTCAACTCATGGTACCCAGCAATTGTAGAGATAGCTGACCTAATCGACAAGAGGTATCCTATCAAGGGAATGGACGTCTGGAAGCCATACGGGCTTTCTGCAATGGGTCTGATTGACAACCTGGCCAGAACAGAGATGTCTCGAACAGGTCACCAAGAGTATCGCTTCCCATTACTTGTTCCTGAAGACCTCCTCGACAAGGAGAACCGCCTCGTCTCCAGATTGAAGGCCGCTCGAGAAGCGGGGGTTGATCCATCGGAGTTACGATTCGACGAAGAGGAGTCGGGATTCAAGAAAGAAGTCTATTGGGTGACTCACGGCGGTGAAAATAAACTGGAAATTCCCATGTTCCTGAGACCTACTTCTGAGACTCCAATGTACACGATGTTCTCCCTTTGGGTCAGAAGTCACGCTGATCTGCCGTTGAAGACTTTTCAAATTGTAAACACCTTCAGGTACGAGACAAAGCAAACTCGTTCGTTCATCAGGGTCAGAGAGATCCATTTCTTTGAGGCCCATACTGTCCATGCCGATCAAGAGGGTGCCGACTTACAGATTCAGGAGGATGCAGAAATGGTCCAGACCATCTTGCATGAGCTATGTCTGCCATCATTAGTCTCTAAGAGGCCTGTCTGGGACACTTTCCCAGGGGCATGGTACACCAAGGCAGCTGATGTTGTCATGCCCAATGGAAGAACCTTACAGGTCGCTACATACCATCACTATCGGGATCAGTGGGCCGATGCGTTCGATCTGTCTTATGAAGACCCCATGGGGGAGACAAAAATGTGCCATCAAACGACGTTTGGAATGTCTGAGAGGCTCCTAGGGGCCGTAGTTGGAGTGCATGGGGATGACAAAGGCCTAATCATGCCACCTTCAATTGCACCATTCCAAGTCGTAATCATGCCCGTAGCTGCTCATTCAGATGCAAATGTCTTGCCAGCAGTTGAGGCACTTGCTCAAGACCTATACTCCAACGGCCTTAGGACTAAGGTCGACTCTCGAGATGTTAGGCCAGGTGTGAAGCACTATGACTGGGAGATAAAAGGGGTCCCGATTAGGATTGAGCTGGGCCCACGAGACCTATCTGCAGGCAAATGCGTAGCCACTCTGAGAACTGGGGGTAAGGTAGAGATTGATTTGGATGGGGCCCCTACCAATGTAAAGGAAATGTTATCTGAGATTTCCGAAGAACTCCGTAATCGTTCTGCTTTGGTTGTTTCAGGACTCGTTCAGAAATTCCCCATTGAGAATTTGTCAGCTGATGACTCACTTGACTCCTTGATAGAGGATGGGATTGTTTACGAGATTGCCTTCGATGGAACTGACTCTGATGCGGAGTTACTTGAGAAGAAGACAGGCCTCATCCTACTCGGGGTTAGCGAAGATAAATTTTCAGAAGAGCGGCCTTGTCTAGTTTCTGGGAACTTAACTCTCAAGAGGAGCTATATCGCTCGAATGTACTGATTTCTTGCGTATGAATAATCCAATAATCACTAGAACTAGGAAAAAAACTAACATCGCTGCATCCACAATTCCATAATCCATCGGCTGCGTCCATGCTACTTGTGTATGCAGTCTCTCCCATGTGTAACCCTGCTCAATTACAAGCTTGTAATTTCCATCATCAGGTTTGCAAACGTATGGAAAATCTGCGATTCCGACTGAACATAGTATGTACCCCCCACCAATTAGATTGTTTATGAGTGTACCAATTGTCCCGAGCAAGCCTATTAGAAATGTAAACCATCTCCTCCTACCCTTTCCACTCCCTTTTGCAAACTTTAGGCTAGGAAGTTGTGGTACGAAATCAGGAAGGCTGATGTCATCAGTTATTGGTCCGGGATTCATCTTCTCTTCTGCAATGCCAATTTGCGGAGCGAGAACCCCCATCTCCTCCAGTGCCTCGCTTCCATATATCCTCTCCGCCATCGAGTAAAGTGTTGGATCAGCCTCTATTTCGGCAGGATCAATCTCTCCTTCGAGGAGTCGCCTAACTGCTTCTGTGTAGGGCATATGGGAATTTCTCGGAATCAAGGAACCTATCAAATGAACCCTAGTGCGGGCTTACTTAAGCTGCATTTTTCCGGTCGACGCACTTACGGACCGCTTCGCAAATAGCCTCACTTGTCAAGCCAATTTCAACCATCAGTTCGGATGTCCCTCCGCTCTCCCCGAATCTGTCTTTGACCCCCACCATCTCCAGTGGAATGGGGTTGTTTGATGATAGCCACTCTGCAACCGCCCCACCCAGCCCCCCAATTACTGAGTGATCCTCGGCAGAAACGAAGCATCCACACTGCTCCGATAGTCTTGCAAGCAAATCTTTGTCCAACGGTTTGATTGTATGCATGTCTACCACAGTGCACTCAATTCCTTCTTCAGAGAGCGAAGAGGCGGCTTCGCGAGCAAGCTCAACCATAACCCCACAAGAGATAATCGCTACATCATTTCCTTCTTTGAGGACTGATCCGGTTCCAATTCTCAAGTCCAGTTTACTTTCTTCATCATACATTCTGGAAACTTTATTTCTTGCAGTCCTCATGTATGACGGGCCTTCTAGATCCAATAACTGAAAAGTCAACTCTTCAGCTGATAAATCGTCACATGGGTGAATCACAGTCATCTTGGGAATTGACCTGTATATCGCTAAATCTTCTACTGTTTGCGCACTGCTCCCATCTGAACCAGTGTGGATGCCTCCATGGCTTCCACATATGTGCACTTGTAGGCCAGGCCGTGCTATTCCATTACGAACCTGCTCAAAGGCCCTTTCCGTGAAGATTGCGAAAGTGCCGGCAAAGGGAATCTTCCCAGATGAAGCCATACCAGCTGCCACGAGCATCATATTTTGTTCAGCTATACCCATGGAGACGGTTCTTTCGGGAAACTGCTCACGAAAGTGACAAGACTTCGTGGACTTACCTAGATCCGCTTCAAGGACAACGACACGTGGGTCATCTGCCAGTCTAAGGAGGGCCTTTCCATACCCATCTCGGGAAGCACCCTCATCTGATGGCTCGCTCATGACAGCTCCTCCAATGCAATAGACAATTCCTCATTATCGGGTGCCTTTCCATGGAAAGAAGGGTTATCCTCCATGAACGAGACGCCCTTCCCCTTTGTGGTGTTGGCAATAATTGCAATCGGCCCCTCATCGGAAGAATCTGCCCAACGGAAAACTTCCACTAGAGCCGGCATGTCATGCCCATCAACTTCCCTGACATCCCAACCAAAAGATGCGAACTTCTCTCCAATATCGCCTATCTCCATCTGAAATTCCATGAAATCATCATTCTGTATCCTGTTCCTATCGACAATTACTCGAAGATTCGTTGCATTGTGAAAATTTGCTGCCATCGCGGCTTCCCAGACTTGACCTTCCTGTGTCTCCCCATCACCAAGCATGACCCAGATGCTCCTTTCGCTAGAATCCATTCTAGCCGATAGTGCGCACCCTAGTCCAAATGACAATCCCATACCAAGGCTCCCAGCAGAAAAATCAACACCCTTTGTCCAATTCATATCGACGTGGCCTTGGCAAACAGAACCCAGTGTTCTGAATCCCAATAGATCCTGCTCCTCCAGAACTCCCATCTGGTGAAGGATTGCATACATTGCAGGACTAGCATGGCCCTTGCTCATAATGAACCTGTCACGATCTTCCCAGTTAGGATTGTTCGTGTCGAACCTTAGGCTAGTTCCGTAAAGAGCCACCATGCAGTCAATAGCCGACAAGGAACCGCCAGGATGGCCGGCACCAGCGGCATTAGTCATCTTGACAATATCAATTCTGCATAATCTTGCCATTTCTTCGAGCTCATCAACTCTGTCCTCCACGCCATCACCCACGAACAAAAGTCCGGTGTCAGGGCTATTGATGGTTTTCAATGATGATTTCTCAAACTACCTAGCAGAGTGGTTCAAATCATACCAATTGTCCGGGATGATCAGAGATGCCAATTCAACCCTTATCAGAAAATAATTGGCGGGTAGAACTGTCTAAAATTTCCATTCCAATATCAGTTAGAAACGATCCATTGCTCTTAGACTCACTAGGAACATTAATTGATGGAGGAAGAATATCAATGGAAATTGGGGCTGATCTGCATAGGAATGCCAAACTACCCGGTCTTACTGCGCTAGCGAGAATGATAAAACATTCAAGATTTGGGGAACGCATCTTCTTTAACGAAAATCTCCATGTAAATACCACCAACGTCTGTACTCTTGCTTGTCGCTTTTGTGCTTTCAGAAAGGGCTCTAGGCATACGGAAGCATACTCTCTAAACGCCGAGGATTTCATCACTCGGATCGAGCCATATCATGGCGTAATTGACGAGGTTCATGCTGTTGGCGGACTCCATCCTGACTGGACTATAGATAATTATTCTGAAATGTATGAATTGACTAAGAGGAACTTTCCAGATATTAGTATCAAATCACTCACAGCTGTAGAGGTGAAGCATATCGCCTCCCGATCAAAATTATCAATTAGGCAAACTCTCCAAATCCTGAAGGAATCGGGACTCGACTCCCTTCCCGGTGGTGGTGCTGAGATATTGGTCGATTCGATAAGAAATCGGATTTGCATGGGCAAGGAGAAGTCATCCGAATATCTGGAGATTCACGAGATTGCTCACGAACTCGGAATTCCAACTAATTGCACGATGCTTTTCGGAACAATTGAATCGATAGAGGATCGAATGACTCACTTAGACAAGCTCAGGTCTCAACAGGACTCTTCCGGGGGTTTCCAGTGCTTCGTCCCATACCCATTCCTAGAAGACAATACTCGACTTCCCGAAGCTTCACTCGCATCCGGAGAAGAGGTAATTCGAGTAATCGCATTGTCAAGGATAATGCTTGACAACATTCCCCACATCAAGGCATACAGAATGAATATTGGCGATCACCTCGCCTCAATAGCCATCAATTCAGGAGCCGATGATATCGATGGGACTGTTGGCCATGAGGAGATTATGCACATCGCTGGCAGTACTGCCAGTGTCGATTACGACAGTGCGAAACTCGCGCGATTAATCAATTCTGCCGGCCAAGAGCCTGTTAAGAGAGACTCTACTTATACCAAATTCGAGCCGATAATTTCTGAGCCGATCAGTGATTGGCAAATTCTTCCAATCATAGGGCAGTGAAAACATGTCCTGGAACAGGGTCCTCGGCAGAGTGTCTTTCATCAATTGCGATCCCGTTTTCCACGCGTTTGATGCAAATTGGAAGATTTTGACCGCACCCCCATCATGGCTAACGGGGCATCTCTTGAGGAAGGATTGCATTACTGCTCCAATTCCCACTGCCGACTATGCCACAAACAGAGACCAACTAAGCCTCATACGGGATATTGGTATTGTGGGCAGGGAGTCTGTAGGTTCAGTATTGCTATTCGGCAACAGGAGTCTTGAGTCGATGCGTGACATTGCTCTGCCATCCGATTCATCTACCTCCAACATGCTCATGAAATGGATTCTGGGCCAGAGGGGACTAGACCCAAAACTGATCCCCATGGGTCCAGATATTGAGGCAATGTTGGAGCAATGTGACGGGGCGCTAATTATCGGCGATAGGGCAATCTCAGCTGCGCTCAATTATCCCGATTTAGTTAGAATGGATTTGGGTGGGGAGTGGACAAATGTCACAGGACTCCCGATGGTCTTCGGAGTCTTCGCTGCCAGAAACGACTCACAACCATCATTTGTCCATGAAGCTAGAAAATCAATGCTGAAGAACTACAACACCTTTCTAGTAGACGAAGAAACACGGTCATCAGTAATATTTTCTGCATCTCAGAAGGTCAACCTGCCGATAGAGAGAGTGGCAAAATACTTCGATTCTGAAGTCTCAAATCTTCTAGATCGCTCGTCTATAGAAGGTCTGAGCACCTTCCTCGTGGAAGTGTGCGGGGTTGATTCGGAACCGGGCTGGTTCGAAGATCCTCAATCCGAGTAATCTAGCCTATCACTCGAAACCCAATTCAATAGATCAATTGCCACTTCGCATGACTCTGCTACTACAACTTCACCATCTTCGGCAAACTTTTCCAATGTCGACATCGCCATTCTATTTCCTATTGCGCCCAGTGCCTCAGCAGCTTCGTGCCTGACCATAACATCCTCTTGCAAGTCCTCCAATCGATTAATCAGATGAGGGACAGCAAAATCATCTTGCATCTGCCCTAGGACGTAGGCAACTTCGTGCTTCAGTAAAGCAGAAGTCGAGCTAAATGCCTCTGCCAACGAGTCAACCGCTGTTTTCCCGCCAATATTCCTCAAAGCGAAAAGAGCCCTCATTCTCTGAAACATCCTCTCGTTCTCATCGCATAGCGTCGACCTATGATTCTCTACTGACAAACCTTCGCTGGGAGGTGCTGGATCGACTGAACCAAACTCGCTGATATCGGGTTTTTCGACCATTACTCATCAGCTCCAATGAACTCCATGCCTCTAGTATCGAAATCTCCACTGACAAGGCCAACTTCCTTCCCCCTCTCGAGGAATAACCTAACAGCCTCACGGCCGTCTTTGCCATAGTCTATCGTTCGGTCATTCACATACATCCTGACGAACTCCTCATTTGTGTTCTCATCGATGCCCCGCCCCCACTTAATTGCATCTTGCAGAGCCAAATCCGGGTTCCTCAGTGAGTATTCAATGCTCTCCCTAACGTCATTAGATATTGTCTTGCACATTTCTTCGCCAAGGTCTCTCCGGACAACGTTTCCGCCAAGCGGAAGTGGAAGCCCTGTGAGTTGATTCCACCAGATTCCAAGATCAATTACCATGTGCGCCCCTTCATTGGCCCATGTCAATTGTCCTTCGTGAATAATCACCCCTACATCGAACTCTCCGCTGAGTACGCCTGGTTGGATACTATCGAAGGCTACCTCCTTGACTTCCACGTCCCCCAATGCAAGTACAAGAGCCAAGAAGGAACTTGTGCTTTTGCCGGGTACAGCAATAACATGGCCCTTAGCCTCTTCAACGCTCATTTTCCTATTCGAGATCAATATGGGCCCATATCCCTCTCCCATTGATGCCCCGCAATTCATTAGTGCATAATCTCTAGAAATCTTGGGATAAGAGTGGATGCTTATTGCGGATACTTCGAAGTTACTCTCCTGGGCCTCATGGTTTAGGGTATCGATGTCCACCAACAAGTGTTCATAGAATCTCCCGGGAGTTTCGATAATACCTTGGGTCAGGGCATAGAACATGAAAGCATCATCGGGGTCGGGGGAATGTCCGATTCTAATTTTCAGTTCTCCATCGCTCATGTTCAATCCGCGGTGGTTCAGTTGAAATGGGTTTTCGTCTCTGTGTCTCCGCGCAATAATGAAATGGTTTGTATTCAAGGGGGCAACATGCCCGACGCATCGAAGCTATCAACGGCTTCAGGTCAACTGGGCCCTATATGCGCCATCACTGGCAAAGCCCTCAAGTTCTCAGAGGCGATCGTCCTTGACGACGAGTATGTTTGTTGGGAAGCATACGTGGAAGTAACAGGGGCGACTCCGTCAACCGTGGGGAAGGATGTCGGCGGACTAAAGCTAGGCTGATTGAAAACTTATGGCCCTCGACTCTGTATTTGGTTCATGGCAGGAGGCTGGAGCAGGTTCGCACTGCGGTTCTCTGAGTATTATGACTCGATTTCAGCACAATCTCACTGGACCCCTCCAAGGCTGAAGAACAGGGAATGGATGTTCATTCCTTGGGGGGGAGCTCCTCCAGATAGGCACAGAGCATTTTCCGACAAGAATGCACTGCATTCATACCTCAGAAGTAGGGCTCCACACTCATGCTTTCATAGCACTGCTTACTACCAAGACCCATCAAATAGAAAGATGTCCGAGAAGGGCTGGTTGGGGGCCGATCTGATTTTCGATTTGGACGGGGATCACCTCCCAGGGGTATCCGATAATGACTTCCCCGCTATGATTGAACTAATCCAAGGCCAGGCATGGCGGTTGTGGAACGAATTCCTAGAACCAGAATTCGGCTTCAATGCAAAGCACGCCCAATTCACATTTTCCGGCCACAGGGGTTTCCACATACATGTCAGGGACCCCAGTCTGATGCACCTGGATTCAAATGCTCGTAGAGAGATAGTCAACTACATCAGAGGAGAGGGTATTGACATTCATTCAACAATCTCCGATGACTCAGGGTGGGGGCACAGGGCCATGAATGGCATCGACTCAACCCTGGGAAAGTTGTCCAAGATTTCCACCGGTGGCCGTGGAAAGGGTGCAATCCTCAATGAGTTGCATGGAATTCTTACGACTAGGGCGAAATCACCCAGAATCAACCTCAAGTCCACTTCCAAGGCTAGTATCGAGGAGCTCGCAATGCTAGCAGACACAGAGGATAGGGTTAGCAGGATGAAGCAAGATCCAAGCCTTGCCGTTTTTGGGCCAAAATGCACTCCGATTTTCTGGGAGCTTGTGAAAGGCGATTCGTCGGTCGTGATTGGAACCGCCGGAGAGACCGATGAAGTTGTCACGGTCGATACTAAGAGAGTAATCAGGTGGGTCGGAAGCCTTCATGGAAAATCCGGACTCAGGGTTACCGAATTGCCTCTCGAAAGATTAGACCCGGATTCGAGCAATAGCTTCAATCCACTCACCGAGGCAGTAGCGTTTAACGGGGGCTCTTCGAGAGTGAGGATTCTGGCGGAGGACGTTACCGCAGAGATATCCGGGCAAAGGGTGGAACCCTCTCTTGGGGACGAATTAGAAGTGAAGGAGTCATTGGCGATGTTTCTGTGCTTGAAAGGTTGGGCGGAACTCTGCAAATAATCCCGATTTCCACCAAATCATTGAATAATTGAAGCATCTCGATTACTAAGCCACAGAATATTGAATAGTGGTGAACTACGGAAACAAGCCGTGGTTGACCCGTTGGACGATATAGATACCGATTTCGAAGGGCCTCCTGCCCCCTCCCCTCCGCCTCCCCCAGGTATCTCCATACCAACTCCCAATACCGAACTACCATTGCCGAAAATCCCGTCATTACCAACAGATCCCCCTAGACCTCAGTTTGGCTTTATTCCGGAACCAGCATCCGATGGGGACCTCTTGGACGCTGCAAATTCTCTTGGCCCTACTTCAACACATTTGGAAATCAAGCAATCATCAGATTTCAAATCAGTCTGGGAAAGGAGAAAGTCCTCAAACCCTTCAATATCAAGCGACTCAAGAGATAGCATATACAACAGGATAAACCGAATCTCAACTGGCCGAGGTGATTCTCTGATGGACAGGTATGCCGAACGTTTCGGATCCGATCTGGATAGGGAGATTATCGTCCTGAGGAAGAAGGATCAGGATGATTTATCCTTAATTAAACCGACAGTCGAGTTAATCTCCGATGCCAGTAAAAACGAAATGTCACTATCTGAATTCATCGAGGCAATGGATGATTCTGACTTCGTAGGCCGAGTAGCGGAGAAGACGGGCGTATCAGTTGACAAGATTGACGAGTTAGATTTGGACTCAATACATTCATTCTTCGAGAGCGCCGACATCGACAACTCCGGCTCTCTTGACTTTGACGAGTTCGTGAATGGTATCATCCAGAGCTTCAGAAGCTACGACGAGGACTTCGCTCACTTCTTCACGGTGGTGAACGGCCTACTCGGACAATTGCCAGATGACAAGACGGTTGCTTTCATCGAATCTGACGGATTCAAATTATTCGAGTCGGTCGGCAGTGATCCAAATTCGATCGATACGGATTCAAGGGGAGATTTCTTCACGATGGTTAATGAACTGCTTGTGGACCTGCCGGATGCAGTGATGAAGTCATTCACTGAATCGCAGGAATTTGATTTGTACAAGCTAATCGCAAGCAGGTATGGTGGTTGAATGGGTCTCTTAGAGAAGGCAGGCCAGATAAATGCGGGAGAAACTTCCACTGTTTCCCCAGCCAAATCGGAAATCAAGCCCAAGCCTGTTGCTACTGAAACGGTTGCAGAGCCCGAACCAGTGCAAGAAAAGAAGAGATCACGTAGGAAGAGGGCAGCCAGAAAGAAGAGAGAGCCAAGAGAGAAGAAGGTCAGGGTCGCCAAGGTTCTACCAGAGGGATACGAGGAAGCATCCAGGAGCCAGAGGGTAATTAGGAGAGGCTCCGATTTCGCTGTTTCTTACGGCTGGACTGTCCCACTGTCCGTGTTAACAGCATGGGGGTCATACTTTGATCCAACATACGCTTTCCTAATGGGCATTCTTCTGATAGGTTTCAATCTCGGATTCATGCCTAACACGACGAATAGAACGGTGGGTAACTGGATTAGCAGGACAACTTTCGTTACCTCTAAGTCTGGTACGCCTCATCAGTCCTACCTCATCCTGAAGGGGCTGACTTTCCCTATGGTGATGCTGGGTTTGATACTATTCCTTACCTCAACTTCTGAGGGATTTGGCAGCAAGTCGGGCCAAATACTCCTAGCTTCTTCTTTGATATTCCTCTTGCCTCCATTATTGGACTACCTGTTCTATCGCTTCAAGAGGGACGATCTCGGTCTATGGGATACCCTGTACGGTGGGGTTTGGTTGGTCAAGACATCTAAGTCGACTGAGTCCAAGGGCTGGTTGAAGAGGCTCGAGCAACTTGGCGATTACTCTGAATCTCAGGGCTGGTGGACCGACAATGAGTCTAACGATGACTCTGGTTCCCCAGATGCCTGAAATGGTCACGCTAGGTTCTATTCGATTTCAGAATCGTATCTGATTTTAGCGAGCTCTCTCATGTCCTCGTGAAGAACACCATCATCAATGGCCGCTTGGTCGGACTCATCTACAATCTCGACACCCAGAAGAGTCTCTATAATATCCTCCATGGTAACCAGTCCCGCGGTGCCTCCGAACTGGTCCTTTGCAACCAATAATTGTGCCTTATTCTCAAGGAGGATGTCGAGGGCCTTATCGACAGACGTGTCTACATCGCATGTTACCAGTTCTCTGGATAGTTCGGACATCTTGGTATCGAAATGATCATCAGCAGCCTTTCTGAGAATCTCACTTCTCAGCACTAGTCCAGTCATTTCATCTACGTTTTCCAGGTAAACAGGCAACCTTCCGTGAATCATTATTGGCAGCCTATCAATTACTTCCTTTACGGTCTCAGTTGCCTTGACTGATGTCATTACCACCCTTGGCGTCATTATTTCAGTGACCTTCATCTCCCTGAGTTTCAGAAGATTCTGTATTACTGCTTCCTCGTCCTCCTCGATAACATCAGACTCCTCGGCGATATCAGCTAGTACCGAAAGCTCATTCCGAGTCACAGTTTCTGTCACGACGTGCGGGAAAGGGGAACGCATAAGCTCGATAATAACTACAATTGGCCATAGAACCCACATCAAGCTCCTCAGAACATGGTAGGAGGAAACCGTCAGCTTCCTCCAGTATAGGGCCCCTATGGTCTTCGGGAGAATCTCACTTAGCAAGAGTATTGCAATGGTCAGAACCGCTGCAGAACCGGCAACTACGTACTCTCCTTGGAAGTTGTTCTCAACCTCGGAACCAACTCCAAGGGCTCCTACAGTGTGAGCTATCGTGTTGAGGGTTAGAATTGCGGTAAGCGGTCTCTCGGGATCATCCTTCCAATTGGACCATGTGGCACTCACTTTCGCGTGAGTGTCCTTCAAGGCGACAATATGCCCGTGTGAAGTAGAAAGCAGTACTGCCTCGAGAATACTGCAGAGAAATGAGGCACCCAACGCCAGTACGGCGTAAGAGATCATCATAGTGTAATCAGTCAATTCTGATGCCTCTAGGAGCCTTAGAGTCTCTTAAGAAACGTCCAATTTGGATTTCCACAGCGTTTGGCTCCGGCCTGTTCCGGGCGAACATGACATAAATATCTAACTTGACGGGTCGTTTGGGTTCAGACATGGCATACGTCACTATTTTCATGGCATGGCCATATGCCAACGGACCTCTTCATCTGGGTCATGTGGCGGGCAATTGCCTTCCCGCAGATGTCCAGTACAGATACGAGCGTGCTCGTGGTAGACGAGTGCTGATGTGTAGCGGTTCTGATGAACACGGTACTCCAATCACACTGACTGCAGAGGAGATGTGCATTAGCCCACAGGATGTGGTCGACAAGTACCACGAGATCAATACGAAGGCATTAGCCGACCTAGGGTGCTCATGGGTTAATCCCGTCGATCCAAGGGGAATTGAGTTTGGAGGCGCCCTGTATAATCGTACTTCGGACCCTCTGCACAAGGAAATGGTGCAAGAAGTATTCACTCATTTGTTGGATTCTGGTTTCCTTGAGCGCAAGTCGATGCAGCAGTACTGCTCGGTAAACAAGGAAGGACATGTCAGGTTCCTTCCGGATAGGTACGTCGAGGGGAAGTGCCCCTCCTGCTCAGAAGATAACGCCAGAGGCGATCAATGCGACTCTTGTGGGGCAACCTACGAGGCTCACGAACTAGTAGAACCACGTTCCAAACTAGACGAGGATTCGGAAATAGAAGTTAGGGACACAGAGCACTTTTTCCTCCGTCTAAATGACTTCCAGAAATCCTTGGAGGCCCACTGCAGCGAGAGGCAGGACGTTTGGAAACCAAATGTCCGCTCCATGTCTAAGAACTGGCTTGACATGGGACTTCGAGCCAGAGCAGTGACCAGAGATATTGAGTGGGGCATCGAGATTCCCCTAGATGGTGATGATTGGGCATCTAAGAGGATATATGTGTGGTTCGAAGCTGTACAGGGATACTATACATGCGCTCGCATTTGGGCCGAGAGGTATGCCGCACCATCTGGGCATTCAGATGGAATTGATGCTTGGGAGAATTGGTGGAAGGTACCCGAGGATGGCGATAGCCCAAGACACATCTACTTCATGGGTAAGGACAACATCCCTTTCCACACGATAATTTGGCCCGCCATTATTATGGGTCTGAATGCTAGTGATTCCAGTGAAATTTCGCACTCTCCCACGGCTGGTGACTTGTTGCTTGAGGACAATGTTTCTTCAAACGAGTATCTTATGCTGAAGGGAGGGCAATTCAGCAAGAGCCGGAGGCACGGGGTTTGGCTTCCTTCATACTTGGAGAGGTACGATCCGGATGCACTCCGATATTACCTTTCCATCAATATGCCCGAGACTCATGACACAGATTTCCGTTGGGATGAGTATGTGGACAGAGTTAACAACGAACTGATTGGAACCTATGGGAATTTCGTCCACAGGGTGATGACTTTGACACACCGACTCCCAAGTGATGGGGAAAACCCACTAGCAAGTTTCGACAATCCAGAGTTACACAAGAATACAATTGATTTGGTTGGGGAAAAGATATCCAGCGCTATTGATTCAATGGAGAGGCAACGATTCAAAGAGGCCCTGAGGAGCATAATGGGAATAGCTCAGATGGGGAATTCCATAATTCAGGAGGCCGCCCCTTGGAAGTATCTTAACGAGGAAGATTCCGCTGAAAGGAGGCAATCGCTGTCTTCATTGGCACTCTCATGGAGGATCTGCAGCTGCTTGGCTGTATGCATGCGTCCATTCACCCCATTCTCTTCCGATAGGCTGTGGTCCATGCTTGGAAACAAGTCAGAAATGGATTCGATCCTCTTGGAAGAGTCGATGGATGCTATAGTTCCACTATCATGGAACCCCGAAACTCCTGCCCCACTCTTCTCACGACTCGATTTAGAGGAGATTCTTCAGAGCGAGGAGTCATTATCGGACAGTAAGGACAATGACGATGCACCCAACCCCGATGCCGGGGGCGGTTACATCGAATTCGATGATTTCATGAAAGTGGAGATGAGGACTGGGCGCATTATTTCTGTAGAAGATCACCCTAATGCCGACAAACTCTACGTAATCACATTGCAGGATGCCCCCGATTCGACAAGGACAGTTTGCGCCGGTTTGAAGGATTTCTACGAACCCTCCGAATTAGAAGGTCTCGATGTCATTTTCGTAGCAAATCTAGAGCCCAGGAAGCTTAGAGGTGTCTTGTCGGAGGGGATGCTTCTTGCCGCTGACGATGAGGATGGAAACGTCAGAGTTCTCACTACGGAAGGCGAGATTTCCAGCGGGTCTAGAGTTAAGTGAACTCAGAAGTATTCATCCCTTCTGAAAACCATTAATGCAAGCCCCATGGACGCTAATGACGAAATTAATTCTTGGTCCATACTGAGTATGTAGTTGCATGCTCATTATGGGCATCCTCGGGAACATGCTCGATAACTTCCTCGGACCAATTTATTTTGTTCCAGACAGGAAATGACACGTTTCCACTACCACCAACATGCACTTTCGTCACGTGGATCTCCTCGACCCTTTCTAGGAACATCTCGTAAATTTGCGATCCTCCAATAACCCAGCATTCATCACAACCATCAGCAAGCGCGATTTCGATTGCTCGTCCCACATATAGGGCGGTCACTGCTCCGTCGGCATACCAATTTGTATCCCTAGACATCACGATGTTGGTTCTGTCAGGGAGGGGGGTGAAATCAGCAGGTAGAGAATCCCAGGTCTTCCTACCCATGATTACAGAGTTGAATCCATCACCTTCAGTCAGACTCTTGAATCGAATCATGTCGCTCTTCAGACGCCAGGGAAGCTCTCCTGAGCTCCCTATGTTGCAATCTTCGTCCATTGCGACTATCATAACCATCTTCATTCTATCACTATATGGAAATTGGTGCTGATATGTGAGGGTGATGGTCATAGTTTTCGATAGAAATATGTTCAAATCTGAAATCATCGATACTCGAAATTGTAGAATCAAGGTGCAACTTCGGAAGCCCTAGCGGTTCTCTAGCAATCTGAAGCTTGGCTTGCTCTATGTGGTTGAGATAGAGGTGACAGTCCCCTCCGGTCCATACGAATTCGCCCGGTTGCAGTCCGCAGACCTGAGCTATCATACAAGTTAGGAGGCTGTACGATGAGATGTTGAAAGGCACTCCAAGAAATGCATCCGCACTTCTCTGGTAGAGATTGCATGACAGCTTTCCCTCGTTTACATAAAACTGGAAAAAGGCATGACAAGGCATCAGAGCCATCTCCTCCAATTCGCCCACATTCCATGCAGAGACGATAATCCTACGACTACTGGGATTATTCTTAATCAAATCAATCGCACCTTCCACTTGATCGACAATTTTTCCATCATTAGATTCCCAGAATCTCCATTGTTTACCATAAACTGGTCCGAGATCCCCATTCTCGTCCGCCCACTCATTCCAGATTCTAACTTTGTTCTCCTTGAGATATCTGATGTTTGTTTCACCAGACAGGAACCAAAGCAACTCATGAATCACACTCGGCCAGTGAACCTTCTTCGTAGTAATCGCAGGAAAATCCTCTGATAGATCGAATCTCATTTGATGGCCAAATACAGAAATCGTTCCTGTTCCAGTCCTGTCTCCCTTGGCAGCCCCCTCATCGAGAATGCGCCTAAGTAAATCCAGATACTGCTCCATTATTTTCATGGGTTGAGTAGGTAGTCCATCAAGAATGCGCTCAAGGAGCACCTCTAATTCTCAGTGTCTCGATAAACTGGTTTGCGAATTTCCTGTACATCACCCTCATAGATGCCTGCTGCTCTTCTATCGGCTGGTCCATCAGTTCGTCTACCCATTCGTCGTCGATACCACCTCCTTGAGCACTCTCAGCCCACTGTGCGAAAGTAATGGGGTCATCCACAATCAATTCTATCCTCTTCCATGGTTTGGGAAATTTGCTTCCTGGTGGCATGAAATCTCTTGCTCCAATCGACATTGTCACAGGAACTATGGGGACTTGTGGAAATTTTGCTGCTAGCCTAGCAAAACCGGTCTTTGCGGGCTGAAGCAACGGAGGTGATTCTCTCCTCGACCTAGTTCCCTCGGGGAATACCCCCAGACATCGCCCGCTATCGATAACATCGACTGCTCTTGCTAAAGCATCCCGCCCACCATCTTTTCTGAAGGTCTCAATCTGCCCGGTTGATAGCATGACAAATCGATTTGGCTGCTTGTCGAAATGCCCTTCTTTAGCCATGAAATGTATAGGTCTCTGAGAAGCAAGGACCTTGATGAATGGATCTAGATTACCAAGGTGATTTCCGCAGAATATCGCTGCCCCCTCCATGGGCACTTTGTGAGCTCCCCTGATATGCACATTCGTGACACTTCTGAGTAGGGAGGGGACGTACTTCTCTAGGAATCTGTATATCAACGGAGTAGAGAATCGCTCACCTGTACCTTCGAGTCCAACCGATGAGGAAATCTTCTGGAGCGACTCATAGGATAGTCCCATGTGCATCGCGTGTAGTTCACAGTTTCATACTTTACAGTTGAATACGTTGAATAATCAAAGCAAACATAACTGTGCATGGGAGGGAGATTGACTGCACTCATTGTCTCAGTCTTGTTTTGCTTCCCTTTGTTCGCCCCAACTGTCTCTGGCGATTGGGGGTCAGACACATGGCTCTCTAGCGTGATTGCCACAGAACGCCTCGAGAGTGGTGATGAGTTCGGCTGTCATGGATATGAGGGTGTCGAGACGACTGAGGAGAATTGGGCTATTTTCTCTTGCAAGGAGTACCTGGAAGGACTTACAAATGCCTCAAGGTGGGGGGTTTCTCCGATTTCGTTCGGAATTAATACCGCGTTCGTCGATACCCAAACAGGTAACTCACTGTTAAATTCAGGATTCCAAATTGTTGGCGACATGGTGCTCGAGGCACCTGAGGGGCTGTCAATCGTTGTAAGAAATGGGGCCAGCCTAGAGAAGGGAGTAGCCGACAAATCACTGATCGCATCAGCAGAGGACGACTCGCTTATCAGTATTCACTGGAGGGCGAGAATTGACGATTTACGAGTCAGGACGGACAAGGACGTCATCACATGGTTAGAGGAACAACAAGCCTGGTTCACAACTTGGGGGGAATGGCACCACCACAGATCCTCAGGAGTATCTACATCCGCGGTTCTAGATGGTTCAACCGTTACTATCCAGTCATCCGCACAATCTAGCGGGATGACCTCATGGGCGGTCCCTGGGACGATTATGGTCAAGTTCGATTCACCAGTCCTCTCGGTATCAGACACAGAAGGACACGCCCTTCCATTACTATCAGCTGGTGATAGAAAACTCACCGTTGGTTGGCGTACAGTAGAGGGTGGAATTATCGTAACCCAGTCTCCACATACCACGGTGGTAGTGGAGTTGGATGGTAATCCCGAACAGATAGAAACTACGCCATTGGTCACTTTCAACGACCTAAACTACTCGGTTACCATCGTCGGACACCATACAATCAATCTTTTTCAATGGACCCAGGACTTCTTGGATTCCGATCTTACCTTCACATGGCTAATCGAGAGGCCATCAGACGATGTAGTTGGATGGAAATTGCCACTTTTTGCAGCATCAATGCTAATTGCAGTCCCACTTTCAATAGTCTACTTGCTTCGAAACGACCAATTCTTTGACACTAGGAATCCGGACCGCTGATCAATGGCCCCTCAATCTCAATTCCCTCTTTGACCATCCTCGAGATTATCCTACTGACGGCTTCTGATGACAGTGCTTCTGGTGGATGCACCCCGGGTGGCAGCATGTCAGGATCATTGAGCCATTCTTCTACACAGCATACTGTAACTAGTCCCGTAGACCTTGCCATGGAATGCCCATCATCACCTCCATGATCTTGCACTTGCCACGTCATCTTGGTTCCGTCATGACCCTCAGCAAATACTTCCATCCATGTGAATTCGGGTGTTTTCTCGTCATATTGCCATTCAGATGTGAGCCTCTCAACGTCCAATTCACCGGAATCCCTCTCATCAATGAACTTCTGAATATGTCCGGGCCATCTCACAGTATACTCTGAGAGATCTTCAGCAGGAATAGAGTTGAGAACGCTCCGAAGGCCGTCTGTAAGAAAAGCCTCCATTTTTCCCTTTTCGGGGACGTCGATCTCATGCCTTTCCGAAAGAGCGGGCAAAATCACTTGTTCGAAATCCCTCACAACTCTTGCTGGTCTTGTGTACTCAGCAACGACGTCAATAGGGGAGAATGGAGCCATGTAGTTCCATCCAGAAGTAGGTCCAGTTGGATTCCCACCAACCCTCACTTCCCCGTTCTTCAATGTCCCCAATTCCTTGTATGCTTTAGATAGCAGCATGTTTGACAG
>PSPW01000019.1 GCA_004195615.1 Methanobacteriota archaeon | reverse complement strand
TTCTCTGTATATCCAAAGTAGTCATCCAATTGTTTTACTTCCATTTTTACACCTTCTTTTCTTTTGTAGTGGTGAGTAATCACTCACCTAGTTGGTCGAGTGACACCACGGCTTATGTATAATACGTGAAAATATTCAATATCGAGAGTTGCGATAAGATTTAGGAAATCTCCAGAGTGTCGTTATTCGATGGAATATGGACCTTTGTTTCCTTTCCAATATCTTCGGCTAGAGCTTTGGCTGCTGATTCGTCAGCATGGAATATTACCACATGAGAAGGGTTGCAGTCGCTGGCAAATTTACAGAGGGAGGGATGATCGGCGTGGTTGGAGAGATCGAACTTGTCTATCTCTAGGGGGATTCTGGTCTGCTTGCCGAAAATGGGCAGGGAACCGTGCTCTACCAGCCTTCTTCCTCCGGATCCCTCTGCCTGGTAACCAGTCAGCAGGATAGCATTGGAACCATCGTGCCTCAGCCTGTTCAGGTACCACAAAGCGGGCCCGCCATCCAGCATTCCACTTGTCGTGACAATCACATCGGCTCCCAGAGCCTTCTTCCTATCGGACTTGCCAGTTACTCTCCTTGACCATCGGAAAGCTGCCTCCATCGCTCGAGAGTCCTGGATGAATTCCGGGCAGCCAAGCCATTCCTTGGTAATCCTCGTCCCCATCCCATCATAGTGGACATCGAGGCTCGGTACCTCTCTGTGGAGGATACGGAGGATGTCTTGCCCCCTCCCTGAAGCGAACGCCGGAACCAGAGCTACGCCCCCTCTGGAGACGACTTCCAGAACCCTAGAGACGAATCTCGCCTCCTCCTCTGCCCTGTCCGGGTGGGTCCTCCCCCCATATGTTCCCTCGAGACAGAGTATATCACAATCCACTGGGGTTGCCTTTGGTGCATTTGGACTGTTCCTTGTATCAATGTCTCCCGTCCATAGGATTGTTGCATCTGGTGTCTGAATCTCAATCATGGCAGCGCCGGGGATGTGGCCAGCAGGGTGAAGCTTGCATTTCCATTCACCCACATCGAACCACGTGTCGAACTGGTGAGGAATCCATGAGTCGAGTGCGACCTCCATGTCTCTCTTGTCCCAGGCAAGTGGATATCCTTCGATGTCGGAGACTTTGTAGGTGTCAGCCCACATTATTTCCGAAACGGCTGCAGTGAGGTCAGTGCCATGGAGCATTGTCCCATGGGATGTAAGCCATGGAGCCATCCCAATATGATCTATGTGGGCATGGGTCATTATGGCATGTTTCACCGGTGGGGCTTCGGAGGGATATTTTGGGGGTTTTGTTGGAGCTAGACCGTAGTCGATGAGAAGTCTGGTACCAGCACTGTCCTCTATGATGCAGCCTACGTTCCCTACTTCTCTTGCGCCTCCTAAGAAATGTAACCTTATTCCTTCGTTGGGAGGGGTTTCCGGATATGATGAGGATGATCCTGCTGTGTAGAGTACCACGAAATTTGTTCGGGGGAAGGAGGGATATGAATGGCACCCCCCCCAACCCCCCTATTTCCTTTAGAAAACAATGAGATCTCAATGGGAGATGTAACAATTCATTCAGAGTATTGTGTAATTATTATAGAATGTAAACTGAAGACCTTCAAATGGCTGTCTTTACCATAAAAAAATAAGATAATAATTCTTTATTTTCACTGGAAGACTTTCCCTGTAGTGGAAACATAGGGGTTGGGGGGTAAGTTTGAGATGGGACTCTCCATGCCCAGTAACGTGGCCAGACAGATTAACACAATTTTCATCGTCGATGAAGATCGTTGCTTCGGTTGCGCCGCATGCGTTGGCCTGTGTCCGGTAGATGCCCTTTCTCTCGAAGGCCTTCTGGTCATTGTAGACGAACCAAGTTGTACTCACTGCGAACACTGTATCCCAGCTTGCCCGGTACATGCACTTTCCCTTTCCGGTGAGAAAACAGATCCTGTCCATGGTGTGCTTGCATGACCCGAATTACCATTTTAGGTGACTCTCTTGTCGCTCTTAGCGCTGCTCACCACGTGCTCGATAAAACATCAGAAGCAGATATCCATATCATCACAGAGAGAGCTGAGATTGGCCTGGTCGGGGAGGTACCAGGCCTAACCTCTTCATGGCCCCCATGCTCCCGAAACTGGATTTCAGAAATGGCTTCCCAGACTCCAAACGAAGAATCTACAGCCGTGCGAGGTTCATGGTTCCTCAAAGCACTAGGAATACAACTTTCGAAAAGAGGTTGCACATTTCACCTTAGAACCCGGGTCACAACAACTTCGGAAACCGAGGTACATTTCGTGGGGGCAGGACCAATGGGAAACAGTATGATACCGTTTGACTACCTGTTGGATCTCCGGCCGAACGGTCAAGAATCGGCACAATGGCATGGACTCGTCTGCCGAACCGAAGACGCCCCCGAATCCAAACTGTCAGGAAACAGATCCGACGGAACAACAGAGGTCTGGACCAAGGAGGCCCCCAAACGTAACAGGACCATCCTACAGAAGATGACATGGCTAGGGGAGGACCCAGCATCCTTCATTTCCAGAGAAATAGATTCAGGAATGCAACTAGCGCAGACAATTGTTGATACAATAATACACCCCGTTGAACAGTAGGCGAGTAAAATGGACATAGTCAGTGAATACATGTGCGACAGGACTACCGGCACTAGGCACGCGATTCTCATAGACCCAGCCGATCAGACTCCTGAGGTCGCTGCTAACCGTGCCTTGGCCGCGGCTCATGCCGGCTCCAGCATGATACTGGTAGGAGGGTCTTCTGACACCGACACGGAGAACGTACATGCCACCATTGTCGCAATCAAGGAGGCTCTGGAACTTGTGTCTTGGGCAGCAAGTCAAGACTCAGACGCCGTCGGCGGCGCCCGGGAAATCCCTGTCGTCCTCTTCCCTCAAGGTGCAGCGGCACTGTCCCCTGCAGCGGACGGAGTCACATTCATGATGCTCATGAACTCGTTGGACCAACGCTTCCTCATCGGGGAGCAGGTGAAAGGAGCTCCTTTCGTCAAGAAGGCAGGCATCGAACCAGTATCAATGGGGTATCTGATTTGCGAGCCTGGGGGCAAGGCCGGCCAGGTTGGCAAGGCAGACCTCATTGGTCCCTTACAAACAGAGAGGGTGGCAGCATATGCCATGGCAGCGCAGTTCCTTGGTTTTAGGCTCTTCTACCTCGAGGCGGGAAGCGGCGCAGAATATCCCGTTAACCCAGATTTGATCAAGACCGCCCGAGAGTCATGCGACCTCCCGATAATAGTTGGAGGGGGTATCAGGGATTCACATGCTGCAAGGGCCGCATCAGAGGCCGGTGCCGATTGGATAATCACAGGCAACATCACAGAGGAGTACGATGACGCCAGTAAGCTTCAGGCAGTTCTGACAGACCTGATTAGCGGCATTGCCTGACGAGCAAGACGCAGGCACCCTCATACTCCATCTCACGGAGGGGCTATCGTGACCGAGGCCATATGCCCCTGCTGCAACTCCGAGATGGGCGTTCAGGGGGACGTCGTGGGGGGACACATGCACTATTGTGGTTCCTGCAGAGGAATCCTAGCTAGCGATCGGTGGCTGAATTCAAACACGAGGCAGACCAACCTCAGAAATCTACGGAAAGCGGTTTTCGACGGCCAACCGGCAGGATATCACTGCCCCGCATGCCAAGGAGAGATGGTGAAGGGGCCAGTCACGACCAATCAAGGAGCCACAATAGAAGTGGACGGATGTCTGAAGTGCGGCTCTCTATGGTTCGACAACAGGGAGATTGAGCCATTCATCCCCGATATTAGGGAGAAAGCAAATCTCCCAGACGATTCAAAACCCATCCTCCCGGTTATTTCGGGCGGCGTGCATGTCGCGAAGGAGATGATTTCGAATCTTTTCGGTGCGGTTGGCTCGTTTGCTGGCCGAAAAATGGATGACTCGGAAGAGTGACATCCACGGGGTCACGAGACCGAAGCGAGCCGATCTATCTGCACTTCCATATCTAGGACCAACAGTAAGAGCTCTTCCTCGTTCCTGAGGAGTTTCGCATTCCCTTCTTGTAGCTCAGCTAGTCTGCTAGAATCAGCCTCCGCGCCTTCCCTGCGCGCCTTCTCGTTCTGCACCAGGCCCTCTAGCTGCCTGACCCTCGTGTCAGCAACGCGGAGCTTCTCCTCCAGTTCGCCTAACACCGCCCCATCAAAGACTCCGCTCCTGGAGACCAACTCCGACTCCCTCACTCTCCGTCTGAGGTTGGCGATCTCTCCCTCCAGCCTGATCATGTCATCCCACCTGGAGACCACTTCATCCACCAGCCTAGCACGAGGAATGTCCGCCAAACGCTCTCGCAAACCCCCCCTCCCGTCCTCCGTTGGGGTGTTCACTGTCATACGAACTCGGAATGAACCAAACCGGCGCTCACTTGAACCTTGAGGAACTAGCCACCCGCTTCGGTTATATCAGGACCCTATCTCGGCCGCGCCATGAAGGCATTCAGAGTGCACGGGTCATACAGGGCAGCCAAGAGGAGGAACCAACCATTCTCAGTCGATATTGTAGCGACCGATGAAGACGGCGCCAAGGAGAAGATTCTCTCAACCTTCGGCAGCAAACACAGAGTCACTAGGCGATTCATCTTGGTAGACAATATCGCAGAGATTGATCCCACAGATTCGACTGCACCCTCAGTTGTAGCCCACTTTGGGCTAACGGAAAAGTGAGCGCCGGCTTCCAAAACAGAGGAAGAGTGACCCAGACCACGCAAAACCTCCCACGATACTGGGCAATTCTGAAAGGTGACGCGTCCGGAGGCATTCACATGAAGAAGTGGTTGATGAGGCAATATTGGCGCATTCAGCAGAGTCAGGCAATAATCGGTCTAGGCTTCTGGACGGCCACCATCACCCTCCTGCTATGGCCCTACGTATCGTGGAGATTTGACTCAAACGAGACACTCCTGCTCATCCCGATGACGTATGTTGGCCTCATTGGTATCGCAACCTCGGTCCTCACCATCGTTCTTCTGGCTGGTTTCTTCTACGACGTGACCTTCGGCCTGTGGAGGGATCACATCACAGTCAACCAGGAGAGGAACCCATTCACCACATACAAGCTGAACCCGACTTGGGGGATTGTAATCGCACAAACCAACGCGATTCTGAGACGAATAGCTCCTGAGGACGAGGAAATACAGAGGTACTGCAAGTTCGTAGATAGGATGTTGGTGTGGAACTCCAAGGAAGAGATTTGGGCCAGAGCCATGTCTTCATGGAAGGAAATTATGGGTGATGAGGACCCCTTCCTCTTCTACCTAGACGAGGAAGCCAGAAAGAACCTGGAAGAAGCAGCTGACAAGCTCGAGGACTTCTAGAGGTTTCAGATGTCGTTCGACCCATACGAGATAGTCAACATCGCCATTGATGCCGGACAAGCGATAATGAGAGTCTACAACTTCCCCGGGAACATCGAGGTGGAGACAAAGAATGACAACTCCCCTCTGACCAAAGCCGATTTAGCCGCACACGATGTCATCATCCAAGGCCTCGCTTTGGTAGATCCCGACGTGCCGATTGTCTCTGAGGAGGGCAGAGTTGGCAACCCCCTGAATAGCGACCTCGCATGGTTGGTCGACCCACTCGACGGTACAAAGGAGTTCATCAAGAGGAACGGGATGTTCACCGTGAACATCGCACTCATGAGGAGGAAGGGAGACAGATGGAATCCCATTTTTGGGGTTGTACATGCCCCAGTGACTCGAACCACTTGGTTCGGTGGCGAGGCAATCCCTGCCACGAGAACCATCGATGCAGCATCAGGACCCATCTCTGTGAATGCCAATACTTCCACACCGGCGCGACTCGTCGCAAGCGGCAGCCACCGCGCGGAAAGAGACGAAAGATTTGCAGAACAAATTGGTAGATACGACCTAGTGAGAATGGGATCTTCTCTCAAGGCATGCATTGTTGCAGATGGATCCGCTGATCTGTATCCTAGATTCGGCCCTACTTCCTGCTGGGACATAGCAGCAGCCCACGCAGTGGTCGAGTCCGCAGGGGGTTTCGTCCTGGGCCCTGACTGCCAAACATTGGACTACGACTTAGTTGAAGATGTGTTAAATCCATACTTCTTGGTTACCTGCAGTGCCGAGTGGAATGAGATTTGGTCCCAGAATCAAGATTAAATGAGAAACTCGGGTCGGCGAGCCGTTCAGGTGTAATCATGGGTAAGGTAGTTTGGCTGATTGGGCTCTCTGGAGCAGGAAAGACGACGATTGCAGAAGCCGCTGCAAAGAGGTTCGGCGCAGAACTCCTAGACGGAGACACAATTCGCGATTTTTTCTCCAACAACGACTTCTCGAGGGAAGGAAGGGAGAAGCACCTTCTAGGAATTGCAAAGATGGCTACGCTAATGGCCAAGCATACTCCAGTGATATGCTCATTCATCACTCCATACGAGGACGTGCGTGAGAGGATACTGGAAATCCTCCCCCAGAGTTCCACTATGGTGTATGTATCAACTTCGCTCGAAGTATGCGAGGACAGGGACACCAAGGGCCTATATGCCAAGGCACGATCAGGAGAGATTTCCAATTTCACTGGAATTTCAGACCCATTCGACGAGACAAAGTGCGCACACATCACTCTAGATTCAAGCGGCGCTCCGGGCCACACAGTAGACGATATGGTCAATCAACTCTCACACCTCTTCGAGAAGTCCAAGGCTGTTTTGCTTCCGGGCCGGTGGCAGCCACTGCACGTGGGCCACGAGTGGCTAATTCAGCAGGAGCTTGACAAGGGAAAGAGAGTCGTCGTCGGCATTCGAGACACTCCCGTCACCGAATCGGACCCATACCCTGCCCATCTCCGTAAGCGCATGATCGAGCACAGGTACGCGGACGAGGACGTCGAAGCGTGGATAATGCCAGACATCGAGGCCGTGTCTTATGGACGCAAGGTCGGATATGAGGTAAGGGAGGCCCAGGATATCCCTGCAGAGGTTTTCGCAGTATCTGCCACAGGAGTCCGAGGCGGCAACAGGGCAAACGTCACAGAACGAGTCATGGAGTTCATGATAGCAGAAGGCATCTGGGACGGAGAGTAGTTTGCTCTCAGACATGGTCAAGGGATTCGCACTAGTCTTCTGTTCTATTTTGCTCCTGCCATTATCCTTGAATTTGATGCAGGACCATGATGACGTTGAGAGCGAATATGAGAGGGAGTGCGACCTCCAGTATCGTGCATTAATCGGCAATGTCAGCACACCCGATTGGGGTTATTGTAGCGAATTGGACGAGGACCGGTCTAGGAAGGCTACCTTGTTCATGACTTCATTGGGATTATTCGTACTAACCGGGCTCGTCGGAACAGCCATGGTGTTCCCAAGTAATGAGAACTAGAGATAACAGCGTCAGCGACGCCTTCATTGCACCCCTTGCATCCCGTGGTGTATGACTGAGCCTGACAGGGAAGAGCTTCAGCGTTTGGCCAAACTAGTCGAGGCCAACAGAGAGAGGCTCCAGGCACTCGAACAGCAGATTCAAAACCTCGAGGGGATCAAAATCGAACAGGAACATGCGATGGAAGCACTCGGATCCATCTCCGAGGATGGAGCCAAGGGCGCGATGGTGCCCCTCGGTGCCGGTGTCCAAATAATCGCAAATATCCCTGCAGAAGCAGGAGCAGTGGTAGACATTGGAAGCAGAGTCCAAGCTGAGAAGACGAGACCGGAGGCAATTGAGATACTCAGAAAGAGGAACGAGGAGCTGAATGGAATAATCGTATCAGTTAAGAAGGAACACGAAGAACTTGAAAACCACGTGATTGCACTTGCAAACAGGTTTAATGAGATAGCCAATGGCATCCAAGCCCCTGAGGACGAAACTCTGCAGGAGGCCAAGCAGAGTCAGGCAAACCAGCCAAAGCGCAGACCAAGGAGAAAGAGAGGCACAGAACTCACTCTGGATGATTGAGGACTTTTTATGGGGCTCTTCGATCGCTTTCGCAAGAAGGTCAAGCAGGCCGATGACGATTCGAGCATAATGGCTGAAGAGGGTTCCGAGGAGGCCGATCAAGCAATTGCCGTTAGAGAGGCAGCCCTCAGAAGATTGAACCAAACAGTGAATCAACTCGAGGAACCGTCAGAAAGCACAAGCGAATGGGACGACTTCGACGATGAAATATCAGACCCATTCTCCGGCCCGACCAACCCCAAGGAGAGGAAGCGAGCCGCTCGTGATCAAGCTACTAAGGAATCTCAGAAGCCTACCGAAACGCCGCCGAAAAGAGAATCCATGGACTCGACCACGGGAAGAAGACTGGCGGAGTCGGATTTGAGATTCGAAATCGACCTATCCGAATACCACACTAGCATAGGGGGGATGGTGATTAGTGGGGGGCCCGTACTGGATGAGATACTCGAGGAGCTTGAGGATGAATTACTGTCCTCAGACATGGGACACAATGCCGCATCGGAACTGATAATCAGCCTACGTTCACACTTAATCGGCTCCAGAGTCAGCCGGAAGGCACCACTTAGCGAAGTGGTGGAAAGAGCCCTAAGGGGGGCCCTTCTATCCCTCCTCAGAGTTGGCTACTGGGATTTTGACAGGACAATCAGGGATTTCGTAGCAGAGGGAAAACCCGTCATCATCATGATGGTTGGAGTCAATGGAACTGGCAAGACAACCACTTCCGCAAAGATAGCCAAGAGGTTGGACGACCAAGGATTCAGTGTGGTGCTAGCCGCTGCAGACACCTTCAGGGCAGGGGCGATAGATCAGTTGGCAACCCACGCCGACCGATTGGGAATCAGATGCATCAAGAGCCAGCGTGGAGGGGATTCCGCAGCAGTTGCTAGAGATGCAATCGAAAGCGCCAGAGCCAAGGGTGACGATGTCGTTATCATTGATACATCAGGTAGAATGCAGAACAAGTCAAACCTGATGGAGGAACTGCAGAAGGTGCATAGAGTCACCAAACCCCATCTCGTGATTTTCGTTGCAGACGCACTTGCTGGGAACGACGCAGTCACCCAAGCAATTGAGTTCCAGAGAAGACTGGCATTCGATGGAGCGGCACTTTGCAAGCTCGACACAGATGCAAGAGGAGGAGCAGCGCTATCGATATCGCATGCCACTGGCCGACCAATCATTTTAGCAGGAACAGGCCAGGGCTACGATGACATGGAGATGTTCGATCCAAACTGGCTTGTAGATCAGATACTTTCGTGAGCCAACAACCACCTCCTTCTTGAGTCTCATCCTCTGTGGCAGCACTAGATGACGTCTGAATCCAAGCCGACTGCCCTCATCGTCCATGAGAATCGAATCACTGCAAGTAGGCTGAAGTCGATAATGAGTCAGAAGGGGTGGAATTCTCAGATTTGCGACGATGGAGATAAAGCAGTCGACGAGTACGTCAGGATGAAACCAGACATGGTTTTCATGGGTCTCAACCTACCGACGATGGACGGGCACGTCGCAGCTCTCGAGATCCGTGAGAGTGACTCAAACTCTCGTATAATCTTCGTAGTTAGCAAATCCCGATTGAACAAGGCAAACGACGCAGCCTACTCTGCGGGGGCCGTCGCCGTGCTGGTGACCCCTCTAACGAGAGCGGACATAGATCAGAAGTGGGTCTTGATGAACAGCCCAGTTCCCGATGCCCCCGGCCTAGCCGACTTGGACGATTTATACCCCGACCTTGAGGAGGAGTCACAAGCTCTTCCGTCCCTTCCCGGCCTTCCGGACCTAGAAGCGCCCCCATCTCCGATGATGCCCTTGCCAGAACCCCCCAAACCAAAGAGAAAGAGGACCTTTCTCACAATGCTGGCACTTCTGATTGTTGCATCGATCGGTGTCGGTGCGTCATTCTACCTTGGAATACTCGAACTCTAGTCCCTATGGTCTTCCACAAATTCAGCTACTACGCCACCAACTATGCTACTTCCAGTTGGCGCGTCCGTAATGACCTCCACAGACACTCCATCATCGTACAACAGACTCTCATCCAATGCTGATAGCCTCAGTCCAACTCTCCATCTCTTTAGCCCCTCGAAAACCACGTAAGAAGCGACCCCGAAAAGCACCACTGCCGAGCAGCTCCATGCTACCATGCCTGCAGCGGCCATCCTATCTCTCCAGTAGAGCTCCCCATGATGATGAAGCGTACTCCCGTGCCGCTGAACTCGGATTCTCTGACTTGTGGATCCCAGAGCCGACTATGATAGCATCAGAACCAGATAGAACAGCTTCAGCAGGATGTCCATACCTCTGTCCGAGAGCACCCTCCTTAGCACTGAGATTTACACCAGGGGTCCAAATCATCCGACCCTCTCCAACCTTGGAACGTAGCATCTTCAATTCGAATCCAGAACTCCCGTTTCCGATATACCCCATCACATGAGGAGAGGCGCTTCCAATCTCTAGAGTTCTTTCCGTGTATGACTCTTCTAGCAGATTCCCCGAGCTGGACATCTGCGCTAGAAGTAGAACGCCACCAACTCTTTCGACATCGTCCCAAGCTGCGGCAAGCCCGTCGACGACATCAGGGCCACTCACACTGTGGGATGTGACCAAGTCAGCCCAAGATCGAATGTCGTACAAACCCCCCATCTGAGTCTGAGCCACCCTTCCAATATCTGCGAATTTCCGATCTTCAAACAGCATCATTCCCTTGGAACGAGCGAATTCCACCACTTTGCCCCAATCTTCCATGTTGAATTTTTCAACCATGTCCACATGCGTCTTTAGTGCACAAACGTGATCCCCCACATCCTCGATTAGCTGCACTATCTCATCGATGGTCGGCAAGTCTGCTGCTAGGACAACCAAAGATTCCTTTTCGCATGCAATCCGCATGAACTCGTGCGACAGAGGATGCGCGCAGTTGACCCATCTGGCCCCCCAAGCATCCTCGGCTTTCATCCTGCAGCCCTATACTCGCCTCTTTGTCAAGTCTTCCCCCTTTTCAGAAATATGAAGCCCCGCCAGTCCCCGCCAGCACTATGCATCCAGCGGCGCTGGTAGGTCTGGGAGGGGCAATCGGGTCGATAGCACGCTGGGGGGTTTCGGAGATTATGCCCCCTGGAACAGGTACAGAAGTGCCTTGGGCCACAATCGCTGTGAACCTCCTGGGGGCCCTTCTCCTAGGCGCACTGATGGCCGCCTCACTGCAAACCGAGACCCTCCTCTTCCTTGGAACCGGATTATTGGGCGGCTTTACCACCATGTCCACATTCGGATTCGAAACAGTCAGACTTCTCCAGGCCGATAGCAACACTGCAGCAGCAGTATACGTTTCTCTGAATCTCTTGGCACCACTTGCAGCATGGCTCGGGTGGAAATTGAGCGAGGCCTTTCTGGTATAGGGTGACAGCATGTCTTCTGAAACGCAGATCAGACTATTCGAAGTCACAACCAAGGATCTAGATGGCCTACCCGACTCGCGTGGTGAGAGCGTACGATCGATGCTCAAAGCAGATTACGGGATTGAGGTAAATTCGGTCCGAGTCATTCTGGGCTATCAAGTCAAATCCGATATTTCTGACTCTGATGCAGAGACTCTGATCTACGATTTGTTCGCCGATCCTGTAATTGAAATCGGCACCAAGGGTTCGAGGATGTTAGATGACTTCCCAAACCTCCCGGAGGCAGCAATACAAGTGGGATTCAAACCAGGTGTAACAGATAACTCGGGTCAGGCCGGACTAGATGGCCTGACGACCCTGTTCCCAAATCAATCCTCAGCGAAAGTGGCCACATTCACGACCTATGCTTTCTGGGGCATCCCAGAGGGAATTACACCATCTGAGTTGGCAGCCGCCCTCCATAATCCGATGATAGAGCGGGCCTCGGTAGCAGGGAGGGATGACTGCTTCAAGGGAGTTTGGCCACTTCTTGAATTCCCCGAGAGGCCTCCTGCGATCTTTCAGGAGCCAGCATCCGTGGATCTGGAGATCAGTGACGACGAGCTGATCGAAATTAGCGAGAGAGGACTCCTTGCACTGAACCTCAATGAGATGAAGACGATACAAGACCACTACCGTGACCCCATCGTCAGAGCCGACAGAGAGGAGACAGGGCTTCCTCCAGACCGGCCCACAGACGCAGAGCTGGAGTGCCTTGCACAAACATGGTCAGAGCACTGCTCCCACAAGATATTCGCAGCCAGAATAAGACATGTGGACAAGGTGACCGGCGAGGACTCGACAATCGACTCCCTGTTCAAGACTCACATTATGCAACCCACACTCGACATCCAGACAGATGTCGACTGGCTCCTCAGTATCTTCCATGATAACTCTGGAGTCATCTCCTGGAACGACGATTGGAGCGTCTGTATCAAGGCGGAAACTCACAACAGTCCAAGTGCGCTAGATCCCTTCGGGGGGGCCATAACCGGGATAGTTGGAGTGAATCGCGATATTCTCGGTACGGGGCTCGGCGCCAGGCCAATCGCCAACACCGACATATTCTGCTTCGGGCCACCGGACTACTCGGGGAGTATCCCTCATGGGTTATTCCATCCCTCGAGAGTGTTCAGGGGGGTCCATTCCGGAGTCAGGTCAGGTGGGAACGAGTCTGGAATACCGACGGTGAACGGGGCAATCGTGTTCGATGAGCGGTATATCGGCAAGCCCCTGGTGTTCTGCGGCACTGTTGGAATCATGCCACGTTTACTGGCGGATGGAAGGGAGAGCCACGTGAAAACTCCCGAGCCCGGCGACGTGGTCTACATGGTCGGTGGCAGGGTTGGCAGCGATGGCATCCACGGTGCCACCTTCTCCAGTCTGGAGCTGACCGAGGAGAGCCCAAGCTCCGCAGTCCAGATTGGCGACCCAATCACCCAGAAGAAGATGATTGACATGATCCTTGAGGCCAGAGATGCGGGCTTGATCCAGGTCATCACAGACAACGGGGCAGGAGGGCTCTCCAGCAGCGTGGGTGAGATGGCCGAGCTCACTGGCGGCGCAGACCTTGACCTCGGCACCGTCCCCCTGAAGCAGGCGGGGCTGTCTTCATGGGAGATTCTGGTTTCTGAGTCCCAAGAGAGGATGACCGTGGGAGTCAGACCAGAAGATTGCTCGGACTTCGAGGCCCTAGCCATGCTCCACGAGGTGGAGGCGACCGCAGTGGGCTCATTTACCGACTCCGGGGCCTTCGTGGTCCGGCACGGTGAGACCCCAGTTGCCAACCTCCCAATCCATTTCCTCTTCGATGGATGCCCGCAACTCAATCTCGAGTCGGAGTGGCAACCCCCGGTGCATATGCCAGTCGAGACGCCTGACCTAGACGAGGTCGGCATGGGAGCCGTCCTTGGCAGGCTGCTAGCCAGACCGAACGTCGCGAGCAAGGAGTGGTGGGTCCGTTCTTACGATCACGAGGTCATAGCCCAGAGCGTGATAAAACCATTCGGTGGTGCCAACCACGACGCCCCGGGGGATGCAGCAGTCATCGCACCCCTGCAGGGAGGCACCCAAGGACTCGTGATTTCGAACGGCATCGCCCCCCGGTACTCCGACATCGATGCTTATGCGATGGCCGCCGCATCGGTGGACGAGGCACTGCGTAACGCGGTTTGCGTAGGAGTGGATCTAGATCTCATCTCAGGGCTGGACAACTTCTGCTGGCCCGATCCGATAGAGTCCTCGAAGACCCCAGACGGGAGGTATAAGCTCGCCCAGCTTGTGAGGGCCAACCGGGCTCTAGATGATGTTTGCAGGGCATACCAGCTCCCATGCATCAGCGGGAAGGACTCGATGAAGAACGATGCTATGCTAGGTGGAGAGAAGATCAGCGTCCCCCCCACTCTTCTGTTCAGCCTCCTCGGGAATCACCATGACGTCCGCAAGGCAGTCTCCTCCGACTTCAAGAGACCAGGGGACGCGATATTCATAGTCGGACAGACTCATCAGGAGCTCGGTGCCAGTGAACTCTCGTTCATGCTCCGCGACGAGGGGGTCGGAGGAATTGGCGGGGCCGTACCGGAGATAGACCCGGAGAGGAACATGGCCGCCTACAGGGCGTTGACCACCGCGATGAGGGACGAACTCGTTGCAAGCGCCCACGACTGCAGCGACGGGGGTCTTTCCGTGGCACTGGCAGAGTGCTGCTTCGGATCAGATTCCGGGGCATCGGTGGACGCATCCATACTATGGTCGGACTGCGAACACCTCGATCTGTGGGGGGCCCTGTTCGGCGAGAGCCTCGGTAGGATACTGGTCAGCATCAGGCCAGAAGACAGGGAGGCCTTCGAGAACTCCATGAAAGGGGTGAGCTGTCACTACATCGGAGAAGTATCAGAGGGAGATGAAATTTCAGTCACTAGGAATGGCGAGGTCGTGCTGTTTGCATCCATGTCAGAGATGAGAGAATGATGAAGCCCAAGGTAGCCGTCCTCTCCGGGTTCGGAATCAACTGCGAGACTGAGACGATGGCGGTATTCGAGATGGCCGGAGCCACAGCTGACAGGGTTCACGTCAACCGACTCGTAATGGGGACCACACAACTCTCTGACTACCAGATTATGGCCATCCCGGGGGGGTTCTCCTTTGGAGATCACTTAGGAAGCGGCAGACTGTTGGGAAATCGCTTGAGATTCGGCCTCAGGGAAGAGGTCAGGGAGTTCGTGTCTGCTGGCAACCCAGTCATCGGCATCTGCAATGGCTTCCAGGTCCTAGTAAAGATGGGCCTCCTACCAGGCGACGACCAAGTCAGCCTGACTCAGACGGCATCGCTCGCGCTCAACGATAGTGGACATTACGAGAACAGATGGGCAACTCTCGAGTTCGACCAAGCCAGTCCGTGCATCTGGACCAACGGCCTCGAACGAATCAGAGTCCCCGTCCGCCATGGAGAGGGTAAATTTGTCACAGACGATCCTAACTTGATGGACAAGTGGACCGAGTCCGGCCAGTTAGTCGCACGATACGTGGATCCTTCCGACGAATATCCAAGCGCAGGCGACGAGACTCTTCCATACCCAATCTCTCCCAATCAGAGCTGGAGGAACGTTGCCGGGGTTTGCAATCCCTCCGGGATGGTATTCGGCATGATGCCGCACCCAGAGGCGAACCACTCCACTTGGCTCGGCGCGACTTGGACCAGAGAGGAGACCGAGCACGGCGAGGGCGAGGGCATGGCGATATTCCACAATGCAGTCAGGCACGTTCTACGAGTCTAACCCAGTACCTCGAGAATTCTCTTCGCGGCGGCCAATATCAGAACCACTACGAGCAATCCTTTGATACCACTCTGGGAGGAGACACGGGTCCCGTACCTCGAGCCAAGCACACCCCCCACTAGAACTGTAAATGCAAATGGAAGTAGGAGCTCGAGCTCTAGGTCTAGCCTACCAGCCAGACCCGCTCCAGCCAGTCCTGCGAGGGAGTTCAACCAGACGAACAGGGAAGTGGTGGCAGCAGCCTCCTTCGCTGTAGCCCACCTCCCCAGCATAAGAGCAGGTAGAAGGAAGATCCCCCCTCCCAAACCTATCACCCCACTGGCCAAACCAATCCCCCCTCCTACTGCCGCGGCCTTGGGTGCACTGGGTCGAATTGCCTCGCTGACTCCTGCATCACCCGAAACCAGTCTCCAAGCCGCCACGATCAATGCGATTGAGAGCAGGGTATCGTACACGTCCCCCTCCACTAGCATGAAACCGCCAAGGGCAGCCATGGGTACGCTTGCGGAGATGAACGGAATCGAAAGTTCCCTGACATGATACCCAGAATTGTGGTAGTGCCAGAAGGCAATCCCAGCGACAATCAGATTCAGAGACCATGCATACTGCTTGAGCCATATCGCCTCTGATGCAGCAAAGGTCGTCATCGATAGCACTGCTAGGTATCCCGAAGCCCCGCCCAGACCAACTGAGGAGTAGAGGGCAGCCACAGCGAAGAGAACCAATAGGACCAACACCAATTCAGTGGAAACCACGAGGACCGCTTTGGGAAGGACACTTCAACTCCACCGTTTCTCGGGATACATGGAGATGGGTGTCTCTCTGGATCGGGCTTTGGAGATAGCTACCCAACTCACAATAGAGACAACCTCAGAGGTGGTGCCACTGGGGAGTGCAGCCGGGAGGATACTGTTCAACGACCTCGCGTCCAAGGTGGATGACCCCAGATTCGACAACTCTGCAATGGATGGCTGGGCAGTCAGGGAGGCAGACTGCCAAGAAACAGGTACCATATTGAGAATAGTTGGAACTAGTCAGGCCGGCTCCGAAGAAGTTCCAACAGTGGGCGAGGGCGAAGCCTGCAGCATCATGACTGGTGCTCCACTCCCAGAGGGTTCCGATGCGATCGTGATGGTGGAGGACTCAACAACCCAGAATGGCAGCGTTGCAATCAACGGTCCAGCCAGACCAGGATACATTCG
>PSPW01000018.1 GCA_004195615.1 Methanobacteriota archaeon | reverse complement strand
TAATAAGTTATCTTACGGAATTTGCGGCATGCTAGCGCTGCTCGATGCACTACTGGCTCAGAGCGTGCTAGTCGAATACCTTGCCTATCTAACGGCGATAGCTGCGTTTGGAACATCTTCCAATTGGCCAGATGTCAAGGAACTTCTTAATCGCGCATTTGGATGGGTACCGCAATTCAAGTACAGTGCCCAGATAGCTCTGGCTCTTGCACTAATTTTCACATATTTTGCTCTCAAAGCGGACCCCGATTCTCTCCCGTTCATGCATGTTTTGTCTTTGGCGATGTTCGCCTATCTTGGCCACCTGTTCTCTGATGAACTATTCGATACGTTCTGGAATTCGATAATCTCGTTATTTTCTTTCTTCGTGATTTTTTCCTTGATATCAGGTATAATTAATTTCATATTTGTTGAGGCCGATTGGACCATAATCTGGAGGAACAGGAGAATGCTGCTGGTCGGCCCCTACTTCGTCAATCCATTTACAGGTAGTGAGATATGGCGCCTGTGGCCACCGTTCTATCTAATAATGGTCATCTTGGGCTCTGCCTATGGAAGTTTAGGTGAGAAACGGAGTAAATTCTTAGTCCCGTATGCTATTTTCGGTTTGATTTGTGTAACGCTCTTGGTATATGAAGCAGATTATGAATCGGTGTCGGAAGGAGGGTTGACCAGTAACAGGGGTTATGACCCTGTGAAATCCCTTATTCTCTTGCTTGGGGGCTTGGTTGCAGGGTGTGCCTCTTTCCTGGCAGTACATTCATATTATCACGATGCCGAGGAGTATAAAATCAAATATTTCCATAATCTTCTAATCTCCTTCACGGTTTTCTCATTCATTATTACCATAATGATTCTTGATCCTCCTGATATCATTGCAGAAGATAATGGCGTCAAACCATCTGCTTGGGGCGGCTTGGTCCTCAATCTTATTTTTGCCTCGGCTGCCATAGTGGTGGGTTTCGGCGTTGGCGTCGGTCTGGCATTTGGAAGGCGTAGCAATTTGCCGGTATTTTACTTACCGAGTATCGCGGTCATAGAAACGATACGTTCTGGCCCACTTGTTGCCTGGCTGTTCTTTGCCCAGATTCTATTGCCAGACGTGGTAAATCCTGTTTGGGAGGCTGATATTGCATCCCGCGTTATTCTAGTTCTTTCATTATTCTTCGGCTGTTATCTTGCTGAAGTCCTTCGTGGTGGTCTGCAAGCTGTCCCCTACGGACAATATGAGGCTGCAACAGCACTGGGCCTCAGTCCACTACAGATTAAATTACAGATAGAGCTCCCTCAGGCCATACGGACTACATTACCCGCAATCGTGAGTTTGATGATTGGAATGCTCAAAGACACTTCGCTTGTCTATTTCTTTGGTATATACGACGCGTTCAGGGTTGCCAAGGACCTTCCGGCCCAGTGGGACTTCATCGGCCAACATGAGCAGGCACTGCTTTTCGTAGGCATGACTTTCTGGATATTATCTTTCTACCTTTCAAAAATTTCAAGGCGCATTGAGAAAAACCTTGGATTGGCACATGAAGGTGGAGGCGAAGCAACATGAGAAAATCAATCATAGTGACAGAAGACGTGAAAGTCAATTTTGGGGATTTCTGGGCCCTGAAAGGCATTACAATGAGGGTGGAGAAAGGAGAAATAATTGTTATTATGGGTCCTTCCGGATCTGGAAAATCTACATTCATAAGGACCTTGAATCGTTTGCAGCCCCACAGTGCCGGTAAAGTTGTTGTAGATGGCATAGAATTGAATGATGAGACTACTCTGGCCGACCTGAAATATATACGCGCCGAAGTTGGTTTTGTTTTCCAGCTGTTCAACCTGTTCCCACATCTGACTGTGCTGGAGAACGTTGCGCTGGGACCGCAGAAGGTGCGCGGTGCCAGCCGCACGGAGGCCGAGGCAAAAGCACTCAGGCATCTCGAACGCGTTGGTATTCCGGAACAGGCTCGCAAGTATCCCTCCGCGCTTTCCGGGGGACAACAACAGCGGGTCGCAATTGCACGCGCGCTCGCCATGGACCCCAAAATTATGCTCTTCGACGAACCAACCTCGGCGCTCGACCCGGAGATGATCAAGGAAGTGCTGGATGTTATGATTGACCTCGCGAAACACGACATCACCATGATTGTCGTAACCCACGAAATGGGCTTCGCCAAGGAAGTGGCCGACAGGGCAATCCTGTTCGATGAGGGTGAACTGGTCGAGGCCGCGACTCCGGAGAAGTTTTTCAACAATCCGCAGCACGAGCGCACCAAGCTGTTCCTCGAACAGATTCTCTGATTGCGGGACTCCGCTTTTAATGAGCCATCCTTGCGCGGCCGATGACCGGGGGAAGCCTCGCGCGTTATGAATTCAGCCAGCAGCTTGAGCGACTCGGGCAGTTCAGCGGACGCGCTACCGAACTCATCAGTCTTTACATCCCTCCCGAGCGCAAGATTCACGAAGTTGTAGCGTACCTACGCAATGAGGCCTCGCAGTCCGCCAACATCAAGTCCAAGTCAACGCGCAAGAATGTCAGTGCTGCAATTGAATCCATCATGTCGCGCATGAAAGCGTTCAAGACACCGCCCGAAAACGGCATGATATTCTTTGTAGGCCACGTCTCAAAAGGAGCTAACCAGACCGAAATGGTGCAGGAAATCGTCGAGCCGCCCGAAGCAGTGGGGGCTTTCCTCTATCGCTGCGACAATCGCTTCTTTCTGGAGCCGCTGGAGCAGCTGCAGGAAATCAAGGAACAGTATGCGCTGCTAGTGATTGACCGTTCCGAGGCGACGCTGGGAATGCTGCGCGGCTCGCGTATCAAGGTGCTGAAGCACATGTTTTCCCAGGTGCCTTCCAAGCACGGTAAGGGAGGACAGTCGCGCCGCCGTTTCGAGCGCCTCATCGAGGAGGCGGCTCACGAGTGGTACAAGCGTGTGGCGGGCAGCGCCGAAGATTGTTTTGACCCCCACGAAATTGAGGCACTGCTAATTGGGGGGCCGGGTGCAACTAAGGATTTCTTTATTACCAAGGAATACCTCCACTACGAATTACGGGATAAAATCCTGGATAGCTTCGACACCGGCTACACCGAGGAAGCTGGACTGCGCGAGCTGGTTACCAACGCCTCCGGTCGATTACAGGAAGTGCAACTGGTTCAGGAAAAGGTGTTGATGGAGCGATTCATGAAGGAGGTCATGACCTCCCGGGGTGGACTGGCGACCTACGGAGAAGCACAGGTGCGCGATGCGCTCCAGCGCGGAGCGGTCAACCAGCTTCTGATTTCGGAAGGGCTCGAAAGCGATAACGAGAAAGGGCTGGTGAAGGAAATGGTAGAGCTTGCCGAGAATTCGCGCAGCACCGTGAACCTCATATCCACCGACACTGAGGAGGGGGCAGGCCTGCTCAACGCCTTTGGTGGGCTGGCTGCAATCCTGAGGTATCCTCTTAACTAATGTTACAGACACGACGTTGCGGTGAACTGTCCGAAGCGGATGATGACACCGAGCAAACGCTCTGCGGCTGGCTGCAGGAGACGCGCAACCTGGGCGGCATCGCCTTCTTGCAATTGCGTGACTCCACAGGCATAGCGCAGCTGACATTACCGAAGAAGAAAGTGGGTGAGGACAATTTCAAGGTGTGGACAGCCATCGCGCGGGAATCAACACTGCGCGTCACCGGCACGGTAAAGGCTAATCAAGAAGCCCCCAACGGCCTCGAACTAGTGCCCACGGAACTGGAGGTACTCAACGCTGCCGCGACCCCGCTACCGCTCGGTGTTGTTGACCGCATCGAGAGTGAAATAGAGACGCGACTCAACGCACGCTATCTCGACCTGCGGCGCCCCGAAGTCGCGGCCTTCTTCCGCATCCGCGCCGCTATTTCGGGCGCGGTACACAACCACTTGCGACGTGAAGGCTTCCTGGAAGTGCAGACGCCAAAGATTATTGCATCGGCCACTGAGGGGGGTACCGCGCTCTTCCCGGTACAATATTTCGACCGCGAAGCGTACTTGGCGCAATCGCCGCAGCTCTACAAGCAGGTGCTGATGTCGGGTGGCCTCGACCGAGTTTACGAAGTCGGTCCCGCCTTCCGCGCCGAGGAGCACAACACCCCGCGCCACCTGAACGAGTTCATCTCGATAGATATCGAGATGTCGTGGGCTGACGACGACGATGTAATGGGTGTCATGGAGCGGCTGGTCGCCACCTGTGCCGAATCCGTGTCACAGGAGGCAGAGGCACTTACCGCGCTGGAAATGGCACCGCTCGAGGTCGAGCTGCCGTTGCCGCGCATCACTTACGATGAGGCGATCGAGATTGCAAGCGCGAAGGCCGACATCGCGTGGGGTGACGACCTCTCTATGGAAGCGACGCGCGCGATTGCCGAGCAATACGGCGGTTTCTACTTCATCACGAAATGGCCGCTTTCGCTGAAGCCATTCTATATCCAGGCTGAAGGCGAGAAGCATAGCAAGGGCTTTGATTTCATGTTCCGCGAGGTCGAGATGACCTCCGGCGGACAGCGCGTCCACGACGTCGCTCTGCTCGAACTGCGGCTCCGGGAGCAGGGGCTCGACCCCAAAGAATTCGGGCACTACCTCGAACCGTTCCGCTACGGGATGCTAGCGATGGTATTCAGCGGCGCGCAGAACGTGCGTGAGTGCGTGCTCTTCCCGCGCGACCGGAACCGGCTGACGCCCTAGAGCGTTCCTAGCCCGCCCAGCGGCAGCGGCGTCAGCGCCGCTGCCGTATCACCGCGCAGCGACGGACCTTCCGCGAAGGTGCCGAAAATACCGATTTCACCGGCAGGATTATGCGCGAGCCCGAGCCAGGGACGGCCGTCCGGGCCCACGACGATGTCTATAAAATCCCCGAAACCACCGCAGCGGTCGTAACCGCAATCCTGCTTGTCGTTCTCAAGGGGGTCGTCGGGTAGGTTTACAACTACTGTGGTCAGCAACGGATTTTCATTGAATGAATCTGTTATTACAGTCATATATCCATTCCAAGTCAATCCACCGTTAGTTGTGCCGATGTAACCCATTACCACCCTTCCTTCGGAACCGGCCGCGATTGCAGGAAATCCAGTCCCATTGACACCGGGGGGTGCAACCATAATTGGGTTGCTCCACGTTCCTCCTTCATCGTGTGAATATGAATAATATGGCATATTGTCAAACCCCATCCACATAGCATGGACGTTGTCTTCAGAATCGGCTGCTACTTGAGCTTCCTCAAAATTCCAGGTTTCTGCAGTTCCAGTGGTTTCTGTTGGAAGTGGATGTTCTGTCCAGGACATACCTCCATCAGTGCTCCTGTATATTGAATATCCTTCACCACCATTACAGCCTCTATTCCCTCTATAAAAATTACCGTTGTTGGATCCGATTATATGACCTGTTAGTCCACCACTCTCACAATCTGTTGGAGCGCCTGGGACTTCTGGCGTCCACAGATTACCACCATCAAAACTCGTTGAGCAGAGTGGGTGAGGAAATTGAGTGTTAACGCAGTAGACAAAGGTTGTATCATGGATTGACAAAAGAGAATCCTGGTAAGGAGAAGATGCTATCGTCTGGTGATCCTGAATGGCATAAGGAGAAGTTGCTTCTGTAGGGGGAGACCAAGTTGCAGCCTCATTATCCGAATACTGAACTGTCATAACAGCAAGAGCATGCATATCGAACTTCATCAATCTGTCATTCCACAAATCAACGTACAGGTACGGGTCATTGCTGTTCGGTACAACACCGGGACCACTGTCTGCGCAGGAATATTCAGTGATGGTATTCATTTCAAGCATCCCTTCGCACTTGATTATGGCCGTAGAACCACTATCTCCTGTTCCCCAACTGGTCATATATACATTCCCAGCCTGTGTAACACCTATTGTAGGCTCGAAAGTAGTTGTTCCGATTCCATAATAAGTTCCTTCACTGAAAATGGGGATATTGTTTCCGTAAAGAACAGACGTACCATTAACCTCATAGAAATCTGTAGCATTGCGTGCCCCATCAAAATGATAGAAAGTTGTATCTGGAATAGGTGAAGCAAAACCAAAAGGCGTTTGTTCATCTATTTTGGCCCTGTTGTCCTCTGGACCAAGGCAGCCCGCCAAGCTAGAGAAGACGAACAGGAACACTACGGCGACGGCCTTCTGCTGCATGCTGGTGTATGAGAGTTCCGGGGCTTTAAGGTTTCACAACGTGCTTTGCATGGATGTTTTTATGCTAATTGATATCCTGCGACCCCTATCCCATTTTGAGGGTTGAACTGCCGCCTACCGGCAAGACTGGCAGGTAGGTAATTTCATCTCCGTAAAGGGTCGGACCTTCCATTAGAGTCCCAATAACAGCTTCCTCGAAACCCGCGGTATTATGCGACAGGGCAATCCACGGCCGCCCTTCGTCGTCAATTTCGACATCGATGAAGTCGCCGAAGCCCCCGCAGCGCACGTCGCCGCAGTTGGAGGTGATATCCAGCGGGTCATCCGGCAGATTGACTGCGACACTGGTAATTAGTGGCCATTCGGCGAAAGCATCGGTCATAATGGCCATGTATCCGCCCCAACCACTATTCGTGGCATTGGTCTCTACGTCGTTGATTTCACCAATATAACCGATGACTACTCGTCCTTCAGCGCCTGCGAATATAGTCGGGAAACCGGTCTCCTGTACACCCGGCGCAGCCACCATCATCGGGGAACTCCAGGTCTCGCCCTGATCCTGTGAGTAAGCGTACCATGGCATCCGACCATCGCCAATCCAGGTCGCATATACATTTCCGGCATCATCCACTGCGGTGGCAACTTCATGCGAATGCCACCCATCCTGCATCCCAATCTCTGTCGTGATAGTGTGCTCGCTCCAGGTATAGCCACCATCAAGCGAGCGATACACGGCAGGGCCGTCGCAGGAAGGATTACCTCGATATATTGCTCCATCGGAGCCTCCGGCAACATGGCCATGCAGACCTGAGCATTGTGAGGTTCCAACAGGGTAGCCGACACGCTGGACGTCCCACGACAACCCACCATTGAGTGAGCGGGAGCACTGGGGTCCGGCAGCTGGCGAGCCGGTATTGATACAGTAGACGTAGACTACTTCGCCTGAAATAGCGTTTGAATGCGGCATAGACGCAATGCTCTGGTGATCCTGCGTCACGTAGTAGCCCTCGACAGGATATGGGGTGCTCCATGTATCTCCGTCATTGTCGGAGAACTCCACAAACATGGCAGCCAGCGCATGCATGTCGAACTTGACCAGCCGACCGGTGAACTTGTCCACGTAGAGGTAAGGATCATTGGAGTTTGGGGTCTGACCCGAGTCTTCATCAAGCTGTCCGAAGGGCCCGACGTCTTCCCAAGTCAGCCCCTGGTCCCTTGACCGGATGATATGGGTGCCATCACCGAGGCCGTTCCACTGCGTGAAGAATATCGCGCCTGACGGCGTAATCCCGATGGTCGGCTCAAAGGTGTCGTAACCGGTGCCGTAGTAAGTCGCATTGGCAAAGAAGGGAGTGCTATCGCCCGTCAGGTTAACTGTGATATTCGCCGCCGCAACCACGGCCGAGTTTGTCGCATCTATAGCCCAGGGCATAGAAGGAGTTCCGGGATAGTGATACCATGTGTTGACCGGTCGGGGCTGCTCGAAGTCGAATAGTCCCGCTTCCGGCTCCGGCGGGGGCGGCTGCTCCTGTCCCAGGCAGCCGGCCAGTGCCGGCAGTAGGAATAGCAGAGCAATGCAGGCGGTCGGCAAAGTGTGTTTCAGTTTCATCTGTTTTCCTGTTGCGAGTGTGGTGGGCCCGGCCAGATTTGAACTGGCGATCTTCGCCATGTCAAGGCGACGTCATAACCCCTAGACCACGGGCCCCACCGTGCGGACGAAGAGGGGTGGTTAAAATTCTGCGCCGGCCAACTGTGCGAGCCTCTGTAGCGCGTCTGCGTAGTCCACGCCCTCGGCGGTGGCCAGCGTTTCGAAGGCGGGCTGGAGCTCCTCTGCGAACTCACGCACCTCACGGGCGAACTGCCATTCGCGGCCGCTCGCGCTGCTGGTGTGCCGCAGGATAGCCCACGCCAGCGCCCGCTCACCATGGCTCGCCTCGGCTGCGGCCGCCAGTGCACGCTGCAAATCAGCATTGCGGCCGGTGCGCAGAAGCCGCACCGCACGGTCGGCCAGCGCTGGGAGCGGCGGCAAGCTTCCGAGCTCAGGGAGCGCCGCTAGCGCATCCTGCATCTCGGCGCGTGCCAGAGCATCACGCAGCTGCTCCAGCGGTTCGCGCTCATCGGCAGCGCCGCCCCAGTCGGCCAGCAGCCGCTGGCCGTGCGGTTTCCAGGTAGCACCAGCAACCGCCCCCAGTGTGAGTGCCTCGACCGCGACGGCGCCGTCGTACCGCTCCAGCAATTCGCGCGCAATACGGGCGTCGTGGCCGGAGAGCGAAAGGCGGGTGGTGAAATCATCGGGCGCGAGCATTTCGCTGCCGTGGATGACGCCGTGCGCGCCGCCATCGGCGGCGCGCTCGCGCTGCCAGTCCCCGAGTTGCGTCCACAGCTCAGCGTCGGTCAGCTTGCCCTCACAATACTCGTCGAGCACCGGACACTCGGTGGCTGGCGCCAGCGCGTCGAGCGGTGTCACGACCTCGACCTCCCAGTCGGCGGTTGCGTCACCCGCGTGCTGGTGCTCGAGCACGTCCATCAGCGAATTGCGGCTCGAGCGACGCCAGCCAGCAGCGGGCAGCCGCACTGCACGGTCGAGCGACAGGCAGCGCAGGCGCAAGCCTTCGCCGTCGGAATCGCGCCAGCCACGCGGCAGCACGGCGCGTAGCTCGTCCCAGAGCTCGGAGGGTAGCGCCGGCGACTTGCCGGTGCAGACTAGCCGCTTTGGCGACGAATAGAGCCAGATATCATGCTTGCGGACGTAAGCCAGGTGTGCCAGCGCGCGCCAGGTACGATGGTGGAAATTCTGCACGCCAATCAGTCGCTCCTTGGGAATTGATTGCCCGCGCAGGACGTAGCCCACCTCACCCGTTGGGTAGCGCGCAACCGCCATCACCGGCGCCTTGCCGGCGTCGAGCAGAGTCAGGCTAGCCCGCAAGGCGAGCGCAAGCGGGTCCTTCAACCGGCGGCCGAACAGCCTGCCCAGGATGCCGCGCTCTTCGGGCTCCACCGCGCGCTCGAGTTGCTCGCGCACGCTGGGATAGGGGCATTCACCAGCAGGGTGGCGGCACTTGGGGAGCAGCAACTGTGGCTTTTCCTTGAGCTGCGCAACCCGTTCTAGCAGCTTACGCTGCTCGCTGCGCGTCGCCGTGCGGGTTCCCCTGAGTCGCGCCTTACGTTGTTTCGCCATAGTTACTGCATCCGCAGCTTCCGCTGCACCCGCTCGAAAAATGTGTCACCGAATCGCGCGAATCGGGCCGGGGTTGCCGATTTCGTGATGGTGATCACGTCATCCGGCCCCACCGCCAACTCATCGCCCCCGTCCAGCACGACGACCGATGGTTGGGGATTCAGGAGTTTGATACCAAGCTCGACCAAATCCGGAATCACCAGCGGCCGCGACCCGATGCGGTAGGGGGCAATCGGCACCAGCACGTGCGCCCCGACGGCGGGGTGCAGGATGGGTGAGCCGGCTGACATGGCGTAGCTGGTTGACCCGGTGGGGGTGGCGATTATCAGCCCGTCGCCGCGGAATTCATCCGCCAGGCGACCGTCGAGCATGATGCGGAACTTCTGGATTTTCGCGACGCGCGCGGTGTGGATGACCGCCTCGTTTAGCGCCCTGCCCACCGACAGACCGTTGATGCAAACCTCGAGTCGCTGCAGCTCCTCGACTTCATAATCGCCAGCTTTGAGTCGCGCCAGATCCGCCTCGAGCGAATCACCGAATTCCGACTCGGTCAGGAAACCGACTTTACCGATATTGATGCCGAAAACCGGCAGGTCGAGCTGTGACAGCGCGTAGAGCAGCGTCCCATCGCCTCCCAACGCCAGCAACAGGTCGCCCGAAAGCTCCGCTAGCGGCGTCCCCACAAGACCGAGCAACTGCGCCGTCGCCTCTTCCAGCTCGGTATCGTCGACCAGTTCGAGTAGCGCTTCCAGCTTCTTCGTTGCTTGTGGATGGTGCGGATTGGCAACCAACGCGAACTTCACGCCGCCGCAGAAATGGGGTGCTAATAAGCCCGCAGGCGATTTGTACACGCCCCTGCTACCGCCCCATGAAGCTGGGCGCACATGTCTCGGTCGCCGGCGGGTTGCACAATGGGGTAGCCGAAGCGCTCGCCATCGGAGCCGACACGTTCCAGATGTTCAGCAAGAACCAGCGGCAGTGGATTGCGAAGCCACTCACCGACGACCAGCGCGACCAGTTCCGCACCGCACTGGCGGAGAGCGGACTGGGGCCGGTCATGATTCATGACTCGTACCTGATTAACATGGGGTCGCCCGACGAAACGAAAGGAAAGCGAGCACAGCACGCATTTCTCGAAGAATATCGCCGCTGCGAAGCTCTGGGCGTGCCTTACCTGAATTTTCACCCCGGTTCGCATACTCATCCCAATAAGGCGATGCGTGACGACCACGCCACCCGCGAGGCGGCACTGGAGCGAATTGCGGGCCACATCAACACCACGCTTGCGAAAACAGAGGGTTTCGAATCGCTGCTGGTACTGGAGAACGCAGCGGGGCAGGGGACCAATGTCGGCATCACATTCGGCGAACTGGCGCATATACTGGAGCGGGTCGATGACCCGTCACGCATGGGCGTTTGCATCGACACACAACACGCTTGGGCCGCCGGCTACGACTGGGCTGGCGACTACGATGGCGTCTGGACCGAGTTCGACTCACTAATTGACCGCGAGCGGTTGGTCGGGATGCACCTGAACGACTCGCTCAGCGACCGCGGCTCACGCGTCGACCGCCACGCCAACCACGGCGAGGGGAAGTTGGGCGAGTCCGTCTTTACCAGCATCATGCAGGACTCACGGCTGGAAGACGTGGCCGGCTATCTCGAGACGCCCGGCGGCCCCGACCGCTGGCGGCCGGAAATTGCCCGGCTGCGCAAGCTGGCCGAGAGATGAGTCCCGCCGCGGTATCGCGTCCGCTTCGGCGCGAAACGCCTTTCGAACAGGTTGCTGCCCGACTGCCGGACTGGATGCGGCCGCACCTGCCGCGCAGGTGGGTCCAGCTGGGGCGTGTGCTGCTGCTGCGACTGCCACAAGCGCTGGAGGACGAGCGGCAGCCGGTCGCGGCCGCCTATGCAACGCTGCCGGGCGTTGAGGCCGTCATGCGCCGGCCGCGCATCGGGGGCGAGCTGCGGCAGCCACGGCTGCCGCAGCTCCTGCTCGGAAGCTCGGCGGAGACTGAAGTGCGCGAGCACGGCCTGCGCTACCGGCTCGACCTGCAGCGCGTGATGTGGGCGCCCGGCAACGTCGGCTGGCGCGCAGGCCCGCGCGGGCCGACAGCTGTCGCCGCACTCTACGCGCATCCCGGCCCGCGGGCAGTCCTCGACTGCTTTGCCGGCGTCGGCTATTTCGCACTGCAATTCGCACGCCACTGGCCCGCGGCGCAAGTCATCGCAATCGAGAAGAACCCGGTCGCGGCAGAATATCTGCGGCAGAACGTGGTACTCAATAGTCTCGCCAACGTCGAGGTCATCGAAAGCGACTGCCGCGACGTCACGCGCGAAGCCGACATCGTGCATTTGGGATACATTGGTGGAACCTGTAGTTTCCTGCAACATAGTTCTGACTGCCTTGAACCTTCAGGCACGATTATTTTCCATGAAGCGTACCGTAATAACTGGCTGGGATTCAGGAAGAGAAGCGACTGGAACGGCACACCTGCAAAATTTACAGAATTGATGGATGAATATGGTTACGAGGTTGAGGCTTTTGGGCGAGTGAAAACATATGGTCCCAGTTCAAGCCATATAATTGCCCGGTTGAAAAAGAGGGACTACACCCAGACATCGTTTGAAGCAGTGAATTCACTCTCTGCGTCACCCGTGTTTGTGACTCCCCGGGGCTCAACAAGCATAATTTTACATTCATTTTCTGCATAAGGCTTGTGTTCAATACCCTTGGGAACCACACACAATTCCCCTTCACTCAGATCTACAATCCCATCCCGGAACTCAATACTCATCGTGCCTTCAATTACGATAAAAACTTCGTCTGTATCTTTGTGGTCGTGCCAGACAAACTCGCCCTTAATTTTTGCAAGCTTGAACTGGTAGTCATTCATTTCCGCGATTATTCGCGGAGACCAATGTTCGGAGAATTTTGATAATTTATCTTTTAAATTAATTTTATTTAATGACATTTCAGGCATCCGTTGCCATCAGGCACGTGGAGTTAGTGGAAGACAGATTTAAACCCAACAACGTATGGGAAACAATTAAGTATAGTACTTCAAGTCGTGAATATGTTCGATGGCATAAAGAGTATGCCGGCAAAGGTCTGTCTGGGTCTTTCGTCGGTCATAATGCTAGTATACACCGTGAACTTCATTTTTTTCGCGGATTGTCATGTCATAAATGGCACAGGCTGTACGTCAATATTGACGTCCGGAGCGGCTGAAGATCATTCTTCTTATGATCGTGGAGCAGGCTTCCTTAACGTCGCGGGCTGTCTGATGTTAGGACTATTCATGGGGAATCTCCTCATGCTGAACGAGGGAGCACGGGCGAAATGGAGCCTGATGATTCCTGGCCTTATCGGATTCAGCGTATTGACTCTCGTTCTGGCTGTCACCGGAGATTATGAGGCGCCAAACAACAATCCAATGATCGCTGCCGGAATCGCGACTCTACTGTATGGTGCCGCATATTATTTCATGATAGAAGAAGGTGTGAATGAGGGACTCGACTTTGGATTTAATGGAATTCAGGTCAAGGACTCGGTTGCAACCGGTTTACTACTCGTTGCTGCATTGATTGGAGTCTTTTTCGCAATCAACAATCTATTCTTCGCCGAGAGTTATCTCGGTAGAACAGATGGTCCACTGCCTACTTTTGGCAATTATGAGGGCAACTACTATGCAGACGAACCAACTGCCCCTGCACCAATCATAGTGAAAGTTCTTGGAGCTTTGATCATACCATATACTCTCTTTGCAGTAAACATCCTTAGAACTGGAGCCAGTGGAAAATGGCCCATTATGCATGTGAGCATGTTCGGTTTGGGTGCCTTTGCAATCAACAACTTATTCGGCACGATATTCTTTGCTGACAGTGACTGGGCTGCCGCGACGCTCGATGCAACCAGAGCTGCATTCATACAGAACACAGTGATCTCGCTTTTCGTCTGGTTTGCGGTAGTCTACGGTTACTACCGTCTAAGGGACGAAGGAGCAGAGGATGGTATGACCATTATGGGCGAACCTCCTGAAGATAAGGACTTCTTCATGTTCAAAATGTATCCTATGATGATGGCCGTCATAGCTGTTGTACTTCTCTCAACACAGCTGATCTCATTCTCAGGGCTGGACTGAGGGAAGAGTCATGACATGGCCAGACGCAAGAAAAAGAACTTTTGTCTAAAGTGTGACACTGCCGATCGCGAAGAAATAGGAAAAGGAAAAAGATGTAAAATATGCGATAGCAAATTAGCTGTAAATCCTTACTTTGGAACTTGGGAACCATACGCTAAATTACGCCCATTTGGCCAGATAAGACTAGCAATTCCTATATTTTTACTAATATTTTCTTGGGGCTCCTTTCTTATAATTCAGAACGATGCATATGTTACAGGAGAACCGTGTGATACACAGCTTGAAGGTAGTGCCTGTGGAACTTTATTTAGCCTGATTTTTGTTCTTGCTGTTTGGACTTTTATCACCGGTTTCCTCAGCTGGAGTTTTGGTGCTGTCCTATTGATAAATGATGTCTACGACCATCCAGGATGGGCAGACCTTGAATGTCCAGAATGCGGCCACAAAGGAATGGGAGAAGAGAATTTCGGCGCGTTCCTATGGAATAGAGTCCTGCCTGCTACATGTCCAAAATGCAAACTTAAATTCGAAATCGAGAATATGTCCCAGTGGGGCTGGCCCTACGATGATGAACCACATGAAGGAAAGATATATGGAGATCCTACCAAAATTAGAGTTAAACCCGAAATTCCCTTCAGGTTCCTGAAGTTTGTCATCAAAAAGAATGATCGTTTTGCATCAGGCCATTACGAACTAATTAAAGTAATACCAATTACAGCAGCCATCTTTGGAATTGCCTGGTTCTTTGGCATGTTGGATTTACTCATTCTTCTGAGTATTGGGCTTATAGCTTTTTACATATTTGTGTGGGATCACATACTATTCAAACCTATTTGGGAATTTTACGGTGATATGTTGGATGAAGCCTTCGATATCGAAGAAGGCTATGCCGGAGTCATGCTCTGGCCGAACACGCTCCTCAAGAAAGCCGCAGTAGCTTTTACATTTTTATTAACCTGCTTCTTAGCTTTACTATTTCTTCCAGGAGGCATTATTGAGAATAGTGATCATCCCTGGGTCAGGGCTATCGGTGAACTAATTTGGGACATTATAATTTTTATACTGGAATTGATATTCTATGGAGGATAAAATATGGAACCTACAATGATTGGAGCATACGCCGGGATGGTGATTGTTCTAGCTGCTTTTGCAGCTGAAACAAGAGGAATTGTCTCCAGTAGATCCTTTACTTACCTGATACTGATGGCGATTGGGGAAGCCCTGTTGACCGTTAGAGCATATGTGACTGGAGAATGGCCTTTTGCTGTCTTGGGCGGAATATGGGCTGCCTTCGCGACATACTCGATTCTCAAACCTCCTGAAAGTACCTGAACTAATGTCTCAAGCCAAACACAAGAAGAAATCTCAGGTTCCTCCTGATGAAAAACTTTGGAGAAGAATCTCCACTAGGTTTGGTAACAATGAAGAACTATGGGATAATCTCTGGGATTGTGAAAAGATTTATTCCTTTATTGTTGAAAAAGAAAAATTGAAATTGGATAATAAAGAATCCAAGCAATTGAAAAGTAAAATAGATGAAATCTTAGCACATTCTAAGAAAGGAAGACAGTGGTTTCTCTATCAAGAAAAATCTAATTTTACTCTAAGAAAACCAAATGAAATCAATGAAATCGAAGCTAGTATACGACATTGGCGTAATTTCTTCAATACATATTCACCCACTGAAGAAATTCCTCTTACGGGACAATTACCTGATGAAGAAAATAAAAGATATAGGTTAATCGAAGATGTCTGGTTTGCAATAATATCCAATGAGAAATTACCAGAAGAATTCTCTCTATCTGAAAGCGAATATATCCTCAAATGGAAAGCATATGATTTGATTAAAGATGCAACAACATTTGCAAATACATGTTCTGGATTAAGATTCCGTAATTCCTTGCCTTCAATTGCCCTTCTACTGATGAAATCAAAGCGAATTAATGCAACCCAATTATTGGATTTAAGATTAAATCATTTACGTTTAAACAGTTCAAATCCTTTCGGTAGAAATTATGATTCTCACTTATCAGATATTGCTGAAAGAATACCTGACGTTGATGCCAATAATGCTCTGAAAGAGGGACGAGTTGACTTGAGACATTTGCCTTTTGTAACAATTGATCCAAAAACTGCAAAAGATTTTGACGATGCAGTCTGTTTAATCGAGGAAAATGGAAAACGGACCTTATGGGTTGCAATCGCAGATGTAGCACATTACATCGAGCCTGAGACCCTCTTAGATGAAGAAGCTCAAGCTAGAGCGACCTCAGTTTACTTACCTCATGCAGTTCTACCGATGCTACCTTCTAGATTATCTGATGATTTATGTTCCTTGAGAGCCAAAGTTCCCAGATTAGCAATGACTGTTTCCATGGAAATAGAAGATGACTGGACTATTGGTGAAGTAGCGGCTTTTGAAAGTATTATTGAGGTTCGAGAAAATTTATCTTATGATGATGCTCTCGAAAACCCTCGTTTCAAACATATGATGGATTTGGCGGAAGGATTACGTCAAAATGAGATTAGATTGAACTTGAATTCTGCAGAATTACGACCTAGAGTCGATGATGATAAAATAAGTGTGAATGTCAAGTGGCCGAATAAAGCAACTAAAATGATTGAAACATTTATGGTTGCCACCAATAATTCGATTGGAATTATGCTCGGTAAAGAAAAGGCACCATTACCGTGGAGATGCCATGCCCCACCAGACGCGCCAGAAGTTGAAGAGTTGAATGCAAAATTCGAAGCTATGGAAATTGATATTGAACTCCCAATGCCAAGTGTAAAGAAATTTGGACAATCGGAAGAAACGGAGTTGGCAAGTATGCTGGGGGACTGGGCTCAAAGTGGAAATATCCAAATCAGTGGTCTGGAAGTTTCCGATGACCGGGATGAGGTCCCTCAATATCTCAAACATGTTCTAGATCCTGAAGCAAGAAAGGATATTCTGATTTCTCTACAGGAAGCTCAAGAAAAAGCCAGTAATTTGAAAAATGCTACGCGACGTGTCGTCGACCATGGTCTGTTCTATCTTTTACAACGTGCAATATATTCACCAGACAACTTAGGGCATTTTGGGTTGAATTTGGATGCTTATGTTCATTTCACAAGTCCCATTCGAAGATATGCCGATCTCGTTGTTCATCGTCAACTCAAATCTTTCCTGAAAAATGAAGAATGGATTCATTCAGAAAAAGAAATAACCAAGATTTCAGAACAATGTACGGCCAATAGTCAAGAAGCAAAAAAGATTGAATGGGAATTGGTGGCAAATGCTTTCCATTTACATTTATTGCGAGGAGGAACTTTGGATTCGATAAAAGATTCGGATGATGCTCTCGAACTAAAGCAATGGCCTGCTAGGGTTGTTGGTCTTAGAACTCCTTGGATTTCCCTTGACTTATTGGATGATGGAGCAATTCGTGGTAAATTACATGTTAGCCAATTGGGAGATGGAAGACAATTATCTACTGATGAATTTGGACTACATCTAATCGATGAGAACGTGAAAGAATATGACGCGGTTATCTTGTCTTTAGGCCAGAAATTCCCGTGCAGACTTAGAGGTCTTGACATTTGGAGTGGTGAATTAGATTTGGCTCCAATCTAATAATTGAAGTAGGTTTAACGCTAAAGTGAAGAAATCTACGCTTCGCGATTAGAAGTGTGACGGAAACAGGTCACGTGATGATCGTCGACCATGCCTGCTGATTGCATCATTGCATAGCAGGTCGTAGGTCCAATGAAACTGAAACCCATCTTCTTGAGTTCCTTGCCCATCTTCTTGCTGATTTCAGTGACGGAAGGCGAGTCATTCGTACTATTCCTCTGATTGATGATTGGATTGCCGTCGACAAAATCCCAAAGAAACTCACTGAAAGCATCTTCATCATTACCGAAATGTTCTACGAAGACTTTGGCATTATTGATGGCTGACCTTATCTTGGCTTGATTGCGGATAATTCCGGCATCTCCCATCAGCCGCTTTACATCATCTTCATCGTAAGCAGCAATTTTAGCAGGATCGAAACCGTCGAAGGCGGCGCGATAATTCTCTCGCCTCTTGAGTATGGTTATCCATGACAGGCCGGCTTGAGCGCCCTCTAGAATAATCTTTTCGAAAAGACGCAGGCCATCTCGATTTGGAGTCCCCCATTCTTCATCATGGTAGCGAAGGTACACCGGGTCATCGGTAATCCACGGACATCGTATTACATCAGTCACAAACGATAGAGTGGGGGGGTTAGTAAAGATAATTTCGCTGTATCGTAATGTGATCTCTGACTAAAGCATAAAGGAAGAATAGGACAAGCCGGATGAGGAAGCCTGATTATTCTTCGTCGGATTCCTTTTCTTCGACATCTACCTGTTCAGGCTGTTCATCATTTCCCTTTCCCAGATTGGTGTATCTGGCCCAAAGCACCAAGATGCTTGGCAAGACCCATACTGATGACAGGAAGGAATAGAATATTGTCAGTGCGGTCATTGTCCCGAATTGTTTCATTGGAGGCAGTATCGCAAAGAACAGGACCCCGAATCCCAGAACAGTGGTCATGGCCGCCCCGAATAGCGCCGACCCCGTATTCTTGACGGTATTGTTCACCGCCTTCTCCAAGGAATGATGGTGTTCCATCTCCTCTATGAATCTATGTGAGATGTGAATCGCATAGGTGACCCCCAGCCCCACGGTCAAGGCCCCGATCAGAATGGTGAATACGTTGAGGGCGTATCCAATAGCTACCATTGTCCCCAGGATCCAGATCAGGACCAGCAGGACCGGTACCATCGTGAGGGGGCCCAGCCAAGGCTGTTTGTCCGTGTACCAAAAGATAGCTGTAAGAATAATGAAAGAGAGGATTATGGTATAGATAATGGACCCCATCATAGTCTCATTGATGGTGTTGATCACCACATCGATTATTGCAGGAGCACCGGTGACCACCACAGAATCGACTTTGCCCTCTGTCTCCAAGGTTTCCAGACCCTCTGAATCTTTTTCCAGTTCCTCCACGACCTCTGAGAAATAGGCATTCTTTGATTTGGTATTCACCAGGATATAGGCGACCGTGTAATCATCCGTTTCTTCATCGTAATAGACGAAATTCGAGACCATATTGGGAACTTGTTTTCCATCGCCTACCATTATCCAGTCCAGGAGCTCTCGGACCCCCGCGTCGGAATCCGGTACCAGGTCACCATCTGCATCATTTGAGTTGAACAGTTCTTCGAAGGTCGCGTTGTAGAAATCAAAGGGATTCAGGTCTGAATTATTCGAGGCCAGGTCCCTCATCCCATTCAAGGGAGAGAACATCATTGACTGGTCCGGATTTACCCAGTCATCACCGTCTGATAATTCTACCTGGGTATTATTGATCTGATTGAAGACATCGAAGGTGGCTACACTGCCACTTATGTAGATAAATGAGAATTCGTTCGAGCTACTGAATTCATCCTGCAAATAATGGAAATGTTCCGTGATCTCTACTTCTTCAGGAAGGAAATCGTTGAAATTGAACTCCGTAGAGATACCCATGGCTGCATAGCCGGTGATCAGGGTGATGGCAGCTACAACTGCCAGGACGCGTTGTGGATTCTCTATTGCCACCTTGGCTCCTAGAGCCATGAAATTATCTAGGATTCCGGCCTGTGCGCCTTCTTCTATGGCAGCGCGCTGCTCGCGCGAGACCGGCGGCTGCACCGGCTGCCGGAAGCCGTGGAACGCAATCAACAGCAACACGACGCCACCCAGCACCGCTAGTGCCTCGACCGCGGCCGACACGGCGAGCCACGCTGCCAGTACACAGAGCAACCCGCAAGCGAGCGCCAGCCACGGCAGCGCGTCGCGTGGCGGCTGCGGCTCGACCAGCGCTACCAGCCCCTCCGCCTTTCTTCCTCTAATGATCTTTTCATTGGTATCTGACAGGAGTTTCTGTCCTTTGGATTCGTAACGCCTGTCGATCAGTATCCGGCAGGCTGGAATAAATGTGACAAAGATTAAGAATGCGGAAAGCACACCGATTGCGACCTGAATCCCGAATTCCCTTATGGGGGTGATATCCGAAGCTACATTGGACAGGAAACCGACCATGGTGGTGGCGGTTGCCAACAGGAGCGCAGAACCTACAAAAATGATCGATGAGGAACTGGCCTTGTCTATGTCCCAGTCCTCGACCAGTTCTTCCCTGTATCTCATTACAAGATGGATTCCGTAATCCACGCCCAATCCGACTAGCAGGATCGGTACTATTACTGCAAAGAAACTCGGTTCGAATTGAAGCAGGCTTGCAAATCCGTTTGACCATATGATCGCCATCATTAAGGCGAACATTGTGAGGCTGACGTCTACAGGTGAGCGGAATGTAACAAATAATACACAGATTACCAGGATGATGACCAGTATGAAAAGCTGACTTGTACTCTCATTGGATGCATCATTGATCGCATTATCCAGAACTGCCTGACCCAGGGCATGGGCTTCAACACTTTCAAATTCCATCCCCTTGACCACATCGTTCATTTCAAGTTCAACACTAACCATCCGGTCGAAGGCTTCGGCCGTACCCTCTCCTTCTCTTTGGCTATTATCGAATTTGAAGGTTATTTTGGTCGCTTTAGCGGAATTAATCCCATCATATTCTCCAAGGATGTTGATTACGGCTCCAGCAAGTAAAGGATTTTCTTTGGCGGTGGTCGGTCTTATCGGCATAAATATCTTTCAATTGCGGTAGATCTGAAGCATCACCTTCTACAAAAGGTGCCAGATAGTTGGGGATGGCAACAATATCTGTACTTGGATTTGAGGATGTCAGAGAATTGTTTGCAACCAATTCATTTTCGATCAATGCAATTTCAATTTCCAGAATCTCCACAAATGCGTCTGAGGTAAGAATATCGTTGTTATTGCTATAAACCAATATGTCAACCGGATATTCTGTAACGAATTTATCTCCTATATCCTCGAGGGCACTTATGGCCTCATTATCCGGAAGAAAACTGGACTGGCTTACAGTCCCATCCTGAGGATTAAGGGCCAATTGGGCAACCATAAGGATGGTAATTACGTTTACACCAACCACTATTGCCAAAGGCTTCTTGGTGACTGTCTCGCCAATTTTCTGTAAAAGCATATTTCCCCACAAAAATAGGCCATAAAAAAGATGTGGCACCACTGATGATACCGAATCACTATATTCTTCGGGAGGGATTGTTCAGGGCGTACAACTTAAAAAGGGTAATTTCATCCTCTACTATGTGCAAAAGCCTAACGCCCTACATGCTGGCTCTCGGACCAGTAGTAATGATGGCTGGATTCTTCATCTGGCCCGTAGGTGACAATGAATTCGGTCAAGCTGCTTTGGACAGTCTAATAGCTGCTGACGATAACATGTTCTACTTATCGGGATTGCTAGCTGCTACTGGAACACTCATGATATTTGGAGGTCTCTTCTTGCTTTCTCAGGATTTGATGGCAAACTCTGGGAAGATGGAGAGAGATATGCTAATGATGTCGAGAATTGGCTTCATGTTCGCATTCACTGTGTTCTATCTGTTTTTCGCAATGAGTTTGGAGGCTAATTTTCTGGTTAAAGAGGGAGATGACCACTTGACGGACGAGGAGAACAATGCTCTGGCATTGGATCTCATAAATCTCTCTAACCATATCTGGTATTCACTTCCAATCGCTTGGGGAACTGCTCTGTTATTGCTTGGTGTTTCCGCTGTACGAACAGTCGCGCCTAAGGAACCTATGGAATGGGCATATGCGTTACCTGCCGTTGCAGGACTCGGGATGATAACAATGCTCTGGCATGATAATGATGCGGCGTTCTTCTTTGCGATGTTCTGTGCCATGCCAATCGGTATCTTGATGCTCACTGGCCACCTCAAGGACACTGGCGCAGATTCTGATTGATCTGCAGTAAGGAAGCCTAAAGTCCTAAATACTGACTGATTTGGTCGCGGGCAAGTTAGGATGAGTACACACGCTGACGCTCTTGGAAGAAGGGCATTGGTCATCGCCTTCATTATAAATTTGATAATGATGTCTGTAGATTTGTGGTACGGTTTAATGATGAAATCTGCTTCATTGTTAGGTGATGCTGCTAACAATTCAGGGGATGTGTTTATCCTTGGATCAAGCATCCTCGTACTATCCTCGACCACTGCCGTCAAGAACAGACTGGCATTATTCAAAGGAATAATAATGACAGTATTTGGTCTGTGGGCGTTCTATCATGTATATCTTGGTTTGATGGAGAAATCGGATTTGACCGGAGGTATCATTTCTATTATTGGAGTGATGTCATTGGCTGGGAATGCAAGCGTTGCATTCATGATGTATAAGCACCAACACAAAGACATAAACTTCATGAGTGCTTTCATATGTTGCAGGAATGACGCTTTTGCTT
>PSPW01000005.1 GCA_004195615.1 Methanobacteriota archaeon | reverse complement strand
TCGCTAGTCACACAATGTTCCCTTGGTGCCAACATGTCATCTCCGAGCAACGACCATGCTCGGGGGAGGTTATTCAACCCAACTGTTGACACTCATTATTATGACTCAATATCCCTGTTGCGACCGGGTACCAAGGCAGCAAGCATGCACAAAAGCGTGGATACTGCGGGGGCTGGCAATGAATTCCCATCATTGCCGTGGTGAGTTAGCCAATCCACTACTAGGACGACCGACATGTCATCTCCGTCCCAAGAGTTGGGTGGTTCCAGGACGATTGAGCCGATTTGGTCCGAACCGATGTTGACTGCTTCATGGAGTATGTGGCTGTAGTTCTCCTTCCCGTTGCTTCCCTCGAGGAAGTTGGCACTATCCTCGACGAATAGTAGCCAGCCGTTAACTTCCCAGTTTTCGATGGAGGACGAAATCATATTGCTCCAAGCAAAGGAGAATTTCTCCGAATCACCTTCCCTCTCTGCTGAGAGTGAGAATGATCCATTTTGATCGAATGGATGGCTAGACCCAATTGCCAATGCAGTTGAATAGTCGGTAACCAGACTGTTGGACTTGGTGCTGATTCCGGTGTACATCCTCTCGCCGTCGAAAACATTGGATGGGGCTGCCCGTTCCATTCCGTTCAAGACAGACGTCTCGCTAGATAGAATCGAGCCGCTCCCGTAGACGTCAACCCATCGGGAGTCTGTCGAGTTGCTTCCGAAGGGATCCAGGGTCTCGTAGAAGTATCTGTGGTAGTGAATCCTAATCACGTCCTGATTACCGATGGCCTCATCCAGAGCCTGTTCTGTCTTGACGCAGTTGAAACACCAAGTGGCGGTGTATACCTCGACGATGCTGGGCAATTCAGATATGCCGGAAGAGGCAAATGCATCGGTTGTGTTGTTTGTCAGATCAATGGAAATCCCTCCGATGGTTCCGGCGAATGAGTCTTGCCCGTCCATTATCCTGGCATCGTCCCAGAGGTTCTCGCTGGTTGCTGAAGCCTGAATTGGTAGTATAATGAGTGCTGTCAGAAGGACTGCCGCTAACTGTCTCACAAGTACCTCGGAGTGGCCGAGTTATTGAATGCTTACGGGTTATTGTGAGGCTTCGAAGGCATCTATCGCCCTATCTATGTCATCATCGGTGATGTGCAGGTGAACGACTGCCCTTACTGTGGATTCGGACAGGTCCAGTACGTCTACACCCCTCTCCGAGAGTCTTTCGACCAAATCCTTCGCCCCCTCTTCCTCGTAGTTGACGTAGACCATGTTCGACTGTACTGCTCCGAGGTCTACCGAATATCGATCCATGTCGTTGACGGCCTCTGCGAGCAACCTAGCTCTGGCATGATCCTTGGAGAGTCGTGATATATTGTTCTCCAGAGCGTAAAGTCCTCCTGCAGCGAGCATCCCTGACTGCCTCATCCCGCCTCCGAACATCTTCCTCCACCTATGAGACTCAGCAATGATTTCGTGATCTCCGACAAGTACCGAGCCCACCGGGGCACCCAGACCTTTGGAGAGACAGACGGAGATGGTATCGAAGTCCCTGACCACCCTAGCAGGATCGGAGCCGCTGCCAACCACTGCGTTGAACACCCGAGCGCCATCCAAGTGAGCGCGGCAGTCGTTCCTGTGGGCAACTTCGCAAATGGCATCCAGGATTTCCTGATCGTAAATCGAACCGCCACCGACGTTGGCGGTGTTCTCAGCGCAAACCAAACTGCAGTCGGGATAATGCGAGTCGCTTCCTGCTACCTTTCGAATGGCTCTTTGCACGTCATCTGGCAACATCTGCCCCCTTTCCCCCACCACTAATGAGATGGAACAACCGGCAAGGGCGGCATAGCCCCCAGCCTCGTACAGATAGATATGGCTCTTGCAGTGAGTTACGATCTCATCCCCGGGCCTCGTCTGGGCCTTGATTGCGATCGCGTTGGACATAGTTCCAGAGGGTACGAAAAGGGCTGCCTCCTTGCCCAGCATCCCTGCCAATCTGTTCTGTAGCTCTATTACGGTGGGATCATCTCCCAGAACGTCATCGCCTACGATGGCCTTCGCCATCGCTTCCCTCATCCTCGGAGTTGGTTGGGTGACTGTGTCGCTGCGTAGGTCAACTCTGTCTCCGGGGTAATCCCTCATGAGGTTCCCTGAAAGAGCGTTTCACATAACAAGTGCGTCTGATGATAGTACTACTTCCTGATGTCCTCTGAGTACATGTATGCCTTTCCACGCTTGCCGCCCTCCGTTTTCTTCTTGTTTGCGATATAGAGGACTGCCATGGTGCCGACTACGATTGCAGGAACACCGAACATAAGGATGGTCAACCAGAGGGGCCTCTCTATGTCGATGCAGCCAGTCTGTCCGGTGAGTTCCTGATCGGTTCCGGAGGGACACTTTGACTGCTCAGTTGAACCGGTCTCTGAAACGTAGTTGTCAGGATCCGCTGGCAGGCAGGCAATCTTCCCTTCCGCCGATTGGTATGTCCCGGGTTGGCATGGGTTCTGCGAAATTGCAGCCGAAGACGAGACAAAGCTGCCGGGGTCGGCGGGGATGCAGCTGTCCGCTCCTCCGTCTGGCTGGTAATTCCCAGACTTGCAAGTGGTCTGAGACTGGGACCCTGCCTCTGGGACGTAGTTTCCAGGCATGGCCGACGTACAGGAATCCTGCCCGCCGAAGGACTGGTATTCGCCCTTGGAACAAGGGGTCTGACTGGTTGAACCGTTCGAATCTGCGTAGTTGCCAGGGCTGGCCAACTCGCATGCGGACTGACCCGGTTGAGATTGGAATGACCCTGCTTCACATTGCGTCTGCGAAGATGCCCCAGACTGGTTTACGTAGTTCCCCGGAGATGCTTCTATGCAGTTCAATTGTTCACCGGGCTGGTACTTCCCAGGAGGGCAAGCTGAGGTGGTCGAACCATCCGAGCTAGCCACTTGCCCGGGAGGGGGGGTCTCGCATTCCGAAGATCCGTTTTCGGTCTGGAACTGACCAGGAGGGCAAGGGGTTGCGCCAATGGCACCGTCCAAGTCTACGTAGTAACCGGGTTCGGCAGGAGTGCAGGCAGCCTGTCCTGACTCTGAGGAATAGGTCCCGTTCTGGCATTGTGTCTGGGAGGTCGCCCCCGCTGTCGAGTAGTTTCCGGACTCAGCGAGAATACAGGAGCTCTGGCCGGATTCCGGCTGGTAGCTCCCGGCTTCGCAAGGGTTCTGGTCGACTGAACCCCCCTGATTGGTATAGTATCCCGGATAAGTCTCCAAGCAAGATGTCTGCCCGGGGGAGTACTGGAATTCACCCGGTTGGCACGGGGACTGAGAAGTCTGCTGCAACCCATCTGCGAAGTATCCTGGTGAGGCCTCGGTGCAATTTGCCTGCCCCTGCTGGGAGGAATATGTTCCCGATTGGCATTGCTGTTGGGAATCTGAGCCCTCATCTGGGACGTGGAATCCGGCTCCTGCTTGGAAGCAGGAGGTCGCACCAGACAGCATCTGGTATGAGCCCGGCGGGCAAGGAGTTTGCTCTGTAGAAGCGAAACCTATCACGAAGTGACCCGGGTCTGTATCAATGCACTCGGTTGCTCCTGATGATGGTTGGTAGGATCCTACAGAGCATTGATTCTGACGAATTGATGCTTCTTCTGAGACATAGTTGCCCGGATCAGCGAGTAAGCAGGAGGTCTGGCCTGAATCCGGTTGGTAGCTACCGGCTTCGCAAGTGGTTTGAGCAGAAGAGCCTGCATTCTCGACGAAGTTTCCTGCGCTGGCATCAATGCAATCTGTCTGACCGGAGTTTGGCTGGTATGTCCCAGAGCTGCACGGGAATTGCTCGTAGGGAGGAACTCCGTCAGCGTAGTATCCTGGATCGGCATCGAGGCAATATCCGTTTGCTTCGTAGGTCCCGGGGGTGCAGCCGTCTGGGAACGAATCGAAGAGGTTGACTATCCCATCATCGTCATTGTCCCTCTCGCCCATCAGGGCGTGTCTGCCTATACCGAGATCGACATAGGCGGGGACATCGCTGTCAACGTCCACGCCGAGCCCTAGTGCTCCCTGTCCATGGCCCCCCCAGCAGTATACGGACGCGTTGGTCGCTACCGCGCAGGAGTGAAAGTTGCCTGCCGTTATCTCGGCCACTCCAAGTCCGGATGGCATCGAGACTCTGACGGGAGTGGTGCTGTTGTTGGTAGTGCCGTCACCGAGCTGCCCGTTATCGTTCCTCCCCCAGCAGTAAGCGCTACTGTCATCCAGTATCGCGCAAGTGTGGTGGCTGCCCGCATCTATCGAGATTGCCGTCCTTCCGGGAGGCAAGGAAGCGGCCCTAGGATAAGTCGAGTGGTTGGTGGTGCCGTCGCCGAATTGCCCAGCAGTGTTGTTCCCCCAGCAATATACCAATCCGTCATCGAGGATGCCGCAGGTATGCTTGAATCCGATGTCCATTGCTACTAAAGAGCGGTTCGCTGGTAGTACCGTGATTGGGGTGGGAGAGGTTCTGTCGTTGTAGGTCCCGTCGCCGAGGTGGCCGTTCATGTTCAGACCCCAGCACATTCCGCTACCATTGTCGAGGATGACGCAGGTCGCGTCGATGCCAGCATTGATTGATACGGCAGTCCGTCCAGGAGGGAGATCGATTTCTCGTGGAGAGTAAACTTGCTCTTCAGTTAGGTCTCCAATTCCCACTTGTCCGTTGTCGTTCTTCCCCCAGCAGTAGAGAGACATATCGTCCGCTATAGCGCAAGAGTGGTGTAAACCAGTAACCACAGTGATAGCGACCTTTCCTCCCAATGTGGTTGGCCCGTGGGGTGACCACCACGACCCGCCCCAGTGGCCATGGCCAATCTGGCCATGGCTATCCTCCCCCCAGCAGTAGATGGAGCCGTTTAACGAGAGTAAACAGCTGTGGTGGCCGCCTGCGCCACTAAACTCCGCAGCGCCGCCTGTTATACCGTCCATATTGACGCTTACAGGGGTATATTGGTCCGCGATTTCGCCGTTTCCAAGGTATCCAGATCCCCCTCTCCCCCAGCACTTCATGTTGTTGTTGTCCATCACTACGCAGGTGTAGTTGTATGCTGCTCCGATTGCAGTCAGAGATTGTATTGATCCAAGAGTTGAGCCAGGAAAGTTGAGTCCGGAATGCGTGTTCATCGAACTGGGAATTTCCTCCAATTCCTCTTTCACGGTCGGTTGAAGACCGAAGGAAGCCGACATCCCGATGAACATGAATGCAAAGATAAATGCAAGGGCTCTTTTGGGTATATACTGGGTTCTCATATTTGTCGAAGTAGAATGGGTGTATTAACGGTTTTTTCGGAAGTGCCAGTTTTCGAGACCATATGGTCAAACTAATTTGCGACATGCCTCACGAAGGGACATGGTAAAGCATGAGGGGGGTGTGGAATCCTTCCTATCTGACAACTGCCCGCCCATGGGGATCTACGAGACCTTGTACGCATTCAGGGACTCGTTCGGGAGCTTCATGGGCACCGAGGGCACTCATCCGTGGTCACAGGGATTCCCCCTGACGACGCCTCTGGAGAATTTCGATGGCCCGCTGTTACCCGATAGCATCGATGTGACGTGGGAGGACCGTTTCTACCCCAAGGCATGGGGGCATCCGGAGTTGCGCGATGCGATTACAGGATACTACAACTCCCAATACGGTTCCGAGATTACTCCCGAGAACGTCATGGTGTTCGCTGGAGGCAGGCCTGGAATCTACTCGGTGTTGGCATTCCTGAAGGGGAATGTTCAGGCGAGGATCGGGAACATAGAGTGGCCGGCTTATCTGGATATCATGGAGCAGACAGATACCAACTTTCAAATCGTGCCCTTCACCAAGGAAAACAATTTCCATCCCGGCAACAACGAGTACTTCGACCGTTCTGGCCTCAACACCAAGACTCGTCTAATGCCCATCATATCCAATCCACAGAACCCATCTGGGCAGACGCGTTGGGGGGATGAGCTCAAGGATCTGATCCAGATGGCAGAGCAACCAAAAAACGGAATTCTGCTTGATGAGGCATACGAGATGTTTCATTCTCCTTCAGTAAGTGGCATCCAATTCGTACGGGATCTGGATAACAGCAACGTATTCATCGCTGGAGCCTGTACAAAGGGGCTTCAATCTCCGGGTATTCGCGTTGGGTGGGTCATCGCCAGCAAGAAGAACATAGAGACTCTGGCCAACTACTCCAGCTTCGGAATGGGCGGGGTGAGTCATCCTTCGCAACTCTATGCGGTCAAGCTTCTCGAGCCAGGACGAGTGAAGCAGGCCAGAAAGGCGATAGAAGAGCATTACAATTGGCAACGAGAAAGATACCGAAAGGCATTCGATGACATGGGTCTGGGGGTATACAGTGGCGACGGTGGGTTCTACCACTGGCTAGAGCTCCCGGAAGGAATGACGAGCGACGAACTCAACAGAAGACTCTTCAAACGAGGTGCAGCGATACTTTGCGCGTCCGAATGCGATATGGCCCGACCACATTCAAAGGACCCTGATTATGTGACACCATATGCTCGCTTCTTCCGCTTTTCTTTCGGACCTTTGCTTCCAGAAACGTTCGATACGGATATCCAACTTTTCAGTGAAGTTCTTGATGAATACAAACTCGAAGTCGGAAGCTGAATCCGGTCAAATCCTTAAGTGATGGATTTCCTCCAAGTGCCGTGGCGAGTGGACCAACCGCGGAACAGGCGGCAAAGCTGGCTCAAGCAACATACAAACAGTTCTTGGAAGAGCCAGAGTGTTCCAAGCAAATTGCGAATATCCCGAAGCTGCTGAAGAAGTTTGAGGGCAACTACGGAACCATGGTCAAGGGGCTACAGAAGAAGTATGGGAAGGTCACTAAGAAGGCCCCTGCGCCGGAGCCAGAAGCTGCGACGGAGCCTGTGAAGAAGAAGGCAAAGAAAGTGGAGGTTTCAGCGAATCCGAAGGAAGCGAAGGCTGCGGAGGCGAAGGCGAAGGCTGATGCAGCTGCTGCCGTGGCTGAGTTGAAGGCGGCAAAGAAGGCGCAACTTGGAGATGCCAAGGTCGCGGCGAAGGAGGCGAAGGCGGTAGTAAAGGCAGAGATAGAGGCGAAGAAGGCGGAGGCTGGAAGGATTGTTGCTGAGAAGCAGGCTGAATCCGCGAAGAAAGCTCTCGATAATCTGCAGAAATCTTCGAAACTATCTCCAGAAGATCTCAAGATCAAAGAATCCGAACTGAAGGAGAAGGTGAAGACTGAATCTGCTGCTGCCAAGCAGTTTGGGAAAGAGGCAAAGGATGCAATGACCGAGGTGAAGAAGCTAGGGTCCGAGGTCGCCAAGGAAGGCAAAGCTGCTGCAAAGGCAGAGGCAGAGCTGATGAAGGCGACGATGGAGAGAAAGGTCGCCGAGAAGCAGATCAAGGTAACGGGCAAGGCGACGTCGAAAGCGGAAGAGCAGTTAGAGGCGTTCAAGGCCAAGCGTGAGCTGGCCGAGGCGAAGATGCAATCCACTATGGCGAAGAAGCAGGAGGCCTTAGACGCCTCCAAAGCAGGAGCAGTGGAGGCAAAGGGTGCCCTCAAGGACGTCAAGGATCAGATGAAGACCGAGATGGCTGCGGCCAAGGTTCTTGAGAAGGAAGTGAAGGCCAAACAGAAAGAAATAGCCGTAGTCGAAGAAGAGGCCAAGAAGGCTGAAGAGCAGAAACTGAAGGTCCAACAAGAGATAGAAGACAGTCACAAGTTCAAGTCTGAGACAGCTAAGAAAGCTGAAGAAGTCCATCAAGAGATAATGAAGCTTCAGAGCGAAATGAAGGGCAAGGAGCAGGCTCTTGTCGGTGTAGAGACCGCGGCCATGAAGGCGGAGAGAGATGCTGCTCATGCTGAATTGAGCCTGAAGGCCAATATCATGGACAGGGAAGATTTGATCTTGGAAAGAGTCGGCCTAAAGGCGGTTCAGGTTAACTGGGCCCAGATAGGAGAGGCAGAGGGTCAGAGGCCAGATGACCTGTCCATGATCCAAGGTCTTGACGACTTCGCCCAGAAGAAAATGAACGTTTTGGGAATACACACCTACGATCAAATCGCCAAGATGGACCCGGTCACTGCAGAAGTCGTCAATGACGCAATGGAGTTCACACCGGGCAGGGTCACCAAGATGATGTGGGTGCAACAGGCATCGCAGCTGATGCATGATAGAGGACGCTGACTACTCGACTGGTGTGTATATCTGGAACTCGCTGAGTGGCGGTGTGTAGACGTGCAGATTGATCAGGTTGGTGCTCTCCTCGTTTGAAACTCGGTGGATGTCTGGCTCAGCAGCGGCACAAACCTCCCCTGGCAGGTATCTCCTGTCCGATACGGGGTAAGCAAGACCTTCCTGATTGGTCTCGTAAATCGTCTCAGTGGTTACACCAGAGGCAATCAAGAATGCACAGTTACTCCCTATGTGATCGTGGATTGGGGTTTCCTGACCCGGGTTCCAGCAAATGGCTACTAGCTCGTAGTGCTCGTTCTTCTTGATCACGTTTCTCTGATATCCATCCTCGGAGTAGCCGATGCAACCCTCCAGTGCTCCGACATTAAGCTCCAGAGACGATAGTCTCGAATCAAGTTCGTCTAGACCGGGTCGCCTATCTAGGCCGTCGAGCCAACTAGTGAGGTCCCGGAGGCCATCACACTGGGAAAGGAGGGTGGAGCGAACCTCTTCTGTCAAGAGAGTTCGAGTCACCACATCCCTCGCATGCGGGTTTGGCTCAAGACTCTTATGACAAAACACGCCGTTGTCTGCCTATAGAAAATCCCTAGACTAGTTGACCAGTGATAGTTGACCGGTAATCTTGTCGATTTGCTCTCTTGGGCCCGGCCCGATTCCGACTACTGTCTCGGTTCCTGGGGGGATCTCGGTATGACCAGCGTCGGTAACCAAGTGGCATACCAGCCCTGCCTTCTTCGCTCTGGAGTGAACCTGCTTCAGGGAGACTAGGTTCGGGACCTTACAGACGATTTTCCTAGCGCCCCTCCTGAGATACTGGTCAAGTGACCTAGGGTTGCTTCTTTTTGCTGAAAGCACGCACTCTGCTGAGGCATGAGCGCATTGTGCGGCTAGTTTCCCCTTCGATAGTTGCAAGTCCTGCCTAGTCACTAGGACCATGGTAAGTTCTTCAGTTGGGGGCACCTTCTCTCACCAATTCGAATGCTGGGGAAGACCGATGTCTGGCCATCATCTCTCCTAGCGGAGAGGCCATCCATGCTACGAACACTACATTCCCCACTGCGTGATACAAGTCGAAAACTAGACCATTCAACAAGTAGGGAACCAACATAGAGGGGTCGGTTTCGAACAAGATGCTTAGTGAAACGAACCAGTTGAAAGCCAATCCAGATGCAGCTGCAATTATGGCTAGCAGGCCGATTCTGATTCTCCCACCCACGATAATGTGATTCGCCAGGATTGCGCCAGTGAGGCCTATTGCCCCCCATCCAATTGTCTGGAACAGAGTCCAAGGACCGTGTCCCATGTAAATGACGTTTGATACCAATGCAATGGTTGCAGCGAGCGCGATAGCACGGGGTGCCCCGTAATAGGCCCCTGCCAAAAGAACCAGTACCGTTACCGGTTGAACATTTGGAATTGGGTCTAGGAGAATTCTGCCCGAAACTCCGAAGACTGCGAGCAGAACGAGCATCCCCCACTGACTCTGATTCCTCAATGAGCGCTCGCTCCTAATCAATGATAGAACTATTATCGACAGAATTGCAACATTGAGGAAAAGTGACTGAGTTGGAGAAAGAGCAACATTATGGAAGTCGTACAATGATTCACCCCGGTCCTCTGCCTACCCCTCATCACTTCATGGTTGCGAATTTCTACCAAGTCGCGATGCTCCAGGAGATGATATCTCCCTCCGACATTACCAAGTCACCAATGCCAATCATCGACACGACACCATTGTGATCTAGATTCCAATATGCCCCATTGAAGTCTCCTGTCATAGCATCTGCATTCAGACCGCCTATGGTATGAACGTAGTGACCCCATTGTCCAACATCGTAACCAATGGACAGAGCACCCCTCCCTAATCTCGTTGAATCCATCATGAAATCCAAGCCATTTGAGTATCCCTCAAAACCACCTACGCAAGCCCCCGTCTTGTTGAGATTTTGATTTTCCCCTAACTCAACTCCATCCGCATCAATCATGGTGACTCCTTTGGAAAACTCCTCCCCTTGAGAGGAGTCAGCTGGAAAAAATATGCAGATTACTTGTTTATTCCCCCATTCCGTCGGGAGACCGTCATGAGCAGACTCGTTATCATCGACGTATTTGTATGCCTCATCGGTCAGTATATCCTGAATTGATGGAGCCAGAATTACTAATGTAAACAATGCTACAACTGATACTGGTTTCAGGATGGCGGACATGGATTCTGATGGTAGCAAAGTTGGCCTATCAAGGTAACTTTCTTCCACCGTCACCCAATCTTCTCATTGATTCTGCCTCTCAGAATCTGGCTCACCGCCTTGCCATCGGCCGAACCGCCAAGTTTCTGCATTACCATCCCCATCAGAGGTCCCACGGCACCCATCCCTCGCTCTTTAATGAAGTCGGCCCGTTCACTGAGAACTGCATCCACCGCTTCCTCTATCGAAGATGTGTCAGCGGGGACGAAACCTCGTGATTCGGATTCGGAAGACATCCATGACACCAGTGTTTCGATGGGTCCTTCCGTCGATTCCATCAGTAGAGTCTCAGCGCCTTCCCTGGTCAACAAACCCTGTTCACGTAGGTGCACTGACGCAGCCAAGGCGTTTGGCTTGTCGATACCAGTCTCCAATAGAGCACTGGCCCAAGCTTTTGGAGGGAGCTCAAGAGGGCCTTCGATACCCTGGAAAAGGAGGTCATCAATCTCACCATTCAGAAGTGCCTCCACTTGATTTGTGGATAGTTCTAGAACGTTGAGTCGCTCCTTCCTCTCATGGACTGTCAATGGAAGGTTTTCACATATCGAACTCCACCTATCGGAGGTGATTTCCAAGACTGGAATGTCAGTCTCTGGGTACATTCTAGCCCCTCCTGGCAGAGGACGCAATGCCGTGGTGGTCCCATCCTCCGGTTTGCCCTTCCGAATGACTACGTTTCTGACCTCCTTGGGAATTCTGTGGAAAGCCCTCCTAGCCCTATAGACCACGGACTCCAGTGCCAATTCTCCCTGCCAACTGGGGGCGACGCATAGCACGAAGGCATCCTGTTCGGAAAGCGACAGCGCACTTCTGACAGCGCCAACTTCGGATGTGGAAATCCCGTACGCAGGGAGTTCGTCAGAGTGGAAAATTCCAGCCACTCCAGCCAGTTTAGCAGCGCTCGCTAGTTCTCTGCCCAACCTTGGAAGTTGAGCTTCGTTTCCATTGGCTGTCTTCTTGCCCAGACGGCCTGAGAAGCCCGGCAGGGGGACGCCAAGGACGGAAGACCCGGCCTCTAACGACGACAAAACCATCTCTGATGCGCATTCTGAGAATATCTCAGTGAGTTCGTGGATATCCAATGGTATCCTGTTCGATGTGGCAAGATGGACACGGTTCTCGACAGGTTTGGAGTCCATTTCTCTGTCTGGAGGAAGTAGTGGGAGAGACTCTGCGCTCCGAAGTTCATTGGCTAGGCGATAGAAGTGCAGTTGGCGGGCCATTTCAAGGCGGATTATTCGAGGGATCCAATCCAGATCCTGGCACCCCTTGATCTCAACTCTGTCACCACATGCAATGCTGACATTGAGATCCTGCCTGATGGATCCGAGCCCCCTTCTGACTCTGCGAGTGTCCCTAAGCAATCTACCAAGGGCCAATGCGGTGTCCTTTGCGTGTTCTGGTGAACGGACATCAGGGGCGGTTGCGACCTCCACTAGGGGTACTCCTAGCCTGTCAAGGTTGTAGACGACTGTCTCTCCCGATTCGCTTCTCTTTGTTTCCAGCTTCCTAGCCGAGTCCTCCTCGAGAGAAATGACGTCTATTCCCACTTGGCTGGAGTCGGCCTCAATCTTTCCACCGGTCGCTACTATCGTTGTTCTCTGGAAGCCGCTGGTATTGGAACCGTCTACAACTGTCTTCCGCATTGTCTGGAGATTTGGGATGGGCTTTGCATCCATTAGTGCTGCCATGGTTAGAACTACGTCAACGGCTTCTGGTTCGTGGTTTCTGGGAGGGGATTCGTCTAACTCAATTAATCCCGCATTCGGGGGTTGGACATACTCGAAGGTTCGGTTCCTTCTCTGCTCGAACCTGGCTGCCACATCGGTCTCCCCACTCTCTCCCTGAGACGCTCTCAGTCTCCTAGTTGATCTGGGCCAGTCGGAAGGAATGTCCTCTGACTTGTACTCATAGAGCTTGCTTGGCATTCTGGAGTGGAGTTTTGCAGTGGCCAATTGCTGATGAATCTCGAGACCACACATGAATCCCAGAGAGACTGGGTCAAGTGATTCGGGGTTAGTGGTGTCTCCGATTGGCTCCATTTGCGTTACCTAGGAAGGGGTTCGGGCTCATAGGGTCAGCGGGCGAATCGATATTTATCGGTCGATGATTCGAACAACTCTCCATTTTGGAGCATCTTGCTAATGACTCGGTTGACCACGTCCTCAGATATCTTTCTTGGAAGTGCAAGATTGTAGATTTCGACCAAAACCGCCTCCCCTTTTTCGGAACAAAGATCCCTGACCATGTTCATTATTGCCGAATTGTTTGAACGGGCCCTTACGGAAACACCCGAATGGAGCTCTGATTCGTCTTCAATTCCGGATTCCTCCCGCCAGTGCCTGAAAACTGCTAGCGCCACGTTGGCGTTTTCGACTGTGGCGACTTCCTGGAGATGCATTCGAGCATGGGCTTCCGTGAGACGGATGAGCGCCTCCAAAGCTCTGGCAGTGATAGGGATGACTGTATCCTTGCCCTGATTAGACTCGTATTGTGAGGCACTTTGGTCCTCCCTTCCGAAAGATTGCCTCTCCTCGGTGTAGTACTTGAGAATGACATTCTTAGATTCTTCATCCAATTGCGGATGGATGGTTCTCTTTGCGAATGCGATGTACTTCCTGAGGAAATTCTGAGTGAGGTGCTCTTCCCCGTTCTCCAAGGTGACTATGAACGACTCTTCGAGGTCTGGTGGGCTCAACTCAATTGAATTATCCATTATGGACTCAGTCTTCCCAGAAGTCCTGTTATTGAGGATGTGCCGGGCTATCTTCTCGTCGTCATGTATCCTCACCTCGTCCCTAATCATCCATATTATGTCGAATCTGGAGGCGAGGGGTGGTGGTAGACCTGTCTCCTGGAATGATCTCATAACACTCTGGTTTGGTCCTCTTTTGCTGAATCTCCCGTCCTTTGGGTTTGCAGCAGCAAGAATAGCGCATCTGGAATGAAGAGTTGCGGTAATTCCGCCCTTTGCAACATGGACCTTCTGTTGCTCCATAGCAGGGTGCATCATCCTCCTATCTTCAGGGGAGATCTTGTCGAACTCGTCAATTGCAGCTAGCCCCCTGTCAGACAAAGGAAGTACTCCCGCCTCTAGAGCGAACCTTCCATCTCCGAAGGCATCTCGAACCGCAGCAGCGGTTAGCCCTGCTCCAGATACGCCTCCACCTGTGGCAAATCTCCCCCTTGGAGATAGGTCAGAAATGAATGTGAGTAGTTGTGACTTGGCGACTCCTGGATCGCCCATTAGGAGGATATGAATGTCCCCTCTGGACCTAGTCTTGTCATTCAATCTTCGTGACACCCCTCCGAAGAGTTGCAGAGCGAGTGAACGTTTCACGTGTCCTAGAATACCTGTTGCAAAGATGGATGGGGCTATCGATCGCTGAATGAGATACATCAGATCGTCTCTTTTTGATACCTCTAGAATCCTATCACTATCTTCCTCATCGATCGAAATCTCAGTGAATGGAGTACTCTCATGCTCTGAGCTGATCAAATGGAAGATCACATCGAACATTGGGGTTTTCTTTCGGTTCCTAACCTCGCTACGGACGACGGGAATAACGTTCGCAGTAATCCTCTCTCCGGGGAGGTGCTTGTTGACTTGGTCACCCTCAATCAGAACCATGCCCCTCCTTGGCTGTGCGCCGCTGGGGACGTATTCGGGTTGCTCCTGAATCTCGATCCACTGGTTGTTAACCATCCTAGAGCTAATGAGAATCAAATCGAACCTAGTCTGTGCTTTAGGAAGACCGCAGCCGTCAGTATCTGGGCACTTTAATGGCTCCTTTAGCTCTCTCTCGTTCAATTGGTCTACTTCGATTTCCGCGTGACATGACTCGCACCTGAAAACGGCCCTGTGAATCCTGGGCTTAATCTCTGAGATCTTCGTCACGATTACGTCAACGCTGCGCAGTTTGTCTATGTCTGAGCTGCCAATCTCTCGCAAAGGCTTGCGAGTGTCCCCGGGGAGTTCCCCAACTCGGAGCAATGCGTCTATTTCTTCCCCTCTTTCTCGGCAAATCTCCATTAGGGTCTTGGATCCAGCAGAGAGAACTTGCTTCGGATACTGCAGTATGTCCTCAGCGAAGTCTGGGTCGAAGGTCTGCAGTTCGTGGAAGGGAATTGAGAGGAATGGGAAATTGGACTGTCTGGAGAGCAGGGTCATCACCTCTGTCTCCTTTGCCTCCTCGAGGAAGGTCCTCCATCTTGAGGAGGCGTCATGTGCTGCCATTGTCATTTGATTTGTCACCGGGCTTTGCAACTCCGAAGATACGGTCTATGAACAGTATGGTCGTAATATCAAACCCCTTTGCTTCCAGTGGAGAAATGTTGTACTCTCAGGATGCTTTTCTGGTAAATTTCCACTTCTACTGGACTTCGTTTTGGAAGTTCGCCGAGTGAATGAGTTATGGTGAGTTTGAAATCTGAGACCCGAATGGACACACATGGAACACCGACGTATTGGTCGAGACCTATTCATCCGACTCGACAAAGGCGAGGAGTTGCATAACTCAATCAGGAGTCTTAGCGAACATGGCATTACGGCGGCTGCTCTAACCAGCGGAATAGGCAGAGTTCGGAACACTGCATTCGGATTTCTCGACTCTGAAGGAGTCTATCAGAAGGTAATCATAGATGAGCCGATGGAGCTTCTCTCGATGCAAGGGAATCTAGCTCCGGGACCAGATGGTCCCTTCTCGCATATTCACATTGTAGCCTCAGACGACGATCATGTGGTCAGGGGCGGGCATCTTTTCGAAGCCACCGTGGAGATAACTGCAGAGATTCACATGAGGGTCCTAAGTGATGACGTAACGCCCATGGAGCGAGAAGCCACTGAAAGCGAATTCCTCAGAATATCATTCTGTGACCTGGGGGAGTAATCCTGCGAGTGCTCTTTGCACATGGTTTCGAAGGCAGTCCGATCGGTTCCAAACCCACATACATGAAGGAAGCCCTAGGGTGGGATGTCACTGCACCTAAGATGTCAGAGTTGGGGTGGAGCATAGCAAATCAGACAGAGGTTCTCATTCGTCATCTGGATGGAGGGCAATTTGACCTAGTCGTGGGCTCCTCGATGGGGGGGCTAGCCGCAGCAAATGCTTCCTCCATGAGGCCACAGGTAGAAACTAGGTTGCTGCTGATTGCTCCTGCCTTTGGGCTAGCAGAAAACTGGGAAGGAATGGAGGAAACGGGCAGGAACGCATGGAAGACGACTGGAGAGAGACGTTACACGGGCTTCGAGCTAGACATAGTCCTCCCATGGGAGTTCATGGAATCGGCAGAGAAGATGTCGTGGCCCAACCCAGCCCATCCAACGACAATAATGCACGGGAAATACGACGAAGTGGTTCCAATCAGCTTTTCTCGGAAGATCGCGGAAGGTTGTGAAAACGTTAGTCTACATGAGACCGATGACAGTCATCGAATGAAGGACTCAATGCGGTTCATTCCGGAAGTCGTTTCCAATCTAATGAAAGGATTGGTGATTTCATCGGTCGAAATTTCTGGAACCGGCGGTGGTCATTCTCCAGATGGTGAGGAGAAACTTGAGGTACCCGCGGAACTATCGGAGGAAGTGAGTGAAATTGGAGATGTTGGGGGGGTTGTCGAGAGCCAAGCCGATATTGAACAGTTAGAGGCTGAGATGAGGAAGCTCGAAGCCGAGATGGAAAAGAAGAAGGCGGCTCTCGAGACGTCGAAGAAAGAGGTTCTTTCAGAACAAATAACTCTGGAAAAGGAGGATCTGGAAGAAGAGAAGGAACGAATGTCGATAGAGGCTAGCGATGCGATCATCAAGGCTGAAGAGGAAGTGGAGCTGGCCAAGGCAGAGGCAGAGCAGGCAATCAAGAGAGCGGATCAAGAAGAGGCTGAGGCTGAGGAAGCCAGATTGATCGCTGAGATAGAGGAAGACGAGGCGCAGGAGGCCAAGGTCGATGCCGATGCAGCCAAGAGTAAGCTCGACGAGGCGTTCAGGAAAGCTGAGATGGCTGGGAAGAATGCTGAGCAATACACTGAGGAAATGGAGAAGGAGAAGAGGGAGGGTTTGATCCTAGAGAGAATTGCCCAGAGAGGGGATTCGCTCGATTGGGCTACGATTGGCATTTCTGAGGGCAGTAATCCTGATGATCTCACCATGATCAACGGGATTGATGAATTCACGCAGAAGAAGTTGAATGCGCTGGGCATTTTCACCTACAGGCAAATCTCCAATATTGATTCCGAAGCTTCCAATGAGGTCAATGACTCTCTGGAGCTTCTGCCTGAGAAGATTGTGGAGCTTGCTTGGACTCAACAGGCCATCACCATGCTGGAGCTGAAGGGAGTCGACAAGTCTTCCAGTAAACTGGAAGAAGATGATGATGTCGTTACAGACCTCAGCGCGTCTCAAATCAAGTGGGCTCAGATAGGCGAAGCGGGAGACAGGAAATCCGATGACCTGACTCTAATCAAGGGAGTCAATGCTGAGACACTGAAGAAACTGAAGGTATTGGGAATCAGGACGTTCGATCAGATCTCAAAGATGGACAAAGAGACTGCCGAAGCAGTGAATGGCGCCCTTGGCTTGATGCCTGGCAGGGTCTCAAAGATGATGTGGGCGGAGCAGGCCAAGACACTAATGAAGGGTTAGATCCTGTTGGACTAGAGGTTTATTCTCATTTCCCGGTGGAACCGAGGAAGTACTCGCCGATCTCGGGATCAGTCAGGATGTGCTGAGCATCGCCCGAATGCACCACCTTGCCATTGGAGATGATGTAGCCACGATCGGATCTGGCAAGGGAGAGCCTAGCGTTCTGCTCGACAATCAGGATGGTGATCCCCTTGTCTCTTAGGGAGTCTATGCTCTCGATTATCTGCTGTTGGTAGAGGGGAGAGAGGGCTGCTGTCGGCTCGTCCAGCAGGAGGAACTTCGGATCGGAGATCAGGGCTCGGGATATCGCCAGCATCTGCCTCTCTCCTCCCGAAAGGGAGGCTGCGAGGTCGTACTCCCGATTCCTGAGATCCGAGAACATCTCCAGTGACCTCTCAATCCTCTCGTCCAGTACTCCCTTAGAGAGTGATTTACCGCCCATCTGGAGGTTCTCGAGTACTGACAGGGATGGGAACACGTTGTCCACTTGTGGGACGTATGCGATTCCATGGTTGACGAGCTGGTCAGTACGCCAACTAGAGACGTCGTGGCCCATGTACTCAATCCCACCGCGATAATAAGTGGCGATTCCGAAAATCGTCTTGATGAACGTGGACTTGCCGCATCCGTTCGGGCCGATGATTGTGATGAATTCTCCCTCATCGACATGCATGTCTATTCCATATAGAATCTGCACTGAACCATAGCCCCCTTCGAGACCTGAGACATCTAGGACACGAGTCATTCCTCATCCTCCCTTGGCTCTCCAGCGGCTCCGAGATACGCCTCAATTACTGCCCTATTGCCCTTGACCTCGTCGGGAGTTCCCTCCATGAGTATCCTCCCCTCGTTCATCACCACAATCCTGTCAACACCCTGTTGGAGGATGAAATCCATGTTGTGTTCGATTATCAGGACCGATATCCCCGTCTCGTCAACCATCTTCCTTAGGTTTTCGAAGATCTTCATCGCTAGGGGTCCTGCCACGCCTGCAACGGGCTCGTCCAGCAGGAGTAGTTTCGGCTCTCCCATCATCGACCTACCGATATCGACGAGCTTGCTCTGCCCGCCTGAGAGCTCGCTAGTCAGGTTGTGCGCCATGTGAGGGACCTCGAGCTGGTCTAGGATCGAGTAGGCCGTCTCCAACCTCTCCGTCTCGGCTGGGTTTGATTTGGACAGCAAGAGTGAAGTTAGACGCTCCAGTATTGTCGTTCCAAACTGGTTTCTCGGGGGGACTAGATCGTTCTCAATCACTGTCATCTCACGCCATAGACGAGTATGTTGGAACGTCCGTGTCAGGCCGAATTTCTGGATCTGGTCGGGCCTCAGATCCGTGACGTCCTCCCCGAAGACCTCGACTGCGCCCGCCGTCTTTTCCAGTAAGCCGCTGATGCAGTTGAACGTCGTTGATTTGCCACACCCATTTGGTCCAATCAGGCCTACGAATTCGCCCTGCTGTACCTCGAACGAGACATCATCAACGGCTACCAATCCTCCAAACATCTTGCGAAGATCCCTGACGCTTAGTGCCGGTTTCATCGAGAGTCGCCTCCTGATGGTCTATCTGGCCTGTTGGGCACCTCTGGGAGAAGTCCTCTTGGGTTGAACTTCATGGAGAATATCATCAGCAGCCCGATTAGGAGAAGCTTCACGTATGACATCCCTGCACCTGCGATGGACACCTCCCCGTAGATGTTGTTTACCTCGAGAATCGTCCTTTCTCCCAGCACTAGGGCGGTGAATGCGAATAATATTGACCCGCATGCTCCTATCTCAATTGTGGCTCGGGATCTTATCAGGATTCCAAATAGGAGGATTAGGAAGAATATCCTGGTAACCTCCCACTGCTCGGTGACGATCCACGCGAAGAGGTTGTCGATACTATTCGCAGTCGCGTATAGTGGCAGATCGGGGGAGCTAGCTGCAATCAGGACGTTGAAGACAAAGTGCATCAGGACCATGATGAATGAGCCGATGATCATCCCCCGGTTGTTCCCTGTCCCACCGATAACAAACGCGGCCCATACTAGGAATGTGGATGTGGCGGGGGCCATCCATGGTGACTCTATCCCTGACAGTTTCCATACCCAAAGGGAGCCCGCGAATGAAGCAATGACAGCACCGAGTGCCAGGCTTGCCGCTTTGTGAGTCAGGACGTTGTGGCCATGGTGCTGTGCCACTTCTTCGTCCTCCCTAATGGCCTTCAGTACCCTTCCCCAAGGTGATGAAATCAGAGATTCGAGTAGGATCCAAACTGCTATGACCGCGATGAGTCCGATTATTGACAGCAGAGTGAAGTAGGGCGCTGGATTGCCCAGATCGAGGAGGTTACTGATGGCCATCGATGGCGAGTCGAGCATGGCAGACCTGCAATCGTTGGGACTGAAGTATTCCTCTCCCGGGCCGCTATTCGTGCTACCGCAGAACCACCATTCGTACAGCGGCTTGGGATAACTGTATATCCCCTGCGCCGCTGATCCAGTCCTAAGGAGTGGTTCTACGGCGAGTAGTTGCCTTAGTATCTCACCCAGCGATATCGTGACTATCGCGAAGTAATCCGTCCTAAGTCTTGCAGTGGGGTATGCGAGACCCCAACCAATGGCCGCAGCGAGAACTGTGGAAGCGATTATTGCTGATGGGAAGCCCCAGTCATAGCCGTTCACTGATTTCGGTGCAGTCAGGATTGCGACCGTAACCCCACCGATTGCGACGAAGAAAATCACTCCGAAGTTTACCATTCCAGTGTAACCGGTATGGAGGTTCAAGGAGAAGCTCATCAGGATGAAGACGCAAAGTAAGGAGACTACGTTTGAGACTTGGAACACCTTGTTCCACCTCCATGTATCTGAATCGGTGATTGGTAGCCACCAAAGGAAGCCTAACAAAACTAGTAATAGAACAAGGAATGCTATGTTTGAACCCGTCTTACCACGTCTGCCATAAGGGATATTGAGCCAAGATGGGAGCCTACTGAGAGTTGGAAACTGGAGAACGTAGGGACCTCCAGTTGACTCCCGCGCGAACAAATCCTTGGTCGGTGCTACCTGGTTTGTCATCCAGGCTTTCACGGAAAGGACTGTGTCGGAGTGTCTTCTGTCAGCAGTCCTGATTAGTGATCTGCCCCTTTCCCAGGGGGTTCTGAGAATTTGAATGAGAGTTGAAATCTCATTGAAAGGCGAAGTAATACCGCGAATTCGACTTCTTTCGCTCACAGAGGAGGGAAGTTTACCCTCCCTCAAGATCCTAGTTCCCTCGTAGATTGCTAGTGCCCAAAGCAAAAGTGGTATCAGTGGCCATATCAGATCACCTGCATCGGCAATCAGGTCCACGGTCTGGATCTCGGTCTGCATCAAGTCGAGCCACGATTCGTCCAGTGTAGACGGTGCTTCGGAGAAGTATGGTGAGTCTTCGACCATCAGAGTACCGTCTTCCCTGCCAGTCAATACCTCTAGGTTGGTTTTCGAGTAGTCGTCAATTGAGATGATTAGTTCATCCATGCGTCCGACTTCTTCGGTGGATGGTTCGATGATTATTGCGAGGTCGGCCAGCTCCTCCTTCATGTCATCTAGTGATTCGGAGCAAACGTTCCCGCAGCCATCATCGGAGAGAGACTCTCGGCCGATGAAGGAGGAGAACCTGTGAAAGAGATAGGCGGCGATAGCCACTAGGGAGTAGTTCTGGGCCTTGTCTGAGCGACCGCCCCACCAGTGATGAAGGCCGAATATCCCTGTCGGCAGGAAAGCGAGAGCAGCCCTAGAGTTCCTCGAATCCTCTGGATCGGGGGTGGTCGTCTTCCTCATGCGCTCTATCTTCCACTCCTCCCATGCATGTCCTATCCCCTGGGGCATAATCAGCAGGATAGCTATCAGGAATGCGTAGGGCATCACATCGGCCAAAGTGAAGTAGGAGTATCTGTCATGCAAGTCAGGACCGATCCCCATGAGGATTACAGCAGAAACGGCCTTGGTGAATCCCACGATAATGGACGCGACTATGGCGCCGGGAATCGAACCTATCGTCCCCAGTACGATTATGGCGAAGGCGGGGAGCAGGAGTGTGAAGGCAGAGACTGGGTTCCACAGGTATGTCATAGCGAACACCGAACCGCCGATTCCGGAGATGCCTGCAGAGAGGAAAGCACTGATCGTCTGCACCCTCTCCACGTTGATTCCACTGCTTGCTGCGAGTTCGGGGTTATCGGCCACAGCCCGCATTTGCATGCCGAGACGAGACTTGGTTAGGAACAGGTAGAGTAGGATTGAGGCGGTGAAAATCGTGGCTGCAACGGATCCCTTCAGGTAAGAATAGTAGTTAGTAGCCTGAGAAACGCAGTCGACACCCACGTCGTAGAGCTCGAAGGCTGGCCTGGATCCACCTGAACCGGGATTGCCGGGACTCCAGCCCTCGGTCACTATCCTCTCTAGAATTGGATCTCCAGACGCCTCGTCGAACATCAGTTCGCCTGTTTCGGGGTTCGTCGACTGCTCGCAGTTATTGTGAGTGTACGACTGTGCGACATCGAGGCGGCCATCGCCATCTAGGTCCTCACCTGTTCCGGGGATAATATCTCCAATGGCGGCCCCCATTGGGATTTCTCCTGCGTTAGCGTGGGCTTGAGTGTAGGTTTCAACGTCAAACACACCGTTTCCATTGACGTCCTCGCTGCCCGCTAACGACCTGTCTCCGAGCCAAATTCGTAATTTGGTAGTGGGAAATATCCATTTCTGCGTATACTGGTCGGAGAAGTCCATGTCAGGGAACCATTGTCTCTTATCCGAGGTGAATCTGAGGTAGAATATTGCTCTCAGGGCCAAAGCAACACCCAGAGATCCGATCATCATGACCTGTGGAGTCGCATCCCTTAGCCTGAAACCTCGGTAGACGAGGAGGTCGACCATGACCCCTGCAATGCCCGTGATTATGAAGGCGGCCACGATGACTCTGAACAAGAGTGTCCATACTATCACGTCGTCTCTCGGGGAATCGAATATTGGGGAGTATACGCCGGTCCAGGAAATGACGAAAGTAGTGAACATTCCAATCATGAAGAACTCCGACTGCGCGAAGTTTCCGTACCTCTGGACCTTGTAAGTGAGAGTTAGGCCAAGGGCAATTGAGAGGAAGGTGGAGGAGTGAGTGAGTGTTTCCCTCACGATAGCAATCGAGTCTATGTTGATGTCAGTGGCCAAACCCTGCCCTGTAAACAGGAATTCTAGTGTGATGAATATGACTGCAAGGAGGAAGAATGGAGAGCCAAACATTCCCAGGCTACGAAGGATTCCTGACTTGGCGTCATCGAATAGTATCTTTACGTAGAAGAAACCACAGGAGATTGCTTGAACACTCTGAAGGAGAAATACCATTTCGAAGGGAAGGTTGTCCGCGAGTATGTAGTCAAGAAGGTTCAGAGAGCTAGTGTGGTATAGGAGTCCTACGAATGCGTCTGCTATCAGCAGGGTTGCGATAATGAGTCTCTTCCTAATCCGCGCTAGATCATCCCAGTGATACTCTTTCAGACTCTTGAGGCTGGAAATTAGTTCGATGTTTCTTCCCTCCGGCACGACTGCCCCACGGATGTGGGGGTGTCGAAGTAATCATTGTTGTTGGGGACGCCTTGGCGGACCGAAGCCCGCCAAGGCGCCTTTACGTGTACCAAATAGCCGTTCTGATCAGAGATCAGTCAGGCCGTTGGAGCCCCAGTGCTGATTGCAGTCGAAGGACAGCGTATCAACGCCGTTGACTGAAGTCCCAGTGTAGGATCCGATACAGTAACCGGATCCTGGGGTGTCACCGTTCGCTAGGAACGTGATGGTGCCAGAGGCACCGTTCCATCCCGATCCTGCCGTACCAGCAATCGCCTGAGAGGCGGTGATGCCTGGTGTGGTCAGGAAGGTGAAGGCGGAGAACGCCATCATGGTCAGAGCGTCGAACGCCTCAGCGGTGAAGATACCGTCGCCGCATGGGGGTGTCGTTGCACACAGGTAGGCGAAGGTCATGGAGACCTCGCTTGCCGATGCCGATGCCGGCTTGGTTGCGATGACGCCGTTCAGGTTGGCTGCGCTCGTGTAGTTCCCGATTGCTGTCTCTGCGATTCCGTCGGTACCGTAGATCTGCCCGGCGAAGCCAGCTGCTGCCAGCTCGCCGATGATTAGGCCGCCGTCAGAGTTGTAGGACACAGTGACTACTGCACCGCACTGAGCATCCGTAACCTGCTGGATGATTGCTGAGTAGTCGGTGGTAGCGGTCTCGTCGTATCCGATCTGCGTGCAGAGGGTGTTCCCTGCTGCTTCCCAGTTCATCTTGAACGCGTCAGCCAGACCTGCGCCGTATGCGTTGACCATGTGGACCAACGCAACGTCGGTCTCTGAGTTTGCAGTTAGAAGGTCAGATAGTGCCAGACCCTGCCCTGCGTCGCTTGGGACGACCCTGAAGAAGTCAGGGTATGTCGTTGCATCACTGAGTGCTGGTGACGTGCTCGCGTACGATATCATCGGGATTCCAGCTGCGGAAAGAACCGCGTTGGCGCCAATGGATGCTCCGGAGCATGCTGCTCCGACTACTCCCCATACACCTGCGTCGACTAGGGACTGAGCCGCTGTGGCTGCAGTCGTTCCGTCGCAAGCCGTGTCGCCCCAGACAATCTCGAACTGCACACCGTTGCTGTAAGCGACGATGTTAGCCAGAGAAAGGCCGACTCCAGCGGCTGCCTGGAATGGAACCCAGAAGTCGCCAATCGCAGGGCTGGTTGCGTCACCCATGAAGCCAATCTTGACTGTCGTGCCCGCGAAGGTCACGTCAGCCAGTCCACCGGTTGCCGTCCACATCCTGTCACAGTTGAAGTACTGGCCGAATGTTGGAACGTGGTGGAAGGTGCACACATCGTACCCCGATCCGCCGACGTCTCCGTTGGACAGGAACACCTGGTTCCCGCTTGCTCCTGCGTATCCGTCTCCAGCGCCGACCATGTTGATGTGGTTCGCCATATTGGCTCCGTCCTCATGAGAGGCTGCCATTCCGATTATCATGACCGCGTCGTAAGCCTCGGAGGTGAAGATGCCAGCCGAGCAAACTGTGTCAGCAGCGCAATTAGCGGCGAAGTCGCCGCTTCCGGAAGCTGCCCTTGGTTTGGTGTTCTGGACACCGTTGGTAACCTCGGGTGCGTTGAACGACTCAAGAGCCGCCTCTCCAGCGAATCCATCAGCCCCGAAGACCGGTAGGGTTGCGCCCAGTCCGGCCATAGTCTCGAGGATCAGTGCCGCGTCCGTGTTGTACGCGATTAGCACGACAGAGTCGCAGGTTCCAGCGTCGATGACGCCCTGGACGATGCTTGCAGCATCAGTTAGGGCGGTCTCATCGTATCCAGCCTGCGTGCATAGGGTGTTCCCTGCTGCTTCCCAGTTCATCTTGAACGAGTCAGCTAGGCCAGCACCGTATGCGTTGACCATGTGCAGGAGCGCGGGGGTGGTTACTCCGGCTGCCGCGACCATGTCAGACATTGCCTCTCCCTGGATCGCATCGCTTGGGACGACCCTGAAGAAGTCAGGGTATGTCGTTGCATCACTGAGTGCTGGTGATGTGCTCGCGAAGGAGACCATCGGGATTCCAGCTGCGGAAAGGACTGCGTTGGCACCTATCGAAGCGCCAGAGCAAGCCGCTCCGGCCACTGCGACGACTCCGGAGTCTACCAGAGTCTGAGCAGAGGTTCCTGCGGTCGTTCCGTCGCATCCGGTGTCACCGTATACTATCTCGTAGACGATGTCGTTTCCGTTAGCGTCATCATTGCCCATTGCATTCAGAGCCGTGATGGCTGCTGCCGTGGCGAAGTCGAAACCAGGTCCGAAGTTACCGATTGGGCCGGTAGAGTCGTACATTGCTCCGATCCTGATGACAGTCGTTGGCAGTGGTAGTGGATCGCCGGCGAACATCGGATTCGCGGTGCCCATGTAGTGGGCTGCAATCTCATCTGCGATTGCGTGCGCGATATCTGCGTCGAAGCCGACCACGTTCATGTCTGCGTCATAGCTCTCGAAAGGAGCGTAGAACGGGTCTGTGCAGATGTTCAGTGCTCCGGAGTCCAGAACACCAGCAAGGTCGCTTGATCCACTGGGTGTAGCAGGGTACGCGGTAGCCGTGTCAGTGGTGCTGTCATCCGCAAGGGTGACTGCTCCATTGAAGGATGCTGAATAGATCGCGTCGTACTCTCCCGAGTCGATTATTGCGCCGATAGCCGCGTTGAGGGCATCTAGAAGGTCGCCCGAGTCCTCGCGGACAGCGAAACCGAAGTTCTCATCGGAGAAGGTCGTCAACAGGTCAGACTCTAGCGATAGCACAGGTGCGTCGCCCATTGCGTACATCACGTCCCCGTTGTTTAGGGCAGCGATGACTGATGGGAAGTCCTCGTATGCAGAGGTGGTTGCCATTGCAAGGTTCGCGTCAGCGTACAGGTCAGAGGTCGTCCCGGACTGTACTCCGATGGTGACTCCAGCAGCATTAAGCTCGGAGACATCGCTGATGGCGGTTGATCCGGTTCCGCCGATTACTCCCTGGCTACTTGTGTAGTAAGCCCTGGTGAAGTCGACGACCTGATCGCGCTCATCTGTCTTGGTCATGGCCGAGATGATTAGATCGCACATCTCGCCGGCATTCAGGTTGGGGATGATGGGGTCCCAAGCGGACTCCACCCATACTACGCTGACATCACTAGCTGCATTTTCTGCGTCCCAGTCGTCGTCCCCACCTGCGCATCCAGCGAGACTAGCCGCTAGCATGCTCAGGGTAAGCATCATTGCTATTGTTTTCTTGTTATACATAGTGTTACACTATCCGTGGGCCCGGCGAAATAACTTCCACCTATAGAGTATGTGGATTGTTTCTTTATAACTAAATGTCCGAAAAAGCGGTTTATTACCTGAATATTGAGGTTTTTTAGAAGAGATTTTCACATCGGAGAGTGGTCTTCCGAAGGATGAAATTGCTACCTCCCTGCGGTATGCCATGGAAGACCCCCTAGACTACGCATCCAGTGGGGTTGACATAGCTCTGGAGGGGAGGGCTGTGGCTAGCTTGATCGGGTCCTTGTCCCGCTCAAAGAGATCCCCGGGAGAACTAGGAGCGCCAGTAGACCTGCCTGGGGGGTTCGGAGGAGTAATCGAATTCGGAGAATCCTGTCTTGCGTTGGCTACTGATGGAGTTGGCTCCAAGTTGCAGATTGCGAGTGAGGTTGGCCAACTAGGGGGAGTGGGGTTCGACTGCGTTGCCATGAACGTGAACGACCTGATTTGTGTTGGAGCAGAGCCGCTTGCCTTTGTGGACTACATCGCAGTTCCAATAGCGGATCCAGAGGTTCACGCTTCGCTTGGTGGTTCTCTTTCTAGGGCTTGCGAAACAGCCAGAGTGACGCTTGCGGGTGGTGAGACTGCAACCCTGCCTGGGATAGTGAAGGAACTCGATCTCTCGGGAACCGCTCTAGGTTGGTTTCCGAAGAACTGTGGAATCACCGGCCAGAATCTGATGGAAGGTGACGTACTGATCGGGCTACCCAGCAGTGGAATTCACTCTAACGGGTACACCCTGGTTCGTGCGGTAATTGAGAGGTCGGGATGCTCGTTAGAAGATTCCTCTCCATTCAATCCGGAACACAATTCTAGGAAAATCGAGAGGTTTTCCGGACGAGATGGCCCGATAACTCTAGGCGAAGTGGTGCTGAACCCAACGCGGATCTATGTTGATCCAGTGGTAGATCTTGTTTTGGAATCTAGGCGTGAGGGGGGTTTTGTGGAGCCTGAATCGATCAAGGCAATAGTGCATATCACAGGAGGGGGTTTGTCCAACCTTCTTCGACTCCATGGCAACCTTGGGTGGCACATCGACGAACCTCTGGACCCACAACCCGAGTTCGGATGGATCTCCAAGGTTGGATCTGTCACCGCATTGGAGATGCATCGGACATTCAACATGGGGATGGGGATGGTGATTGCTGTCTCGGAGAGTTGTGCTGAGTTAGTAGAGGAATGGCTTGGTGATCGGCTTCCAGGAAGCAGAAGGGTGGGGCAAGTTGTTGATAATGGCAGATTGGTTACTCACTCAGACTCCGATGTGGTCTTCTCTCACTACTGATTGTTGGCCAATTCCTTTTGTCAGGTCCCCCTCCGGGAACCATGTCAATTGGCGGTGGGGGAGTCCCTCATAGAGAGGGCAGGACCCTGATGCTCCTTCCAAATCTCCCAGAGGAATCTCAGGGACCGGGAACAAAGGCTTCAGGGAAGGTGTTCTACAACCCCGCGATGGCAGGTAGCAGAACAAGGAGTGTTCTCCTGTTCAGGCATGCTATGGATGAGGGAATGCTCGGTGATGGGACCGTGTATGCACTCGACGGTCTGACCGCATCTGGGCTCAGGGCGCGAAGATGGTTGAACGAGTTGTCTTCGGAGAAATCTAGCAGAATAACTGCAACAATAGTGGATCTCGAGGAGGCGGCGTTGGAATGGGCTAAGGCCTCTCACAGTGAGTTCCCCCCATCACATGGAGGAGGGAGTCTAGAATCTACGAAGGGGGACCTCAGAGTGGCGGTCCTAAGCAGTGGAAGGCATTGGGTAGACATCGACCCCTATGGATCCCCGATTCCATTCATTGACTCCGCCATGCAGTCTATGGCTAGGAGTGGTGTGATGGAAGTTAGTGCGACTGACACCGCTGCACTGACTGGCTCGTCTAGAACCGCCCTGATGAGACGATACGGTGCTAGAGTGAGGACGGATAGTCTTTCTCATGACTCTGGAATGAGGGTAATGCTGGCTACATTCTCCCGAGTTGCTGCAAGACACGATAGGTCGATTGTCCCTCTGGTTTCAGTTTGGGACTCCCACCACCTCAGGGTGTCTTTCAGAGTTCTGAAAGGAGTTTCTGCAGCTAACAAGTTGGAAGATAATATTGGTTGGAGAGTGCACTCTCCGACCAGGGAGGAGGTATTGGCCTCCATCGGTGCGGGGTTGCACCATGGGAGTGCTGTCGAGTTGCTTCCGATGCACTGCATGCTTCCGCTGGAATTCCCCCTCGACAGAAGTGATCCCCGAGTTTCCGGCCCCCTGTGGGTAGGTCCGATGGGAGACCAAGGGACAATGTCATCGATGACTAAAGAGCGGGCACTAGAGAGCTGTGGACCAGAATTCACGATTGATGACCCACTTGGATGGGATGAGCGGAGGTTCGAAGCCGAAAGGAGGAAGGTGGTTAGGAGCGTAAGGCACATCTCGGAAGAATCCGAGGTGATTTCGGCCAGTCATCTGGTTGTCGTGGACGACCTCGCTGCATGGCTAGGTACGGGTGCTCCACCGAGCCCTAGGAGGATTGTGGACACGCTTAGGGAGGCAGGGCACTCGGCCGGAGTGTCTAGCTATGGTAGGCCTTCATTCAGAACCGGTGCACCTTGGGAGGACATAGTGGAGGCGGCGATGTCTATTCAGCCCCCGATGTAGGACATCTCCACCTTGGGCAGAGAATAGGCATCGGATGATCGCTCCTCACTGTACCTGTCGGATCTTCTGGTCCAGACTTCCGTGATTGCCTCAGTCAGTTCGGACACATCGGGCCCATCTCGAATGAGGTTGGACAGATCATGCCCAAGAGTGGTGAACAGGCAGGTGAACAGTTTTCCATCCGATGAGAGTCGGGCCCTCACACAATCTCCGCAGAAGGGCTGTGAGACGGAGGAGATGAATCCAATCTCCCCAGTGCCGTCGGAATGGGCCCATCTCGAAGCAACGTCACTGGGGGAATCTCGCATCAGTGGGACTAGGTCGAACTCCTTGGAAAGGAAGTCCATGATCTCGGTTGTTGGCACGACCTGCCCGGGCGTCCAACCGTTCGTCCTTCCCACGTCCATGAACTCGATGAAGCGAATGATGACCCCGGTTCCCCTGAATTGTTGGACGAGTTTTGGTATCTGTGACTCGTTTACTCCTCGCTGTACCACGCAATTCACCTTGACCGGGCCCAATCCACTACGGACCGCATCCGCGATTCCTTTGAGAACATCGCTGACCGGGACATTGGAATCCGTAATTATGGAGTGGAGTTCTTGGTCGATTGCATCGAGACTGATCGTGACCCTGTCTAGGCCAGCTTCGGCAAGTCTTGCTGCCTCTCTAGACAGGAATGAGCCATTCGTGGTTAGAGCCACTTCCAAGTCCAATGAAGAGATTTGTCTAACCAGCTTAGGGAGGTCCCTCCTGAGAAGCGGCTCGCCACCGGTGATTTTCACCTTACTCAGGCCCAATGGTTTGCATGCGAGAACGAACTTCTGAATCTCCTCGTAGGATAGGATTTTGCTCTTGGGCAGGAAGTTGTGCTCCTTCCCGAACCTTTCTCTGGGCATGCAGTACCTGCATCTGAAGTTGCATCTGTCGGTAACAGAGACCCTCAGATCCCTCAGAGGTCTGCCCATTGTGTCCAGCACCACGAATGTTCGATTCGGTCACAGATGAATAGTTTATCTGAAAGAGAACAGGTTGAAGAATGATGGTTCACTGCACCCGATAGGATGCTAGAGATTACTGACAAGGCAAGAGAGATGCTGGATAAGTTCGCTGAGCAGGCCGATGATGAGGTTGCGCTCAAGATTGTGATTCTTGGTAGAGGACCCAAGGGGTTCCAGTATGACTTGCAACTCATTGGTACTGGGGATGCCATGGAGGATGATGTACAGACTGAAGTCGATGGGATGATGCTTTTCGTTGGCTCTAGGAGTGCTCCCTACCTAGAAGGAACGATTCTTGACTACAAAGAGACACTGATGGGAGGTGGTTTTAGTTTCGAGAACCCTAATCCGCTCTGGATCGATGATGTATCGAAGTCCGTTGCAGAGGTTATCGAGAGCCAGGTTAATCCTCTTGTCGCCTCTCACGGCGGGCATGTTGATCTAGTCGGAGTAGATGATGGGAAGGCGATGATCTCCTTTGGAGGTGGTTGCCAAGGCTGTGGCATGGTCGACGTAACCCTGAAGGAAGGGATAGAGGTGATGATTACCGAGGGAGTTCCGGGGATAACTGCAGTTGTCGATATGACAGATCACGATGCGGGGACCAACCCATTCTACTAATCAGTAAATCATTGGGATGTCGTCCTCGTCGTCTCCTGAATCTGGTGCTGGGAGGGCATTCAACTGGGCCCTCTCGAAGGCTTCACGAACCTTTTCTTCGATATTCCTAGCATCCTCCAGTAGACCGTCAACCGGAACCTCGACTCCGACCAGCTCACTCAGACCTTCCACGGCAATCAGAGCAGCTCTTGCGTCTGGGTAAATTGGATTACACTCTGCCAACAGGGCTGTGACATCTAGTCCTCTTCTCTCCCCCTCTGCGATAAGGTATCCTGCAATGCCTGTTACTACACCCTGTTGAATCCTCTGAATGCTGGAACTGTCAAGTTGATCTCGTCCTATTGAAGTGGATGAAACCCCCCAGAGCTCACTATCCTCCTTGATCCCCAAATCATTGCTTACCACCCCATCGATGACGACCAACCGGTCAAATCCGCCTTTGGTGAACCACTCTAGAACGGTGTTCGCGAAGTAGATGTCGTGCTCACTTGTGAATTGTATCTCAGAAGTGAAGACTCCGATTCCATCGCCTTGGTATACTCTAACTGGATGCTTTGGCACTGAATCGTGAATTAGGGCTACTGCGGGGAACTTTGGATGAAGAACAGTTCCCATTGGACTTAGTTGCAGGGAGTTGATTAGGTGGGATGTGGCTATCACGCCGACAGAGCCGACAGTCGAGAAGCCACAAACTGCCGTCCCACCCAATCGAGATGGGTCTGCCTCAGAGTGTAAGACCAGTGGATAACCGCCGTCGGGTTCGTCGCTCATGGCACAGCGTTGGGTGGGCGCTCTTTGAATCTCACGGCTCGATGGGTTTGGTGCCAAATGTAAAGGAAAGAAAGAAAAAAATAACCTGATAAGTGCTGCCTCTCAGGAGTTGCCATGTCAGCAAAGAAGTCCGAAGAATTGGGTGGCCTTTTCCTAAGGCTAGGTTCCCAGGACATCAATTTGGCAGATTACACAAGGGAGGCCAGCGATCGTTGGTTGAAAGTAACCAATCAGGATACATGGTCATCGACCCTTTCTAGAGTTAGAGTAGCGAGGCAAGAGGCTTTGGAAATTACTCTCGAAGCCGTCCGAGCCAGTGGGTTTCCTGACAGAGGGACGTCATTCGCGAGGCTTCTGAACTCATGTGGTATCGAAAACAAATCTGACGTGATTCTGGCTGCGATCCAATACATGAGATCAGTTGAGAAGGAAGGCAATACGCCCCCCAGGGAGCTCAGGAAGTTGATTGAAGAGACTGGGGAGTGGACCAAAAGATCGGTCAAGAAGTGGAATGTGTCCTTGTATATCGGGAGGATGCTCGAGGGAGGATCTGGTGGTGTTGACTCATTCTTGGAGTACCCTAGGAGAAGGCCACGGAAGAATTCGTACGTTGTTCTGACGGAAGCGGGCAGAGACCATCTTGACAAGTTGTCACTGGAGAGGTGAGCCATTGACCGGGGAAGGCAAGGACTGGTCATTCACATCCCATGTTGGGGAGGATTTGCGCGGGGTCGATTTATCCGGGGCCAATCTCCGCCGAGCAATACTAGACAGGGCTGATTTGGAAGGAGCAGATTTGTCTGGTGCTGATCTACGGAATGCATCCATGCGAGATGCGAATCTAATGAAAGCGGCGTTGGATGGTGCTGACCTACGCGGGGCGAGAATGGTGAAGGCTCGCCTTGGGTTATCCAATATGCAGGGAGCTAGGCTCGACGGTACAGACATGCGAGGGATTCGAGGGAAGTATGCGGTTTGGAAGGATGCCAACTGGTGGGATTCGATTATGGATGAGTCTCTGACGAAGGCACTGTCGAAGAAGTGGCCAAAGAATTAGTTCTTTGTCCCCATCTTGGCTAGGCCTTCTCTCATCCAATCTGGAACTTCCAACTTTGACTTGATCTCACGCATGTCAGTGCAAACGGTAACCTGATCGGCAGTCCAGCAAAGCGTACCCTCTTGATTTCGGAATTCATAGTGCCAATGTATGGAGGTCCTGCCGATTCTCGGGACGGTGATTGTGCATTGCACTGTATCGCCATAGAAAATGGGGTGGGTGAACTGGGCCTCGCTATGGACCAACGGGAATCCAATGTTGTGCGATGACAAAATCTCGTTGTAGTGTAAGCCACATGAGAACTCCCATGACTCCTCGTAGAACCTGTGGGCCAAGTCCCAAAACCTCGGGTAGTAGACGATCTTTGCAAGGTCCACCATGGGGAAGTCGACTCTCCTCTCCGAGACGAATGCCATGCTGTCTCGTGGGTGGAATTTGGCTTGAACCTAACCTGTGAGGCACCAGTGGTGGCGGACCCACCGCGATTCGAACACGGGTTTCCAGCTCCGGAGGCTAGAGTGATATCCAGGCTACACTATGGGTCCAGCATGGGTTCCAATGACTGGAACTAATTGAATCGGTCGCTTATCGTTGATTGGCGGACCCACCGCGATTTGAACACGGGTTACAAGCTCCGCAAGCTCATGTGATATCCAGGCTACACTATGGGTCCAGCGACTAATGGAATGTAGGGCCCGACTTAATCCCGACGGTTCGAAATCACATCGAGAGCGGCAGGATGGTCTTCCAACTCGGCTCCGCGAGCTTCTTCGACTTGGGTCCCGTTTTCGGGTTGAGGGTCTTCTGAGTGAGAACCCCGTGCATTCCCTGAACGTTGAATTTGACTCGAAGCTCGACCATCCGGTCCCTCTCAGCGGTCGTGACCTGTTCCGCATCAAGCTCAAATGTCGAGGAGGGTTTTCCCGAATCGTTGATCAGACTTAGTATTGAACCAGACAAACTGGCTCTGGGGGAGAAGTCGAAGTCTTGGGGGTCGTTCATGCTCACCTTGGCATCTACGACCAAGCGGCCACGAACGGATACCTTGGTAATCTCGAACGACTTTGCCATGACTCGGCCAGCGACTAGTGGTTGAAAGGTCTTCGCTCATGAGGAATCAGACGCTGACTTCGCTGATCCTAAGTACTAGGATCACGAATTGAGCATCCAATGTCCAATCGTTCCCCTGATCGGGATCTACACCATCCACTGGAGTATCCGGATCGCATTCCAATGCTGTAATCGTCCAGAACCAGTCACCCTGGCCGAACCGCCCATTAGGGTCACTGAGAAGAGCCTCCTCCAACCCTTCCTTTGAATCTGCGAATACTATGTAATCGGACTGAGGGAGAGAATTCATTTCGTTCCTCTCTATTGTCGCTGAGGCATTCTGGGTGATGTTTTCCTGAGTGGTCGCGACGCTATAGGACCATCCTGATGAGGGGTTGTCGACCTCCAAGGTGAAATTGTCCTCCGGCCATGTGATTGGTAGGATGTCACGAGCAAGCGACAAGGTTGCTGTTACCTCCATCAACCTAGCTCCTTCACCTGGTTGGAACTGGATTTCGTGAAAGTCACCTTGCTCGAGGTATCCGGACCATTCGTAATCGACGCGCACCTCCTCCCAGATAACGCGGAAAGAGCGAGAGATAATCCTGAGTGTCCAGAAGGTGGTGTTCGTCCCTCCACTATCGTCAGTAACTGTGACTGTTCCCGTGATATTCCCTGGTGTCGAGACAGTTAGTCTTGTCACGGGTCCGCTCCCATCTTCGTCGTTGAGAGGGTCGCTGTCTCCGTCCGAGTCAGTGTTTGCGTCAAAATCCCAGACTATCTCGACACCTGCGCCCTCTGGGTCGAAGGAGTCGCTGGCGTCTAGTCTAGCCTCCTGTCCAGTCTTGACAAAATCGGGTAGATCGAGGATTATTTCTGGGATTGCGTTTACGAAGATGGAGAGGCTTGCCGAGTCGGAGTCTCCATTGTCATTGAATACTTCTACATTGATCTCGAAAACTCCTGCTTTGTCAAAAACATGGTTAATCACACCCTGCTTGGTTGTCTTCGTTTCCCCATCCCCGAAGTTCCACCTGTATTCGTCAATGATTGTGGGTTCCGGGGTTGTGGAAGAGCGAGCATCGAAGTTGACGGACTCTCCAGAATTTATTGTGTCTCTATCCGAGCTGAGGCTTGCATTTGGGCTACCTGGACCAATTCCACCACATCCTGCAAGAGACTGGATCAGCAGTAGGAGAATCAAGAGGGTCGATACTCTTTGTCCGCCCTCTTCCATGGTACTAGAAAGATGAGGTCCCTCATATGGGTGTTGGGTTTGGGAGTTAGATGGGTACCGTTTGGTAGGGTTCATGGACGACGGCGAGAGGGGGGCATCATGGATTCTGGCATTCTGGATGGTTTGAGAGTCCTTGGTTTCGATTTAGAGACTACAGGATTCAATCCTAGACAGGATAGAGTGGTGCAATTCGCACTGGTAGGGAGTGATTCCGATGGATCTCATGTGAATCTGCATTCGCTAGTTGATCCCGGGTGCAAGATTCCCAATGAGTCGAGCAAAGTGCATGGGATAATGGATGATGACGTCCGAGGTGCGGGTGTGTTCGAGGAGCATATTGAATCGATGAGAGGATTGATTGATGGTGCCGTGATTGTCGGCCACAATGTTGTCGCATTCGACTGGAGGTTCATGGAAATGGAATGCATCAGGATTGGTAGAGAGGTTCCCCAACCACTCGCGATTGTCGATACCTTGGTTGTTGCGAGGAGTTTCGGAGTACCTGGACGGCACAAGCTCGGGTTGCTGTGCGAGAGATTCGGCATCAGGTTGGAAAGATCTCACAGGGCCGATGCAGATGCAGGGGCAACTCTTCTCCTTCTATGGAAGCTGATGAAAGCGTATCCGAATAAGTTCAGAGGTTCCGTCCAAGAAGTGCTGGACTCAATCGGAAGTCGACCTTAGGATTGGAGACCATGGGATAACCTCTGACCAATCCCCCATATGCACAATCTTGCCATCGACTCTGACACTCCCCAGAAACAGGTGGTCATCTAGTTCGACTTGCTCCAACTGCTTGATTTGTTCTAGGGCTTGGTCCTTGAGGATAGCTCCGAATCGGTAGTCTGAACGGTTCAGCTCCCCATCTTCGCCGACGGGGGTGGTTCGTTCGAAAAGTGCCGCTCCTGACTCTCGGTCAAGTCTCACAAGGCTGACTACTTCGTCTCGGAAGATTCCTCGGCCATCGAGTTGCCCCTCATACCGTGCAATCCACCACTTCGGACACCATGCCTTCCACTCGCAGAATGAGCAAGCAGCTTGACTGGGGGTCGCGTGGAATGGGGTTTCGGACAGTTCCATCAATTTCCAAGCCTCTATGGCTTCCTCCAAGATGGAGGGGCCATCTGCACTGTAGACGGTCTGGTTGGAAGAGTACCAACCCTCGGTAATTACCGGTGGGTGTTCGGGATTCCTCTGCTTCATTAGGTCCCTGTAGAATAGTAACTGCCTACTGACCTTCTCACTAAGTTCTGTTCTTGGTGGTTTTCCAGTCTTGAGATCGGCAACGATCCAACCTTCTTTCCCTTCGCTCTCCTTGTCAAGAATCAGTAGATCGAGTCTGCCAAGCAGCCTCCCACAATCGGATTCTAGGGTGGCCTCCGTTGCGAGTATGATTGCTTGTACTTTCCTCCAGCTCTGAATCGATACTTCTGTGAGTTCAGATTTGGGTAACGCCGCCTTCTCGAACAGGATACTCAGTGCGCCGACTAGGCCTTCGAAAGCCTTGGGAAACATCTCAGGTTTCCACCTTGGATGCCTCGGGGTGCCCATGAACTCCTTCCTCTCGTCCTCCCAGTTTCCTTCAAGGACATCTCTGGCTGTAGATTGGAGCCAACCCACCTCATCCCCCTCTCTGTTTGAAAGTTCCAGATTGCACAAATCCTCGACAGAGTTGTGGATTGCGGTTCCCAAGGAAGCAGGCATACTTGCCTTTCGGGGGAGTCTTTGGCGGGAAAGCCAATACTTCCTAGGGCACTCCTCAAACCTGTTCCAAGAGGAGGGGGAAATCTGGTAATCTTGGGAGGTCGCATCCATCTTATCTCCATCCCGCAGAATTGAGACGGATGAGTGGCAACGATTAACACCATTGAGGGGATTTTGGATTCATGGCGGAGGGACCTCTTGTCGAGGTTGATGAGGGGGTGAATTCTTCTGGAGCCCTGCTAGTAAGTTGTTTTCCATCAGTAGGATTTGTCGGTAGTATTGTTGCGCACTTCTTGGTTGAAAAACTGGAATTAGAATTGGTTGGAGGCGTCAGACATCCAAATCTCTCTCCGGTATGCCTAGTCCAAGACGGTAAACCACTCCCTCCTTTGAGGTTCTATGCTGGCGAGCCAATCTGCAATATGGAGCAGTGCGACAAGGTGGTTCTAATTGCCTCAGAAATTCATATCCCCCCGGAACTTAACCTGCCACTTTCCTCTAGTCTGATTGATTGGATTGTGAACTCTGGCGTTAGTTCGACAATCATGGTCGACTCCTTCGCACACGGAATAGAAAGTAGCCACAGCATTTTCGACGACGACGAAGGGATGGATTCGATGCTTGGAATAGGATCAACCGACTCCACTCACAAACTGCTGAAGGGAATCGGTGTTCCACTTCTGAAACAAGGAGTTGTCGGAGGGATGACCGGAGTGATGATGGGAGAATGCAGAAGGAGAGGGATTGACGCATTGGCGATCCTTGCCGAATCGGATGGTGAGCTTGGTCAGGGCACTATCCCCGATGCACGCGCAGCAGCCAGGATCATCGGATGCCTTGATGGGCTCCTTCCAGCTGTTCAACTCGATCCAGAGCCGCTAATGGAAGAGGCACAGAGGATAGAGGGGCAGATCAGGGAGATGATGTCGCTTCACCTCAACCCCCCTCAGGACACCGGCGGTGCGTCGACTGGGATGTATGGTTAGTCAGAACTCCCCGAGGTTAGCCTGTCTCTCTTCTGGAAGGTCCTCGAGGATTGACCCACCCAGCATTTCGTCCAACTCGGATTCAGTAATCACGCGAACCCCCAGATTGTTCGCTCTCCCCCGCTTCGAACCGGAGGATTTTCCAGTGACTAGGAAGCTCAGATTCCCAGAGACTGAAGATACGACTTTCCCGCCTTGTGACTTTATAGAGAGAGAAATCTCCTTTCTGGGTCTGCTGAGGGTGCCCGTGATGCAGAAGGTTGAGCCTGAGAGTATTCCTTCGCTGAATTCCTGTTTTCCTTGGATAATCTGTATCTGTTCATGCAGGTCTATGATCGCGTCCTTCCTCTCAGAGATGCCATCCAGGAGTAGTGTTGCCACGGTCTCCCCAACCCTGTCAATTGAGACCAGTCGTCGAACCGCTTCCTCTCTGTCTTCGGTCATCTGAATTAGCTCCTCCAGATTCCTTACCTCGGAGCAAACCAATGTTGCTATTTCGGGGCCTATCCGTGGAAGGCCGAGAGCCGAGATGAATGTGCTGAAGGTCATGGACCTAGTCGAATTGAGCTGCTCCAGAACGTTGCTAACAGACTTCTGCGCCATCCTCTCTAGGCCTATGAGTTCCTGTTCACGATCCTCTAGGCGGTAAAGGTCGGCCAAACTGGACACCAACCCCGATGAGCATAGTTGTTCGGCTAACTTCTCGCCGATGCCGTCCATCCCCAGCTTTCTACACCAGTATAGGATTGCTCTCTCGAGGCGGGATGGGCATTCTATGTTCGTGCATCTGATGAAAGCCCCGTTCACAATCAGATCGGTTGAGCAACGAGGGCAATTTAGGGGTATTGAGACCTTCAATCTTGAGGGGAGTGGTTCTGAGAAGGGAGTCCCGTCAGAATGTGACCTGTCTGCTAAGTCATCCTCGACCGCTGGACCCATCACCTCTGTGATTTTCGGAATTACGTCCCCCCTCCTAACCACCCTGACCTTGTCTCCAATCATTATGCCGAGGCGCTCAACCTCGCCCTTGTTGTGAAGAGTGGTGTTTTCGACGGTAACTCCGGAGACGACTACTGGGGCTACTCTGGAAACGGGAGTGACGTTTCCTGTTCTGCCGGTCTGCCAGAAGACATCCATCAGTACCGTCACGGCTTCCTCTGGTGGAAACTTCCATGCCAATGCCCATCGAGGATGGTGTGCGGTCTCCCCCAGCAGAGTGCGCTTGTCTAGACGGTCCAACTTGACCACCACACCGTCAATTTCCCACTCGGCTGAGTCTCGTGACTGGAACCACTCCCTCGTCACGGCGAGGATGGCTTCGGTGGTGGTTGAGTCGTTCTCGCCCGAGACAACGTTATTCCCGGCAGCCTCAATCCCCAACTCACTAATCCAAGAGATGACCTCAGAATCAAGTTTGAAATCTGGAGGATTTGGACTCTCGGGGTGACGGTCCTGTCCGCTAGGGAATTCCACACTGTATGCCAGGAACTGCAAGTCCTCGGGGCTTCCCTTGCCTGCATCTACGTACTTCTGACGCAGTGCTCCTGCTGCGAGATTTCTGGGATTGGGTGCGACTTCGGAGTACTTCTCCCTGAATATCTGCAGAGGCATGACCACCTCTCCCCTGACATGGCAATCCCCCTTCCAGTCAAGATTCTCTGGGACGTTCATCATTCTCCTGGCGTTAGCAGTAACATCCTCTCCCCTTCTCCCATTCCCTCTTGTAGCGGCCCTAACTAGTCGGCCCCTGCGGTACTCTAGGGAAAGAGCGGACCCGTCGAGTTTTGGTTGACAGACGAACCTCCTCCCCTTGGCGGTTGTCTCGGCAACGTAGTGAGCCACCTCTCCCTCTGAAGTCGCCTTATCTAGACTCATCATCCTGAAGAGATGGTCGACCTTTGTCGAGCCGGGAGGTGGGTCAGAACCAACTCTGTTCAATTGGGGATGACCTGGGGAAAGGCTCTGGAGCTCCTCCCTTAATGCATCGAATTCCGCATCGGAGATCTCCGGTTTTGCCTTGTTGTAGTAAAGCTCAGAGTGCTTTCCCAGTTGCTCGATCAACCACTCGATTCGGGCATCGGGAATGCCTCCCTCTGAATTGCCATCACTCATGTTGGTGCAAAGGGGGCGAGGGCCTTCAAACTGACCTTTTGTATGGGTAAAACAGTGTGGTGGGCCTGCCAGGATTTGAACCTGGGTCGCGCGACCCCCAGCCGCGAAGTATAGGCCAAACTAACCTACAGGCCCCAATTGGGCTCGCTGCGAGCGAGCAATCAGTCAAAGCCCTGACGGACCTCATTGCTGCCTTTCGATGCTGAATGGTGCGACCTCATCGATGAGATCGATGTGTCCGATGAACATACGCCTGCAGCAATACCTTTCGAAACCCAGATCGTGCAGTACCTGACCTGCGTCCTTGCCCTCTTCAACTGCGTCCAAGAAAGCCTGGTACTTGTGAGCAATCACCTTTCCACAACTCCAACATCTTACTGGGATTAGCACTTCTTTCACCTACCTGTACGACTTCTGCCATTTCTTTCGAGCACCGCGTCCCATTTGATGCTTGGGCTCCTTTCTACGTGGGTCATTGACCATAATCTTCCTCTCAAATCTAACGAACTCGTCCCTGAGTTCTTCGTCATCGCCCTCTGCACCATCGTTATACTTGACCAAACCACGGGCTATTGCAGTGCGAATTGCGTCGACCTGCCCCATCTGACCTCCGCCCTTGACATCGACAGAAATGTCCACTCTGTCTATTCTGTTCATGGCTTCAGCGATCCTGATTGGTTCCAGAGCCTTTCTTCGAGCTAGCTCGGGCTCCATGATATGGATTGGCTGTCCATTTACTCTGACTCGTCCCTTGCCCGCCTTGATGGTTGCTCGGGCAATCGCAGTCTTGCGCTTGCCGCTAGTGTTCACTATCTTGGGTGCCTTCTTCTTAGCCAAATCACTCGCCTCCCCATCTCGATCCTTCGACTCCCAGGTGGGAGCTGATCTCGCCTAGTCGCACGTACTTGTTAGGAGTGTTGCGAGTGATGTGCTCCGTGGAGCCCCACTCGTGCCCCTCTGGCAGTTCGTCGTTGGAGAGGTTCTGAGGAGTCCCAATCATGACTCGAAGGTCCCTGAATGCCCCTCTGCCGCTGCTGTTCTTCTGGTATGGAAGCATGCCCCTGACTGTCCTTTTGATTATCTTGTCAGGCATTCTAGGGAAGAATGGCCCCTTTCTTGCATGGTTGAGTTTGTATTTCGCCCTGTAGTCGCTTAGGACCTGAGTCCTAGCACCGGAGACTATGGCATCCTCGGCATTGATGATGATGACTCTCTGCTGCCTTCCTGACTTCCTAGCTGAGAGCATCTCCTTGGCAACCCGGCTGGCCAGACGGCCGAGGATCTTGTCGGTGGCATCGAAGACCATGGTTGTCTCAGACAAGTATTCGCACCCCCTTGCCGTTTGGGTTCTCGTCCATAAGTTCCCTGATGCTTAAGGTCCGGCCTCCTGATGCCTCGATCTTGCTCTTGGCACCGTCGCTGAAGCTGAATGCTGCAACAGACTGACCACCGCTAATCTCCCCACTACCCAGGACCTTCCCTGGTACGAGCACGGTCTCCTTCTTTGTGGAGTGGCGGGAGATGTGGCTTAGATTGGGTTGGGCCCAGTTTTTCTTGCTGGACTCCAGTCTTGCTGCGGTGTCTCTCCAGATTGGAGAGCCCGTGGAACGACCGTGGTTCTTCAAATCCCCAATGAGAGAAACTAGCGCAGCATTGGTCTTCCTGTCTGGCTTACTCATAGCATCCCCTCATGGTTAGGTAGCGCGGCCACCAAAGTCGGTGTTATGAATCCTGCGGGCGCCCCTTAGGGGCGGTAAAGCAGCACTAATACCGCGTCTGTATCAAATCTTGAACCCGTCACCTTCCTCAGTATCGTCAATGCCAGCGAACCTGACATTGCCCTCAGCGTCAACAAACTGGCCTGCCTTGACGGATTGGCCGTACAGGGAAGACTCGTCTACCGATGCTCTGTTCAGCATGCTGTCTCCCAAGGAGCTGTTCATCCTGCCAATCAGCGATTGGAATATCTGGACCGCCCTATCTCTCTCCTGGGAGCCAATCTCGTGGTCCGAGTAACGGGCCTCCTCGAAGATGGAGAAGAACGTGTCTAGCTCCTCGGGTGGGACAATTCCACCCAGCATGTTGTTTATCACGTCCTCGAACTCCCTTGTAGTCTCGAAGACCTTCTTCATCGCGCCTCTCATCCTGAAGTACTTGATCAGGTCCTTGTAGCATGAGAAAATTGCCTCGATGTAGTTGTTGGATGCCTTGAGCGACATTAGGGCGTCAGTCAGTATCCCTCTCAGAACCTCGATCTTGCGGCGCTCTCTGTAGTTGTTGTACATCATAGCCCCGACTAGGATGATTGTGGAAAGAGAGATGCCTGCTAAGACTAAGACTTGGGTCGTCCAAAGTCCTCCGCTAATTCCCGAGGGTGTTTCTCCAAGTTTTATCTCAGGGGTGCTGTTCAGCCATTGCTCAACGAAGTAAGGCTGGTTTGCATCTGCTGATTCGAAGTGAACCAGGACTCTCCATTTTCCTCCTAGTGCCGACCATTCCGGATGACCCGGGATCAACTCTCCCGTGTATGGGAATGAGAAGTTTGCAGAACCCCTCTCGTTTGTGATGAATATCTCGACTCTCTCTGTCTGCCATCCTGAACCGTTCCAGAACTGCCGATGGAACTCCACCCTCTGCCCCTCTACGGTGAGATCCAGACGGTCCCTGAGTATTGCAACCTCTCCGGCAATGATGTCTCCCTCTTGGTAGCCGGCCGGGCTTGACCAGTGTTCCTTCAGCAGTATGTCTACCTTGCTCCTGACTAGAACCTCGACGTCGACTATGGAGCTGTTTAACACTGGGTTTGGCTCTAGTGCTTCGTAGTCACAGCCACCGGGCACGTACTTCTCGGGTTCGTATGCTACCCTGACCGTCCTGAATCCTTCGAGATTGTTGCCGCTTGGCTCAACTCCTCGTCTACTCGGGTTATCTTCGGGATCGGCGGAGTACCATACGAACTCCCCTGTTCCATCGGTAGTGAACGCTATTGCAACCGGTCTGGTGTTTACCTCTGGATCTAGGTAGATGTTGACGCATTTGCCGCCGACTGGCTTTCCATTTGACTGGGAAAGCTTGGCGTTGATGTGAAACGCCTCCTTGAGGTAGAGGACTTCGAAGGTTGACCCATTGGGGAACGTGTAGGTCAGGTAGTCGGACCTGAAAGGACCCACTTCCGAGACGTCTATCGTTGAGTTTGAGAACACCGGGAAGAACATTGTTTGTGTCTTGTTTTTGTATCTATAGCGATCGTTGTTCAATGGGTCCCATGAGTTGTATTCCACCTTCACCTTGGCCATACCCGCATCGACTCCGGCAAGAGGGCAGTTGATGTCGAAGAAGCCGTTCTCATCGGTGGCTCCGGGGATACATGCTTCGATTCCCGTGTCTCCTACTCGGAATTTCATTCTGTTTTCTATCGGATCGAAAATCATCGAGCCCATCTCGAAGGTGATTCTGATTTGCCTGTTGGATAGGTTCCCCCCCAGTTCATCGGTTAGCTGGCCGGTAACCAACATGGGCTTCTCTAGAATCAGCCCCGTGTCGGGGTCTATCTCGGATGTGTAGACTATCTGCTGATCGACATTAAGTGCTGTGTTACCAATCAGGCTGAACCCATCAACTTGGAACTGTAGAACCTTCCTGTAGTGGTCGCTGTTCTGAATGGTTACACAGGGATCCCACGCCCCAGATGTCGACAGCATTCCTGCATCAAGGGGCTCGCATCCCTCGTGAGGGAGGTTCTCCTCGAACCTTATGATTACGTTCACCGGACCGAAGCCATCGGGAAGGTAGGAGAATGGGTCGTCCTTCAGGAGTTGCGGGTCGAGAATTGTTTCATAGAATATGTTCCCAGAAGATGGACAAGTCACATTTACAATCTGCCTGTGAGTCCTATCCTCGAAGTCTATCCCTTCGAAAATAATGGTGACGTTGCCGCCTAAGTCGTACCCGTTCCCTTGCATTGGTTCGCAATCGTTATCCTGGCCCCTAGTGTTCAGTTCCGCTCCCCCGTCCTTCAAGAATGGGGTTCTGTTATCATCCGTTACCACAGCCGTGAATCTCCATTCATCACCACTTGATCTAATGTTTGGACTGACGGAATCAACGAAGATGAATGTCCTAGAGACGACCCATAGGCCGACCTCGGAATGGGTTCCCAGACGACGCTCGTCTCCGAGATACGTGAACCCGAGGGTGTAGTTCCCTAGGTTGTCGATGTCCGTCAGATTGACCATGAAGTAGCCGTTGTTGTCAGTAATCGCGATACCGCTAGACTGATCCTCGGACCATGTCCAGTTCACAGGCACCTCCCGCACTGGTCGGGCGGCATTGTCAGCCAGGCGAATCTGGACCGACGTGTTTTGCCCTCTGTACAACCGAGGCAGAGAATTCAGTGAGGTACCGTCGAATTGAGTCGTGCCTATCACGGAAACGTTACCATAGGCACCGGTGGCAGCAAGAACCTGGTCCTGGTCTCCAGTGAAAAAGTAGGCAGGTTGGCTGAAGTCTGCCCTCAATCCGAAGGTTCCCGCTTGCACCCAGTTCTCCCACGTTAGGGTGTAGTCAAAGGTTGCCAGACCGTCGACGGTGTTTGGCTTTCTGTTATGTAGAGTCTCGATGTTCCCAATGAATATCTCGTTTTGGTCGAAGTCGACCTGAAGTGCGACGGCAATGGGATTGCCGTTGATCTCATACACAGGATCTAAGGTCCTGTTCCATACGTGACCTCTGACCCTAATCGACTCGCCAGTGAAAACCTCGGGAATAATCTCACATCGGACTTTGCTGGATGAGGTCAGGGGGTCGACGGGCCCGCATGGAGGGGAGTCAAAATTGGCTCCATTCTGCAATGTGATGGCCCAATGTGTCCCGTTCGAAGACAGGAAGGGAGAGAGTGCCCCTGCTGCAATTCCTAACAATTCTGCTGGTGTCCCATCCCAGAGGATTGGGTACGGCTTTCCGAGTCCAGCCTCCTCGAATGTAGTTCCCGCGTTTGCGAGAGAGGGGGCGTGGAATAGAGCTCTCCATGCCCCGAAGGAGGAACCTGTGAACTGTGTCGCGTCCCAGAAGTAAACGGGTCTGAACGAGGGCGTGAACATCTCCGCCTCCATATACATCCTATGCATAGCGCGAATGAAGAACGTGTCAGTCTTGGATCCCTCTAGGTGTGCCCAAGGCCATTCATATGAATCATCGCCTAAGCATACTCCGAGGTCGGGTCGAGCGTATCCGATGAAGTTGTAGTCTCCGATCGGTAGAGTGGTGTTCCTGTACTCATAGGTACCAAGGATTTCGTGATAACCAACCTCGACAAGGGCAAGTGGATTGCAGTTGTTCCAGATTATCTCCTCATAACCACCAGTGGGTATCCCAGGGCCGTTGTTAAGAAGAGAGTTCCACTGAACTTGCTCCCATTGGTCTTCCGACTGGTCGTATGCCAAGGAAACCCAGCCACCGGAGTCCGCTCTGTAGCCCTGGTTTGCATAACCATCGTATACCGTTGGTTCGGTGATGTTCCCGAACTGGGTCCCGGAGTCGCTAACGGTGAAGGAAACTGGTGCGTATGGGAGTCTGTTGTCGAAAATTCCGCGATTGTAGTCTGCCGTGTAGTGGACCTTGAAATCGAGCTTCAGGGGCTGCTCATCGGCCCTGAACCTCTGTCCGGCGACGAAACCAATGGTGGTGTTCGCTCTTACCTCGACTGGGTAGCCCGAGTCCCCGATACCGTCGCCGTCGGTATCTGTCAGAGTGGAGCTGTAATCGTGGATGAACATCTCCGTTACCTCGGAGTATATCTCGTAGGTGGAGTTGGGGCCGACATCGATGTCCTCAGGGAACAGGAATTGCCCGACAATGTACTCCCCGTTTTCATTGGTCAGCACGTCTATTGTTTCGATCACTGAGGTTCCATTCGTGGTGTATCGGATGTGGACTTGGACCGGGAGGTCTGGCGCAGGCACGAAGCCAATGTCAACCAACCAGTATACTGAGCCATTGAATATCGCTGGTGTCGTCTCATCTAACCACAGTACTGGTTGCGCAGTCAGAGTAATCCTAGTGGTGACCTTGTCGTCGTTATCCAGTATGCCGTTGTTGTCGGAGTCCCAATCGGAACTCAATCCAGAGGCCTCCTCTATCTTGTTTGCTGGTGTGGGCCAGTCGCCAGAAGACGGGTTGTTCCAATCTGCGTCCTCTCTCCCATCGTTGTCGTCGTCCATGTCGAAGTAGTCTGGTCCAGTCGAGTTATTTGTCGGATTGGCCAGACCGACCCCTCCTCCGAAGTCATCGTGATCCCATGGATTGGTGGACTCTAATCCGAATCTCGAAGGCCAAAGCATCACTTCGTCTTCGTCCTTCATCCCATCGTAATCGTCATCGTCATCGAAGTCGTCCCGGATGCCGTCGTTGTCGTGGTCCCATGGGGCTATTGGGAAGTTCAGACAGCAGGTATCGTCAATTGGATCAGCCGTTCCATTCGTATCATTGAAATTCTGGAGCTCCAGGGAGTTGAGGATTCCGTCTCCGTCCCAGTCGTCATCAGCCCAGTTCACGATGCCGTCGTTGTCGTGATCCCATGTGCTCTGCTCCTCCCCGGTGAAACATCCGGGGAAGGTCTCTTGGATCTCATCTAGCAGCCCATTGTTATCGTCGTCGGGATCTTCCCCGTCGGGTACCCCGTCGTTGTCGTTGTCCACGTCATAGTACAGAGGGAAGAGGAGCGCTTGTCCGAGGACACCTCGGTCCCAGACCGCCTGATAGATTCCATCATCATCCGGGTCGGTATCAAGGCCATCATCGTCGTTATCTTCGCAGTTGCTCCCTGTGAAGTAGTATGGTTCCTCCACGGTTGCGTCATCGTCAAAATCGTCGTTGCTGTCGACTTCGAAGTAGTCCCAGATTCCGTCGTTGTCATCATCGACGTCGAAGTGGTCGTAGACAATATCCCAATCATCATCGAGATCATTGGTGTTGTTGTACATACAATCCGGAGACCATGAGACTTCGGGCATTGGTTGACCGCAATCTACGTCTGGGTCGACGTCATCATTCAGATGGTCTGCAATCTCATCTGGGAAGAAATTGTTGTTCACGTCGGAAGTCCATTGGAAGAAGGGTTGGGCCCCGATGGAGGAAAACCCTGAGGTGCCAAGCCATGCTATCCAGAGATCTCGATTGTGCTTCATGTCGGCATATGTGTAGGCCACCGAGGGTGATGGGTTGCTAGTTGGATCGAAGGTGAACCAAAAGCAGTTCATGTCGCAGCTTCCTAATCCAGTTGGATGGTTGGTGCCGTCATATGCTCCGTCATCCCATTCTGAATCCGGTCTTGTGCTGTATGGGACCGTGAATGATTGCCCTCCCGACTGCGTCGGAGTTAGGAGGGGTGCCTTGAACAAGAATCCGTAAAGGTGTCCACAGAACCTCTCCTGAGTGGCCGAGAGGAGGACTGTTCCACAGGAGTTGCCATCAAGCGAACCTCCCATCTTCACATCGTCGACGTCCAAAATGCCATCGTTACCCTCGTCCTGGTCCCACCAGTCGGGCATTCCGTCACCATCCTGATCTACGTCGATCCCATTCACCAATGAATCACCATCATCATCTATATCGAAGAAGTTACCACCATTGTAAGGACTCCACTTCATCATCAGGAACCAGTACATCTCTGGGATTATTCCACTGACCGAGTCGAGAGAGGTCGGGTCATATCCGTTGTAGTCGAGCATGAAATTGTTATTTTCGTTGAATGGGTTGAATCCCCAAGTGAGGTTCCAGTAATAGTGGGGGACGGCTACGTATGCGGCACCGTCCTCGGAGCCGTCTATTGAGTCCCCGTCATTCTGAGGCCAACTGTTGCCCCAAAAGTTGTCCGTGTTGTCCGTGTCAACAATGCCGCAGTTTCCGTCATCGGGATCGTAAAAGTCGTTGATTCCGTCGTTGTCATCATCCCAGTCCTCGTCGTTCGCCAAGCCATCCCCATCCACGTCGGTATCGATGTCGTTTGCACCGTCATCCCTGTACATGGAACCGTTGAGCTCATGCAGGTCCGCATCGTTATCAAAGTCGCAGTCGGGGTCTATGTCGAGCCAGTCGAGGATTCCGTCGCCGTCGTCATCTACGTCTACCCAGTTGTTTAATCCGTCTCCATCCCAGTCATTGAATCCAGTGTAGGAGGTCCTCCAAAGTACGCATTTGTCACTAGGATTCTGAGGGTTGGGATTGGAAACGCTAGCGCAATCCCATGTAGCTACCTCCGCCGATGAGTTGAGGGGATAGGGGTCCACTTCATTTTCGAGACCGTCGTTGTCGAGGTCCCATGGCTGGGACCCGCCGAACAAATTGTCAGGATTTGCGGATCCTCCCATATCGCTGTCTAGCCAGTCCCACACCATGTCGTAATCTGCATCTATGGACCTGAATTGATCGTCATCCAAGTCTCCGTCATAGTCGATTTCGCAATCGATTCCAGGGGTCTGGATATCGACCACCGAACCGTTGAATGCTTGGATCGGATAGTCACCCTGCCCATCTCCATTGGTGTCAAGTTGCCTGCATGAGTCGGGTATTCCATCGTTGTCGTCATCGACATCGTACATATCGGCGAGGCCGTCGTTATCGTCATCCGTATCTGATGAGTCGGGTATTCCATCGTTGTCGTTGTCTGGATCGAGGAAGTTCGGAATACCGTCCCCGTCGAGATCTCCATCGACAATTTCTGAGAATGCCTGCTCCCTCGGGTGTTCTAGAGCGTGAAGGGCAACATAGTCGAGACCGTCCACGTATTCCGAGTAATCCTCTGGATCCCACCTCTCCCAGTCATCCCAGAGAATGTTTGGATCGGATTCTATGGATGACGTCTGCTCTGGGTCCCATGGGTGGATATCCGAGATGTCGGGTATTCCATCGTTGTCGTCGTCCAGATCGAAGTAGTCCTGGATGCCATCAGAGTCGAAATCGCATGGCCAGACGAATTGATCTATTCTCCCATCGTTATCGTCGTCCTCGTCATAGGATCCTCGACCGGACCCATCGATGTCTTCGTCGGGTATTCCATCGTTGTCGTGATCCATTGGGTTCTGATCTACCGGGTAGTTGAATCCAACAGCCTGTCCTGTCCACGGGTGGATGGTACTGGGATCGACGTGGCGGTCTGATGAAACGTTCCACGGATCGTTGCCTTGAGAGTAGTCCACGGGCCCCTCAAGAATACCGTCGTTATCGTCATCCCAGTCGAACTCGTCCTGGATTCCATCGTTGTCGTGATCCAGCGGGTCTGTTCCGTAACAGCCATCGAACCTCTCGATGAGATCGTTGATTCCGTCGTTATCGTCATCCAAATCGTTCAGATCATCGATTCCGTCGTTATCGTGATCCTCGGTGTTGGTCTCCTCGAGGAAGAAACCGTAACTTGGATCGAGGGCTAGAGCCGATGGATCCGAAACCTTCCCATAAATGGCAGCTGGATCGTTGTAGAACGGGTCCTGGAAGGCAGCCCCTTGGAATGAGTTAGTGGCTGCTGGTTGGTTTTGATTCTCGCCCTGGACGGGTCCTCCGATCTGCTCGATCTGCTGGTAAGCCGTTCTCTTGGGTATGTCGTCCGTTCCCGTTCTTTCTGCTGCATCGCCTGACTCTAGTAGCATAGAAAGCTGAGTGCTCAGGAGCATTAGTGCGATTATCGAAATAGCTGGTAGTATTCTCTTCTTTGTGTTTCTCTCTTCCTTGCTAATCATGCAAATCACTGCTTACCCTCGGGTAGAGTGATGTCCCGATTCTACGTGCTTATGAATAGATGACATGCTACGGATGGTTCCGTATCACAGTGGCGCCGATGTATCATCTCGATACTATCAATTCCTGTGATATGCTGATCCTCTGCTGATTTCCGAGGCCCTGTAGAGTTGCTCCATGAGTAAAGCACCGGCCATTTCGTGGGTTAGCGTGAGAGAAGATAGGGATATCATTTGGTTGGCCGACTCCCTAATTTCCTTACTGAATCCATCAGGAGGACCTACTGCTATGTTTGTTGTTTTACTATCTAGTTGTGCTGAATGAAACCAATTAGCCATTTCCTCACTAGTCATCGAAATCCCTCTCTCGTCTAGTAGAACTAGATGTCCGGGTAGGTCGGACAGTTCTGATTCGTAGTTGTTGCTATCTCTTTTTTTAGAAAATTGAACTGATATTCCCCTTGATCTTACTCTTTCCTCATACTCTCTGATAATAGAGGCGATTGACCCGTCTTTGGGATTGCTGTCCAAATGGACAATCACTCGACCCATGAGGACTCGTATGGACGTCGGCACTTAGGACTTCACAAAGCATCAAGGCATTGAGCATAGGCGTCCACCTGTAGCATGGGATGGTCACCTTTCCGAAAGAAGAGAAGTTTTCATAGCGAACCGTATATCAGGGGTTCGAAAATGTGGATTCAGGATCTCAGAGAGATTTGCGAGAAGAATTTCGATCACAGAGTTGAGGGGCAATTAGAAGTTGAGAAAATTAGAGAAAAATGGCAAAAGTCTTACTCTGATGGAGAGATTGACGACTCTTTGCTTAGTGGTCTGGAAAGGAGGTCATTGTTGCTAATCGATGCAGGAGATTCAGAATGGACCTTACTACTGGATAATGAGGATTTTTGGAAGGCTGGATGGGGTAGCAAGGTGGAGGAATAAAATGCTACTGTGGATTGTTCTACTATCTGGTCTGGGAGTCTATTGCTACTATCTCAGCAGACTACAGCCATTTCCAGAAAAGGGCAATCGCTTTGCTATTGTTCTCTTTATTGGTGCGCTGATTCTTTGGATCTCGAGCACGAGCCCTGAGGGAACCGGTGAGGATATGCCGGCAGCGATTTCGGTTTTTCTGGGGGCTTTCTTCGTTATTATAGGAATTAGGGATATGAGCACGACGAAAACGGATGTCATTGTGGCACCTTTGGCTGGCATACTGTTCTGTGTTGGGGGGATAAGTCTGCTCGCCTCGAGGTGGGAGGTGGCCGATCAGACAGAACAAATCGGTTCATTCGTTCTAGCTAGCACCATGGTGACAGTAGAGTTGTACATTGCCTTCAGAGGGCTTGTGATTGGAGTTCCGGGTATTGCGTGGTCGAAGTCGGGTCTGAGACAGATTCACAGGGGGCTTATTCTCGGCCCCAATGGGGCAATTGCTCACTTTGAGAGATCATGGGACGTGGAAGACCAGTGGATTAATTCAATGAGCCATGCAGCCCTGATTCTGATTCATAGGTATTTGGGGAACTCGGAGGACGAAGCCAGGAACCTAGTGGAGTTAGAGAATTTGGGAGGTTGGGAATCAGTTGATTCTTCGTGGACTCAGGCGGTCGAAGAGGGGCTTTTGGCTTCAGCGCCAATCTGAGTACGATTGAAAGCGTGGAACCCCTCGGGCATCCATGGTCCGGATTAACAGAGTTCACACTGGAACCGGTGACCGGGGTGAGACCTTCCTTCTTGACGGATCGAAAGTTGGAAAGGAAAGCGTCAGGGTGGGACTATTCGGAACGATTGACGAATTGAACTCTCATGTGGGGGTGGTTAGGATGGAGTTTGAAAGAATGCCGGGCGTAACAAGATTCCATCGGCCCGGTGAGGCTGATGAGTCGTTGATTAGAGTACAACAGGATCTCTTTGATCTGGGTGGTGAGTGCGCGTGTAGCCCTGGGAAGATTCCCGAACAAATGGCTCTAGTGGGAATGGAACAATGTGATCGATTAATCCACGAGATGGATCAATGGATCGAAGATCTGACGCCTCTCGAGTCGTTCATCTTGCCAATGGGATCCGCCCCAGTAGCATTTCTACATGTAGCAAGAACAGTAGCTAGGAGGGCAGAAAGGGAGGCTTGTCATCTAAGGAACATCGAAGGCGATGGATCAGTCAGAGATGAGGTGATTTGTTACCTAAATAGAATCTCAGACTGGCTTTTTGTTCTAGCGAGGTGGATAGCGAAGAATACTGGGGAAGAGGAGACTCTGTGGACGCCGCTTGGGAAAAGAGAGAGCGAGTCATAGGTTTCGCCCGCTTGAACGGAGATGTTTGCGGGCAGAACGAAGAAGATCCTTCTCCTGTTCGAATGTAATTTGTTCCTCGGCATCGTCCAACTGTAGCCAGAGATAGTTAGTATGCTCATGAGAGAGGTTCACATCAATTTCATCCGTCTCGGCTAGGTACCAGTAGACCTGTTTCGGAGTTTTCCTACCTCTACTGACAAATGTGTACTCGGTCTTTTCACACCACGATTTATCGATTCTGACTTCTGAGATTCCCGTCTCCTCGGTGAGTTCGCGAAGGGCAGTTGAATGATGATCAGAGTCCACCTTCTCTACGTGCCCCTTTGGGAAGCTCCAGTGCCCCTGAGGATACTGAAGCAGCAATATGCTGTCGAAGTTTAGTAAGATGAAGCCGCAAGAGGTTTCGGGGGGTCTGGGTTTGCTCTGCATTGCGACAGCATGCTTCGGTGAGGGATGAAAACCTTCCGTGAACGTGTTTTTGAAATCCGAAATCACCATTGGTGTGGTTACTTGCCCAGAGATATGGCAGTGTCCCCGTTCGATATAGAAATTAGACGCATTGTCACGGATAGTGATCTTGATGGCGTTGTAACGGGGGCTATACTTCGACGCTGGTGGACAGATGCAGAAGTCATATTCGGGCATCCAGGAGAGTTGAGAGCGGGTGTGTTCGATGGAATAATCGACCGTTGGACCGCTGTTTGTGATCTACCAATGCATCCTAGTTGTGGACTGAGTATTGACCACCACCAATCCAACAAACCAGGTGGAGAGGACGAGGGTGCGGTGATAATTTGGAGAGAGAGCCCTTCGGCAGCGCGGATTGCATACGAGATTTTCTCAGAGCGAGTTGATCTGTCGGATCTTGAAAGTCTTCTAGAATGGGTAGACAAACTCGATAGTGGAATGATTTCTCAAGAGGAGTATCTATCGGATATTCCTGTTTTGTGGCTTAGCAGGGTTATCGATGCGGGAGAGGGGACAGCAATGAGAGTCCTCGAGGAGTTGCAAGAAGGAGTCTCTGTCGATAGCATATTATCCAATCCAGAAATATCAGGGATTATTTCTGAGAAAAAGAGAGAGATGGGGGTGATCATAGAAGCCATTCGGGATAGCATGCTAGTCGAGGATAGGATGGCAATCGTTAGGTTGGATGGAACGGGAATCCGGTCGAACGGCTACCAAGTTTCCGCCATGGCAGGAGAAAAGTGTGATGCCTGCATGGTGATTCATGGGGAGCTGGGCGCGAAATTCGGTGATGGTGCCAATTACCCCGTCTCAGCATCATTCTACACTAATTCTTTCCTTCATCGAAATGGAGGGATATACGACTTGACTGCAATGGCTACCCGTTTCGATTCGGATGGAGGTGGTCATGCAAATGCATGCGGGTGCCGGATTAAGCCAATCGATGGTCTTGAAATAGAAGAGAGAGAGGTCTCGAAAGATGACATTGAGAGGAACATTGGGGCATGGCTTCAGATGTGGTCTGAGCGTTAGTCGAACTTGTGAGTTTGCCGTGTGTTTTTCCAAACTGCTCGATATCGTTTTCCTTCCTTCTCAGGGATGGTCGCAGAGTGGAGTTCAACTTTTTCTAACCCTTCGCCGATCTGATGGATAAAATCCCAAGTCAAAGGCCATGGAGGGCCGTTATCCCCCTCATCCGATTCTTCTCCCAGTCTCCCTATGCAGACCAATAGTCCTCCACTTGCAAGCATTGGTGCTAGGTTTCTGTATGCCTTTTTCCTTATTTCTTCGGGGATTGCTTGTAGTATGTGCACCTCCAGTACTAAGTGAAATTCGCCGAACCAGTCTTCTTCGGGGTTCAGTAAGTCTCCCACCACCCAATCAATATCAGTTTCTTGATGTAAATATCGAGCCCACTCAATCGCTGATTCAGAGACATCGAAGGCAGTGACTTTCCATCCTCTTTCGTAAAGGAAAGCTGCATCCTCTCCCAATCCTGAGCCGACAACTAGTGCTCTTCCAGAGATCTTATTTTCGTTTGTCCAGTCAATCAAGAAAGGGTGTGGTTCCTTCCAATCCCACGGAATTTGTCCTCTGTCTCTGTTTGAAGAGCGGTAAAGGTCCTCAAACCAGGATAGCGGCTGCTCGGAGTATTCGGCTTTGTTTGCCATTTCGAGCATTCTCTCACGGATCTCGTCCATTTTCTCAGACCTACATGTGAGAAACAACTGCATTTCCGAAATCTGAGCATGAAAGGAGAGTCGCGTCATCCATTAGTCTCTCAAAGTCGTAAGTCACCGTCTTTGAGGAAATCGCGCCCTCCATCCCCCTGACAATCAGGTCTGCCGCTTCGAACCATCCCATGTGTCTCAACATCATCTCAGCTGAGAGAATCAGGCTGCCTGGATTGACCTTGTCCTGGCCTGCATACTTGGGTGCGGTTCCATGAGTTGCCTCAAAGATGGCGACTCCTGTGTCGTAGTTGATATTGGCACCCGGAGCAATTCCTATCCCCCCAACCTGTGCCGCCAGTGCGTCTGAGATATAGTCGCCATTGAGGTTCATTGTAGTAAGTACACCATATTCTCTTGGACGTGTTAGAATCTGCTGAAGCATTGCATCTGCTATCACATCCTTCACAGTAATCGTAGTTCCAGTATTGGGATTATCGAATGTGCACCATGGACCACCATCGAGCTCTGAGGCGCCGAATTCTTCCTTTGCCAACATGTATCCCCAATCTCTGAATCCACCCTCTGTAAACTTCATTATGTTGCCTTTGTGAACCAAAGTAATGGAATCTCTATCGTTTTCTATGGCATACTTTATCGCGGCCCTCACAATTCTAACAGTTCCCTCTTTGCTAATTGGTTTGATTCCCAAACCCGCGGTATCAGGGAACCGAATTTTATCGACCCCCATCTCATTCTGAAGGAAATCGATTACCTTCCGCACGTCGTCGCTTCCTGCTTCCCATTCTATTCCCGCATAGACATCTTCACTATTTTCTCTGAAAATAATCATGTCCACGGCACCCGGATCCTTGACCGGGCTAGGGGTGCCATCGAACCATCGAACAGGCCTAACACACGCGAAAAGATCCAATTGCTGTCTCAATGCAACGTTAAGGCTTCTAATTCCGCCTCCTACTGGTGTCGTCAGTGGTCCTTTGATCGAGACGAGCCCGTCTCTCATTGATTGCTTGGTGACCTTCGGTAGCCACTCACCGGTCGCATCAAATGCTTTCTGACCGGCTAGCACCTCGGACCAGTGTATTCTTCTCTCGCTTCCATAGGCTTTTTCGACGGCGCTATCAACCACATTAATCATTACTGGAGTGATGTCTATGCCTATTCCATCACCCTCAATATAGTGTATCTCAGGGTTGCTTGGGACTGTCAGTTGTCCGTCTGAAATAGAAATGCGCTCGCTGTCTGACATGTCCCTCATCACACTCCCACCGGAGAGGCATAGATGAAGCCAACCCTTCAAGGGGGCGAGTTGGGTCGAGAGGGCATGAACGGAGAAGTGGTTTGGACTGAAGCTGCGGGATATATCGGAACCACGGATAGAGGGAAGAGGTTCGGAATTTATGGTTCAGATTCTCCAAGCCCCATGGAAATGGTTCTACACGGCCATGCCGCCTGCTCTCTAATAGACGTCATAGATGGACTAAAGCATAGAAGGGAAAATGTGGAATTTATCAAGATAGAGATCGAAGCGGATAGGGCGGATCAAACCCCGAAAGTATTCACATCGATAAGAATGCGATACATAGTGAAGGGGGATGTTCCAGAAACTCTTGTTAAACGCCTAATTGAAAGCAGTCACGATAAGTACTGCAGCGTTGGCATAATGATTACTCGATCTGGTGCTAGCCTTGAGTGGTCTCTAGAAATGGAGTCCTAATTAATAGAGCGAATAATTAGAACTTCAGGGAAAACGGAACTGTCACTTTTTTCGTCAAAATACTCATTCGAATAGTGACTTCAATCCTAAGCATTAAACACCCCCCAATCAGAATCGCAATTCCCTTGCACAGACGGGACCGTTTCCGACTGGTACAATATGGGAGGTAGTAAAGAATGCAGACGAAAATCAAGGCGGCAGGAGGCGAGCCTGACGTTGAGAGCGGGTTGGTTGTAGAGCGCAGATTCACTTCTGCAGGCCAAGATCCCTTCGACTCCTTCGATTGGATTGACATGGATGTAGAGATCAGGAATCCTGATGGCTCCATGGCCGACTCAATTGAGGGGGTGAAGTTGCCCTCTGAATTCACGGGAATCCCAGGGAAGGTCTGTGCTCAGAAGTATTTGCGCAAGGCAGGTGTTCCGAAGCACCTTCGAAACGTTCCCGAAGACGGAATTCCCATCTGGCTACAGCGAAGTGAGCCAGACCACGAGCGGCTTCAATCAATGAATGCTGCCGAGAGAATGGGTGGTGAGACTGATGGAAGACAACTCTTCCGTCGACTCGCAGGGACCTGGACCTACTGGGGCTGGAAGTACGGCTACTTCGCTAGCGAGGCAGATGCCCGTGCGTACTTCGATGAGATGTGCTACCTGATTGCTAGTCAGAGATCGGCACCAAACAGCCCCCAGTGGTTCAACACAGGACTTCACTGGGCCTATGGCATTGAAGGGCCTGCTCAAGGCCACAGTTTCGTCGATCCAGATACTGGGGAAGTTGGTCTATCCACCAGCGCCTATGAGCACCCTCAGCCACATGCTTGCTTCATCCAATCTGTATCAGATTCTCTCGTTGGCGGGACGGATTCGATAATGGGGCTTTGGAACCGAGAAGCCCTGCTGTTCAAGTACGGGTCGGGGACCGGATCGAACTTCTCCAACATCAGAGGGAGGGGGGAGCCTCTCTCCGGTGGTGGAACTTCGAGTGGTCTTCTTTCATTCCTGAAGATTGGGGACAGAGCTGCTGGAGCGATAAAATCTGGAGGTACTACCCGAAGAGCTGCGAAGATGGTCACATTGGATATGGATCACCCAGACATCGAGGAATACATTGACTGGAAGCCGACTGAAGAGGAGAAGGTGTCCGCTCTTGTCATTGGAAGTACAATACTACAGAAGCATGCTGATTCCATCATGGAGTCGATTTGGTCGTTTGGAGATGACGAGGAGAGGTTCAATCAGAAAACCAACGTAGGGCTTCGAAAGGCGATGGTACGGGCGATTAACGACAGTGTTCCACATGCTCACATCCAAAGGATACTGGACTTAGCCGAGCAGGGATGGAAGGGACTAGAGTTCGAAACTCTCGACACCGACTGGCAAGGGGAGGCGTACATGACAGTTTCAGGTCAGAACAGCAACAATTCGGTTAGAGTTCCGAACTCGTTCATGGATGCAGTCAAGTCTGGTGATGGATGGAATCTCTATTTCAGAACCGAAAGGGGTACCGCTGAACTCGAAGGAAGAGAGGCAGTGCCCTGCAAAACGGTCGATGCAAGGGCTCTTTGGGATAAAGTGGCATACACTGCCTGGGCTTGCGCCGACCCTGGAGTCCAGTTCGACACCACAATCAACGAGTGGCACACTTGTCCCCAAGCTGGTAAGATAAATGGATCCAATCCCTGCTCAGAGTACATGTTCCTAGACGACACGGCTTGCAACCTTGCCAGCATCAACCTCCTGCACTATTACGATCTCGAAACACACAAGTTCCAGATAGATGATTTCAGACACAGCGTCCGACTTTGGACTACTACTTTGGAGATTAGTGTCCTCATGGCGCAATTCCCTTCTGAATCAATCGCTAGGGGATCTTATGACTACAGGACGCTAGGACTCGGATACTGCAACATCGGTTCACTTCTAACCCATATGGGAATTCCTTACAACGATGAGAGAGGTTTTTCGATTTGTGGGGCAATTACCGCTATAATGTGTGGAGAATCCTATGCTACCAGTGCTGAGATGGCCTCGTTCTTGGGGCCGTTTTCCGATTATGAAAGGAATGCGGAAGACATGCTGAAGGTGATGCGCAACCACAGGCGAGCAGCATACAATGCGCAACCACAGGAATACGAGGGATTAACCGTGCTTCCAATGGGTATTGACTCAAAGAAGTGCCCGAAGGATCTGCTAGATGCCGCCCGCAGTTGCTGGGATCGTGCTGTAATGGAAGGAGAGGAGCATGGATATAGAAATGCACAGACGACAGTGGTCGCACCAACCGGAACCATTGGACTGGTGATGGGTGCTGATTCGACTGGGATAGAGCCGCAATTCTCAATGGTCCAGTTCAAAACACTCGCTGGTGGTGGAGTCCTGAGAGTGGTCAACAAAGGCCTTCCGAGCGCGCTATTCAGAATTGGTTACTCGAAGAGCGAGGCCAAGGAAATTGAAGAATATGTAGTCGGTACTAGCAGGCTAAATCCCGCACTACCTATTGATAGGTTAACCAATGCAGGACTGACCAAGGAGATATTAGACAAGATCGAGGCGAAAACAGGGGAAGTTTTTCATCTAAGGAATGCCTTTTCTCCAGAAATTATGGGTAGAGAATTCTGTCTGGAAAATCCTGATATTTTTGGTATGACAGAAGAGGACTGGTATGTCGATGAAGGGGGAGAGGAAAAGTGTGAAAACTCTTGGTTCGATACTCTGGCTTCAATTGGTTTTGACCATCAAGAGATCGAGACTGCAAACAAAATCATTTGCGGGCACGGAACGATTGAAGGCGCACCTGGTCTGAAAGATGAACATCTGCCCATTTTTGATTGCGCACAACCATCTGGTTCTGGTGTTAGATCAATTGCACCTGAAGGTCATGTCAAAATGATGGCAGCAGCTCAGCCGTTCATCTCCGGTGCGATTTCCAAGACTATTAACATGCCTTCAGGATCTTCTATCGAAGACGTCAGAGAGGCATACAACCTAAGTCATGCCACAATGAACAAGGCCTGTGCTGTTTATAGGGACGGTAGTAAACTATCTCAGCCCCTGATGAGTCAATTGGTCGATTCGATGGAGCTCATTGAGGAAGAAGAGGACGTTGCGGAGAAAATGATTGAGGAAGCGATTTTCGCCATCCCGGCCCCGGAACCAGTTGCAAAGCCCTTGGCAGAAGCACTGGTCCACAACTACATTGCGGCAAGAAGACCTCTTCCCGATATGAAGACTGGAACTAACTTCAAGGCAAGGGTCGGCGGTCATAGTGTCAGACTCATCACTGGAGAGTACGAAGACGGTAAACTTGGAGAGATATTCCTCCTGACATCCAAAGAAGGAGCGGCATGGAGGGCCCTCCTATCCCAATTCGCAATCGCCATTTCGATTGGTCTTCAACACGGTGTTCCTGTTGATGCATTCATAAAATCATTCACCTTCACCAAGTTTGAGCCCAGTGGGGTGATTGAAGGCGGAAGCGGCCGGGTCAAGATGTCCTCCAGCATAATCGACTGGGTCTTCAGAGAACTGGGGATAAAATATGATGAGAGGGATGATCTTGCTCACGTGGAGGCAGTGGATCTGGATCCATTCTCAATTAGTAGACCAGAGATGACTGCGGAAGGCTTAGCCAGAACTCAAGGAGAAAGGAGAGAAGTTCAAATGACGCTCGAGGCCACTGTAGCTCCGATTGTTGACTCGGAAGCAAGTATCAGAAAGGCAGCCAAGGAGAGGGGTTTCACAGGGGACATCTGTGATGACTGCGGTGGCAGCCAGATGGTCAGGAACGGAACCTGCCTGAAGTGCAACGAGTGCGGTTCGACAACTGGTTGCTCGTAATCTTAGAACTCATATCTCGAGTTCTATGTTTAGATTCTGAATCAGTTCCTTGTATCTGTTCCTGATAGTTACTTCAGTGACCCCAGCCACCTCAGCAACCTCACGCTGGGTTCTCCTCTTTCCACAGAGAACGCTTGCAATGTAGATTATCGATGCAGCGATTCCTGTTGGGCCACGTCCGCTTGTCAGTTCCTTCTCCTGGGCTGCGGCAATCAACTCGTATGCCTTAGATTGGACCTCTGCGTCTAAATCAAGACCTGAGCAGAATCTGGGTATGTAGTCCTCTGGCTTGGTAGGTGGGATCTTCATCCTTAGTTCTCGGACCATGAAACGGTATGTGCGGCCAATCTCCTTCCTACCTGTCCTACTAGCCTCACCAATCTCGTCGAGGGTACGTGGATTCTCACAAATTCGGCAGGCAGCGTATAGGCTTGCAGCTGCTACTCCCTCAATGGATCTACCGCGAATCAGTCTGGCATCTACTGCTTTTCCATAGGTTACAGCAGCTGTCTCTCTAATCGTCTTTGGAAGTTCCAATCGGCTAGCCATTCTGTCAAGTTCTGCCAAGGCCATTGCCTTGTTTCGCTCGGTGGCATTGCTGACTCGTGATCTCTTTTGCCATTTCCTCATCCTGTAGAACTGGCTCCGGTACCTACTAGAGATTGACTTTCCAGAGTAGTCCTTGTTCTGCCAATCAATATCTGTGGAAAGTCCCTTATCATGGAGCATCACAGTCATGGGGGCACCGGTTCTTGCACGCTGATCTCCTTGCTCAGGACTGAAGACTCGCCATTCGGCACCCTGATCAATCACCTTGTCCTCCAGAACGAGGCCGCAGTCTTCACAAACTACTTCTCCTCTAGATTCGTCTTTCTTCAATTGTCGGCTTCCACATTCATCGCACTTTACGGTATCTTCAACAAGATATGACATAGCATCCTCACCCCCCTTTCGGTAAAAAGGTATTAAATTCGCAATTGACATCGTATTTAAGGTTATAATTTATTAAAAATTGCCTGTGATTCAGAAAACCTGTTCAATAGTCATCGAGAATTGTGAAATAAGATTCTTCGTTGGGCGTATATGGGGGATTGAATGTCGGGAGCAGAATGGCCGCCTGAGAATATCAGCCTGACCCCTGGGAAACGCGTTCTGTTCCTAACAAAGGACTTGGATTTGATTCGAAGGCAACTCTACGAGGGCTTGGATCTCAGAATGGAGGATATGTCTGTGGAGTATCTACTAGATGACATCAATACCGACGTAATGACTCCGGCCTGGGTCTGCTTCGACCACGAACCAGCCGCAATAGCAGAAAACGCTTACGCCGGCCTCATGCACGAAGGGAGAAGGGTACTAGACAAGGGTACTCTGAAAGGAGGAGGATTCGAAGTCATAGTAAGTGGGCATCGCAAGGGAACGGGGAGCAGTCGAGAAACCGCATCCCAATGCGAGAGGTGGTCGGGAATCAGGATTGCAATTGCAGCCTCCTTCGCACCCATACATGAGAGGAACAACATCAACTTGGGTCAGTTGATGGCTGATTACTCTATATTGGAACGATTACAGAACGGAGAGAACATATCTCTTGAGGAGTTCACAGAGAAGTACGATCCAGTCACTAAGCTGATTCTTGAGAATGGAGGACTGCTTTCTTTCGCTAGGGAATTGAAGGAAGGTAGAGTAACACTTCCCAATGTAAGGACTGGAGTTCGCCCAATGACGATGGCTGAGAAGATAATATCGAGTAAGCTAATCGAGAGTCCCGGTGATGATGTAAGTGTCGCACCAGGTGATGCTGTACTAGCCTCAGTCGATGGTGGATATTCCCATGAGTATACCACTGCACAGGTTCACGCATTCCTCTCTGAGGAATATGGGGAGGATTATGGAATTTCCAATCCCTCAAAATTTGCCGTTTTTGAGGATCATCTCCTATACGCAACAGACGTCCCCCGATACGGGCCCTTTGTAACAAAAATCGAGACGTTGAGAGCGATGCAGAGGGTTTTCCAGAAGCACACGGGTGTCCGAGACTACTCAGCAGAGGATGGCGTTAGTCCTGGTATTTGCCATCAAGTGGCTCGAGAGGAGTTCATCGATGTTGGAGACTTCATTCAGGCGACAGATAGCCACACATGCATGGGAGGAGCATCCAACGCTCTGACCTACGGAGTTGGGTCCAGTGAATATGCCAATCTTGTCCACAATCAGTTCTCCTTCGTGAAAGTGCCAGAGAGCATTAGATTCGAACTGATCGGAGAACTAGATCCCGGGTGCACGGCCAAGGACGTTATTCTCCACATTCTGGAGAAATACGCCAAGAATTCAGATACCCTAGATCGTTCTATGGAGTTTGGTGGCCCGGGACTCTCTTCTCTATCGATGGACGAAAGGGCAACACTCTGCAACATGGCTACCGAGTGCAGCGCGAAGACAGGCATCTGCGAAGCGGATGATCTGACTGTTGAATGGATATTGAAGAGGAGGGACAATCTCACCGATGAGGAAATCAGAGCCTCATTCGTTAGTCCCGATGAAGGCGCGACATATGATGGAGGAACCCATACAATAGATTTGAACAAAATCCGCCCCATGGTGGCTCATCCGGGTGACCCGGACAGGGGAATTCCATCAGACCCGACCAATGGTGCCTACATTGACGAGCTGGGGGACATCGCAATCGACATCGCATACGCAGGTTCTTGCACCGCGGGTAAGGATGATGACTTCGCCTATTACGCAAAGGTAACTGAGGCGGCTCTGGAGGAGGGAATTAAGATCCACGATGACGTTGAATGCTACATACAGTTCGGCTCAAAGAGCGTCAAGAGTCTATCATCTAGGATGGGTTGGACGGATCTGTTCGAGGAAGCCGGTGTGAAATTGATTGACCCGGGTTGTGGTGCATGCATAGGGGCGGGTCCTGGCATTTCAGACAACTTGGATCAAGTGACGGTTTCTGCCATCAACCGGAACTTTCAGGGTAGGTCGGGGCCCGGTCGACTGTACCTAGCGAGTCCGCTAACCGTGATGACTAGCGCATTCACTGGGAAGATAACCGCTTGGAGTCCGGACGTGTTTTCCAAGTGATTAATTAAGCTCCCTAAGCCTCTGACATCAGCAGTATTCAATAGGTATCAGCGGACGTGGTTGAGCAACCATAAGCAGGCCCCATGCCATTAGGGTACTGGGAGGACCTGATTGGGGTGATTCGCGTGGGTGAAGCAGAAGAAATCTCAAGTAAACAGAAGCAAGTATCAATCAGTGAGTTCTTTGAGAAAAACAAACACTTCCTAGGATTCGACACTCTTCAGAGATCAATAATCACTGCAGTCAAAGAGTCAGTGGACAACTCTCTCGATGCCTGTGAAGAAGCAAGGATTCTTCCGGATATAAGTGTGAAGATTCACAGAACAAAAAATGACGAATTAAAGCTCATCGCACAGGATAACGGGCCAGGAATCCCTAGGGATGCGATAGAGAATGTTTTCGGGAAGTTCCTCCTAGGGTCCAGATTCCACGCTATTAGACAAACGCGTGGTCAGCAAGGAATCGGGATAACTGGAGTGGTCATGTACAGCCAACTCACAACAGGCTCCAAGACGCACGTTGTCTCGAAGATTAAGAGCGATTCAACTGCAGTATTCGTCGACTTGGGAATAGACACCAAGAAGAATAAGGCAATCAAGTCAGGTGAAAAAAGAGACACGTGGCCGGATGAAAGGACAGAACAAGGATTACGAATCGAGACCCTGATGAAAGCCAAGTACCAAAGAGGGAAGAAATCGGTCTACCAATACTTGAGGATGACTTCGATCGTGAACCCTCACGCATCGATATCCTTGGTCGTGACCGGCGAGGATGGGGGTGTGATAGAGGAAGGACAATGGAATAGAACCACTGACAAGCTTCCTAGGGAAGTCAAAGAAATCAGGCCTCACCCCAGAGGAGTGCATCTTGGAACCCTCCAGAGATTACTAAGGGACACTAAGGAAAGGAGGATGACGTCGTTTCTTCAACGTAACTTCTCCATGGTCCCCCCCTCTGCCTCGAAGCGAATACTGGAAGCTGCAAAGATAGAGGAAACTAGAACACCAAAGAGGATTAAACCCGAAGAGTCACGAGCATTAGTATCGGCATTCCAGACCGTATCACTGCGAGACCCGCCCACAGACTGTCTTTCACCCATTGAGGATCTACTAATCAAGAAGGGGCTTTCCAAGGCGATAGACTCAAGATTTGCCTCAACGGTTACCAGGAAGCCGAAAGCCAGTCAGGGAAATCCGTTCCAAATAGAAGTGGGACTTGTTTTCGGAGGGGACCTGCAATCAGAAGGTCCGATAGAGATTCTGAGGTTTGCCAATCGAGTGCCCCTCATGTATCAGCAAGGGGGATGCTTGCTGACCAAGGCCCTAGAGTCGGTCGATTGGAAAAGGTACGGTTTGGAACAACCGGGTGGAAGTGGGATTCCAAAGGGTCCGGTTGCAATTCTGATTCATCTAGCATCCACTAATGTCCAATTCACTAGCGAGGCCAAGGAAGCGGTCTCCTATGATGAAGATGTGTTTGACGAGATTCGCAAGGCCATGCTTGAGGTAGGAAGGGGTCTGAAGAACCACCTGAAGAAGAGTTCGCAACGAAAGAAAGCAAAGGAGAAATTCGAGTTAGTCAATATCATACTCCCGGAAATCTCTAGAAAATCTTCCGAGCTGCTAAGTAGAGAAGAGCCGGATTTGGCACCTGTGATTACTCAGATAATGAATGCCGTGTTCCTAGAAGAGGAGTTGTCTTGGGACAAGGAGAAAAAGCTAGCAATGTGCTCCATCACATTACACAACTACACAGCGAGGGCCCGTGCGTACACGATACTGTCAAAATGGCCAGAAGGTGATGGAACCGCGATGTCATACAACCCAACAGGAGGGAGGAAGGAAACACGAGGTTTGTGGGCATGGAGGCTAGACACCCTCAACCCGGGAACTTCCACATTGCTCGAATTCGGAATTTCCGGACTTAGTAATGGAGAATGGAATGAGACAGACATCTTCTTCAGAGGAAACGGTGAGATAATCGGGGCCACGAAGATGGACGAGAAACTGCTCGAAGAACAGAGGAAGACAGAAGCCCTCGAGGCTGCAATGGAAGAGGTCCGCAAGAGAGAGGATGACGCAGTGATTAGAAAACTAGCTGTCAGAGCTGAGGAGATTGCTTCTGTATTGGTGACATACCCACCAAAAGAAACCCGAACGGAAGAAACTCTACCAAAAACAGGTGCAGAGTGGTTCGGACTAGAGGGTGATGACCAATGAGCGATGCTGCCCCTAGGAGAAGCAAGGAACAAGTAGTCGATGCTCTGCATGACGTGGCAGCAGAGATGCATAACAGGATGCAGAGGGGAGATCCGCCTAGAATGACGCTTCCTGTCAGATCCAAGAGCAACATCACATTCGACAACAGACTTGGCGTATTCAAGTACGGTAAGAAAAAGACGGTACGGGATGCGACTAGCCTTGGTTCCGCACGGCAACTCCTCAGGACGCTTCACATTACTGAGTTCATCGAGGAGATGATAGATAGCGGTAAGTCATCCACACTTAGGGAAATGTACTACATTTCAGAGGGATGGGGTCACGGCAAGTTCGGGTCCCAGAATGAGAGCAACAACCTAGCCGAGGACCTAGAGATAGTCACCAAGTGCCTTAGGGAGGACTTCAAACTGAGACCTGAGGAGGATGGGGCTAGGATAATCGGCAACATCACAGTCGAGGAGATGAATCGACGAGGGGACTGGATGAGAATAAATTGCAGAGATGACGTAGGCGACTCGGGATATGGGGTGCCGTATAATGTGGAAAAGGAGAAGTTGAGATTTATCGAGGAGGACATTGATTTCGTCATGGCAATAGAGACAGGTGGTATGTTCGACCGATTGGTTGAGAACGGCTTCGATGAGGAATCAAGGTGCGCACTCGTTCATCTGAAGGGTCAGCCGGCAAGATCCACTAGACGCATAATGAAGAGAATGAGCGATGAGTGGAAGAAGCCGGTAGTTGTCTTCGCAGACTGCGACCCATGGTCATTCAGGATTTTCGCTAGTATAGCCTATGGTGCTATCAAGACGGCTCATATCTCTGAGTACTTAGCTACAAAGGAGGCAACATATCTCGGGATAACCGCTGATGACATCCTAGCCTATGACCTGCCGAGCGATGACCTGACCAAACAAGATCTGAATGCTCTGACCGCAGAGCTAAGTGACCCTCGATTCTCAACGGGTTGGTGGCAGGAGCAGATTCAGCTAATGCAAGAGATTGGGAAGAAGGCGGAGCAGCAGTCCCTTGCAAAGTACGGTCTAGACTTCGTGACAGACACCTACTTGCCGGAAAAGCTAGGCGCGCTAGGCATCACTTACTGAAAACAACCCTGATAGATAGGAGCCTAGGGGGAGGGTTATGACTGACGGAAGGAGGCGATGGGCTCGTATCACGACTTCGTCGTCTGCAATCCTACTACTGGTAGCCGTAATATCACTATGGCAGGTGTCTGAGGAATTTATCGAAACTTACGATCCGGAGTCAAATTATATCGTGAAATTGGACCCTGGAGAATCGGAAACTTTCGAGGTCGAGGGTTCTAATTTACTATCGGCTGTGAGAGTCTCTGACGGCGAGACACCAGATTCCGATCTGACTATGTTCGATAGTGACGGAAACGAAATACCTGGAAAGGAGCCTAAATGGTCGGATCCTGATCGCATGGGGGCAGACGAGAAGACCGTATATTCTCCAGTGAGGGTATTCAAGGACATGGAGGGGAGTTACACGCTACAAAACCAAGGGAGTTCGGACCTTTGGCTTGTTGACGATGACGAATCAGCGAACAAATTACTCGGAAATTTCTGGATGTATCTATTCTACATCGGATGCTGTATTGGCTCTCCCATTGGGATAGTAGGTGTTATTCTTGCTATTATGGTGTGGACGGACAAAAGGAAGATGCCTGACCAATTCGTAATTATCGAAGATGGAAGCGTGATAATGGACAATGTTCATGATGAAGATTCAGTAGTTGAGGAGTCTGGAGTAGCTCCAAGCCCATTCGTCGGAGTTAGCAGTCAGAATGTCGAAAATCCACAAGAAGAGGAGATTGGGGATTCTTGGAAGTCGTGGGACGAAGGTTGACGGAAATCCAAGTTTCCTCCAAAATTATCTAGATTGGGTTTTTAGAGGATGTTGACTACCCAACCTTGAGTTGGCAAGTGATGATTGGGTTTGATGAGTCCCTCAGTATTCTAGAGAACCAAACTAGAAGGTCGATTCTCAGGCACCTAGTCAAAGAGCCTCACTACCCCCTTCAACTCTCTGAGTTACTAGATGTCAGTCAACAGGCGGTAGTAAAACACCTCAAAGTCCTAGAGGAAGCAGGCTTCGTTGATTCTGAGATCAAGAAATCGGACAAGGGAGGACCGCCAAAGAAGGTCTACAGGGTAAATCAGTCATTCTCGATTCGCTTGGACTTGGGGCCAGACTTGTTCAGGGCTGAGCATCGAAAGATGCCAAGGGGCATGCGACTATCGGGAAGTCTGCCTAGCGAACTGGAGAAGGTGGTTGGAAGAATAGGTTCGAGGAAGACTCTCCCGATGGTTGATGCAATGGGGATACTATCAGAGTTGGATGCGGCTTTGGAGAGTGTTGACCGCCAGAGGGACTCGATAATTGCACTCCATCAACAGGTCATGCACAAAGTATCTCCAAGTGTTGAGGAGAATTTCGAATCTTACGAGGAGAGGCAGCTTGCACATGCAATGATGAGGCACCCAAGGAGACCCCTAGATCTAGATGCATTCTCACAGGGAATGCGTATTCAATCGATGCATGCTGAGAAGATGATGGATACCTTGAGGGAGCGGCTGATGAGGGACTTCGCGACGAAATCTGGTTCCTTTGTCTCGGGAAGGGATTCTATGCCTCTGCCATGGTGGATGGCCAAGTAGTCAGAAGACCATGTCATCGTCGTTGGAGCCCGGTAGAAGGCTACTCAGCTCGGAGAATCTTGCGAGGGCTTCGATTCTCCTACCCCAGATGACGAATCCTGCAACTCCAAAGAGAGAGAACGTGGCGCCGATGATGATTGCAGGTACTGCATAAATAATGACGAGTTCTCTTCCAACATCGAGTGAACCCAAAGGGGATTTCATTGTCCCTACCTTCTCTATGTTGTTGTTCTCGTCTGTCTCTACGATGGTGTTGTCTGGGTCTACTACCACGACGATATCGTGGTTCCCTGGCTCAACCATGTATAGCAGCGTTATTGGATCAGACTGATCTGTATCGGACTGTCCTATGGGCATGATAGCGTTGATTATCTGTCTATAGACAATGTTCTCTTCTTTGCAACCATTCCTCTTGATGTCAGACGCGGACTGGTCCTTGCAAAGGATGATGTTGACGTCGGTCGCATGGGCATTTCCTCTATTAGTAATGAAGACGTTGATAGAGAGCATTTCTCCAATCGCTGCCTCTTTGATGGGCGCTATGACGCTCTCCAGAACCAAATCCGGAGCCCTGAGTCGCATCTCGAGGACCTGTTCATTAGTATCGCAATCGGGAGGAAGGTTGTCCGGTAGGCCGTCTGAGTTGCTATCCAAAGTGCATGAGTCGGTCCAAACTTCGGTTTCATCGAAGTCTCCTCCCTGATCAGATGAGCCGTACATAGAAAGCACCTTGATTCCTATATTCCTATCTGTGAGAGCTGCGTCCGGTGCAACCGTCACTATTACCACCAACTGCAACGTTGTGTAAGGTTGCATCATTGGAAGCGTGAGTGTGTTTCCAGCTGTCACATAACAGTAGTCCGGACCATCTCCTTGCGACAATTGTTGGGTGATTTCGTTCTCCTGTTTCACGGTTAACTCAACGCATGGCTTCTCCAACGGGAACTCTGTACCAAATCCCTCCAAGAGGGCGTAATTAATCTTCCATGTACTGAGGGCTCCGAGCCCTGGTCTCACTGACCAGGTATTGGTTACGTCGTCATAGGTGTGGTTGTGTATGGTTGGCTGATCCTCGACGTTCCCGTAATTGGAGACGTTCACCGTGTATCTTACAATTCTGCTAGGTGCTGTGGTCTTTATCTTACTCTCGACCGTTGGATCCAGAGAGATTTGCATGTCATGGAACTCGATGATGGTGGCTCTGATTACTATCTGATTCTGAACCTTGGTTCCCTCACAAGGATCCTCGGTGCAGGGGAATGGTTCCTCGCTCAGTACATTGAAGGTAATCGCATACTCGCCTGCTAGCGTCTGAACTGGGACATTGATGTAAATTGGAACGGTTTGTGCTTCGTTCCTATTCAACTCCTCGAACAGAATTCGAGGGATATCAATATCCCATACGTGAGCTCCGCCCTGATTATCCACTATTGATTCGATGGTGATATCGTACCTGTCTTGTCCGTTGCCTAGATTGGACACAGTTGTATTCATCTGATAGGATTGGCCAGGGTAAAGGTCAACGATGGTTTCCGGGACGAATGACTCGAGCTCATATCTCTGAACCACGTTTGTCAGAATCAGGACTGAATCTCGAACCTTGGGTGTTCCGTCTAGGTGTGCGCGTGCGGTGATTGACTCACCTATTCCAGCTGTTGCATTGTATGGAGAACACATCTCTGCAGTAACTGTGTAGGTAGTCCCTACTTGGGCCCAATAAATGTCCCGATCAGCTGATGAAGAACTCCCTGGCCATTCAGAGAAGTCCAAATCCACCGTCCAATGGTCGAATCTCCAAGAGTTGATGTCAGATTCTGCTGGCCTGTCCATCGGGGCTCCCGGAGTTGAGAAAACAAGATGTCCGGGAGTGAAGAATTTATTCACTTGAATGGGAAATCTAGCGCACTCTCCTGGGAGAACGTACAACTTCGTATCCCCAATGTCGAATACGATGTTTCCAGTAGTCCTTATTGAGACGTTAATCCAGAGCTCGAGCACGTCGAATGTTCCTCTATCGATAGATAGGACCGGTTCCCCTGTAGACCATCCCTTCAAATAAATCGCGAATGTTCCGGGATCTTGTGACTCTGGGACGCTTACCTTGAGGTTTCTCGTGACTGACTGACCGGGGTCAAGAGAGATAAAAAGAGGGAAATCTATCCCCCAACCAAATGGTAGTGACCACTCATTCTGTCCCTCTAATGTGGCAGGATCATAGAATGCGAAGGTATCGAACACGTTCCCAGTATTCTTGATTGATATGGAGAACACTGCTGACTTACCTTGCTCGACATCTACTTGGTAGTGGCTGGTATCGAGTTTGATGCCATGGACTACATCCATCAAAGTCAGAAGGGTGAGTTTGTTGCGTATTGCTGGGTCCTTGGAGGAAATGGCAACGATGCTGATTTGGGCCAACTCGTCGTCTTTCGCCTGATAGATTGTGGGAGTTCTGACTCTAAGATAGAGTGGATCGATTGCCCCTCCGTCTAGGAAAACGGGAGTAGAGTCGAAAATTGGTGTATTGTTGGTCGTGTAGAATAGAGTAGCTGTCCAATTGTTGGGAACGCCCTCCATGGTGACCGTGAACGTGTCCCTCACCAACTCGGCTGGTCCTGGAGTCGGATTCGCTATTGTGATGTTGAACGATGTTAGCTCGCCGGGTTGGATTGTGTGGTAGAATGTCTCAGCCTCCAGAGGACACTCGTATGGATATCCCTCTATGTTTGCATTTGTCTGTATCTTGTCATCGCAAGCCAGTGAAAGGTCAACTAGACCGGTGAGCACGTGAACATAGCAGAGGGTCCACTTGTTTGCATTGGAACTTTCCCAATCACACCTCTTGTCGGACCAACCTATGTGTGATCCGCTGCCAAGATCATTTGCAAAGGCAGGAGGCATGCCCCTGTCGAGATTGAAATCGGGGAATAGGTGATGCCCGTCAGCGGTGTTGCACTCTGGCTGACACATCGCTGGTCCGAGTTTGTCAGAGGACCAGTTGGTGACCTCACGCGCCTCCCAAGGGTCAAGAATGGCCGAGGCTGCGGAATTTAACGGGAAGCCCTGAGGGAACTTTTCGTTAGTATTGTTCAGCCTAGCGTACATTATTGTCTCCTGCCACTCTGTAAAGCTATAGTCAATCCAAGCGAGGTGGACATTGTCGAAAGTGTCGGTCAGTATCTGCGGTGCCACGGAGCTGGGCGCATATGGATATTCTTCAGAGGCCCCTTCGCATTGTTCTGGGGTCGAGATTGCGCTTGATGCAATCTGCTTTATTCCATATGCTGGAAGTCCTTCTGGAACGCCGTCCCACTCTGCAGCGCCCCTTAGTCGAAGCCTGGTGTAGTAGATCTCGTAGGCTCCCTCGATATCTATGCCTCCCGTGGGACCATCGCAACCGGGATAGAGTCGCCCGTCCTGCCAAGCGAGGTGTGTGTTGCCTGAGCTATCAATGGCAATCGAAGGGTGTAAGCTGTAGGCTGGGTTGTTGGTAATCTGGGTGTCGTTTACGACTATCAAATGTCCATAGCCCTGCTCGTCTTCGGAAGGACCGATATCCTCGATGTAATACCCATTCTGGTGTGTCTCGGTTCCGGAATCTCCTCGACTCCAACCTGGCCATGGATTCTCCAATAGAGAGTGTGGATCTAGAACTGTCATGTATATCTCGCGAGAGTTGTTCGTAGCTAGGTAAACCATAGCCTCGACCATTATCTCTAACTCGGAAGAAGATCCTGCACTGGTCGGGAACTGGTACATCTGACCCTCAGCAGTAGTGGTTCGGGTTGTCGCACCATTGCATGTTCTGGTGTTCAGTCCGGATCCAACTGGGCACTGTGCGAGGTCAAGCATATAGCTTCCAACCGCGGTGTCGGAACCAGCCCAGAGAGGGTATGGCTTAGTCTGAGCCAATACACATGCGTCGTGTGCCTGATTAATGCTCGAGGTGTCGTCATTGTCCATTGGAGTCCCTCCATAGGGCCCCTCGTCAGAAATCGGAATGACTACGCGGGTGGCATTGTCGTTCCATCGATGATCTAGGGTGGTTGGGGGGTTTGCGGAAAGTCCCTGTCTAGCTTGAATATCTCTGTAAGAGAGGCATGCCCAGGTTGCCGCTGGTCCCCAGAATTCGCTGTAGTACCCGCCATCTGCAGGGAGGTTGGTAGCTTGGTTATTGTAAACGACCTCAGTTAATTCCCTGATACCTCCCGACGAATCCCCTGGCCCGAGTGGAGTAGCTCTGGGTCCTTGACTGCCGGAGCCACCTGTCTGATAGGCGTCGGCACAGTTTCCACTGGTTGCAGCGGCTGGCCAGTTGCCACTAAGGGCATAGAGCGTCTCATATACGCTCATGTTGGCACTAGTTAACATTGGCTTCAATCCCACGAAGTATCCTCCACTAGCGAAATTACCACCGTAGAAGACCGCGCACATGTCTGCCCATTCTGCGTTCATCGATCCAGAAGTGTCGATTGGGACAACCATCTCTACCTGGCCGCCCCTAGTATCATCCCAAACTATCTGAACGAAATCGTTGATGTCGACGGCGATGTCGGGGTGTCCCTTCTGGCCAAGAATCGGGGTCAGAAGTGTGCTGTCGATCTCAACGATAGCCACTCTAGCAATTTGGTCGATTGAGATCATCTTGTAGTAAATCTGTGACTGCTGGTAGTAGAGTTCTAGGGGTTCGAAAGAGTCCTCCCAGACGATGTGTGGATTGTTTTCTGAGTCTACGTCAATCGCCGGCCAATCTCGATTCTGTGGATTGTTTACTACTTCGACGTCATTGGGAACTATCGACAGAACTGAGTCTAAGGAGGAGTCACCACTCTGGTCGTCAAGTGATGGGTCGAGAAGAGTGTACATGATTTTGTGCTGACCAGCTCTGTCCGTCCATACCACGTGAACCATGTCATCACTATCCACCGTGACGTCAGGATGCCACGCTCGATGAGCACCCGGATCTGAAATCTGAGTCTCTGAAATCAGAGCTTCGCCCCTAGGGTCTAGCATCTTGTAATACAGGTGATTTGTGTTCCGACTCCAGACCACATGCACGTTACCTTGTGAGTCTGCACCCATAGCCATCATTCTGTCATTATGAGCGCCACTCTGTACAATCTCTATTGGATCAGTGATTACGATATCACTAGCACTGGCCGGAGACGATAATGATGCTAGAAGGCTGAGTAGCATCAGCAAAACAATGGTTGTACCGCTCCTCTTGCTCGATATTCCTTCCTTGTCGAATCTGCGGATGGGCTGCATCATCATTTCTCGAATTTCTCGAATACTTAACCTAAACCCCTTGTGGTCACTTTTTCCTAGTTTGGCTGCGTTACAAAAGGAGTCATGGCCCTGAGGGCCCTCGCCAGTATTGGCGAGAACCGCTCAGTCCTTGCGTCTTCCGGCGACTAGTATCGCCGCGCCCAGCACTGATGC